>CAZGYC010000020.1:0-59889 GCA_964530015.1 uncultured Limnohabitans sp. | reverse complement strand
TTGGAGTTCCTGACAGGGATTGCAAGCCCCTGCCCTTTCTTCTCGGTGGCCTCCGCGGTGAAAATTCCTTTGCGTTTCTTGGCGGTCTTTGCGGTTTAAAATTTCCGCTGACTGACGCGGAAAAATTCGCCGATCCCCGCGATTTTTTGCTGTTTCCACAGGCAAGAAAGCGAAGCTTTCCCCTTTGTGGCCTCAAAAAAGGCTTGTGGCGAATGGGTGGATTGGAGTTCCTGACAGGGATTGCAAGCCCCTGCCCTTTCTTCTCGGTGGCCTCCGTGGTGAGAATCCCTTTGCGTTCCTTCGCGGTCTTCGCGGTTAAAAATTCCCCACTGCTCGAAACACGCTTCACGTCCTTCAGTCCCTTGCTGTTTTAAGAATCCGTCATCGCGTTTTCAGCTTTCCTCAATGGACATGAAGTGAAGCTTTAAAAGCGATTTCCCTGGAGCAAGGGCTCGTTGGTCAAAGTATTTGAAGGGAATTTCCCGATGGGATATGATGTACGGGCAGTCCCGGCATAGTTTCGTTTAGCCAGTTTTTGACAAATTCCGGACCGCCCTCTTCGCTGGCCGAGTGGCCGATCTCGATCATGGCGAGCTTTATCCCGATCTCATTGGCCGCCCGAACGTATTCGGGTGTCTCCCATTCATTGGATTCACCGCAGACCAGTACATCGGGTTTCTCTTTCATGATGGCTTCGATCTGCCTTCTGCCTCCCACCGCTCCGGGCAGCAGCAGGACTTTGGCACAAGGCTGGTCCAGATCCCCGACATAGCGCATGGCAGGTACTCCGAGTTGGGACTTGATGTGGTGGATCAGGTTGCGCAGGCTGGTTTTGGGAACGGTGAGGATCGGGCTGTTTGGTACGTAGTACTCGTTCCATCCGAGATCTCCCACCACTCCGATCCTCACCCCGTCGTCCTGCATCCGGTGGACATAGTCGTGATTTCTCCATAGCGTGATCCCGTTTTGTTCCATCAGATCGTATTTGGCCCGAAACACGGGATCCTCCTGCAGATAGTCGGTCTCGTCCTGCCCCGAGAAAAAGGTCGGTTCATGGGCGATGATCAGGTTGGCTTTGAGTTCGATGGCCTTTCGGATGATCTCCAGGGTGGTAAACATCGTAGTGACCACTCCGGTCACTGCGGTATCGCGGGAGCCGATTTTGATGGTGTCCACCGTTTGGGCAAAAGGCGCGTTGGGAACCTGAGAGATAAAGGTGTCCATGATTTCGCCCACGGTCCAGATTTTCGTGGCTTCGGTTCCAAAACTGGAAAAGGGAGTTGCCATCAGCCCTGCTCCGAGGAGAGTCCCGGATTTGAGGAGAAATTGGCGGCGGGTATTTTGGGTAGGGTCGTTCATTTCGGTCGTTTTTTTCAAGTTAAGAAACAGCGCGCAAGAGGTTCCCAAAATTTTCCTTTGGTCAGGCAAACCGGATCACTTGGCCGCTTTTCCACATTCCGGGCAAGTCACCATTTCCCCAGAGACAGCGTGGCAGCCTCCACGATCCGCATCTGGTCCTCGTGGTAGTTGTTGTTGAGCACGATGATCGTCTTGTTGTCCTCGATGAAGCGCACGATGATGGTTTTGTAGCCGGGGTTGTCGCCGGTGTGGAGCACCATCTTCCCAAAAGGACTCTTGGGATCGATCTCCCATCCAAAGCCGTAATAGCTCCGGGTATGGCCATTCAGGACAAAGGGCACCATGGCCTCGTCGAGCGTTTTTTGCTTCACCAGTTTTTGGGAATAAAGTGCCTGATCCCATAGCAGCAGGTCGCGTGCGCTGGCGCTGACCCGTCCGGGCCCTTTCCTGTCTCCCAGCCAGACCGTATAGTCGGCCTCATGAAACCTGTTGGCATTGACATAGTTTCCCAGACTGTCCCTGAGGTGGCCTGCGGCAAAATTGAGTACCGACGCCTTTTCTTCCAGGCTCCGGATATCCGTGGAGTGCATCCTTAGCGGCTTGAAAATCCATTCCCTCGACAGGGCAACAAAGTCTTTGCCCGTGGCCCTTTCGGCGATGCTCGCCAGAAGCACATAACCGGTGTTGCTGTATTCGTATCGTTCTCCGGGCTCAAAGTGTCTTGGCGGAGCATACCGGCTCAGATACTCGAGGATTTCGGGATTTCCGGCCACTTTGCTTTTGTCCCAATGCCCGTCCATGATCGTCTGATAGTCCGGCAGCCCGCTGGTATGGGTCAGCAGGTGCCGGATGGTAATCCCGGGGTAGGGAATGTCCAGGTATTTGTCCACAGGATCATCGAACCCCAACAGGCCCTTTTCCCGACAGATCATGATGACCATCGCGGTAAATTGCTTGGAAACAGAGGCGAGCTCAAAGATGTCCCCGGCCTGGAGGGGGATTTTTTCCTCGAAAGACCGATAGCCGATTGCTTTCTCCAACAGGATCCGACCATCTTCCGCCACCAAGACCACGCCTGAAAATCCGTTTGCCTCGGCCTGGACAAGGGCGTTTTGGAGGATTTTCTGTTGGGAAAAAACCGGGGAAACCGACAGAAAGGCCGAAAGCAACAGGAATATGAACCGGTGGATTTTCATGGGCAGCGGCTAAGGTTTGAGGGCAAAAGATACCATTGTTGGCACTGGATTCCGAAAAAGTCCCCGGGGTTTTTGCAAATTCCAAGATTCGATCATGCTGAACGCCGATTGCATTTCGTCTCAGCGTACATTTTACCTCAAGGAGCATGAATCTTTTGCGCTGGCTCGTCGAATTGGTTTTGGCCCTTTGATTTTCAGTCAGATCCTTCCGCCAATTAGCAACGCCGTTTATCCGCTCTAGCGGGGCCCGTTTTTCCAGTCTGGGAAGAGCGAATCTTCTGGATCCACTTCGTTTTATTGAGGAAATGACTAGCTTTTAGTTACTTAAACCCATTGAACGATGCGCCGACCAGTTTTCCTTTTTCTCGGACTTTTCCTTTTGGCCCAAACGGGCTCTGCCCAGATGAGCCAAAGCCAGCGGGACAGCCTCAACCGACTGTCCCAAGCCGACCACCAACTGATGATGCAACTGCTCGGGATCGACAGTCTGAGGCCGGGCCCTTCCGGTAATCCACAGGCTCCCAATGCGGCCAATTCGGATGAAAGCAAAGCCAAGCAGTATGAGTCTGTGCCCGATCCTCTGCTCTTCGAAGATGGAAGTCCGGTGAAAAACCCCGCAGATTGGGAGAAGCGCAAGGGGGAATTGGAGGAGCTTTTTGACCGGGAGGTCTATGGCAGGACACCGGAAAACCTTCCCTCCGTGACTTGGGAGCTGGTTTGGGAAAAAGACACCCTGATCGGAGCCGTCGAAGCCAGGTATCGCAAGCTCAGGGGAAATGTGGATAACTCAGGTTTTCCGGCGATTTCGGTTGCCATTGATTTTGAATATGGGATCCCAACAAATGTGGATAAGTCGGTTCCCCTGGTGATGGAATTTGGCTGGATCTGGCCAGCAGGAATGCAAAGACCTCCGGCTCCTCCCGGGCCTAGTTGGCAGGAGCAGCTTTTGGCGGCAGGTTGGGGTTTTGGGGTGATCATTCCGACCAGCTACCAGGCGGACAACGGCGCCGGGTTGCGGGCCGGAATCATCGGATTGGTCAACAAAGGGGAGCCCCGGAGCTTGGACGATTGGGGGACTTTGAAGGCCTGGGCCTGGGGAGCAAGCAGGGCATTGGATTATCTGGAATCAGATTCGGATGTGGATAAGTCCAGGATCGGAATCGAAGGTTTGTCACGCTATGGCAAAGCCGCCTTGGTGGCGATGGCCTACGAACCGAGATTTTCGATAGGATTGATTGGTTCTTCGGGAGCCGGCGGTGCCAAATTGCTTCGAAGAACCTTTGGCGAACAGGTAGAGAATCTCGCGGCATCGGGAGAATATCATTGGTTTGCCCCCAACTTCATCAAATATGCAGGCCCTTTGACTCCCAATGATTTGCCTGTGGATGCGCATGAGCTGATTGCCCTCTGTGCGCCGAGGCCTGTCTTTATTTCGGTGGGTTCTCCGACTGTGGAGGGAAACTGGATTGATGCCAAGGGGATGTTTGACGCAGCCGTGTTGGCCGGTCCGGTCTATGGGCTTCTGGGGAAAAAGCCGTTGCCGACTGCTGAATTTCCCCCGATCCAGACTTTTCTGGACGAAGGAGATTTGGCCTTTCGACAGCATGAGGGCGGCCATACCGTCGGGCCGAATTGGCCGTATTTTATCGATTGGGCGAAGAACTATTGGTAAACGGGTTGGTGAAATGCCGATCAATCTTGCCTGTGGCCTGTGGGATTCGGTCTGTGTGGACACAGACCGGGGTGAGGAAGATAAATTCAAGGTAGTAAGACAGCTTTCCGAAGATCCAGACAGTGCCCAAATGGGATGTTGGGAAGGCTTTTCTTTTTTGAGGATTTCGGTCAGTTCTTTTTCAAGAAGCGGTAGGATTTCGTCGCAAACTTTCCAAACAGACAAGAGGTCTACTCCAAAGTAATCGTGAACCAGCTTATCTCTCATTCCTGCAATTTTTCTCCATGCTATTGCCGGATACTTTGCCCGAAAATCCTGATTTGGCTTTTTTGTCGCTTCTCCAATAATCTGAAGGTTTCGTATGACCGCGTCCTGCACCAAAAAATTATCATAAAAGTGTTCTTTCTCCTTGATCGGGTCAAGATAGGATCGAATCCTGTAGATAGAATTTAGGATATGAAGGAGAAATATTCGGGGCTCCTTTTCCATTAAATGAGTTGAATCAGCTCTTTTTCCAAATAGGATCCCAGTAAAGGCGAGAGGGATCTTTTGGTTATCAAGTCAACTTTCCGGTCTAGCAGATCGGAGAGTTGTTGCTCCAATCCAACAAGCTCCAATAGATCGGGACTTTCTTCGAATTCAACCAACAAATCAATATCACTGTTTTCATTCTCTTCATTTCTCGAAAAAGAACCAAACAAGCCCACACTGAGGAGATTATGGGAACTTAGGGTAGCGATGATGATATTTTTTTCAGTGTCCGAAAGCATAGTTAAAGTTAACCAACTATTCCAAAAACGAAAAAATCCCGCCTAAACGGGATTTTCAAAATTAATTTGGGAAGAATCAATCCAACCCGCCTTTTCTGTTTGGAGAGCGCGGAGTCGGCCAGGTGGTCGGTTCGCCGGTGCGGAAATCCAAAGGAATCCGCACTTCCTTGGAAACCATGTTTTCCTCCTCACAAGCCATGTACACTAGGATTGCTGTCAGGATTGCGTTGCTTTTCACGTCGTCAAAGACCACTTTGTCATACGTGTCCACGTTGGTATGCCAAGTCTGCGTGCCATAGTCCCAGCTCAGGGAGCTCAGGTTGAAGGCAGGGACACCGGCCGCCACGAAGGAGGCGTAGTCAGACCCTCCGCCACCGGGATTGCCCGGGAAGGAAGTCTCGATGTCTTTGGTGATTTCTTTGGGCACTTTGTTCATCCAGCGGCCGAGGTACTCGTAGCTGTCCACAAAGCCCTGCCCGGAGAGGTTGGCTATCCTTCCCGTGCCGTTATCCTGGTTGAAAAGCACCTGGATTTTCCCGATCATTTCCGGATGATCTTCGACAAAAGCCCTGGAGCCATTCAGCCCCTGCTCTTCCGAACCCCAGTGGCCTACCAGGATGGTTCTTTTGGGATTGGGATATACTTTTTTCAGAATCCGCATCACTTCCATCATCAGGATGGTTCCGGTGCCGTTGTCCGTAGCGCCGGTGCCCCCGTCCCAAGAGTCGAAGTGGGCGGAGAGCATCACGTATTCATCCGGCTTTTCGGTTCCTTTGATCTGGGCGATGGTATTCTGTGTCGGCTGCACGCCGGTTTCTTTGGATTGGGCATTCAGGTTGATTTGGGGCTTTTTGCCGCTTTCAGCCAATCTGAAAAGCATGCCGTAGTCTTCCAGGGAAAGGTCGATGGTTGGGACTTTCTTGGTGGAGGCGGAGAAGATTTTGTTTGCGCCAAAAGCACGGGACCAGTAGGAAGTGATCACTCCGGCAGCACCGGCGTTTTCGAGTGCGACGGGAAGCGTGCTACGGTTTTTGCCGGTCTTTTGGGTTCTTTCCATCCAGGCATTGTCCGATTTGGCCCTGGCTTCTTTTATCGCCTCAAAGGACGACTCGGTGGCCCATTTTTCCCAGTTGTAATCCGGCCGGCCGGTGAGCTGGGGAGCCGAAATCATCACGTATTTGCCTGTGACGGAGGGAAGCCACCTTTGGAAGGCCAGGGAATCCGCAAAGTCCGGCAATACCACGACTTCGCCGGTCACTCCGCCCACCGGGGAAGCGGGACTCCAGGCAAGCTGCGTTCCTGAAAGGGACCTGGTCCAGGGGGCCACCATATCGATGTGGGTGATCCCCCGCTCCCAGCCTCTCCATTCGCCCCACTTTTCGTTGTGGGCTTCGATGCCCCAGGTGCCGTATAGGTTTACGGCCCAGTCGTGGGCTTGCTGCATTTGCGGAGATCCGACGAGTCTGGGGCCGATTCCGTCCAGAAGCTCATGGGCCAAGGTTTCCAACTGGGAGTTTTCGTTGGCTTCTTTGATGATGGCGTCGATGACTTCATTTTGGGCCTGTACGCGGCTGCCCAGCAAAAGCGCCAGCCCCAAGCCAAAGAGGTAAATTTTCTTCATGGGTAGTTGATTTTATTGAATGATGGGTGCAAATGACAAGTGAAGACTGAAGTTCAAGTGGGTGCTTGGCCTGTCCATTTTTGCGGTTGAAGGGCTAAATTTATTTTGGGAAAGGACATTTTCCGAACCGCCTGTGGAAATACGGGCAATTTGCCAAATTTTGTGCCCCATCGGATCAGATGGACTTCACAATCCGGCAGGGATTCCCAAAGGCCAACACGTTGTCTGGAATATCCTTGGTCACGACTGATCCGGCTCCGATGGTGACATTGTCTCCGATGGTCACTCCGGGGCAGATGACGGCGTTGCCCCCTATCCAGACATTGTCGCCAATGATCACTGGCTTGGAGGAAGTATGAAATCTGGTCGTACTTCCGTTGTGATAGATTCTGTCCGATGCTTTCAGGGGATGGACAGCCGTGTAAATCTGGACGTAGGGTGCTATCAGTCCGTCCCTGCCAATGCGGATGATATTGTCGTCCAAAAACATGCAGTTGATGTTGACAAAGGTGTTTTCGCCAATCTCGATGTTGACCCCAAAGTCGCAGAAAAAAGGAGTCTCTATCCACACACCATCGCCCTTTTTCCCGAGCAGTTCGGTCAAGATCCTTGACCTGGCTTCCCTGTCGCTGCTTGGGGACGCATTGTATTCCAAGGTGAGATTTCGCGCTTGGTGATAGAGTTCCAAGAGCTTGGGATCGCGGGTATCGTAGATCTCCCCTGCCAACATTTTGTCAAAATTGGATTTCATCGGAAAAGTTTTTGCCAAACATATCAAATTCCGGTTAAGCCAACTCAGAATGGGTGATGATCAGCACAGCACAGCACTGATTTTTGTCAACTAATGGGCTTTTTTGAACCGTTTGGTGAACAGGGCCTTGGTAAATGTTAACCTTTTGGATTTACTTTAGACCCAATTCCCCACAGCATTCTCTCCCATGGAATACCAACTGACCCTGATCGATTTCCTGACCGGTTTGCTCCAAAAAGAAGCGGAGCCCAAATCCCTGGAATGGCTGAAAACCCAGACCGAAAAAATCGGCAAATCCGGGGTTTCTTCCCAGTTTTTCCTGGCTTTTTCCCAGGCTTCCCGGTTTTTCAAAAAAACTCCCCTGCAGCTCACCGACACGGAAAAAGCCCAGGCCGAAAGCTTGGTTTCCGGTTTCGAGCCTGCCTATTGGAACGGTCTCCAGACCGCCCGAACCGTCCTGATGCTGGGTTTTCCACAAGAAAAAGAAAGCTGGTTTGTTGCCATCAATCAACTTTTTGAGACGGGTGACATGCACGAGCAGCAGGCACTGTATGCGGCCCTACCCCTGATGCCGTTTCCTGGGGATTTACTTCCAAGGGCCATTGATGGGTGCAGAACCAATATGACCCTGATCTTCGATGCCATCGCCCTGAATAATCCCTACCCGGCAAAACACTTCCCTGAAGCAAACTGGAACCAGTTGGTTTTAAAATCCATATTCATGCAGCGTCCGCTCTATCGGATCCAAAAACTGGACGAGCGCAGAAATCCGGCCCTGGCGGATATTGCATTGGACTTTGCCCACGAAAGATGGGCGGCAGGCAGGGCTGTCATGCCGGAACTTTGGAGACTGGTGGTGCCGTTTGTCAATGACCGCTTTTTGGCAGACCTGAAACGAGTCGTGGAATCCGAAGACCAGATGGAGGTGGAAGCGGGATTGCTAGCCCTTTACCAATGCGATTCCGAAGCGGCAAAACAGCTCCTTCAGTCCCGCTGTGAGGAAGTGATGGCGATCGAATACGGGGAGATCACCTGGGAAAAAATCGGGGCTGGCTTTCAGGAAAAACAAGGCTGATTCCTTTTCTAATGCTTAATTTTAAATTCTCTATTGTTAATTATTGAATCATGGAAATGTACATAGATCCCCACATTCACCTGGTTTCACGTACCACAGATGATTATGAGGCGATGCGAAAAGCGGGAATCGTGGCGACCATCGAGCCGGCCTTTTGGCTGGGCCAGCCCCGCACGGAGGTCGGTTCGTTCAAAGACTACTTCAGTACCCTGGTCGGCTGGGAAAGGTTTCGGGCGAGCCAGTTTGGGATTGTGCATTACTGCACGATGGGCTTGAATTCCAAAGAAGCCAACAATGTGCCTCTGGCCGAGCAGGTGATGGAGCTGTTGCCGCTCTATGCGGGAAAGGAAGGGGTCGTCGCCATAGGAGAGATTGGGTATGACGACCAGACGGAGGCCGAGGACCGGTTCTACAGACTTCAGTTGGAGTTGGCCAAGGAGGTCAACCTTCCGGTACTGATCCACACCCCGCACCGCGACAAGAAGAAAGGGACCACCCGGTCCATGGACGTCGCGGAGGAGCATGGGATGGATCCGGGATGGGTCATCGTGGACCACAACAACGAGGAGACCGTCAAAGAAGTGCTGGACAGGGGATACTGGGCGGCGTTTACCATTTATCCACATACCAAGATGGGTTCTGACCGGATGGTAGAGATCGTCAAGCAATACGGTCCTGAGCGGATCATCGTCAATTCGGCTGCGGACTGGGGGATTTCCGATCCCCTGGCGGTGCCAAAGACAGCCAATCTCATGCGGAAGATGGGCGTGCCCGAGGAGCATGTGCAACTGGTCACCTACAGGAACGCCCTGACGGCATTTGGTCTCAGCGGCCAGATGGACGAAAATGACTGGCTGAACGCCGCCCCGATTGACCAGACCAAGAAACTGGGCGGAAACTCCGTCCTCCGGGGAGGACAGGTGCCGAGAGTGGAAGGCCCGGCCGACCGTGTTGAAAACTGATTCATGGCAAAACGGGGACTCTTCGCTTACCTCCAACTGACCCGCCCGGCAAATGTGATCACGGCGATTGCAGACATTTGGGCGGGTTTTGCCGTTGCGGGAGCCTGGGATTACATGGCCACAGATTACGTGTACGGAGCGGGCAACTTTTGGCAGAATCTCGTCTGGCTTTCATTGAGTACAATCGGATTGTATGCAGGGGGAGTTGCTTTCAACGACATTGCAGATGCCGAGCTGGACGCTGTGGAGCGGCCGGAAAGACCCATCCCCAGTGGCCGGGCGTCAAAGTCCAAGGCGACCGTCATGTCTTTGGCATTGCTGGCTTTTGGGGTGCTTGCCGCAGCCCAGGTCAATTGGACAGCGGCAGCGCTGGCCTTTGCGGTGGCCCTTTGTGCTGTCCTATATGACTATTGGGGAAAGCATCAACGTATTCTTGGCCCCATCAACATGGGTCTTTGCCGCTCGGGCAATCTGCTTTTGGGAATCAGTGTCGCGCCGGAAGTACTTGAAAAAATTTGGCCTATAGCCTTTATCCCATTAATCTATGTTTCGGCCATTACGATGATCAGCCGGGGCGAAGTTCACGGCAAAAACCGAAAAGCACTCTATTTCGGCGGGGCGATGTATGGTTCGATCTTCTTGGCCATCTTTGCAATGGCCTACCTCAAAAATCCCGGCTATCTTCAGGTTTTGCCCTTTTTGGTACTGCTTGCGTACATGATCCTTCCGCCTTTGGTGAAAGCCATCCAGAGCCAGGAGCCCAAATTCATCGGAAAATCCGTCAAGGCAGCCGTGATTTCGCTCATCATTGTCAATGCTTCCATCGCGACGGCATTTTCGGGCTGGCCCGTTGGACTCATCGTTTTGCTGCTTCTTCCTGTTTCCCTTTGGTTAGCCAAAAAATTTGCCGTAACCTGAGAAGAAATTAAACTAAATCTCCGTTTACTTTGTCTTAAGAGGGGGAAATAGCCCGAATAACCTATTACGAATTCCGATGAATACGATTCTCGAACAGACCTTTTCCGTCCCTTTCCGATATCCGGTGTGTTTCACAGAGGGTCTGTTTGATCCCCAAAACACGATTCTGGCAGATGTCCTTCGGGGCGATCGGGTTCCCAAAGTCTTTTTTGTGATCGACAGTGGGGTGGCGAACACCCATCCTGAGCTGGTTCAACAGATAAAAACTTATTCAGAAACGTACCGGGAGGTTTTCACGCTCGCCGCAGAACCCATGACCGTGATCGGCGGCGAAGCCTGCAAAAACGACGAGCATCTTTACCGGGATATCGTCGACGCCACCCATTTGTACGGGATTGACCGACACTCCTACATCGCCGTGATCGGCGGCGGGGCGGTGTTGGACATGGTCGGCTTTGCCGCTGCCATCTCGCATCGGGGCATCCGGCTGATCCGCATCCCCACCACCGTACTTTCGCAGAATGACTCTGCGGTGGGTGTGAAAAACAGCATCAATGCCTATGGCAAAAAGAACTATCTGGGCACTTTTACCCCTCCCAATGCGGTTTTGAACGATTTCAATTTCCTGAAAACCCTCGATGACCGGGACTGGAGAGCGGGGATTTCCGAAGCGGTCAAGGTGGCTTTGATCAAAGATTTGGGCTTCTTCGAATGGCTGGAAGCCAATGCCGAAGGTCTGGCAAGAAGGGAGATGCCGCCCATGAAGGAACACATCATCCGGAGCGCCCGGATGCACATGGATCACATTGCGGGCAAGGACCCCTTTGAGTTTGGCTCTTCGCGGCCTTTGGATTTTGGGCATTGGGCGGCGCACAAGCTGGAGAAACTCAGCGACTTCCGCGTTCGCCACGGCGAGGCGGTTGCGATCGGGATAGCCCTGGATTCTGCCTACTCCTTTGTCCAGGGCAGAATTTCGGAGGAAGATCTCGGCCGGATCATCCGCCTGATGAAAACGCTTGGTTTTGGGCTCTTTGCCCCGGAGCTTCAGGGGGAAAACCTGGTTCAGGGGCTGAAGGAGTTCCAGGAGCATCTCGGAGGCCAACTGACGATCATGCTGTTGGAAAAACTCGGAAAAGGGATCGAAGTCCACGAGATGGATGAAGGCCTGATCCGCCAATCTGTGGATTTACTCCAATCATTTCAGGAAAAATCCGACCTGATTGCTTCCTGATTTTTTAATTTCGACCTATGGACATCAAAGGCTTTCATCTCAGCTACTGCAGCAACATCCATCCCGGTGAAAGCTGGGACGCCACTTTTCAAAACCTCAAGATCTACATCCCCGAAGTGAGGCAACGGCTGAAGGTGGAGGGGCCCTTTGGGATTGGCCTGAGGCTTTCCAATGAGGCTTCCCTGGTGTTGGAAAGACCCGAAAAACTCAAGGAATTTCAGGTTTGGCTGCGCAAAGTCAATGCCTACGTATTTACGCTCAACGGCTTTCCCTATGGGGATTTTCACCGGCAGATTGTGAAGGAAAAAGTCCATTTTCCCGACTGGACGACCGCAGAGCGGAAAGACTATACCATCCGCTCATTTCACATCCTGTCGCAGTTGTTGCCACCGGGCATGGAAGGGGGAATCTCCACCTCGCCGATTTCGTACCGACATTGGTTCAGTACAGAGCCGGAATTGACGGCTGGTATGGAAAAGGCTACTTTCCATCTATTGGAAGTGGTGGAGGAACTGGCAAAAATCCATAAAACAACAGGCAAGCTCCTGCACCTCGATATCGAGCCTGAGCCGGACGGGGTTTTGGAAAACTCCGATGAAATGATCGGGCTGTTTAGAGATTGGTTACTTCCAAAAGGGAAGCCCTGGCTTTCCCAAAGACTGGGGATTTCGGAGGAAGAAGCCGAAGAACTGATCAAAACCCACCTCCAGGTTTGCTATGACGTCTGCCATTTTGCCATCGTCTATGAAGAGCCGGCCGAGACATTTGCCAAGTTTGGGGCGGCAGGGATACGGATCGGAAAGATTCAGCTTTCGGCCGCGCTGAAGGTCTCGATTCCCGATTCGGCCAACGGGAAATTCAGCCTGGGCAAAAAATTGCAGGCATTTGCCGAATCCACCTACCTGCACCAGGTCATTGCCAAAGGCAAGGACGGGAAGCTAAAGTCCTATGCAGACCTGCCACAGGCACTGGAAATCCTTCCCGAGACCAAGGAATCAGAATGGAGAATCCACTTCCATGTCCCGGTTTTTCTGGAAAACTACGGCTCTTTTTCTTCCACCCAAGAGGCCATTTCGATTGTACTCAAAGAAATCTTATCCAATCCAGAAATCACCCAGCATCTGGAGGTGGAGACCTATACCTGGGAAGTTTTGCCCGAAGATACCCGACTGAGTTTGGGCGAATCGATTGCCCGTGAACTGGCCTGGGTGATTGGGGAGATGGGGATTTGAGAATTTGAGATTTGGGATTCGAAATTGGTCCCAGGTAAGTTGATCAAGGTGACTCGGGTTGAGGATCGAACAGACGAACTTCTTTGCAAAGGGGGGCGGGGGGGGATTTGTCAAAATTCAAAGCGGGTTGTTTTGCTCCGAATCATGCTTTCGTCAAAATCCCCTGGCTCCCTTAAGAAGGGGAATTTCCTTCTGCCGGGAATTGGGGTTCCTCCTCAGGTGGAGCCAGGCAATTCGTTGGATTCCTGAGATTAGAAATCAAAACCATGCAAAAAACCGTCGTACTGAATATCGTTGCCCTCTCCCCGCGAGTCATCGGGGAGCATACGCCTTTTCTCAAAAACTGGATTGAAAAAAAGAAACGCGCGGTCGTCGAGCCCGTCCTGCCTGCCGTGACCTGCTCCGCCCAGTCGGTTTACCTGACCGGAAAATGGCCTTCCGAAAACGGGATTGTGGGCAACGGCTGGTATTTCCAGGACGAGTGCGAGATCAAATTCTGGAGGCAGTCCAACAAACTGGTCCAGGCCGAAAAAGTCTGGGATGTGCTGCGCCGCGAAAACCCCAAATTCACGGTCGCCAATATGTTTTGGTGGTACAACATGTACTCCAGCGCGGACTATGCCGTGACGCCAAGGCCGCTTTATCTCCAGGATGGCCGCAAGATGCCCGATTGCCACTCCCAGCCCATGGAGCTGCGGGATAGGCTACAGCAAGAGTTGGGGCAGTTTCCGCTGTTTTCCTTTTGGGGGCCCAATACTTCCATCGAATCCAGCCGCTGGATCGCGGAGGCTTCCAAAAAAGTCGATGAATGGCATAATCCCACGCTCAATCTGATCTACATTCCGCACTTGGATTATGGATTGCAGAAGCATGGGATTGATTTTGACAAGATTGGAAAAGATCTCCGAGAGGTGGATGCGCTGGCGGAGGACCTGATTACCTATTTCGAAAAGCAGGGAACCCAGGTTTTGCTGCTGTCTGAGTATGGCATCACGACGGTGAGCAAACCCGTTCACCTCAACCGGATTTTCAGGGAGAAGGGCTGGATTCAGGTGAAAGACGAGCGTGGACTGGAAACCTTGGATGCTGGAACGTCTGCTGCTTTTGCGGTAGCGGATCATCAGGTCGCTCACATTCATGTGAATGACAAATCTAAACTTGCTGAGGTCAGAGCCTTGCTCGAAAAGACTCCGGGTGTGGAAAAAGTCCTGGACGCTGCGGGTAAAAAAGAATATCATATCGATCACGATCGCGCCGGTGACTTGGTGGTGATAGCGGATGCGGATTCCTGGTTTACCTATTATTTCTGGTTGGACGATGCCAAGGCACCCGACTATGCCCGCTGTGTGGACATCCACCGCAAACCGGGCTATGATCCGGTGGAGTTGGTCTTGGATCCGAAGATCAAAATCCCGCTTTTGACGGTAGGCGCAAAGGTGCTGAAGAAAAAACTGGGCTTCCGCTACCTGATGGACGTGATCCCGCTGGATGCGACTTTGGTCAAGGGTGCCCACGGGCGAATCCCCGAGTCGGACTTGGACAAGCCGCTTTTTGTATCTGATTTAGGAATCAATTCCATTGACAAGATCCAGCCCACGGCAGTTTTTGGCCTGATAGTCAAGGCAGTCAATCGTTAAAGAACTCTAAAAAAAACGTCCAAACACTTTTCTCCTAGTTTTAATTGGCTTTCTTCGTAAGAAACTTGTTTTTCTATGAAGAAACTAACCCTGATTTTTTTGGCTCCACTGGTTTTTTCCTGCGCTGGCAAAAAGGAAGATTTGACAAGCCAAAGCCTCCTGGCAAACCTCAGCTATACCCTCGACACGCTGATGATCGATTCAAAAGATAAAATCTTTGACTTGAATAGGGGCCCGCGCTCTTCCTCTATTTCAGAGGATGAGAAGTTCCTTTTTCTTTTTAATTCCAGAACCAGTCAGATTCAACAGATCAATCTGGATAAGTTGGAATGGGAAAAGGACATTGACTTCGAAACCGAAGGACCAAATGGAATCGGCGATGCGTTTTTTGGGACAAAAACGCTTGGAGACGGAACATTCCTGATCACAGGCTATCGGAAAATGGGAATCTTTGATGATTCTGGTACCAGGATCAGGGACTTTTCGATTTCTTCCCTTCCTATATCGACAGACTTGGAGGAATTGGATTATGGGCTGATTATTTCTAAAGATCAAAAAAGCATGTTTTCCCTTCCGGGAATTCGGTTTCATGGGTCTCGAACTTTTGCAAAGATCGATCTCCAGACCTATGAAATTGACAATTTCCCGATCACGGAAATGGATTGGATTTTTGACTTGAAGGTGGGCATATCTACCCATCATTATCTGTTTGATGAATACATGTACCTACAGGAGTTCAAAAATCAGATCTTGGCTTTGACCCCTTCGACCAGTTCCTTTTATAGGTATGACATCGAAACTGATTCCCTGAGCTATCATTCGTTTGTTCATCAGCTTAGTCCAGTAGCGAATGATATCAAGTTGAAAAACATTGTAGAATCAGATGATGAGTATAGAGAAGAAAGGAGTCGGTTTTTAATGGCATACAAGTTTGGGTCGCCCATTTGGGATGAAAGCAGGGAACTGTATTTCCGCTTCGGCAGAAAGCCGCTAATCATGGATGACTCGTTTCAAATCACTTCCAGTCAGGTTTTTATGTATGTCTATGATCAGGACTTTAACTTGATAGGAGAGAAAGAATTAACGGAACTATCAAAAGTACCTGAATACGGCTTTTTCAAAGACGGCAAGCTCTGGTCCTATGTCAATGTGGAGGACGAGCTGGGCTTTGCGGTGATGGATTTTAAGTTTTGATGAACTATATGAAAAACAACCTTACACTGATCTTGGGGCTGGGTCTCTTGTTTTCGGCCTGTTCCGACCGGGAAAAAGGAAAATCAGTTGGCTCCAATCTGCTCGAAAACCTCGCCGTCACCGTGGATACGGTGAGGGTGGATGTCGGCGGGGAGCTGATCAACGTGGGGAATTATGAAAAATTCGCCCTCAGCGCCGATGCCACCCGGATCTTTTTCCATTACCGTGGTGGCTCTGAGATCCACGAGATCGATCTGGACCAGATGCGCCTGGTTGATCGGCATGTCTTGGCAGACGATGGGCCAAATCGTGCCCCGCAATATGTGCAGGGATTTCAGGGAGTGCCCGAAGACCAGTTTTTTATGTTTAGCCCAGGATTGGCTGGCATTTACGGTCTCGACGGGGAAAAATCGGAAACCATTTCTACGCAATTGGCCGAGCTGCCCGGCTTGGAAGAGCTGGAGGGAGTCACCTTTTTTCCCCATGTCTGGATCAGTCCGGATCGCAGCAAGCTCATGGCGATCCCATACAAGCATGACGGGTGGTTTTTGAAATTGGCCGTCGTGGACTTGGCCACCCAGACGGGGAAGGTCTATCCGCTGCCGGCGTTGGACGTCACGCAGGACTATCAGGTCAATTGGGAAGAGGAGGGCATGCTCTATCGGGCGGGAGATTTTGTGGGCGGGTTTTGGCTGAAGGATCGGCTGGTCATCGGAAGTGCGACCACGGCCGATCTTTACTTTTATGATTGGCAGGGCGATTCACTTCGACTGATCGAGAATGAACCACGGCTACTTCCCAAAATGAAAACCGGCACCATTCCAAAGACGGTGGCATCCCAGGCAGCTTGGACAGAAATTTCCAGACAACTGGGAAAAATGGTCAGCTACAAGCAACTGTTTTATGACCCATCCCGACGGCTGTATTTTCGCCTGGCTACCCAAAATGCCAAATACGGCGCCGACAACAAGCGACTGGGCAATGAGCTTTGGCTGCTGGCCTATGACTTGGAGTTGCGGCTGATCGGCGAGCAGCTCATCAAAGAGCTCGCCACCTTCCCGATGAATCCCTTCTTCGGAGACGGGAAGCTATATGACTATACCGTGCTGGACGAAGATCCGGGTTTTACAGTTTGGGGTTTTGAATTTTAGCAGATGATGGCCTTTGTCCGAATCCAATCCAACATAGGAGATACAGAATCTTACCAATAGCTTTTTCAAAAGGTCTGGAGACCAAGAAAACGCCAAATCTTTGTTTTCTCCCGATGGCTCGGGAGGTCTTCCAGCCCCAATTCACTGGATAATTCATCAACTGACAGAATAGTGTATAATCAGAAAATCCAATTTCACCAACCCATGAAACATCTCTTCTCAGTCCTTTTGATCGGCGGATTGGCAAGTTGCTCGGCCGAAAAAGACCCGACACCGCGGCAATCCCTCGATTTTTCCGTAGAACTGGACACGGTAAAAATAGATGCCGGCGACGAACTGATCTACGTCGGTTGGAATCTGACCTCCTCCGGAGAATCGTTGGATGGAAAATACCTCTACAACTTCCGCACGGGCTCCAACAGTCCTGCGCTGGAGCTCATCAATCTGGAAAGTGCCAAGCTGGAAAGAGTGATTCAGATGACCCTGGACGGACCAAACGGTTTGCGCTCGCCGTTTGTGATGCGTGTCTATGTACAGGAGGATGGGACTTTTTTTCTGTCCGATAACTACGAGCTCTACCATTTTAACCAAAATGGAACCAAACTCTTCACGTTAAACTATGCCAAGCATGAATTTGAAGGAGAAAAGCTGCCCGATGAGCTGCGTATCACCCTCAACGAGACCCTGTCCAAAGACGGAAAAACCCTCCTGAGCCTATACGGTGATCAACCGCTGGAGAAGTCGCCCTTTGGATTGGCGGTATTTGATCTTGAAAAAGGAATTTTTAGCTATCAACCACTCGACGTTTTCGAAGAATTGGATCCCTACCGAGTCAATATCTATCGCGACGGAAGTCCCGCAGGAAGCAAGTTTGCGTCGATTCGGCTGTTCCTGAAAGGCGACAGTCTGGTTTTTTCAAACAGTGTAAAAAATGAAGTCGGTTTTTATGGCCTAAAAACCGACTCCCTTTCCAAAAAAAGCTATTCGAGCAAATACACCAGCCAACAAGCCAAGCCAAATTATCCCAATCGAATTGAAACAGAGCAGCAATACGACGAACTCCTCAAACAGACCGATAGGGAAGTCAACTACGGCCGCTTGTTTTTCGACGGGCAAAATGACGTTTATTGGCGATTTACCAAAGAAATGGATCGCGTGATCGGAGACTCAGTCGTACACAAAACCGTGTTGACCGCATTTGACCCCTATTTCAACCAGCTCGCGGAAAAACTGCTTCCGGCAGACTTCGTCCTTCCTTCCAAGTATTTCGTCCGCAAGGGAATGATCTACACCTATCTGAATATCGAGGATGAAGTGGCTTTTGTGCGGATCATTCCCGAGTTTGGCCCCTAGGCCAGCCCCAGCCTTTTCTTGACCAGCAGCAGGTTTTCCTGCTTTTTGGGCTCCCGGTTGATCCGGCAGTATTCGGTGTGGAAATGGTGCTTTTCCATAAAAACCAACTGGAGTTCGTCCCAGGCCTGCTTGGTAAAGTCGGGATTGAAATGCTTCAGCTCCGCAAACAGGGTCTGGCCGATCCGTTCAAATTGGTCGGTGCCCAAATACTCCAAATCCGCATCGGCCAGGATGTCTTCCAGGGGGGTTTTGGGGCTTTGGGGGATTTTGGTGGCTAGGATCATACCGTAGATCTTTTCCAGCTCCTCTTGGGAATAGGCCTGGCCCAGGTAGGATGCCGCGATTTTGCAGCCCTTTTCCTCATGGTCCTTGGGATTGTCGATGAATCCCGTGTCGTGAAAAAGTGCGGCCAGCTTCAGCAGGTGAAGATCCCGCTCGGCCACCTGGGATTCCCTGGCCAAAAAGACCGCCTGGTCCAGCACATAAACGGTATGGTCCAGGTTGTGGTAAGTCAGGTGTTGGGGCAATTTTGCCAGGATGTCCCGGTAGACCGTATGTTGGATTTCTTCAAATACCATCAGATGTGCTTTTTACCGACTCTTTTGATCACCCCTCCCTTTACTTCCTTGATGGTCTGCACGTAAAAGAATGCCTTGGGGTCTATTTTTTGGATCGCCGCTTTCATCCGGTGCACTTCCAGCCTCGTGACCACGGTCATGATGATGTCGCAGGGATGCTTGATGTGGAATGTCTCGGGAAGATAACCCCTTTCGCCTTTATAAACGGAGATCGCCTTTCCAAATTCCTTGACGATCAATTCCTTCACTTTGTCTTCCTCCCTGGAAATGACCGTCAATGCCGTGTATTCCTCAAATCCCTCCACGATGTAGTCGGTCATTTTGATGGCGGTGTAGTAGGTCAGCACCGAGTACATGGCCCGCTCTATGCCAAAGAATTCGGCAGCCGCAAACATGATCAGGGAATTCAAAAAAACCGTGATTTCGCTGCCGGAAAGCGGGGAGTTTTTTTGGACAAATTCGGTAATCACCTCAAAACCGTCGATCAGCCCGCCTCCCCGGATAATCAGCCCAATTCCCACACCCATCAACACTCCCCCAAAAACGGCACTGAGCACCAGGTCTTCGGTGATCGGCTCCATATCCAGGTATTCGAGCACCAAGACCAAAAGGGAAACCGAAAACGTGGATTGGATGGTGAATGTCTTCCCGATTTTTTTCCATCCCAGCACAAGAAATGGGATGTTGATCAAGACCAGCAAGAGGTTCAGGTCCATTCCGTACTGAAGGTTCAAAATAATCGCGATGCCTGTCACACCGCCGTCCAGAAACTTGTTGGGAAGCATAAAAGCTTCCAGGGATATGGCGGCGCAGACGACTCCCGCGGCGATGTAGAAGATCGAAAGGGGATCCAAAATGGCCTTCCAATCAATGGTCTGTTTTAAACTACTCATTTGGGACTTGTTTGAAAAAGCATGGTTTCTCAGCGGGTTTTAATTTTGTTAAAATTTAAGCAAAAAGCCAGCCTACCCAAATGCCTGCTTGAGAATTCTTTAAGGAATGTAGCATAAACTTCGCTTTGTACAAATTTTGGCCGTGTTTTTAGTCCAATCTGGGCAGGCTGAGCTTGTATTTCATGGCGATCAGGCGGATGACAATGATCAGCGCCATCGAGATCAGCAGGTTGTAGTTTCTCTCTACGCCCAGGTAATGGAAAACCAGATAGACGACGGCTCCGGCCAGGCAAGCGGAGGCGTAGATCTCTTTTCTGAAAAGAATGGGAATTTCATTGGTCAAAGTATCCCGGATCACTCCGCCCATGACTGCCGAAAACATGCCCATGATTGCGGCGATTTCCGGCCGGAATCCCAAAGCGAGGGCTTTTTCGACTCCCAAAACCGTAAAAAACCCAATGCCCAGGGTGTCAAACAAAAAGAAGGTTTTGCGGAGCTGACTCAGAAAACGGGGAAATATGAATGCCGCCAGCACTCCGGCAAGGATGGCATAGAGTACCTGGACATTGCCGATCCACACCAGGGGATAGCTGTCCAACAGGATATCCCGGAGCGTTCCCCCGCCTATCGCAGTGATGAATCCGGTAAAGCCGGCTCCAAAAAGATCATGCTCCTTTTCCCGGATGGCAAGCGCCCCGGAAATGGCAAAAACAAAAGTACCGATGAGTTCGAAGGCGTATTGAAGGTCCATGACAAAAAGGTGGCGCTATGGTTTTTCTGAAGAAGTGTGTGGAGGGATTTTGTTTAGGATGCCCAAAGAAGCGGAATTTAGGATATTAACCGGCCTTTTCCATCAGGAAAATCCCCATTTCCCGTTGTCCCAACACCAACACGGTCTTGGGGACTTCCAGAAAGCGAAACCCGGCTTTTTTCAGGTGATCCACATCGGACAGTGTGAGCACAAAGCGCTCCGAACCGTCAGGAAGCCGATATTTTCCCTGGCCCAAGTCAATACTTTCCCCCAATATCCCCGCAAATCCCGTGGCCATTCTAAACCAGAATATGCCTCCGGGTTTCAAGACTCGGTGAATTTCCGAAAGCATTTTTTGGAAGTTGTCCACACCGTCTGCAAAGTGTAAAACCGCCGAACAAATCACCGCATCGAAGGCTTCGGCATGAAAGGGAACCGCCTCCAGTCTGCCCACTTGAAAACGGTGGATGTCGAAATCCGGATTCAGGCTTTTGGCGAGGTAGCGACAGTATTGGATTGCCGTTTCATTTGGATCAATGCCAAAGATCTGATAGCCCTGATTGATGAAATAGACTGCATTTCGTCCTTCTCCGCAACCGGCATCCAGGATCTTCATTTCCTTGGTAAACTTCCCCTTGAGGATCTGGTCCAGCAGGTAGCTATCCACATTGCCGAGGAGTCGGTTGAGCTCAGCGATTTCCATCTTCCAACCGGTCGAGTGCTTCCTGCGCCTTCTGTCTTCCTATGTCGATCAGCTCGGCAGCTTTGTGAAATTCCAGGGTCCCGGCCTGTTTTCTCGAGATTCGGACCGTCACATCCACGGCATATTTCTCGATCAGCAATTCGCAAAACCGATCCTGAAGCAGGTCAAAAGACCGTGTGATCAGGCTGAAAGCGCTGAGGGATGCTTGTTTTTCCCCGTTGGCTTCCTCCGGGAAATACTGGGCCATCTTTCGCCGGTAATCCTGAAGCCATCCCGGAATGGAGATCAAGCTTTTGCCTTTCGGATCTTTTTTGGCGGGTGTGAGGTAAAGGTGCTGGGGTCCGTTGACCTCCACCACCACGAGCAGGCGGTCTTCGTGGTTTGAAATAAGGGAAATCGGAACGGGGTTCAATACTCCCCCGTCTATGAATTCATGGCGCAAGTGACGGGCCGGCTGAAAGACGGTTGGAATGCTTCCCGAAGCGCGGATGGCTGCATAGAGGCTCCCTTCCCTGAAAACAAACTCCCTTCCGCTTTTGTAGTCCACCGCGTTGCAGGAAAAAGGAATCGCCAAATCCTCAATCTGACAGTCTTTGACCACATGCTTCAATGAATTGTAAACTTTGTCGCCCTTGATAAACCCACGGCTGGAGAAGGTAAAATCCATCAGCGAAAACACATCCACCCGATCCAGATTGCAGATCCAGTCTTTGAACTCCGGCATCTTTCCGGCGGCGTACATGCCTCCCACCAAGGCCCCTACCGAGCAGCCCGCGATCTCGGCGATCTCATAGCCACGGCTTTGCAGCTCTTCGATCACCCCGACATGCGCCAATCCCCTCGCCCCGCCGCTGCTCAAAACCAATGAAACTGTTTTCTTTTTTGACATATCTTTAGGGAAGCAAAGAGGATCTTTTTTGCAGAAAAAATCAAAACGAAAGTAAGCATTATGAGCCAATTTAAACCTTTTCACCTGGCTTTTCCGATCCGCGACATCGAGGAGACCCGGGCATTTTACGGCGGTTTGCTGGGATGTGAGATCGGTCGCAGTACCGACAAATGGATCGATTTCAACTTTTTCGGCCATCAGCTTTCCGCCCACATCAAGCCCGATGAGCTGGCAAACGTCCAGAGCAATGAGGTGGATGGGAAAAATGTCCCGGTGCGGCATTTCGGAGCCATTTTGGGTTGGGAAGAATGGCATGAACTCGCCGAAAAGCTGAAATCCCACGGGACTCGATTTGTGATCGAGCCCTACATCCGCTTCCAGGGTGAAGTGGGCGAGCAGGCCACGATGTTTTTTCTGGATCCCTGCGGAAACGCCCTGGAGTTTAAGTCCTTTCAGGATCCCAGCCAGATTTTTGCCAAATAGCGCCGTGCCCATGAACTATCGCTACCTCGATCACGGAATCGATCGGATGATCGAACTGGACGGCAAGGACTACCTCTACTTCAGCGGTACCTCCTACCTCGGCATCGCCCAAGACATGGGTTTTTTGAACGTTTTGGCCGACAATCTCTTCGAGTTTGGTGCCAATCACGGCCAAAGCCGGATCAACAACATTCGCCTCAGGGTCGTGGATGAGTTTGAAGAGAGTTTTGCCCAATCGGCCGGATCGGAGTCGGCCGCAGTGTTCAGCTCGGGATATCTTGCCTGCATTGCGGCTTGGAAGTCGCTGGTCGCCGATGCCGATGAGGTATGGATCGCGCCGGATGCCCACCCCGCAGTGATTCCGGACGGCTATTCTCCTGCTGTTCAATTGAATTTCATACAATGGAAAAGGGCGTGTCTGGAGCAGTCGGAAGCACTCTCCGCCCGTAGGATTCTGATCATCGGCAATGCGGTGGATCCTTTTGAATGCGAAATCCGCGACTATGCATGGGTACGGGAGATTGCGAAAAAACACGACGTGCGCCAACTGATCGACGACAGCCATGCGTTTGGCACGCTGGGAGACAGCATCTACGGCACCTATCGGCAATGGAAATCCCCGGGAGTAAATCTTGTGGTCTCGGGCTCGCTGGGCAAGGGTCTTGGCCTTCCGGCCGGAATCGTGTTGGGAGAGGGTTTCCAGATCGACCGGATTAAGGATACGCCGCTTTTTGGCGGGGCCTCGCCCGCTTCGCCGGGGCATTTGGCCACCTTTTTGGTGATGGAAGCCCGCTATCTGGAAAAGAAGGCCTGGCTGATGGATGCCTGCGGGATCTTTGCGCGGGAGACGGCCGATATCTGGGAGATCAAGGGAAGCCCGCATTTTCCGGCTTTCGTTTACACAGAGGACAAGTGGGTGACTGAGTTTGAGAAAGCCGGAATCATCACCTCCTCGTTTCCCTATCCCACGCCCCAGAGCCGGCGTGTAAACCGGATAGTCATCTCCGGCTTTCACGAAACGGACGATCTCCTGTACCTCAGTGACATTATCCACAATCTGCTTTGAGAATGAGAAACCTGCTTCAAGTCCTCCTTGCCACTGCGGTTCTTTGTTCCTGTGCAAAGGAAGAAAAAGGCCCATTTGAGGCGGGTTTCGAAGATTACCCCATGCTCCGGCGGGTTCTGGACGATGTGGATAAGTATCAGGTCCAGATCCTCTACACCCAGATCGACCGAAATGAACATGGCAATCCCCTGTTTACAGACTTCAGTTTTAACCTGGACGACGGGCACTATTTCTATCCTGCATCCACCGTCAAACTGCCCATTGCGCTCTTGGCTCTGGAATGGCTGGAAGAACAGCATATCGAGGGTTTGACACTGGAGACGACGATGCTGACGGATTCCGCCAAGGCTTCGCAGATTCCGGCGCATTCAGATTCCAGTTCGGAAACCGGCCTTCCCAGCATCGGGCATTACATCAGGAAGATTTTGCTGGTCTCGGACAATGACGCCGCCAACCGGCTCTACGAATTGCTGGGCTTGGACTATATCAACGCAAAGCTAAGAGAGAAGGGCTTGAATCATTCCGTGATTACCCAGCGGCTGGGGTTTCCGATTTCCCCGGAGGAAAACCGGCAGTTCAATCCCGTCCGGTTTGTGGATAAGTCGGGAAAAACAGTGCTGGAACTGCCGGCGAGGCATACCGACAGTGTCTACGTGGTGCCGGGCAGTCCAAAGATCGGAAAGGCCTTTTACCGGAGCGACAGCCTGTTCCAGGGAGGAATGGATTTTTCCTTCAAGAACAAATTTGCGCTCTCGGATCTCCATGGAGTGGTGCGGAGGATTGTCTTTCCACAGGCGTTTTTTGAAGGTGAGCGGTTTCAGATCTCCGGGGAACACCGTGATTTTGTGCTGAAATACATGGGCATGCTTCCCGGCGAAAGCGACTATCCGAAGTACGACACAACGGAGTTCTATGACGGATATTCCAAGTTTTTCAAGTTTGGAGCCACCAAAAGTCCGATCCCCCGGCAGTTTCGGCTGTTTAACAAAACGGGCTGGTCCTATGGCTACCTGATCGACGGGGGCTATTTTGTGGACTACGAAAACGGGGTGGAATTCCTGGTTTCCGCCGTGGTGTATGCCAATGAAGACCAGATCCTCAATGACAACACCTACGAGACGGAAGAGATCGGGAAGCCTTTTTTTGCCGAACTCGGAGACTATCTGTACCAGAGGGAACTGAAGCGGAAAAAGCAGATTCCGGCGGATCTGACCTCTTTGAATCTCGGATGGTAAAAAAGGCAGTGCGTTTGTCTTATTCCGATTTTCCGAATTGAGTGCCTGGAAGCAGCATTTTATTTCTTGGATGATCGGCGAAAAAGATGATTTTCCAACCAGATTTTTCATAAATTGGTACTTCGTAAATTTTCCAATAAGAAAAAATATCAGGTACCTATGCTAAGTGTTTCAGAAGCAGCATTGAAATTGAACCTAAGCCCCCAACAGGTCAGAAATCTCTGCAGGGACGGAAAGGTAACCTCTGAAAAGATCGGTTCAACTTGGATAATCAACGAAAAATCCCTGGAGAAATTCATTGACAACTCCAATAGCGGTGTGGCCGAAGACAGGGCGGTTTATGGATTTCTAGCTAGGGAAAAAGGCAAGCCTATAGCACTGAGTTTTTTCAGCGGTGCTATGGGAATGGATATTGGTTTGGAAAAGTCTGGTTTTCAGACTCTTCTGGCTTCCGAAATAGACAAAGCCTGTAGGAAAACCATACTGAAGAACAAGCCGAATATCGCTTTGGTTGGTGACATCACAAATTACCGTCCTGCGCAGATCCGCTTTATTTCGGGTTTGGAGCCAGACGAAGAAATCGACCTCGTGGTGGGCGGACCGCCTTGCCAGGCGTTTAGTACTGCGGGCAAAAGAAAGGGATTTGAAGATGAGCGGGGGAATGTGTTCCTGACCTTCATCGATATGATAATTGGGTTGAATCCGAGATTTGCGGTCATAGAGAACGTACGGGGACTTTTGTCCGCGCCTCTGAGCCACATTCCGCACAAAGAACGAAATGCGGAGAATGTCTATTTTGACGAGAGAAACCTGGCCGGGGGAGCATTGAAATTTGCCACTGACAAGCTAAAATCGGCGGGTTACTCCTTGAGCTTCAACCTTTACAATGCGGCCAACTTTGGTACGCCACAGAAAAGGGAGAGAGTGATCATAGTCTGCTCACGGGACACCGGGAAACTGCCGTATCTGCAACCGACCCATTCGGAAAACGGCGAGTTTGGCCTGGAGAAATGGAAATCTTTCAGAAGTGCTGTTGATGACTTGGAGGGAGCTGAACATGAGCATTTGAATTTCCCTGAAAAAAGACTCAGATATTACCGTAGTCTCAAAGAGGGGCAAAATTGGAGAAGCCTTCCGACAGAGCTTCAGAAGGAGGCGATGGGAGCGTCCTACTATTCCGGCGGAGGCAAGACAGGTTTTTTGAGGAGAATCAGTTGGGATGAGCCTAGTCCAACCTTGGTCACCCACCCTGCTATGCCGGCAACAGACCTGTGTCATCCGGAGGAAGACAGGCCGCTCAGTATCCAAGAATACAAAAGAGTCCAACAGTTTCCGGATGATTGGGAGATTACGGGAACGCTGTTGGAAAAATACAAGCAAATAGGAAATGCTGTTCCAGTAGGTTTGGGATTGGCTTTAGGCGAGCATTTGATGAAAGTCATCAACAACGAGGCCATTGTCAACTATCCGAAATTCAGGTATTCCAGGTATGTCAACACAGATGAGGTAAGCTGGGAAAAAGAATTTCTTGCCAGACTGGAAAGGATTTTGTCAGAGGCCTAAAATATCACTTCTTGTTTTTTCGCCAACTCTGGCAAAAATTTCCAACAGACTCAAATAGGTCCCAATTCCACCGAGCTTATCCCAATATTCCTCTCCTATCAGCACTACAGAGTCATTTTTCATGTCAAATATTTTTGACGGGACAGACCAATTGTAATCTTGTTTTCTGGGGCCTCCAGGGTTGTAAAAGAGGCCAAAATAGGTTTCAACCTTTGGATTGTGTGCTTTCAGAAGCATTAGATCTTTTTTTGCCTTTTCTGTTTGATCCAGATTCGGCTTTACGGTTTTGATGGAAATGAAAACTTCCTTTCCGTCTTTTTCCAAATGCAGATCCGAAAGTACCCTTCTGACTACAGTATCCCCTTTTTGGAAAGCCAGGATATTTTTTATTTCCCGTTCCCAATTAGGCTTTAGCTCACCGCTCCGAAGACCACTGGAAATCCTTTCAATCTCGTCAATGGCTCCTTTGAACACATTGACCAGCGTTTGCTTCTGTCTCGTTACGGCAAACCCCGCATCAATTGCAACAATCCTCGATATTTCTTCAATAGGTCCTTGGCCGAAAGAAGTTGAAAATGATCGTTCAAAACTGGAAGCATTTACCATTTCTTTCGTAAGCAGTGCTTCATGAAATGGCCTGAACGTTTTGTTCAATTTGGTTCTTGTCAAGGCTCCTCTGACACATTTTTCGAGTATCGCCTCTATTTGGGTTATGGTTTCAATTTTCATCTGTTTATAATTTGATTTTCAAAGGCCATATGGAATGCCCTGGATAATCATCCTCCTGTGTGAGAAGCTTTTCTCATGGGCATTTCATGGATCCCTAAAAACTAAAACCAATAAAGCCAAATTTATTGAATATATCGCCGAAGCCCAGAATTCAGCAAGCTTTTTGGGGACTTACCCATTTCCAAAAGCGGTGAGAACCAGGCTTCTGGCTCCTCCGTGACGGCGGAATTCGCAGAGATAGATTCCCTGCCAGATTCCGAGGGCAAGTTTTCCACCGGAGATGGGGATTTGCAGGCTGACTCCGAAAAAGGCACTTTTGATGTGCGCAGGCATATCATCGGGACCTTCATCCTTGTGGATAAACCGTGGATAATTTTCCGGAACCAATTCGTTTACAAAGGTTTGAAAGTCCTTTCGCACGGTTGGATCGGCGTTTTCATTGATACACAATCCGGCAGAAGTGTGCTGGAGAAAAACCTGCAAAAACCCGATGCGGATTTCCCGGATCTCCGGCATCGCCCGCTCGATTTGGTCGGTGACCAGATGGTAGCCTTGTGGATAACTTGGGAGACGGAGTGATTTTTGGAAGAAAAGACTCATGGCAAGGCGTTGGAAAAGACGGACGTTCTTTACCTTCTCTCAAAATACAAGTTTGGGCCGTCGCATTCACTCCAGCTTCCGCGGACGGTTTTGGAATCCAAAATCACAAAAGGCTCATAAGTTTGTCCGCAATAGTGGATGAGCCCCCAGCTTCCCGATTCTTCATCAAGTTTGACAGAAGCCTCATCATAATTAAGGGTCACGAAATTCCCGCCTTCTGTGCCAGTTTCGAAATCATACGTTCCGGTCAATTGATAGTGCCCGATTGTTTTGACAAATGAGCCGTCCTGCCTAAGGTTGTACCGGTAAACCGAATCCTTGATTGGAACGATGTCTTTCTCAGGAATCCAGCCGCTTTTATACCCTTTCAAAATCCATTCTTGGGGCATTTCGGAGACATCAGGGGTTTCATTTTCCTGACAGGAAAAAAAGAAAGAAACGAAAAGAAGAAGAAGTACGGCGTTTTTCATGGCGGAAAGTTAGGTTTGCTGTCGAAACGACGTTTTTGCCCCAAAAGCTACATCATTTTAAATCTTTCCAACTTTATTTTCCAGCGTTCCGATTCCGTCAATCGTGATTTTTACCACATCGCCTTTTTCAAGGGTAAAATTGTCCGGGACGATTCCGGTGCCGGTCATCATCAGGCAGCCAGTCGGAAAGGTGTTGGCTCGAAAAAGCCAGTCCGCCAGTTCTTGGGGTTTGCGCTTCATTTGTGCCAAAGTGGTTTCCCCGGAGGCTTCGATCTTGCCGTTTCGGTGGATTTCGAGACTGATCTTGGTGTCGTCGGAAAGCAGCTCTTCCTGGATCAGGATACAGGGCCCGATAGCGGCGCAGCCTTGGTAAACCTTTGCCTGCGGCAAGTAGAGCGGGTTTTCTCCCTCGATGCTGCGGCTGCTCATGTCGTTGCCGACGGTGAACCCCTGCACTTTTCCCGAAGGGGAAACCAACAGGGTCAGCTCCGGCTCAGGTACATCCCAAGTCGAATCCTTGCGGATATTGACCGTCTCGCCGGGATTGGAAACACGGCTTGCCGTGGCTTTGAAGAACAATTCGGGCCGGTCAGCGGCATATACCTTGTCATAGAAATCCGCCCCTCCGGAATCCTGGGATTCTTCCATTCGGGCCGTCCGGCTGCGGTAATAGGTCACTCCGGCCGCCCAGACCTCCTGGTTTCCCATCGGGGCCAGCAGGCCCTCGGCTTTCAGTTCCTCCGCTTTTTCGAAGGAAATCTCCTCCCAATGCGAGGCTTCGGACTTCAAAAGCTGGGGCAGATGCTCCCTGCCCAGGAGCTGGTCCCAGTCAAGTTCGGGGCCAAGAAAAATACCGTTTTCGGATTCCAGAAGTGTTCCGGCGGTCAGTTTGTAAAGTTTCATGGGATTGAGAGGCTTTTTTGGATTGTTGAATTTATAGAAATTTTTTGCTTTGAGAAGGCCTCCATTTTTTTGAAAACAGAAAGATTCACCCAGTAGGAAAATCCCGCACAAAAAGAAAGCTATACACCCTAATACCCCCGGTTTTGCCGTTTGGGTAGCTCATTTGAATTTTTTCCGCATTAATTCTTGAAAAAACCGATTCCCGCTTACCTTTGTCTGAGATCATAAGGGGTGCCTTAACAAAACGGGCTGAGATCATACCCATACGACCTGATCCGGGTAATGCCGGCGAAGGGAAATGAGAAAGTAAAATGGAACTGTCAGTGAAAATGCCGAAGCGGTACCCTTCGGGCTATTCAGCAGTTTTCGTTTTGCAAAGCGGGTAAACTGTCACGGAAGACCTCCCTTGGGTTTTCCAATGTTTCACTCAATGACCCGAAAGGGAAGATTACACATGAAAAAATTAACGATTGGCCTGGTGCTTTACTTGGCCGTGATTTCGGCTTGGGCCCAAAACAGCCTGAGCGGAAAAGTAACGGACGCACAAAGTGGAGAAGCGCTTGTTGGAGCTTCGGTCTGGACCGAAAATCTGGGAATCGGAGCCGTGACGGATGAAAGCGGGCGGTTTATCCTCTCCAGATTGCCCGCAGGGGAGATTGGGTTGCGGGTATCCTTTTTGGGTTTTGAGACCTTCCGAAAGACCATTTCCATTCCATTTTCGGGGAATTTGGAGATTGCCTTGCAAGGCAAGGAGTTTTTGACCGAGGAGTTTATCGTATCGGCGACCCGGGCTTCGGGGATTACTCCGACCACTTTTTCCAATGTGGATAAGTCCGAAATCGCCAAACGGAATCTGGGACAGGACATCCCGATCCTGCTGAATTTCACGCCTTCTGTGGTGAGTTATTCCGATGCGGGAGCGGGTGTGGGCTACACGGGAATGCGGATTCGCGGTTCAGACCAGACACGCATCAACGCCACGGTCAACGGGATCCCGATGAACGATGCAGAGTCCCACGGGGTGTTTTGGGTAAACATGCCGGACTTTGCGTCCTCGGTCGAAAATGTGCAGATCCAGCGCGGAGTCGGCACTTCTACGAACGGAGCCGCTACTTTTGGAGCCAGTCTGAACTTCCAGACCGACACCAGACAGGATGATCCCTATGCCCAGATCGACAACAGCTTCGGTTCCTTCAACACCTGGAGGCATACCGTCAAAGCCGGGACTGGCCTGCTCAACCAACGCTTTGCCGTGGATGCCCGCCTTTCCAAGATCACCTCGGATGGCTATGTGGACCGGGCTTTCTCGGATCTCAGCAGTTGGTTTGTGTCGGGAGGGTATTATGGAGAGAAAAACGTGATCAAGCTGATCGCTTTCTCCGGAAAAGAGCAGACCTATCAAAGCTGGTATGGCCTTCCTGAATCAAAGCTGGAGGATGACCGAACCTACAACTATTATACTTACGACAACGAAACGGACAATTACCAGCAGGATCATTACCAACTGATCTATACCGGGAAAGTCGGCACCAACTGGAAAACCAACCTGGCCCTTCACTATACCTACGGCCGGGGATACTATGAACAGTACCGGGAGGATGACGATTTCGCAAACTATGGCTTGCCGCCGGTGACGATAGGGGATGAAACAATCGAAAGCACGGATATCATCCGTCGCCGCTGGCTGGACAATGATTTCTATGGCTTTGTGGGCTCGGTCAACTATGTCTCCACCGACGGGAAATTGGACCTGATCATCGGGGGTGGGGCCAACCGCTACGACGGGGACCACTTTGGGGAGATCATCTGGGCAAGAGTGGCAGGTGACACCGACATCCGTGACCGCTACTATGACAACAATGCGGTCAAAGACGACCGGAATATCTATGCAAAAGCCACCTACGAAGTCAGTCCCGGATGGAACCTGTTTGGCGACCTTCAGGTGCGGGGCATCGATTATTCCTTTGCAGGGGTCAATGACGATCAGCGGGTGGTGGACGGACAGGAAAATTACACCTTCTTCAATCCGAAGTTTGGACTCTCCTACGAAAAGGGAAACCGGACCTGGTACGCCAGCTATGCCGTGGCCAATCGGGAACCTACCCGCTCAGACTTCACGGACAATCCGATCAGCGAAGTGCCCCGCCCGGAGCGGCTAAACAACATCGAAGCCGGTCTTCGTGCCAAGACAGGACGGCTGAGCTACAACGCCAATTTCTACTACATGGACTACAAGGATCAGTTGATCCTCACCGGGCAGATCAACGACGTGGGGGCCTATATCCGGGAAAATGTGGAATCATCCTATCGGGCAGGAATCGAGCTGGATGGCGCGTACAAGCTTTCCCCAGCTTGGACTTTGGGCGGAAACCTTGCCCTGAGCCAAAACAAGATCAAGGAATTCACCGAGTACATCGATGATTATAGCGGAGAGGAATTCCAACAGGAAGCCTTCACCTACGCGGATACGGACATTGCCTTTTCGCCCAATGTCGTCGGTTCGGCAATCGTCGAGTTCAAGCCGACTAAGAATCTTTCGCTCAATTGGCTCAGCAAGTACGTAGGTCAGCAGTATCTCGACAATACCGGAAATGACGGACGGGCCTTGGATGCGTTTTTCACCAATGACCTCCGGATCAGCTACTCCGCCCAGCCGAGGTTTTTCAAAGGCCTGGAGCTGAATCTGCTGATCAACAACATCTTCAATGAGATGTACGAGCCGAATGGCTATACCTTCAGCTACTTTGTGCCGGGAGGTGCCGGGAAAGATCTGGTGACAGAAAACTACTACTATCCACAGGCGGGGACGAATTTCCTGCTGGGATTGAGTTTGAAGTTTTAGGGATAAAGCCACAGATGCGCAGATAAAAAATTTGGGAATCTGTGGCTGTCTTTTCAAGTTGTCCTGCTTCTCCGGAAGCAGGACATTTTTAGTTCTCGCAAAACAAGTCTCAGATTCTCGCAGGCCTTTGAACGATCAAAATCGTTTTTTAAGAAATCACAATTTTTCATACTTTGTCCTAACAAAACATTGCAAGCTACCGCGACTCCTGAAAATTGAGTGGTAAAGCCGTTGGGCAACTTTACCTGTCTCCCAATCCGTATATTGGTACTATGAAGACGATTGAGATACACACGGATAATGAGGAAATAATTGATGCTTTCAAGAAACTTGCAAAGGCATTCAAAGTCGATTTTTTGGAAAAGGAAACACCCTCTTCCGATTCCAACCCCTCTCCCAGCAAAGACCCTTATTTCGAAAATCCAAAAAACCTCGCTGAAATTGAAAAGGGAATGATCGATGCAAAAAAAGGGAGAGTGGTGAAATTGGATCAAGCGGAGCGGAAAAAGCTATTCCACTCATGATATTTGAGATTTGTTTTACCCAAAAGGCACTCAAGGACATTGAGAAAATAAAGAAGTCGGGTAACTGTAAATCGGCCGATGGCCATTATAACGAATGAAGGATTTTTCCCGCTGATCTTTCAAATGCCTCAAGAAAGCTTAAGCCCAATCCTGATTTTTTCCAAAGCGGCGATGGCTTGAGATTCTTTCGGATAGTCAAAAACCAGGAATTTTCTGCCTTCAGCCAACAACACACATTTGTAAACGGTGATTTCCCTCGAAAGCGTCGGGCTGATTCCATTTGGGGTATTTCGCTCCAAGTAGGTGTAGTGGATTAGTTCTGCGTTTTCAATCTTCGGCAGGTTTTGCCATTCCCCAAACTTTATCCACAGGACGCTCTGGTAGGCTTTGGATTTTTTTGCCCCAAAATCAATGAGCGTTCCCGAATAGGTGGAAATCAGAAACAGACCAAAAACCAAGGGTACTGCACTTGCCATCAAAAACTTGCTGAACGGGGTATCCACTTCGAGAAATACCGGAGTCCCTAATGCAATCAGACCAATGAGGAGAAGAAATCCTCCCAAAAGGCGTAATCCCTGGTTTTGGTTCTTGTGGTGGAAAACTCCCATGTTTTTCAATATAGTCAAAAGCCTCACTCCAACACCAGTTTTATCCGAAACCCGATCTCCCGATCCACCAAAGTCCTGTCGGCCCAAGACCCCGTGTAGGCAATATTCCAATCGAACCGGTCAATGGAAAATTCTGCCAGCACCTGATTTCTGTTTCGGATGCCTTCAAAGCGGATTGGTTTGGAGATTCCCTTGATTTCGAGGTTGCCGCTGAGCACGAGCCCTCCTGGGTTGGTTGCTTTGATTTCCAGGAGTGTAAATCTGGAAACAGGATACTTATCCACATCAAAGAAATCCCCGTTTTTGAGGTGGTCTGTCAGGTTTTTGATCGGAATGGGGTCGGTTTCCGGGATGTCGGTCACCCGGATTTTGTCCATGTCAATCTCAAAATAGCCGCTCTGCCATTGTCCCTGATTTTCCAGAATGAAGCCCTTTTTGAGCGGGATTTCCCCTTCATGCTTGCCAAGTCCGCGCATCTTGGTGCCTTTCCAATGGATCTTGCTTTGGGAGAGACTTATCCACAGGGTATCTTTTTGCCCGGTCGCCATTTTGCCCGGAGCGGAACTGTGGATAAGTCCGGCTTTCGCTGGAATAGAAGATTGATTTTCCCCGCAGCCAAAGGCAAACAGAAGCGCAAAAATCAACTGCCTAATCATAATCCGGGATGTTGAGACCGAGGATGATGTCCCGGTTTGCGTGGAGCATCCCCCCGGAATGGACTGGGGATAGGATACCGGATCCGCCCCGGTTTTCAAGTTTTTTGCGGTGCACCGGAGTCAGGATCGGATCATCTGCGAAAACAAACTCATCCAGGTAATACTCGTTTTTGTCAGGCTCCTTCACAGTCAGGTGGATGTGCTCGGGCTCGGTGCCATCGGGGTAGGCCGCCGGCCGAAAGGTATAAAAAGCGTAACTGCCTTGCTCATCGGTCATCACCCAAGCCCGGATGTATCCGTGTCGCCGGGCCCAACCGGTCTCGTTTCCCCGTGTCGGATAGACCCCTGTCCGGTCGGTGTGGTAGATGTATAGGATTACCCCACTGGCTGGGGTTTTCCCGTCGCGGTGAAATACCGTTCCGCTGAGTTTGAGCTTGGGCTCGGAGCTGTCAAAATCCGGAAGCGTGTCTATGCTCGCCAAGGATTTCCCCCCAAACTCATAGATGGCTTCGCAGCCTTCGCATCCGCCTCCGACGGTTTGGCGGGTTTGTCCGGAGCAGTGGACGTTGAGGAAAAGAAAGAGGAGGATCAGGCATTTGGGAAGGGTTTGCGTCATGGCTTTCTTTTTCCCACAAATTGAGCGAAAGAAACGGGAGCCTAAAACCGGATAGTCTGACCTGTGGATAATCTATATCAACCTGTGGCAGCTTGGCCAAATTTGCCTCTGAAATCCTGGACGTAATTTCGGCTTAGCCGAAGCTCCTGCCCATTGGTGAGCCGAAGGTCATAGTCCCCGTTACCCCGGGAATTGAGGGAAACTACCTTTCCTACATTGACGAGCGTGGTTTTGTGGATTCGCACAAAGACAGCGGGATCCAGCTTTCTGGCGAAAGACTTTAGAGAACCCATCAGGAGGCTTTTTCTCTCCCCTGTCCAGATTTCCACATAGGGCGTTGCCGAGGAGATATACAAGATGGATTCGGTAGGGATCTTCTCGGTCTTTTTGGCAGTGGGGACAAGCAAAAATTCAGGATGGCCCGCGAAATCTGTCGACTCGGCCTCGCTTGACTTGGGTAGCGGAATCAAAGAGATTGCGGTATAGACCAGCAGGTATTTGTATAAATCATGTGAAAGGGAGTAGCTTAGATTATCTGCAAACCCGAAGGTATTGTCATAGAACAAACCGGAAATGGCGAATACCAGAAATGCAAACAGAAGCGAGTGGCAGATCGTAGACGTCAATACGAACACGGGTCGAGCCGCCCATTTAGGACGGATTGCCCGCAGCGTCTTTGACTTTTTGAAAACGAGTCGCGCCAGTAAAGTGATCGGTAAGAACAATGGCCAGAAGATATTGAACAGTAAGGATTCGGAGAGATAGAAGGAGTAGGATTGGTAATTGGCTTGAAGGTAGTCCTGGAAGATGGTGATCGCCAATAGCACCAACAGAAATATAATCAAGGCTCTCGCCTTTTTTATTTTAGACATCCGCTCCCGGAACAAGGCTCTTTGTAATTCCATCTGAGATTTGATTTTGAGAGAACCATGAAGATACCCTTTATTGGGGCACAAACAAAAAATAGCCGTTTTAAGCTAAAATAGCCGTTTTTTAATTCTGACTTATGGGAAAAATCAATCCGGAAACAAGGTCTTATCCAATCCCGGCACGATCCGCAGGACGTTTTTGTAGTAGACTTTTTTCAGCACATCAGGGAGACCTGGCAGCCAGCCAGCTCATCTCGCCCGATAGGGATAGCCTTTCCGGGGTCATCGGGGGTAGTATGGTTTAGAATCAAGCCCTTTCCCAAAACCAAACAACCATGAACCAACCTTCAAGCACCCTATCCCGCGGAGCCTTGCTTTTTTGCCTGTGGATGGTATCGACTGTGCCAGTGCTGGCCCAGACAAGCGACCCTGAAAAATATTGGAAGCCAGTACCGGATGAGGTTTTCCTTCAGGAGGTCGCCCACAAGATCCCGACCGACCAGCCGATCACAGGCATAGGAACTTATCAGGGGGAATGCTTTGTGATCATGGGCAGCCGGATTCACCAGCTCAGGGATGGAAAATTGCAGCAGTCGAAAGATGCCCCTTCGGAAATCAATCGCCTGCTCAGTCTCCAGGGAGAACTCTGGGCCTTGGGCAACAAGGGCATTTACAAACTGGGATCGACGGGCTGGGAGCAAATGGACGGGCAGCACTACGTGGATCTTTGTCTTCACGGCGGAGTGCTGTATGCGGCTACTTCAGAGGAGATTTTCAGACTGGAAAAAAACAAATTCGTGTCCATCAAGCCCGAGGGCGGATACTACAACAGTGACATCACGATGCTGATGGAGGATGGTACCCAACTGCACGCCGAGCCGGTTCGGTTGGGGCCGATCGACCGGATTCAGTCCTATGCGGGGACACTCCATATCCTGAGGCCAGGCGAATTGGTCCAGTTTGACGGCAAGATCGTCAACACCGATTTCATTGATTGGGGGAAATTGCCCTCCACGACTACCCGGGATCTTCAAGGCTTTGGAGGACGGCTTTTTGTTTCGACCGACAAGGGACTGGCGGAGTTGCGCGGCGCGTCGTTGACCACCTTGAAAGGAGCGGACGGGTTGCCGGTGGAAAATACCACCTCGCTGACCCGGGGGTTTGCCAATGATCTCTGGATCGGCACCGAACGGGGAGCGGTTCGGATGCTGGACGGCGAATGGCAGTATTTCGGAGCAGACCACTGGCTGCCTGACAACAGGGTAAACGACATTGCCGTGGCGGACAAGAAGGTATTCATCGCCACAGACGGAGGACTGGGGATCATCGCATACGAAGAATATACGCTGCTGAAAAAGGCCGAATACTACGAAAGGCACCTCAACGAGTGGGGCCAAAAAAGGCTGGGGTTCATCCAGACACTTTTTCTCAAAGACGGGGAATGGATTCGGGAAGTGAGTGACAACGACGGAGACCATACCGCAAGCTACCTGGCCGCCATGTGCTACAAATACAAAGTCACCGGAGACCAAGCCGCCAGAAAAGAGGCCGTCGAGGTCTTCAATGCCATGGTTTGGCTGGAGCGGGTCACTCCGATTGACGGGCTGGTGGCTCGGTCGATTTATTCAGTGACCGGAGACAAGGGAGGTCTGGGCGAGCATGGTTCCGGGGGACTTCCCGCCAAGTGGAACAAAACCGAGGACGGAAAATGGTATTGGAAAGGGGATGTTTCCAGCGATGAGATCATTGCCCATTTTTATTCCGTCTCCATCTTCCACGACTTGGTGGCTGAGGGCCGGGAAAAAGACCTGGCCAAGGAACACCTGACGCGGATCGCTTCCTATATCCTGGACAATGGGTTTAAAGTCATTGACCTGGACGGAAAGCCTACCCGATGGGGACGCTGGGATCCCGACTATCTGCTCCGCCCCTACGGCTACAATGACCGAGGTGTCAATGGCCTGGAAGCCTTGGCTTTTATGCAGACCGCCCATGCCGTATCCGGTGACGAAAAATTCAAAAAAGGCTACGAGCAACTGGTGGACTGGGGATACCTGCAAAATACCCTCCGGCAGAAAAACACCTTTCCCCCTTCCACACTGGCCCCTTGGGATGATCAGCTCGCTTTCGAAGCCTACTATACCATCCTTCGCTACACCGAAGACCCTCAATACAAATCCTTTCTGCTGAGAAGTCTGGAGCGAACCTATGAAGTCAAGCGGATGGAGCATGTGCCCTGGTTCAATTTCACCTACGGAGCCTACACCAACAACGATTTTGACAACGACAAATGCCTCAAGCACCTCCAAGCCTGGACTTTGGACTGTGTCGAACACAACTATCAAAACTCCCACCGCGATGATCTTTTTGTGGAAAAAGGATACACTTCCTATGAAGGCGGGCTGAAAACCATTTCTCCCCGGGAATCCTGTGTGCTGAGAGGCTGCCGGTATGCGACGGTGCTGGACGGGGGGCAGGGAGGCAAGCGGGTGATGGAGCCTACCGGATACCTGAGAGACTACTGGATGGGACGATATCATGGCTTTATCCAAGCCCCGACGGTGACCGACCAATCCCTGCTGACCGTGGAGCCCCGAAATCAAAACTTCGGAGCGGCTCCCTATCAGGGTCCTGCAAGGCCTGAGTTCTGAGGCGATTGAGTCCGACAGCGCTGTGGGAAATGGAAAGCCGTTTCCCACAGATTTTCGCAACCCAAGTCAGGATCGATGCAGAATAGGCGGAAAAGACTGCGGCAGTCCCCACTCTTTTCCGCCGCGAACCGGTCGGCAGCAGGCTGGCCATCGGGAAGGGGGAAATTTTGATCAATCCGGAAACAGCGTCTTGTCCAATCCCGGCACGATGCGCAGGGCGTTTTTGTAATATACTTTCTTCAGCACCTCGTCAGGCAGACCCAGCCCGTACATTTTCCAGTAGGCGTGGTACTTTTTGTAGTAGGGAAAATATTCATCCTCTGTCTCCAGCACCCGGAAATAGGTGTAAAACTCCTCCTTGTTGTAGGCATCTTTTCCAAAAAGAATCCGATCCTGATACTTGGTGAAGAATTCTTTCGCCCGTCGGGGCTGTCGGCCCAGCTCGGCAATGATGGCTCCTATCTCATAGTTGACATTGGGGTACTGGTCCAAATGCGCTCCGGCGGCATCCAGGTCGTTGGCCATCCAGCCCATGTGGGCATTGATGAAGGTAGTCTTGGGATGCTTCGCAAAGACATGGTGCTGCTCAGCCATGAGCTGGGCAAAAGGAACCGGGTCGGTGTCGGACCGTTTCCGGTTTGGATTGAGCTTCAATTCCAGCCAACGCTCATTGGTAGAGTCCATCGGTTGCCAGAATTGGGCAGGATCCGCCGAATGGATCAACACGGGAATGCCCAGTTGTCCGGCTTTTTCCCACACTGGATCCAGATCAGGATGGTCCACGGGGATCCGGTTGCCGCTGTTGTCTTTTGTGTTCAGCCCGAGGCTTTTGTAGATCTTGAGCCCCACCGCTCCGGCTTGTACATCCTCTTCGAGCTCCTTTACCGCCAAGGCAGTCCATTCGGGCGTCCCAAATCCGTTGAAATTGAGGTTGGTAAAAACCATAAACCTGCCGGGAGCGTGGGTTTTGAACTCATTCATCATTCCCTTGATGTAGTCCTGCTGGGAATTGCTGTTGCCCTGTCCGAAACCACGGCCGCTGAGATTGACCATGATGCCCATGTTGATTTGGTCCATCTCCGAGGTGAGTTGGTCGATTTTGGCTTTGTTGATGCCTCCCTGGTGGCTGTGGATGTCGACAAAGGGAAATTTGGCTTTCGTCACGGGATGTTCCGGCACCTTCAGCGTGGAGGGGGGATTGTAATTCTCAAAGCTCATGTCCTGAGCAAGAGTGACGCCTGAAGTGAGGGCAAATACTAAAATGGAAAAGGAAATTTGGAGTAGCGATTTCTTCATGAGCGATTAAACTGAGAAAGGAGGAAAATGGGTTCAAAAATTCTTTGAGCGGGAAAAAAGAAATCCCGGTGGGGACACCGGGATTTCAAATTGTTATCGGGTAGTTCCTCCGTCGATCACCTGACCGAAGAAGATCGAATTCATGAACAGTTTGTTGGTGCCAAACCAGAAGGCCCGGAAGTTTGGATTGTCCGCAAAACCGATGATTCTTCCGCGACCGACTCCGGATACCCGGATCACGCTTCCGTTTTGGATGCCCGGAAGATTGCTTGGATGCAGATATCCCGAGGCCAGGGGGTTTTCGGTGTACACCAGCGGGTTGGCATAGGGATTTGGAGCCACTTCCATAAAGAAGTTGTCATTTCTGAAGGTGTAGATTTCCTTTTCGGCATAGCCGTAGCCGATCGGATGGGTGAGGTCCAGATTGGCTTTGAAGATCGCTCCGAAAGTTCCTTTTGCGCCTGTCGCATTTTCGAAGTCGGCATAGTTTTTTTGGACGCCCTTTTCGGCATTGTCCACGCTGCGGAAGGTGAAGTTGCCAACCTCATTCTGTGCCAGCCAGCGAAGCGCCCCTCCCTTTGCCACCAAAGTCCCCCCTTTGGATGTCCATTCCTTGAGCTTTTCGGCTGCTGATTTCCCAAGGGAGCCATAGCTGCCGTCGGTCATCAGGATTACATTGTAGCGATCCAGATTGGCCATGTTCACCGAACCGACAGGCAGCAAGGTCACGGGCATCTTCATCCGCTGGTCCAGCAGGTGCCAGATTTCGCCGGCTTCACCACTGTCCACGCCTCCGTCCACCAAAAGGGCGATTTGGGGAGTTTTCAAAGGAACCATAAAAGTCGATCCCATATTTGCCCCGCCGGTATATCCGGTGCTGATCGCATGGATGTCCACATGGGCTGCCGCTGCGATTTCCTGGAGTTTGGCAAAAAAGGCCGGATTGTCCAGACCCGATTCCCCTTTGTCTATCAGGAGGGTGCCCCTGCGGAACGTCTTCCCTTCCGGAGTCGAGAACTCCGCATTGGCCACACGAACCAGAAATCCGGCCTTCAGCAACTGATAGGCGGCCTTTGGGGAATAGTAGTCAGACCATTCCAACGCGTACTGATAGGCGCCTGCCTGGCCGACCACCTTGCCGGGAGCGAGGGCAAAGTTGGCTTTGTCCACTTGGGTGACGCTGGCAAGGTTCAGGATCTTGCTGTTGAGTGCCATGAAATCCAGATGGAATGCCATCGGGTAGGTCCAGGCCGAAATGTCATAAAACAGGCTGTCCTGGAACGTGGTCCGTGTCTCAAACATCGCCTTGATCAGCCGGTATTGCGGTTGGTCTGCCGGGATGATGTAGGAGGACTCTTTTTTGAACTGCTGCCCGTTGACGGTGATGTCTTCATTCAGCGCAAAGACCTTGATGTCATGCTGGAGGATCAAATCTGCCAAGTGGTAGCTTCTCGCATCGTCGTCTTTGGCTCCGAAGATGTAGGCCTTGTTGACATCCGCAGTGGTTTCATTTTTTATCTCCGTATAAAAATCCTTCATCCACTGGTTCAGCTCCACACGCATCTCCTTGGCGGCCTGGAAGGAAGACAGGTTGGCCGTAAACTGGTTTCTGATCGTGAAAGGAAAGCTCAACATCCCGTTGGCACTTTCCTGCAAGTGGCCTCTGGAGCTGGCCTGCTCAAACAAGATCCCGATCGATCCCTGCACGTCCGGATAGGTGGAGCCTTTGCCATAGTAGAAGTCGTCGTAGTTTTCCTGGTTGTAATAGAGCGAACCGATCTGGTCCAGGGCTTTGGCATGGTAGGTTCCGATTTTTTCGGTCAGCTCAAAGTTTTTCTTCGGAGTGAGCGGGTGCATCCGGGCCGGCACTCCCGGCTGAAAGAAGAAGGTGCTGTTGGTTCCCATTTCGTGGAAATCCAGATGGATGTTGGGCAGCCAAGCCTGGAAGACTTTCACACGGTTTCGGGATTCGGGGTGCTGCACAGGCAGCCAGTCGCGGTTGAGGTCAAACCAATAGTGGTTGGTTCTGCCTCGTGGCCAGGCCTCGTTCAGTTCGCGCTGGGCGGGGTCTCCGTTGAGGATGTAGGCTTTGTGCGAATTGACCCAGGAAGCAAAGCGGTTCAGGCCGTCCGGATTGATCGCCGGATCCAGCAGCAGCACGATGTTGTCCAGGTCTGCTGCAATCTCGTTTGCCGCGGCAAAATGGTAGGCGGCAATCAGGGCGGCATTCGCTCCGCTGGGCTCGTTGCCGTGGACGGAATAGCCCATGTACATCACCACCGGCATGTTCTGGATATTGACGGAAGCCCCCGGAGTGCGAAGCTTGTGTCTTTCGGCTTTGATCTGGTCCAGGCGGCCCAGGTTGGACGGTGAGGTGATGGTCAAGAGAGTCTGGGGCCGCTTTTCGTAGGATCTTCCGGTTTCTTCGAAAAGCACCCGATCCGAGGCCTCCGCCACCGCTTTCATATACATGACCAGTTGGTCATGGGTCACATGCCATTCTCCCACTTCATAGCCCAAAACCTGCTTGGGCGTGGGGATGGCGGGATTGTACGTATAGTCTTTTGGCAAATAATAACTCAGATCCTGGGCGAATGTGAGCGTACTCAGTAGGGCTAAAAGCACTGCCAGCGTGTACTTTTTCATGGATTGGGGGTTAAACTTTCGACTAATTTCATGCTTCGTTGTCGTAAAAAAAGCTATTTTGGATCGGTGGTTAAATTTAGGCCTTAAATGAAATTGAATTGACTGCTTCGGGTGAACGGGTAAAGCCCTTGGCAATTTTCAGGCCTGATTGGACTCCAAAATCAAAAATCGACAAATATGACGTCTCTTTTTATTGAGAATTTGGCCGGTGGGTTTATAGCCGCCGTCTTGGTCTTTTCCATCGCGTATCTGGTTTTTTGGATTTATTGCCTGGTGGACGTGCTCCGGTCAGAATTCAAAGATCCCAACATGAAGCTGATCTGGATCTTGATTTTGCTGTTTGCGCATGGACTTGGGCCGATCGTGTATCTGATCTTGGGAAAAGGATCCAAAACGACTTAAGCCATGTGGAAATTTCTTGGAATCATCGTCTATGCCTACACCGTCTATGATGTGGTGACCAGCCGCTTTGCCAATCCGAATGACAAGTTGATCTGGGTCATTATTGTGGTTCTGTTGCCGTTTTTGGGTACGTTGCTGTGGTTTTTGGTAGGGAGGGAAAAGAGGCTATGAGTCAACCGCACACCCGAAATGAACTTTTGGAAAAAACTTGAAGGTTAAATCATAAATATCGCATATTTAGACATGCAAGATACCTTGGTCATAGAAATCACGAATCCGAAAGCAAAAGACTTGCTCATGCAGTTAGAAGAACTGCATTGGATAAAAATCATTGCCCAAGACCTGAAGGAAACCCCTGCTTTTTCAGCGGGAAAATTCAGAGGTATCCTTTCCAAAAAACAAGGAGAGGAACTCCAGGAACATATCCAAACGATGAGAAATGAATGGGGCGATACTTGATTGATTCAAACATTGTTTCAGATTACTTTTCCGAGAATCTATCCAAAGGGTTTCTGGATTTTTTGGATCCGGTCATGTCAGCCAGTCCCGGCCTTTCGGTAATATCCCAAATCGAACTTTTGTCCTGGAAAGCCGATCCCAGGATTGAGTTGTTGATTCAAGAGTTCATTGAAAATTCGCGGGTATTCGGTTTGAATAAGGAAATAATTTCAAGGTGCATTGCAATAAGAAGAAATTACGCAATCAAAACCCCAGATGCGATTATTGCCGCTACAGCAAGTGTAGAGGGTTTGGTTTTGATTACAAAGAACACGAGGGATTTTTCCAAAATCAAAGGGCTTCGGATCTTGAATACTTCCCAACTTATTTGACGAATTTGATCAGTCCCGAAAAATATCCCTGAGCGCCGCCGACAATTCATAAAACTCAAACTGAAAACCCGCTTTCTGGATTTTTTGGCAGGAAACCCGGTTTCCTCCCAAGACCATCTCGGCCATCTCTCCCAAAGCCAACCTCAATACAAACCCCGGCACGCCGATTCCCAAGTAAGTAATCCCCTTGGCGTAAGCTGCTTCTTGGGTGAGCTGCTGGTTGGTGGCCGGATTGGGCGCCACCGCATTGTAAACTCCCTGGAGCGTGGTTTTTTCCAAGGCAAAAAGGAACATCCGGGCCAAATCTTCGATGTGGATCCAGCTCATCCATTGGTCTCCGGATCCAAGTGGGGCTACGACCGGAAACTTGAGCATTTCGCCCAAAGCACCTCCTTTGGCATCCAAAACAATTCCTATCCGCAGCATGACTGTCCGGATGGCCAGGCTTTCTGTCTTTTTTGATTCATTTTCCCAAGCTTTTACCACGTCGGCCAAAAAATCGGAACCTGCCAGGCTGGATTCATCCATCAGGAAAGTTCCCGTATCAAGTCCATAATAGCCGATACCAGAGGCCGAAATAAAAGTGGTTGGTTTTTTTCCGGCCATTTCCAACGCAGAATACAACAGTCGGGTGCTATTGATCCGGGATTCCAAGATCAGTTTTTTCCGCTCGGGAGTCCAGCGCTTTTCCGCGACTCCTGCGCCAGCCAAATGGATAATGGCCTCCGCCCATTCGATGGCATTCGGGTCGATTTCCTGCTTTTCGACATTCCAGAGAAAGGTTTTTCGTCCGGCATGTGCAGTACGGCCCAGCCAGGAGACTTGGTAGCCCTTCTTCTCCAATAGTTCCGTAATTCGCCGACCTATCAGTCCTGACCCGCCGGTGATTAAAATATTCTGCATGGGTTGTAATTTCTACAAGTAATCTGAAAACCCGGATTTGGCTGAAATGTACGCTTTCGTGACAATCGTCCGAGCAATTTGTTACGCTTAATTTATTCAGTTGGCAATTTATTTTCTCCGCTCCCCTCTTAGTTTTGTCCCAAACCCCGATCGTGAAAGGAAGAGAAATAGCCCAGAACGTGATCCTATGGCTTGGATTAGCCGCATTGGCAGGCCTCCTTTCGGGTTCTGCTTCGGCAGTGTTCTTGGTTTCCCTTGATTTTGCGACCGAGCTGCGGGAAGCCCATCGATGGCTGATTGCACTGCTTCCCCTGGCCGGCTTTGGCATCGGCTATGTGTATTGCCATTATGGGGCCAATTCGTCCCAGGGAAACAACCTTTTGCTGGATACGCTTTATCACGGAAAAGATCCGATCCCCTTGAGGATGACTCCTTTGGTGTTTTGTGGCACCATCTTGACGCATCTTTTCGGAGGGTCAGCGGGAAGGGAAGGCACCGCCGTGCAGATGGGCGGATCTCTGGCAGACCAGTTGACCAAGTGGTTTTCACTCAGCAAAAGCGATCGGAGGATCATCATCATCTGCGGGGTGGCCGGAGGATTTGGATCCGTTTTTGGCACTCCTCTGGCTGGGGCAATTTTTTCCCTTGAGTGGATGTTAATCCGGAAGTTTCGCTGGGAATCCATCTTTCCGGCTTTTTTGGCAGCCTTTGTTGCGGACTGGGTTTGCGAGTTTGTCTGGGGAGTCGGCCATACGGAGTACTTTATCCCGGAGATTCCGGAGCATACTTTGGCCAATTTGGCTTGGGTGATTCCGGCGGGCATAGCCTTTGGGCTTGCGGCCAGGCTTTTTGCAGAGACTGGTCATGCGGTCACTGATCTTTTTAAGAAAGCGATCGCTTATCCTCCCCTTCGCCCACTAATTGGTGGAGTGTTGGTTGCTTTGATTGTCTATTTCTCCGGGACGACCACTTATATCGGACTGGGCGTTCCGAGGATTGTGGAGGCCTTTGAGACGCCCTTGCCCTGGTATGACTGGCTTGCAAAAACAGGCTTGACGGGTCTCACGCTGGGTTCGGGATTTAAGGGTGGGGAGGTGACTCCGCTTTTCTTTACCGGAGCGACCTTGGGCAATGCCCTGGCTGTCTGGATTCCTTTGCCTTTGGCACTCTTGGCAGGAATGGGCTTCGTGGGTGCTTTCTCAGGTGCTACCAATACGCCGGTCGCCTGCACGGTGATGGGCATGGAGCTTTTTGGGTACGAATCAGGGATTTTTCTGGGTTTGGCCTGTCTGACCGCTTACCTTTTCAGCGGCAAAGGCAGTATCTACGCTTCTCAAAATTTGGAGGCAAAATATCTTTGGCGGTGGTAAGGCGGAGAATCTTTCGGCTTGAAAAACAGGCTTTTCATAAAAAGGACGTAGACGAAGTACGTGGAAAAAGTATTGGAACATGAAAAAGGCAAGCTTTTGGCTTGCCTTGGTGGAGGATAACGGATCCGAACCGATGACCTTCCCGCTGGCTAGCGGGACGCCCTAGCCGACTGGGCTAAAAATGAAAAGAGGCTTGCATTTCTGTAAGCCTCTAAATATGTGGAGGATAACGGATTCGAACCGATGACCTCTACACTGCCAGTGTAGCGCTCTAGCCAACTGAGCTAATCCCCCAAACGGAGTGCAAATATAGAACAGGAATATTTCCTCGCAAATAAATCTTCACTCTTGGGAATAATTTATTCGCGTCAGAATGCTTCTCCCCAGCGTGACCTCATCGGTAAACTCCAGTTCCCCCCCTACGGGGATTCCCCGGGCGATGGTGCTCACCTTGACCCCGGATTCTTTGAGTCGTTTGCCCAGGTAAAAGGCGGTGGTATCACCTTCCATAGTCGCAGACAGCGCCAAAATGATCTCTGAAACCTCGCCGTTTGCAACCCGCTCCAGGAGCGTTGCAAAATTCAGCTCTTCCGGACCAATCCCCTGAATGGGTGAGATGACCCCTCCCAGGACGTGATAAAGCCCTTGGTATTGATTCGTGTTTTCGATGGCGAGTACGTCCCGGATGTCTTCCACGACGCAGACGGTAGTCCTGTCTCTCCTGTGGCTTTTGCAGATGCTGCATTCCTCCTGGTCAGAGATGTTGTGGCAGTTTTTGCAGTATCGGACCTCTTCCCTCATGCGGGTCAGGGCGAGGGAGAGCGCCTCGGTGACTGCTTCATTTTGCTTGAGAAGATGCAGGGCCAAGCGTAACGCAGTCTTTTTGCCGATTCCCGGAAGCCGGGAGATTTCGGTGACAGCATCCTCGATTAATTTGGAAGGGAAATTCAATGGAATTGGAATTAAAGTATTGCCGCTTGGATTCCGGCATCGAGGATGGCTTCACACATGGGCTTCAGCTCTTCCTTAGAGCCTTTCTTCACCGCGCACTTTCCTTTGTAGTGGATGACCAGTGTGCATTGTTCGGCTTGCTCGTGTGAATGTTTGCAAACTTTCATCAAGACAGCGATGACATGCTCAAAGGTATTGAAGTCGTCATTAAAGACCACCAGGTCAAGTGCTTCCTGATCCAGCAAATCCTCCAGAAGGATTTCCGATTCCTCGATGTAGGGCAGGGTTACGCTTAGTCGGTTCATTTTGCAAAATTAAGAATAATGGACAACTTAGCGACCTACTCGCTTCCCTTTATGAATCCCCAAGTCGTCCTGTTGGTCATTTCGGCCTATTTTCTTTTGCTTTTTTTGATTTCTTGGTTTACCTCGCGCAAAGTAACCGCCGAAACGTTCTTTACCGGCGACAGGCAATCCCCTTGGTTTCTGGTGGCTTTTGGGATGATCGGGGCTTCTCTTTCCGGTGTGACGTTCATCTCGGTCCCCGGCGAAGTGGGAAATACAAACTTCTACTACTTCCAGGTGGTGCTGGGCTACACGGTGGGCTATTTCACGATTGCCAAAGTCTTGCTGCCGCTTTATTATCGGCTAAACCTGATTTCAATCTACTCCTATCTGGAAGACCGTTTTGGCTTCTGGTCTTACAAAACCGGGGCTTTTTTCTTCATCCTCTCCAGGGCTTTGGGTTCTTCGCTCCGGCTATATCTGGTGGCCAGCGTACTGCAGTTGATCCTTTTTGACTCACTCGGAATACCGTTTTGGGTTTCGGTTTTGATCACCGTCGGCCTGATCTGGCTCTATACGTACAAAGGTGGGATCAAAACGGTGGTGTGGACCGACACGCTCCAGACAGCGTTTATGCTTGCCGCTGTGGTAATTACCATTTTTTTCATCGGAAAGGAGCTGGGCCTGAAGAGTCTCGGAGACTACATCTCATCCGTGGCGGAAGACAGCCGGTCGGAGATTTTCAACTGGGACTGGAAAGCCGGTACCAACTTTTTCAAGCAGTTCATCTCCGGAGCATTCATCACCATCGTCATGACCGGCCTGGATCAGGACATGATGCAAAAAAACCTGACCTGCAAGAACATCGGCGATGCCCAGAAAAACATGTTTTGGTTTACGGTCATCCTGGTGATTGTAAACCTGCTCTTCCTTTCGCTCGGAGTCATGCTGTATTTGTATGCGGAAAGCAAGGGGATTCCGCTTCCTGCAAAATCTGACGAGCTTTTTCCACTGCTGGCCACCGATTACTTTTCCGCGTTCGCAGGGATCGTCTTTGTGCTGGGGATTATTGCCGCGGCATATTCCAGCGCCGATTCGACGCTGACTGCCTTGACCACTTCCTTTTGCATTGATTTTCTTCAGATAGAAAAAAAATATGGGCCTGAGCAGCGAGTCGCTATCCGCAAAAAAGTCCACGTCGTTTTTACGGGCCTGTTTTACCTGCTGATCTTGGCCTTCTACTGGCTCAATGACCAAAGCGTGATCAATTCGGTCTTCATCATTGCGGGCTATACCTATGGGCCTTTGCTCGGACTCTATTCCTTTGGGCTTTTTACACGGTGGAAAGTGAAAGACCGGTGGGTGCCTTACCTGGCGGTGCTGTGTCCGCTGCTGACCTTTGCGATCGCGTCAAATTCGGAAAAGTTGCTCTGGGGCTACAAATTCGGCTTTGAGGCACTGATCCTAAACGGGGCCCTGATGTTTCTGGGATTGTATCTTTTCCGCAGGAAAGGCTAAAACCCCAGCTCCTTTTCCGGATCCCAAAAGACCTTTTCAAAATCCCGCACCTGGTCGTTTTCCACGACTACCCCCTCTGCCTCCAGGAGCTCCTGCATTCGGGTGGGAGTTTCGAAGTGATGTTTTCCCGTCAGCAATCCCTGTCGGTTGAGTACACGATGGGCGGGCACCTCGGGCATGACGTGGGCTGCATTCATGGCATATCCGACCATTCTGGCACCGCTTTTCAGTCCGAGATAGTGCGCAATCGTACCGTAGCTGGTGACTCTTCCCTTTGGGATTTCCCGGACCACCTGATACACCAGGTCAAAGTAGTTAGGCTTTTCGCTGCTCATGGCTCCAGTCGATCAGGGCTTGGTTGATGTCTCTTTTGACGGTAATCTCCGTTGATTTTTCGCCGGTCTTGATGGGGAACTGATACCTCACCAGCACCGTGTCCGCCTTGCGTTCGATTACGTTGAGCTGGGCGCCTTCGGGGAAGACCACTTCCCTGAATTTCCCCAGGATCGTCGTCAGGTTTTCTTCCAGGGCAGACAGGTGGACTTCGCTGACGACCGAGATTTCCACGTCAAATATCACCTGATGGGTGTTGTTTTTGGAAAAATTGACCACGTCGGAGGTCAGGGCCATCGTGTTGGGAATGAGGATGATCTCTCCGGAGTCGTTTTTGAGCACGAGATTGATCAAAGTGATGTCACGGATAAATCCCGTGTGCTTGCCGATCTGGATCTTGTCACCGATCTCCAACTGGTCCGAAAACATCATGATCAGCCCGTTGACGATGTTCGTGATGTATTCCTTGGTCAACAGCGCAATCGCCGCAGCGACAATCGTGATGCTGGTCAGAAACTCAAGCGGCCGGATGCCAAACGCCAGCATCAGGGAAATCAGCACGGCGATCCCATTGAGCAATGTGGCGATCCGGTCAATCCCGATCACGAAATTGGGCTGGACTTTGGAATCCTCCCGCTGCTGAAGGTAGATCCTCAGCGTGATGATCCGCCCGAGGGAAATGATCAGGTTTGCACTGAGGAGAAAAATCACCGCCCTGATCATGTGGGCCACCAAATCGTATTTTTCCAGGAAGGGTTTCAGGAAGGTGTCTCCCGTATAAAAAACCTCCAAAACGATCAGAATGACCAGCTTTAGGGCGAAGTTTCTTCTCCGGGCGTTTTCCTTGTTGCGGATGCTGCTTTTGAGGTGGTTCATGTTCAATCGAAAAATAAAGGCTAATTTTAGCAAATATAGGACTGAATAGACGGACAGATGAGCAGAAATATTATTGTAACCGGAGCGGCCGGAGCCTTGGGGAGTGCAGTGGTGGAGAAGTTTAGCCGCGAAGGATATCACGTGATTGCCCTGACCCAGCCCAATTCGGAGCAATCGGTCGATCAGGCCGATGACAGCTACGAAGTCGATGTGACCGACGAGGTATCGGTCGGCGAGTTTGTCAAAGAATACCAGATTCAATACGGCGAGCTCGACGCGGTTGCCATGCTAGTCGGAGGTTTTGCGATGGGAAATATCGAAAAAACCACGCAGACTGACCTGCTGGGGATGATTCAGGTGAATTTTTTCAGCGCATTTCAGATGGCGCGGGGATTTCTTCCCTTGTTTAAAAAACAGCAAAAAGGAACCTTCCTTTTTGTCGGTGCGAGACCCGCCCTTCAGTTGCGGGACGCCGTCGGTTCGGTAGCCTATGCCTTGAGCAAAAAGCTGGTGGTTTCTCTCTCCGAAATCCTTGCCGAAGAAGTGAAAGGCACGGATATTCGCAGCCACGTATTTGTGCCCAGCGTCATCGATACCGAAGCCAACAGGGAAAGCATGCCTGACGCGGATTTCGGCAAATGGGTCAATCCCGCCGAAATCGCCGACACGATGCACTTTGCGGTAAACACCCCCTCGCTGCGAAACATGACCTTTAAACTATACGGAGGTGCCTAATACCATGAAGAAAATAGTCTTTTTCCTTCCGCTGCTCGTTTTCTCGCTTGCTCTTCCGGGTTTTTCCCAAACGGAAGAGCAGCAGGTGGAGGCCGTGATCAAGAACCTGTTTGACGGAATGCGGGCCAAAAATGCCGAGCAAGTGGCTGCGGCATTTTCCCAAGATGCCATCATGCAGACCATAGCGGCCAAACCGGAAGGCCCGGTGGTTGCGACCAATTCCGTAGGTGATTTTGCCGAAAGAATCGGCTCAGTCCCTCCCGAAACCCAGCTCGACGAACGCATCCTGGACTACCAAATCAAAGTCGACGGTGTCTTGGCCTCTGCGTGGACACCCTATCGGTTTTATGTCAACGGCAATTTTAGCCATTGCGGAGTGAACTCCTTTCAGTTGGTAAAAATGGCAGAAGGCTGGAAAATCGTCTATATCATCGATACGAGAAGAAAAGAACCTTGTGAAGAGTAAATTTTATGAATGAATTAAAAGCGAAAGTCTATCAGACGGCTATCGGCCAGTTGAAGGACAAGGAAGTCCTTCTTTCCACAGAGCGCAAAAACATCATTGAAAGTATCCTCGAAGAGGAAAAAAACAGTGCCGGGGACAAATACGAGACGGGCAGGGAGACCATGACCCAGGATCTCAACACCATCGAAGGCCAGATCAAGCAGGGCAAATCTGACCTGGAGGAACTCTACCGACTGCAGACCATCAAAGATACCCCCGCAAGCGTGCAGGAAGGTGCTTTGGTCAAGCTCGGGGCAGACTGGTTTTTGATTGCCGTCAGCATCGGAATGCTGAAAGTGGGGGATTCCAAGGTGTTTTTGATGAGCAAAAACTCGCCCTTGGGGGAACTGCTGATCGGCAGGAAAAAGAACGATGAGGTAAGTTTCCGGGGGAAGACGCTCCTGATTGAGGATTTGATTTGAAACTAGTCTTTGCCGGGAGAAAAGCTCATCAGCTCGGTGGTGCCGTCCATCAGGGTGAGCTTTTCTTTTTCGAGTGTGAAATTTTTGGCTTTTTCAAAAGTGCCGAGGAATTCCGATTCTCCGGATCCCGGACAGGCCTTTTTGGTCATCGCACCCGGCTCGAGCCCGATGGTATCCGGCCCGGTGATCGTGAAGCTCCCCGAAAAGTTGTTGCATCCGGCAAAACCGGCAAGCCTGCCACCGTCCAGAAAGTGGAGCGTGGGCGGGCCTGCCGTGAATTTGCCTGGGTCGGCGGCTTCCCCTGCCAGGGACGAAAGTACCCAGGGTTGGCCGATCAGTACGCTGGACGGGTTTAGTTTTGCGGCACTGCCGCAGCCACCGAGAATCAGGACCAAAAGCCCCGAGAGGCCGAAAAGGCATAGTTTCATGTCAGTTTGGGAGAAAGGTCTCTGAATCTAGTCAATAACCGCGAGAATCGGATTTTGTGCTTTTTTCACAAAAGGCACCAATGATCCGATTGCATTGTCAAAAGATCAATTTTTCGCACAGAACACTGAATTAATTCTATAAAAATCGACAAAGTCTGTGGTTTTGTTTGGTCAATCCGTTTTTTCGCTGTAATGTTGTCGGGTCAACTATCCGCCCATGGTACTTGCAGCCAATTCATTTTTATTTGAGAAAACACGTCCCCAGACAGGAATGTGTGCTGCTGTTTTTTTTACCACAATGACCGGGATGACCACCATGATTACGGGGTGACCCGTTCTGATCATGAGTGCCCGCCCGTGGAGCCTGAAAAAGGCCCGTTTTAAAGTTTCCAGAATTTATCCCTAAGTCTTTTATGAAATCGAGCATGACGCAAGCGACACACACTGGGATGATTATCACCACGCGAAGATTCCTCCCGATGATTATCGGGATGGCCTTTGAAAAATAATTACAAACATATGAAAATCATCAAGTTTGGAGGTTCTTCCGTAGCGAACCCCGAAAACATCCGAAAGGTATTTGCGATCCTTCAGGACAAGCTCAAACAGCACGAAATCGCCATTGTATTTTCAGCGTTTGGGGGAGTCACGGAAAGCCTCCTCACCATTGCCCGCCTCGCGAGAGAGGGCGATCAGGCCTATCGGGATTTGCTCCAGACGCTGGAGGAAAAACACCTGGATATCGTGCGGCAACTGATTGCCGTGCAAAACCAATCTACCGTGATGACTTACGTCAAGGTGAGATTCAAGGAGTTGGAAGATCTTTTTCACGGGATTTTTCTGATCAAGGAGAATTCGGCCAGAACCCTGGACTATGTAGCCAGCTTTGGGGAGCGGCTTTCGGCTTTCATATTGGCTGAAGCCATGGCGGGCAAGGGCATCAAGACGCAGTTTGTAGATGCGCGCGATGTGATCCGCACCAACGACCGCTTTGGCCAGGCTCGTGTCGATTATGAAGTGACCAATACCCAGATCAAAGATTACTTTTCAAAACATGAAGGTGTAAAAGTAATTACCGGCTTCATCGCCTCCACGGCCAAAGGTGAAACCACTACGCTGGGGCGATCCGGATCCGACTATACCGCGGCGATTTTTGCGGGCGCCCTCGAAGCTCAGGACTTGGAAATCTGGACGGATGTGTCCGGGGTTTTGACTTCGGATCCGAAGCTGGTTTACACCGCATTTACCATTCCGCAGTTGAGCTACAACGAGGCGATGGAGCTTTCCCACTTCGGCGCAAAGGTGATCTTTCCGGCCACCATGCAGCCGGCAATGAGGAAGAGCATCCCGATCTACATCAAAAACACCTTTGAACCCGAAAATCCGGGAACGCTCATCAATGGGGAAGTCAGCCACGGAGCCTTGATCAAAGGGATCAGCTCCATGTCCAATATCTCCATCGTGACCGTGCAGGGAGCCGGATTGATCGAGGGAGGAGCAACTGTGAGCCGTGTTTTCAAGGCGCTGGCTGAAGCCAAAGTCAATATCGTCCTGATTTCCCAGGCATCTTCCGAGCACAGCATCTGCTTGGCCATCAAGACCCACGAGGCATTTTTGGCCAAAGAAGCGATCGAAAAAGAGTTTTTCTATGAGATCAAATCCGGGGAAATGGATGAAGTTTCCCTCCTCCATGGACTGGCTACCATCGCGGTCGTGGGTGAGAATATGAAGCAAAATCCAGGAGCTTCCGGCCGTATGTTCCGTGCTTTGGGCCGAAACAACGTCAACGTGGCAGCCATTGCGCAGGGAAGTTCGGAGTTGAATATCTCTGCGGTGATTCCCCAGCCGGACCTGCAAAAGGCCCTGAATGCGCTCCACGAGGCATTTTTCCTTTCTGAAAATAAGGTGCTACACGTTTTCTTGGTCGGAACAGGGCTGATCGGCCAGGCCCTGATGAAGATGATCGCTTCACAACAACACAAGTTGGTCAAGGACAACGAGCTGGATGTGCAGATCCACGGCTTGGCAAACAGCCGCTATATGGCATTTCACGAGGACGGCTTTGACCTGAGGCCTCCCTATCAGCTCAGCGAAAAAGACGAGCCGATGGACTTGGACAAGTTTATAGCCAAGATGGAGGAGATGAATTTCTCCAATTCGGTCTTTGTGGACTGCACGGCAAGCCAGGACGTGGCGGATGCCTATTCCCGGGTTTTGGAAGCTAAGGTTGCGATCGTGACTCCAAACAAGAGAGCCAATTCGGGCTCCATGGACCAGTACCGTGCGCTCAAGCGAATTGCAAAGCGTCGTGGAGTCAAATTCCTCTACGAAACCAACGTGGCCGCTGGCCTGCCGGTAATCAGCACGCTTCAGGATCTGATGCTGTCCGGTGACCGGGTGGTGCGCATCGAAGCGGTATTGAGTGGCTCCATGAACTTTATCTTTTCCGAGCTGGAAAATGGCGCTCCACTGTCCGAAGTAGTGGCCATTGCCAAAGAAAAGGGCTATACCGAACCGGATCCAAGAGACGATTTGAGTGGGATGGATGTGGCCAGAAAGATCCTGATTCTTGGCCGTGAGGCTGAGCAGGTGTTGGAGTTTGATGACATCTCCATCCAGAGCATGGTTCCGGCGGATTGTCGAAATGCAGCTACGGTTGCCGGGTTTTTCGAAAAGCTCCAGGGCCACGACGCAGACTTTGCCACACTGCTGAAGCAGGCCCAGGAAAAAGGAGAAAAGCTCCGCTTCATGGCGACATTGGAAGACGGGAAAGCAAAAGTGGGACTGAAGTCGCTGCCTGAATCCCATCCGTTCTCCAGTCTGAAAGGTTCTGATAATATGATCCTCTTGACTACCGACCGCTACCATGACCGTCCGATGATCATCCGGGGTCCAGGTGCCGGAGCGGATGTGACAGCCGCCGGAGTGTTTGCCGACGTGATCCGAATCGGTAATTACACCCGGGAGTGATGAAATCGAGCATGAGGACTATGCGCTATACAGGCACGAATTTATTTTATGCGAGATTCCATCTGGCCTTTAACAAGCAAATACAATTCAGATGAATTCGGTCAGAGCTTTTGCGCCAGCGACGGTTGCCAATGTGTCCTGCGGATTTGACATTCTCGGATTTGCGATAGACGCAATGGGCGATGAAGTGGAGGTTCGGCTGAAAGACGAACCCGGACTGGTCGTTGTTTCCATCGAAGGAGACCAGGGAAGGCTTCCCTACGAAGTGGAGAAAAATACCTGTGCAGTCGCCATCCAGGCCATGCTCGACGAGATGGATCGGCAGGTGGGAATGGAAATATACCTTAGAAAAGGCCTGCCGCTCGGATCCGGCATGGGCTCCAGTGCAGCCAGCGCAGTGGCGGCTTTGGTAGCTGCAAACCGGCTGCTGGGAGAGCCTTTTGAAAGGAAAAACCTGCTTCCCTTTGCGATGGCTGCCGAAAAGGTCGCCTGCGGCGCGGGCCATGCGGACAATGTCGCCCCGAGTCTGTTGGGCGGGTTTGTCCTGATCCGCGACTATCATCCGCTGGACGTGATCAAACTACACGTGCCGGATGGCTTGTATTGCACGCTTTTGCATCCGCATTTTGAGTTGAAGACTTCAGATTCCCGTTCTGTCTTGCGGGATAATGTTTCGTTGAAACATTCCACCATCCAGTCCGGGAATGTCGCCGGATTGATTGCGGGATTGTTTCAGGAAGATTTCGAACTGATCGGACGATCCCTGAGGGATGTGATCGCCGAACCCTATCGGGCGACGTTGATTCCGGGCTTTTACGAAACCAAGGAAGCTGTAAAAGCCGCTGGTGCCTTGGGGATGGGGATTTCCGGTTCGGGGCCTACCATGTTTGCGCTTTCGAAGGGAGAAGAAAAATCACAGGCGATCATCCAGGCTGCGCAACAGGTATATGACTCCATCGGTCTGGGTGTCGATGCCTATCATTCAGCCGTAAACATCCGGGGAGCCTTCGTCCTCGAAGAAACCTAAAAAGTCAACAGACCACTGTCGACAGTCGACCGCCAGGATTGGCCGAGTCGACAGGCCAGTAGCCTGTGTGTATAAAAGGAAAAATTCCATGCAGTACTTCAGCACCAACAATCCCGCCCACAAAGTATCGCTTTCCCAGGCCGTCATCAAGGGACTCGCGCCGGACAATGGACTGTATATGCCTGAGCGGATCCCGGTTTTGCCGCGGGAGCTGATCGAAGGGTTTTCCCGGATGAGCTTCCGGGAGATTGGCTATGCGGTGATCGGAGCCTTGTTTTCGGAGGATCTCAGCGAAGGCCAGATCAAAGAACTGGTGGACCATACGCTGGCCTTTGATGCCCCCATCGTGAAAGTGGAAGAGAACGTGTACAGCCTGGAGTTGTTTCACGGCCCTACCCTGGCCTTCAAGGATTTTGGCGCGCGGTTTTGCTCCAAGCTGATGAGTATGCTCCACGGCAAAAACGAAAAAACCGTCCGTGTGCTGGTGGCGACTTCCGGAGATACGGGAAGCGCGGTGGCCAACGGATTTTTGGGTGTCGAGGGCGTCGAGGTGATCATCCTTTTCCCAAAGGGGAAAGTCAGCTTGCTCCAGGAGAAGCAGTTCACGACCCTGAGGCAAAACATCACTGCGCTGGAAGTGGACGGGGTTTTTGACGACTGCCAGACCTTGGTGAAGCAGGCCTTTTTGGACCCGGAACTGAATGAAAAACTGCTCCTTACCTCTGCCAATTCGATCAATATCGCCCGCTGGATTCCGCAGTGCCTCTATTATTTCTATGCCTATTCCCGATTGCCAACGAAGGGGAAAAAGGTCGTTTTTGCAGTACCAAGCGGGAATTTCGGGAATTTGGGGGCGGGCATTTTAGCCCAGCGCATGGGCTTGCCGATTGACCGCTTTGTGGCGGCTACAAATGTGAACAAAGTTGTGCCGGATTACCTGAAAGGGAAAGCTTTTGCGGCAAAGCCCTCCATCCAGACCGTATCCAACAGCATGGATGTGGGCAATCCCAGCAATTTTCCAAGGCTGCTTGCGCTCTACGGCAATGACGGGAATCTCTTTCGGGAGCAGGTCAAAGGCTATTTTTATAACGACGTGGAGACGGTGGAGGCAATCCAGGAGGTTTGGCAGAAAGGATATACGCTCGATCCGCACGGAGCAGTCGGGTATCTGGGACTGAAGGCCTTTATGGCCGAAAATCCCGGCTATGTCGGCGTTTTCCTGGAAACGGCCCATCCGGGCAAATTCCGGGACGTGGTGGAGGAAGCCTTGGGAGAGAAGCTGGAGCTTCCTGAGCGATTGGCTGCTTTTCTCCAGGGAGAAAAAAAAGTGATCCCGATGGGGAGAGGCTTTGGGGAGTTTAAGGGGTTTTTGGAGGGGTTGGACTAGCCTCTTTGAGACTTTTATGACATCAGAAGCTGTAAGATAGCTTCTTTTTTGTCCTGCGGGACGGCGATGTTCACGCTTAGGATTTCTATTCCCTGGGAGGGAGCGGTACTCTGGCGTTCTTCTGTTTCTTCTTCCGCAGTCATCAGTTGGTTTTCTTCGGAGGGCTGATAGGGCTTGCCCTCAAATTCATCCGCAAGAATCTTGAAGATGTTTATGCCCAAAAATTTTGACCATTCCTCGATTACATCCTGGGTAAGCTGCTCCTTGGTGAAATCCTTGGCGACACCAGACCCTGTCTTGTTCATGATCTTGCCCGCGTGGACATTGGTAATGCCCCTTTTTTCCATCTCATTCTTTAGAAATTGACCCAGATGCATTCCTGTTCGTTTAGAATTTTAAACTTATTGTTTACAAAACTCCGGCAGAATGGGGTAAAAATCCAGAAACTCACACGGCAAAAAGTTTAAGTAAATGGACAAAATGGAAGTTTAATGATGGAAATTTTAAGAAAAATTTCCAAATAGTTGAATATAATCTACTAATTGGATAATATTGCCGTCACCAAGCAAACAATGAAGTCAACTAACTGTCCATCACAAACAGGATCCGCCAACTTATCAAGCAGGACGGTTCGGATCTCTTTCGGAGTCTCCGGCCAAGTGACGGTTTTCTTGGATTAATACCCCTGTTCCAATGTCAAATTCCCCACAATCCTTATGAGAAAAATAGCCTTTCTGTTCCTGTTGCTACTTCCGTTCGTAAACAGTTGCGAAGTCTCAGGAGATCCCGAACTTCTCGAACTGATGTTTGAAATCAAAAACCAAAATGAGGAATTGAGAGGGGAGCTCAAATCACTTCAGGCAAAATTGCCGATACCTGTATCCATGCGGATACATATATAAAATTAGTTATCACTAGTGTTTTAAATTTAATTAAAATCATCGTTAAATAAATCCAAAAAAATGAAAACCCTACATTGCCTTTTAGCCCTGCCCTTTGTCCTTTTTTCAATGACAAGTTTCTGTCAAGATATTATTACAAAAAAGGATGGCTCTGAAATTCAAGCAAAAATTCTAGAGGTAACACCTTCAGAAATTAAATACAAAAGTTTCGACAATCAATCTGGACCAACATTCACAGTTTTGATTTCACAATTGCTTTTAATCAAATACGAAAATGGCACAAATGAAGTCTTTAACAAAAATGCCACTTCAATCGTATCCAGTACATCATCTGAAGCCTCCGATTTGAATTTCCAAGGAAAACAAGATGCACTTCAAAACTATAAAGGAAAAAAATCTGGTAGTGGGTGGACCGCTGCAACAACAATCCTTTTTTCTCCAATAATTGGTGTTATCCCTGCGGCCATTACTACGTCCTCCGAACCTGAACCTCAAAATCTAAAGGCTCCTAACATTGAATTAATGAAAAACCCAAACTATAATACTGGTTACACCGAGCAAGCCCACAAGACAAAAAAGAAGAAGGTTTGGAAAAGTTTTGGGATTGCTTCCGGAGTTTGGGTAGTATTAATTTTGGCTTTAAATGCTGCTTCGGATAGTTAATAAGTGATTTTGCGATTGTTTAATATGACTATCCTCAATGTTTCACGTAGCGAAATAAAATTCGGAAATGGTTTCCCCTCGACTTCGCTCGGGGACCGAAATTCCTCAGGGTTGTGGAGAGAGAGAAAAGGAGCCCAAAACCGATTTCTACCGGATTGGACTGGGAGCGGGAACGTTTTTCGCCGCTCCCAGACCCAGTTATGACAAAATTGAAAACCAGCTTGTCCCGGTACTTTCCCTTGGTGTGGGAAGAAAATATGGGGATCATTTCAGTCTGAGGTCAACTTTCAGTTTCCAGCAATTCTCAAGCGATGAATTGACCACTCAGGAGGATACCGGACTGGAAGTCTCGGAACCCATTTTCCAAGGTTATAGTTATGCGCTGGATGTCGCACCGACCTTCAACTTGATGCCTTCATTTCACCACATGAGCAGGCCGATTGTGGATCTCTATGCAGGCTTGGGACTGGGCTATTTGCTTACCTATCGAACGGAGACTTTTGCCTTTCAGGAAAAGGATTATGAGTTCAGCTTTTTTGAGTCATCCTTCTATTTTCCGGTACGGGTTTCGACTGTTTTTAGACTGGGTATTCTTTCGGATCTGGAAGTCGAAGGGGCATTTTTTTACACTTTTCTCAATGACTCAAAGCCTGGGGATGCATTTGACAAGGACTCCGACCATTTTGGCCAGTTGAATTTGGTGTATAGGAGGTTCATCAAATGAGCGTTGCGCCAACTATTGGATGATTGTCTGCTTGTTCAGCAGTTCCGTTCAAAACCGCTGGTAAGGTATCGATGATCAGATTTTTTTGATTGTCCAAGTGATTTTCTCGGACAATTGATTTGCAATTCGCGAATTGCGAAGGCAAGTCCGCTAGGAAAGCATTTGTGGAGTCTAGGTGGTTTTTGGAGGGGTTGGATTGACTGGTTGATAGGATCAAATGAGACTATGATGAGTTGAAATCCAAATTAGAGCGCAGATATTTTGGGGTCAGTCCAAATCAAGTACGATTCTCAGATTTTCCTTTGCTCTTTTTTCCAGTTCTTTGGGAAGGCTCCCAAGTTTCCGAATGAGTCTTTGGTTGTCGATCGCCCGGATTTGGTCGATCATTACATCACAGTCTTGCTTGAGGCTGGAAGTTCCTGACTTCAGATGCACTCTCAGGATCTGGCTTTCGGTTTTTACATTAGTGGTGATGGGACAAACCAAGGTGCTCGGATGCACGGAATTTAGCAGGTCAGTCTGAACAATGAGTATTGGTTTTCCGGCTTTGGTCCCAAATCTTGGATCCAAGTTTGCCAGCCATATTTCAAATTTCCTCCCTTTCATTTTCTTCCAGATTTTCGAATTCCGCCAATACTTTCATGGATTCTTCCCGTACCAGCGCAGATTCTGAAGCCAAGGTCTCTGCCAGGAGTTTTCTTTTCTGGATTAAGTTATCGTGTTCCAAAGCTTCATTGATGTAGCGGTTTCGGGTTTTATCCATCTTTTCGAGAAGCTTTTCGATCTCTTCAAACACCGATTCATCGAGTTTTAGGGAAAGGGTTTTCATATTTATAAGAAGTGTATTCTAAAAGTATATACTATTCTAGGCCGGAAAAAAGTTCTTAGGGAATGATAGTTCATTTAGAAGAGCATTGTAAATTATGGATATACGCTATTCTGCCAGTAATTGAAAATTACAAGATG
>CAZGYC010000019.1:0-62164 GCA_964530015.1 uncultured Limnohabitans sp. | reverse complement strand
AACCGCCCAATAGGAACCAATTACTAAGGTTTGCATTTTCATAAACTACTCATTAACTTTTACCTACAGTTTTTTACTGTTTAATTATTTGTTTTATCTAAACCACATTTTTATGAGTAATCTAATTTCAATCGAAATCCCGGATCCAGTATTGGCAAGCGTCCGGGCACACATCGCCGCCATCAATGCGGAACTCAATCCCTACCTGCCGGACATCGCTCCGAGTATGCTGGAGGGTCTTCCCAAAATGGCAGATGGCCGGGAGCCTTTCGTAGCCAAGGCCCTGGATTTTGCAGAAACCAATTCCCAGTTTAATCCGCCCTTTATGGACGTGCCCGAACTGAAAAAGGATCTGGAAGCCTACCGTGACTTGACCCCCATCTTCTTCGAGTTGGAGCAGATTACCAATCGGGTCAAAGTCGCCTACACCGCAGCAGGTTCGGAAGCTTTCACGGTTTCCCTCACCTTTTACAATACGGTAAAGCAGGCGTCAAAAATTGGAATCGCTGCCGCCAAACCGCTGTATGAGGCGCTTCGTCCTTTGTTTGAAAAGAAGAAGCCTAACGGACAATAGCCGTATTCTGAAGATTTGACTTAACACAGCTAGCCGGACCTGAATAAGGTCCGGTTTTTTTATGTAAGAGCTGTTTTGCTGCTTCTCCAGAAGCAGCAAATGATAGCTATTCCACCTCTACTAAACTCACCTTTACTTTTTTACCGCGAAGTGCTAAAGGAATATTATATTGATATTACTGCTTATACGAAATAATATATTAAAAAATAGAAAAAATTGTATCTACAGGTGGGTGCGTGCATCTACAGGTGCATCGATGGACCAATTTGCACCATCGATGGTGCATTTAGTACCATCGTTCCATCTACGGAAGCATCGATGGTCTATTTTTGACCATCGATGGTCAAATTTGCACCATCATTGGTACTTTTTTGACCATCGATGGACCAATTTGCACCAACGTTCCTACTTTTTTGACCAACGATGGACTATTTTGTACAAAAGTTGATGCTGTAGCAGGACCATTTAGTAGAAAATTGAAAAAATGACGCCATTTTTTAATGATTGAGGATAAAAATTCTACCACTGAGTCATTTTTTTGGAGAATAAATCAGAATTGAGGTAAAAAAGAGAGCTAAAATCAAAAAAAGTGAAAAATCATACTTCATAAAACAACGGTGTTTGGCTTTGGAATCAGAGGTATTAATCCCTACTTGAAATCCCATTTATCCAGCGATGAATAAATTTTTAAGATCGATGGTGCGTTTTGGTCAAACGATTGTTGTCAGATAGAAAAATGCCTTCGATATTCTAGATCGGACCCGATCCTATATTTTCGAAAAATTGGGCTAAAGCCCCCGAAAATGAATGAATCCCTTTTAGGAATGGGCTAAAGCCACATTCCAATTCAAAGCTTGGAATGACGGCAATGAATTGCCCCCAGCTTCAGCTGGGGGATAGGAATCATGCAACAGGAATTCTGGGCTTTAGCCCAATCCTATTGATAGCTTTTGGGAAAAGGAATTGCAAATTCCAGAAAATAGTAGGGTGTAATTACAAATTCACCCAGCGCCTATTTGAACTTCAAGACAGAAAGGTAATAGACTACGCTGAGGTGGGTTTTTACTGTTTTTAATACCAAAATACAATCCCATTGACCTTTTTATTTTTTATTATCAAAGTCACTTGGTTTCCAACTAGACCAATAAAGACCTATCCCTAAGGAATAAAAAAATAGAACAGTCACTAAAACGGTGAATCCATAATCCCATCCAAGATTGTTAACTATTTCATCTACTAGGTATTTCCCATAATGAACTACCAGTATTAGAGTGATAAATAAGGAAATATAAGCCCAAGCTTGTCTGAGTGTATTCATATCCTTTTTATTTTAGTTGCTTATTTATTTCTCTATAAAATTTTAATTTTCAACTTGTTAAAAGCTATTTTTTATTGTTTTCATGAATTCTCCTGTAATCTTTTTTATTTCTAAATACCTTTCCGATTTTTCATTTGTTGGTTCTTTTAAATATAGGGATCTATTTATTTCAAGCATTATTGTATGAACATTTTTGTTCTTTTGATAATGTTCTAATGGAACTATTGAGCCCCTGTATGGCCAGTCTATTCCTAATGTGTATCCTCTTTCTTTAAAAAATGAAATAGATAACTCTATTAACTTTATCGGGGTGTGGAAAGAGTCTGTTCCAATGTTAAAATCGGGCCGCTTAGGATTTTTATTAAGATCTCTTTTCAAAGGAATACTTGGATATGAATGGCAATCAATAATTTGTGCCTTTCCAAAGAGGTTCAATTGATTGTTTACAGCTTTACTTAACTTTTCATGGTGCTTCCAATAGTATTCTGAAAGGATCTTTTCTTTAAGTTCTGGCGTAACTATTCTGATTGTTTCACCTTCGTCATTTTTCTCGTAAAGAACTCCCATTCCATATTGAGCCATGACTTCTTTTGTATCATCCGTAAATCTTTCAGGGTCACAAAATATTCGTGAATATTCAGCTTTTATTATTTCATCATCATTGGAATAAAAAAGGTCATCTGTATACCAATCCGTCAACTTTAACATTTCATCAATTAAGGAGTTGTCATTAACAACAAAACCGTCCTTTAATGGAACATTCGTTGATGAGTGGGGAATGTGAAGTATTATTTTATTTTTCAATAGTTTTATTTTTTCGAAAATAAATTGTTATCCTTTATGTCTGCTCACTGGGTTTGGCTTTTACCAACAGCTTGTCCTTTGTCATGGATATTAGGATTTGGCTTAGAATTTTCTATGTTGGTCTTAGTTACATCGTCTTTCATAATTTCGTCATTATAAACCCTCCACCTTTCAAGTAAGGCATAAAACTCATAGCCGATTTTTGAGGTCTGAATCATGTCTGAACCAACAATGTCAAGCTTGTTTGTTGTAGGTACTTTTTCTGTCAAGCCATATGTCATTAAAGTCGGACCAAGTGTGTAATGTGTAAAATGGTCGTGTTCCCATTCCGAACCTAGATTAAGTTGTCTTTGGTATAAAATGAAAAGTATGAGTAGATCACTTTGTCTTTCCATTCCAGTCCCCATAAGGTTTATTGGAGTTTCAATTTTATGTGTCAGTAAGGCATTGTAAAGTTCTCTAAAGGTAAAGTTTCCAACTTTTTGTTCGATGTCAAACTTGCCAATTCTCTTGTCCCGTTTTTGCAGCCACTTGTAGATCAGAATATAAACTGAAACAGCAACAACGATAAATATTAATATTTTGTAAAATTCAAATTTAAAAGTCAAGGTGTCGGTTAGTGCTTGTCTGAATGAAATGTCCTTGAATATTGTAGCGGAAAAGGAATACAGCAAAGTCAAAAGTGAAAGAAGTCCAACCGAGATAACTTGGCTTAACACTTGGTCATTCCAAAGTCTTTGAATTAGCCCTTTATACTCTATTTTCTTTTTATCGCTCATTATTTTGTTGTCGGTTGTGTCTGTCTAAAGTTGCTGGTAACGTTTTGTAGATTTGTGAGGGTCGGGCTTTTCACCACAAATGTTCATTCGGAGTACTGAACTTTCGGTTACCAAAAAACTGTCTGCGGAGCATAAAACCCCTCCTATTGCAAATGTGCTGTTAGTGCCTGCCTTTCTTCTATTGGTTATAAAATCCTTCATCTCCGATTTGTGTCCAAAAACTGTATTTTACAAATTTATTTCGTCTTTTGTCCTCAGGTATTTGTCTTATCTGGTAAGGCATTCCGCCTGTTCTAACATTTTTTCCTGCCAAATATGCAAATGTCAATTCAATAATGTCAAGTATATTTTTAATTGTGATTTCTAAGAAATCGTTTAAAGAAGTCCTTTCCAATTTTATTTTTTTGTGGTTTAGTTGAATTGTCGGTGCGATAATGTTGCCATCTGTCTGCAACTCAAAATCAAAAACCTTTGTATGTTCAAGTCTATGGTCAAATCCATTTCTTAACTCCAAGATAACTTGCATAAAGTAAACGGTCTTTTTAATGAACTTTACGAATGGGTCGGCTTCTCCAAATTTTTCTTTCAATTTTTCGTAAAAACTTGGAAAATGAGATTGCTTTGACAAGCCAAGATTAGGGTAGAACTTAACTATTATGTCTATAAGTGTTTGTTCAATGTGGTAGGTTTTCTGAAATATTGTTTTGCATTTTGATTCAAGACTAACAACAGATGGAAGTTTATAAGAAACCTTTTGATTTCTTCTTTCTTCGTATTCATCAGAGGCAGTTTTTTCAGCAAACAGATATTCTTTAATTTCCTTTTCAAGTATTGAAATTTCAGAAAGTAAATCTATTGTCAAACCAATTACTTTGGGGCAGTCAACAGTATTTGAAATATATTCTGGTCTGAATAAAGTCATTGCTGTCAATAGTGTCCTTGAAACAGTTTCTGATTCCGTTCCTTTATCTATGATAAGTTTATGAATTGTTGTAGGAAGATTTATATTGGTTCTTTCTGGGTCTATGGTATCTGCCATTACCATTTCATAGATAGCCCTTTCTTTGATAATCAAAAGTCGTCCGCCAATTTTTTTCATTTCAATAATAGCTCCTTCCTCCAATGTGACGATGTCGGCATGCCCACTTGAATCTCTAATTCTGTCTATTGGTTTTTTTTCACTCATTCTCCTTTTTGCTTTAGTGTTTTAAAACTCCAAGCAATTAACCAATATAAAAACCGAATCGGATAGAGGAAAATCAAAGCAATTATGAGTGCTTTAATTGCAAACCCCATTTGTTCACCTGTGGTCAAAGCTTTTAACTCCCAAATGCGTTTCTCAAAATTAAGTTTTGAAATTTCATTTTTGATGTCGTCACTTTTAGATTTATTAGCTTTGTCAGTCTGAGTAATTCTGTTCTTTGCTATGAAATCCTTAAATTCTATTGCATTGTGAAATCCGAGTTTGTCAAGAACGGCAATTAAATCTTTGTCCCAAGTTTTGCTGTATTTATATTCAATGCTGTCTGCGTTGTAAATTACTTCAAGTCGAGTCCATAAGTCGGCATAAGAATTATGTCCTAAAGAAGTTACATCATACTCTTTAAGGTTTCCTTCATAGAACCATTGTTGCTGCTTTAACTTCGAGTTGTAATGATTGATTAAACTGTCAGATTGAATTGTCTTGGATTTTATAAGTGCTTGAACGCCTTCAGATTTAAAATTACAATACCAATTGAATGGATAGACTAGCAGAAAAATAATTAAAGCTATAATTCCACCACTCAATAGTAGTAAAACCTCTTTTGCTATTTTCTTTTTTGTCTTTAATTGCATTTCTCTTTTAGTTTTTGAAGTCCGTTGAAAGTTGTACGTTCGTCATAAGGTTGCCACTAACGATCAGCAAATTTCGGACGACCCCATATTGATTTCCAGAGCTTTTGGGGGTTAGCCACAATTTGCAAGTTCTGCGCCGTTCAGTTGGCTTTTTGTCATTTTTATGTTCGGTCTTGTTTTACCGGCCTTTGGCAACTGAACTTCGTTCAGGCGGCAACTCCTTTTTTTCTGTTTTTTTTGGATCGATTAGCGCCACAAATCCAAATTGTTGTGGCGGTTCATGAATAATAAACCTTAAGATGAGGTAAGGCATAAGAAAGATCTCGTATTTCGTATTTCGTCCTTCATACTTTTAAAAAAACCTCTTCATCTTTTCCAATCCCGTTTTCACCACAAACTCCGCATCCATTGCATAGTAGGTCGGGTTGAAGAGTTCCAGGGAAAGGATAATGGGTTGATTCTTTGACTTCAGCGTATCGGCAAGTTCCTGCATAGGAGCTCCACCGTCGCCGGGGAATACCCGGTCCTTGTCCTGCTGCTCGGTTCTCGGAATCTCCTTTGGAAAATCATTCATGTGGAAGATATCGATCGCATGACCGTCCAACATTTTCATCCCTTCAAAGCCCGAACCTCCCCGGAACAGGTGATAGACGTCGGCGAGGATTTTGGCATCTTTATCATCCGCTGCGGCGGCTACAGCCATGGCCTGTCCTAAGTGGAAGAAGGATGGAAAAGCTCCCCAAAACTCCAATTGGGGCATCACACCGGTCTTTCTTCCGAGATCCAACAGGTTTTTATATTTCTCTCCTGCTTTTAGCAAATCAATCGGGGCTTCTGTTCCGATGGCCGGAGCGGCTACTCTCGGGCACCCCAATTCGGCAAGGATTCCCATTTCCTCTTCCATCTGGATGAATCCGGTTTTGCTTTTTTCGGCATCCTGGGCCATCCAAGTGGGGAAACCGATGCAGTCAAAAAACTCCAGCCCGGCGTCTGAAGCGAGCTTTTTCAGCGAAGCCAGCGTTTTGCCGCTTTCGAGATAGGTCTGTATCTCCATCATCCAGGGTTCGAATCCATCGTATCCGGACTTGGCGGCCAGTTCGATGATTTGGGGCAAAGTGAGTTTTTGCCCCCGGATGGTGCTGGTGTTGAGCGAAAATTTGAAAGTACTGGGGGCTTTTTTGGCAGGTTGGGCCATTACTGGTCCTGCGGATACCGCCAGCGGGGCCAAAGCCAGGGATTTTAAAAGGTTCCTACGGGTAGTCATTGGGATCTTTGGTTAGTGTTGTTCTCCATCCACGGAAGTTCTTTACCGTTCAAACATATTTCGGTTAATTGCTATTCATTAGGATTTTCAATTGTATTTTACGACATGCAAAGAATAATATTTTTTCTTTTCATCGCATCCTTTTATTTGGGCAATGCAAATGCGCAGGTGGCCGGTGGAAGCCTGGCTTACCTCCCCGAATACCGGGAGCAACTGCCCTATTTCCAGGAATTGATTACCGGCGGACAATATGCAGAGGCTTCCAGGCTTATCCAAGGGGATCCTTATTTTGCTTCGAGGCAATTTGAAAAAGGAACCTTGCGGATCAACGGGATCACCTACCCTGACGTGCCTCTCCTCTACGACTGCTATTTGGACCAGTTGGTGACTTTCCACCCGATCTTCAACCAAAAGATACTGATCAAACCGGAAAAAATCGATGGGTTTGTCCTTTCCAACGGGGCAGGTTTCCGGTATTTTGCCAATAATCCCTCTTACCTCAGGGACCATAATGGCATCTATGAAGTCTTGGGAGAAGGTGATTTTACGGCCTTGGCCAAGCGGTACAAAACCACAAAACCCGTCCGGGAAATGTCCCAATTTGATGAACTGTTCGTTGAGAAAAGCGACTATTTCCTCTGGAAGGCAGGGTTTTTTTATCCGATCAGCAAGGGAAAGCAGGCTATCGACCTCTTGGGTTTCAATCCAAAAGAAGTCAAGGATGAAATCCGGGCCCAAAATTTGAATTTCAAGCAAAATCCGGGAGATTTCCTGCGGTTTCTGGTTGCAAAAAAAGCTGAACGGTGATTTGCCCATGAGAATTTTTACACTTGGATTGATCGGTATTCTCTGTCAGCTTGCATCCCTGTCATTGGCGCAGCAGGCTCCCAACCGAATCACCGGATTTTATCCCGGAGTGTCCTTTGAGCGGTTTATGGAAAAGGTCGAAGAGGAGACTTCCTATCGTTTTTTTTTCAAAAAGGCAGACATCGCATCCCTTACGGTCAACCTGCAGGCCAACAACGACAAACTGGAGGATGTGCTGAGCCAGATTTTTTTGCCTACTGACCTGAAATTTTCCATTTCCAAAGCCGGGGAGGTGTTTGTCAGCAAGGGTCAAAAATTGACGGTGGATTTCCCGGAATCATTTTTTGCCCAAGGCTTGGAAAACCAAACGGACAGCCCCACCACTGCCCAGGACGAGTTCGTCCGAAACAGGCGGTATGTCATCGGGGTGCCGAGTGGTTCGGGCACTTCGGCAAGAATAAGGGGCCAAGTGCTGAGCCTTGAGAACGGCAAGCCTATCCAAGGTGCCATTGTCTATGAAAAAATCACCCAAGCCCAAACCATCACCAACCAGGAGGGACACTACGAACTGACGATGCCAAAAGGGAATCAGACGATTTTGATCCAAAATATCGGGGGCTATACCGAGCAGCGACTGGTGGATGTCCAAGGGGACGGCGAACTGAATATGACAATCGGCGAAGGGGTATTTTCACTCAGTGAGGTGGTGGTCCGCTCCGGTGCCCTGTCCAATATTTCGCGTCCGGAGATGGGCGTGCAGTCTATGTCTGTGCAGCAGATGCGAAAGCTGCCGGCTGTGATGGGGGAAGTGGATATTCTCAAGGGAATCCTGACCATGCCGGGAGTGAACACTGCCGGCGAAGCAAGTGTGGGCTTCAATGTCCGCGGCGGGGCGGCTGACCAAAACCTCATCCTCTATGATCAGAGTACGCTGTTCAACCCCTCGCATCTTTTCGGCTTTTTCTCGTCCGTCAATTCGGATATGGTGCAGGGTGTGGAGCTGTACAAAGCCGGGATTCCGCCCAGCTTGGGGGGCAGGTTGTCTTCGGTTTTGCAAGTCACTCCCAAGCTGGGCCGGACCGACAAGATCGGGGGATCCGGGGGGATCGGGCCCTTGACGAGCAGGCTGAGCCTGGACGGGCCTATTGGCCAAAAGACCACCTTCATTGTCGGAGCGCGGATGACCTATTCGGATTGGTTGCTGGACTATCTGGAAGATCGGGCCGACATCGGAGCGAGCCGCGCCTTTTTTGCGGATTTCAACGGCACGGTTCAGCACCAACTGAATGAAAAAAATATCCTGCGGTTTACGGGCTATTACAGTGAGGATGAGTTCCAGTTTGACCCGGATACGGTTTATAGCTACTCCAATCAGAACTACGCGCTGTCCTGGACGCATTACTTCAATGACCGGGTAGAGGCTACCTTTTCGGCGGGACAGGATGGTTACGATTTTCGGGTCCAGGGCGAAGACAACCCGCTCAATTCCTACCGCTATGAATTCGATATCCGGCAGCAGTTTCTCAAAGCCCAATTCCGCCATGAACGGGGCGACAGGCATATTTTTACCTATGGAGTTCACGCGATTTGGTACCATCTGAATCCCGGCAAAATAGCTCCCTATGGATCTGAGAGTATCGTTATTCCGGATAATGTAGCTCCTGAAAAAGCCTTGGAGACTTCCTTCTTTTTTGGGGATGAATTTGAAATCAATGAAAAGCTGACTGTTTCCGGTGGGCTGAGGTTCAATCTGTACGGATATTTCGGTCCTCAGACCGTGCCCGAATATGCTCCGGGCCAACCCTATCTGCCCGAAAACATCATCGGGGAAAAGAACTACACAGATGGGGAGTTGATCCAATCCTACCAAGGGCCCGAGCTGCGATTGTCGGGTCGCTATGCCTTGACCAATTGGTCTTCGATCAAGGCAGGTGTGAATACGATGCGCCAAAACATCCACCTGCTGAGCAATTCCTCGGTGATTACGCCCACCGATACCTGGAAGCTGAGTGATTCCTTCATCAAACCTCAGCGGGGAATCCAATATGCGATCGGCTATTTCCAAAACCTGGAAAACAACGCCCTTGAGTTTTCGGCAGAAGTGTATTACCGGACCATGCAAAACCTGTTGGATTATCGATCAGGAGCGACCATCGTCCTGAATGACCGAATCGAGCAGGATGTCCTGGTGACGAGAGGCAAGGCCTACGGGTTGGAGCTTTACCTGAGAAAGCCCATCGGGAAGCTAAACGGCTCTCTGGCCTATACCTACAGTAGGTCTCTCATGCAGACAGACCCTAGTGAAGGCAAGGAGCAGATCAACCGGTCGGAATGGTATCCGAGCAATTTTGACCAGCCACACAATGCAAACCTGGTGCTCAATTACGAGCTGAGCCGCAGAATCAACACCACGATGGCCGCGAAATACAGTACCGGCCGCCCGGTAACCTTGCCTGTGGCAAAATTTGAGTATGGAGGATCCGAGCGGGTCTATTTCTCAGACCGAAACTCGGTGAGAATCCCGGATTACTTCCGCCTGGATTTTTCTGTCAACCTCGAGGGAAACCACAAAGTGAAGAAAGCTGCGCACGGTTCCTGGTCTTTTGGAGTGTATAACATTTTGGGCAGAGACAATCCCTATTCGGTCTATTACATTCCGGAAGGGGGAAAATTGCAGGGTTACAAGCTTTCGATTTTTGCCGAGCCCATTCCTTTTATCACCTATAATTTCAGATTTTGATGGAGGATTTGACCCTGACGTTCTCTGGATTGATCATGCTGCTGACGGGCTGCCGGAAAATCGCCATCCTTGGCTATCATCCTATCCAAGAGCGGTGTGGGGAGGGTTCCTTATCCGCTGATCCCAGTTGCCGGGTTTTTGGGAAAATGAATAAATCAAAGCGATACTTTCGGTCTCCGTTTTTGGCATTGGCTGGTTTCAGGGGACTGCTGTTCGTCTGTTTGGGATGGGTGACGCCCGTGTCCGGCTTGTTGGCCCGCCAATCGGATATTCCCAAAGAAACCGTACAATTCAACACGCCCAAAACACTCTACCTGGTCGGGGAGAAAATCTGGTTTGACGCGGAAGTAAAATCCGGTCAAAACCCCAGCCCCTCCCGTGTTTTGTATGCGGAATTGGTGGACAGGTTTTCAAATTCCGTGGCCTATGCCAAAGTCCCGCTGGAGGAGGGCAAGGCACTGAATTACCTCCTGCTGTCTCCTGCGATTCCCTCTGACCAATACCTCTTTCGGGTTTACACCCGCATCAGCCCTTACCTGGATATCGAATTGGGGATTGTCCAGCAATTCGTCACGGTCATCAATCCCCGGATTCCTCCAAAACCTGCCATTGCCGGGGATTCCAAAAAAGAGATTTCTGCCACATCAGGGCCGGAAATCGGGCAAATCAACAACTTAAACCCCAAGTCCGGCGATGCTGTTCAGCTCAGTTTTCCGGAGGGGAAGACCATTCTTTCGGCCGGAATCTCAGTGGCCAATCCGTATTTGGAAGATGAACAGATACAGATCAATTCCTCGAAGCTGTATTCCCCCATCGGGCAAAAAACACTTTTGCCGGAGCTCTTCGGCCATATCGTGGAATCCAAAGTGCCCAAACCAGACACGGATTTGACTTATTTTCTGTCCCTGCATGGCAGGCAAAGCGCCTTGTTTACCGACAGGGCGGATTTGGATGGGCAGATCCTGTTCGATGCGGGTGGGCTTTCGCATTGGGATCGGCTCATTATCCAGTTGGAGGATGGGGCTGAAATGGAAGGGCTGGAGATCATCTCTCCAGTGGTGAAGACGGCCTTTTTGCCGGACTTGAAATTCCCCGAACTGGTCATCCCGTCATCAGACCTGGAGTTTCTGTCCCAACTGCAAAAAGGCGCGGCCGTCGAATCCTACTATGTGGAAACGTACGGCCTGGACTCGTTGGAGACCGTGACGGGATTTGTGGCGGACTACAGCTATTTGTTGGACGACTATACCCGGTTTGAGACGGTGGAGACAACCCTCCGCGAATATGTGCCCAGTGTCTTTGTCCGGACCAGGGACAAAAAGAAGGAATTCAGACTGATCAACGAAGTGGTTAAGGATGTTTTCGAGTCAAATCCCCTGATCCTGATCGATGCCATGCCGGTCTTTGACTCGGACTTGCTTTCGGGATTCAATCCCAAGTATTTCTCCAAGCTGGAGGTTCTCAACCGGGAATTTTACCTGAACGACAGAACCTATCCCGGCGTACTCAGCTTCAGCAGCTACGAAAACAACTTTGGACTGTTCCCACTGGCTCCATCAGCCCGTTTTTTTGATTACATGGGCCTTCAGCCAAAAATCGAACTTGACAGATCACGCTTGGGAGTACCAGGCTCAGGCGGCGACTTTCCGGACTTCAGGACTGTGTTGTTTTGGGGAAATTGGGGGAATTCGGCCATTCAGACCTCTGGGCTTACCGGAGAGTTTGTCCTTTGGGTGAGGTATTTGGATGACTCCGGCCGGATTTTGGTCTCAAAAAGGAGGATCGTGGTCAGTCCCTAGGGTTTCTTGGGATAAAATCGGGGCGATAAAGATGATCAGCCTTCGTAGCGAAGGATATTTGGATGATAGATGGGCAGTGAATGGCGTGTTTGAACAATCAAAGGTACTTATGAAAAATCCAGTTGCGGTATTTTCCTTTCTCCTGCTGGCTTTGGCCTGCAGGGAGCCCTATGATCCTGAAATACCGGAACAAAACGCCGGCGTTTTGGTGGTGGAGGGATATTTGGACACCGAAGGGTTGGAAAGCGAACTCAAAATCAGCAGGACGGTGCCGATCAATGCAGAGACGACCATGGCGCCTGAGTCCGGAGCCCGGGTTACGTTGTTTGGGGGAGACGGTTCCGCTTACCTTTTGTCAGAAAAGGAGCCTGGACTTTATGTTTTCTCCCAAAACGTGCCTGAGGAAAATGAATACCGAATCGATATCGAACTCCCTAACGGAGAACGCTATGAGTCCCTGCCGATCAGACCCATCGTGACACCCGGAATCATCGATGCGGGATTTGTCAGGGACGGGGAGGGGGTAGAGGTCTTTGTGACCACCCAGGGCAATGAATATGCGGATGATTTCCTCTGGACCTATGAGGAGACCTGGATCTATCGGCCAAAAATCCGTGTGCCTTATATCTATGACCCGTCTATCGGCGATGTCCGGGACAGAACCGAGGAAGAAAACATCGCCCTTTGTTTCAAGTCTGAATCCAGTTCGGATATCCTTTTGGAGACGAGTTCCCGGTTTCAGGAGCAGGTGGTTTTTCGTCAGACCATTACCGAGATCCCCCAAGGCGACGAGCGGATCCAGGAGCGCTACAGCGTCCTGGTTTTTCAGAAAGCCATTGATGCGGATGCAGTTCGGTTTTGGGAGACTCTGAAACGAAATACGGATGACATCGGATCGATTTTCAGCCCGATGCCGTCCCTGATTTCCGGAAATATCCGGGCAGTGGGCGATCCCAAGACTCCGGTCGTAGGCCAGGTCAGTATGGGAGTAGTGGAGCAAAGGCGGATCTACATCGATCTGGCCGATGTGTCGCCTTGGGGTTATCTCGATCCGGTATTCAATGACTGCATCATTGAACCGGATGCGGTTATGGCACAATTATACCCTTCCGTCTTTGCAAGTGGGGGAGTGCTTCCCGCTCGGCCGCTGATGCCACCAGGCGGCACAGTCATTATCGGATATTTTGCCACGTTCCGCAGATGTGGGGACTGTACGCTCTATGCCAGTCCGATCACTCCGGATTTTTGGGAAGATGACTGAAGGGGTACCTTCCCCGATTCAGTATCTCCATTCGGCTTGAGTCCAGGGGGTCTTGCCGACAGCCTAGGGTTTTTGCGAAAAGTTCCGGTTGGGTCTTTGAGACCTTGGTTGGGCCAATGGCTGTCTCGTCAGTCAGGCATCCGGTACTCCAGCATCTTCTTTCCGCTGACGGTTCGGATCAGGTATTGGTTTTTGGTTGGTTGGTGGCTGATCTGGATCGGGCCTTCGCTTTCGAGGGGAGTGGTGGTGAGCATGTTTCCCCTGAGATCATAGAGGTATCCAAACCCCTGCTCGGGATCCGAAACGGCCAGAATTTGTCTCTTGGATCCAAAATCAAAATACCCGAACCATAAGCCTTCGCCGGACAGCGCGAGCGTGAACAGTTCCTTTTCCCGGTCATCCAGTACCAGCGTTTTTGAAAACTGCCGGGACAGGATCACCTGGGAATGCCCCCCTTGGTCTGCCAAGAGCTCAAATCGGTTTTCGCGATCCGTTTTGACGAGTTGGTTTCGGTAGATGATTTCACCTCCAAAACTCGCCTGGATCAACTCTCCCGTGCTGGAAATCGCCGAAATCTTCAAAGAATTGCCGCCACTACCGGGGGTGATCTTGATCGGAGTGACGAAATCTTTTCCGAACGAAAGCGGGGATCCGGCTTGTTTTTCCCCACGCCGGTTAAAGAAATAGACCTTTCCCTTGTCCGACTGTGCGATCATGAAATCCCCCCTGCCCGGCACGCGGACATGGCTTGGGGCGGCGATGGATTTCTCTCCCAGTTTCAAGGGATTCCAGCCTTCCAGTTCATCGCCGTTTCGGTCCAGAAGCCACAGGTTGCCGGATTGGGTGGCCAGGAAATAGCGGTATTCCCGGGTATTGTCGTAGTCTGCCAGACTGAGGTGCGTGATTTTCTCATTTTTCAGCGTCACCGGAAAACCCGGCAGGGGATTTCCCAAGCGGTCGATCGCATAGAGTCTCTCGGCTGTGGCGAGCAGCAACTGGAGTTTCCCGTTTTTGAGAAAATCGATCTGAAAGACATCGGAGACGACCGGCCCCGAAAGCTGCTGCGTGTAGACAACCTCTCCGGCAGAATTGATCAGGTAAAGTCGATCGCTGTCGTCTTGGGCCACGATGTCGTCGGTGTTGTCATTGAAATTCCGGATGCTTTTGGGGCCATAGGTGACCTTCCCGGGCAGGACTACGGTGCTCGAAGGAGTCAGGCTGAGCCCGGTTTGGTCCTTCACCAACGCCTTTTCGTCCACTTGATAGGGGATGCTTAGGGTGGCTATCGGTTTTCCGCTGATTTGGTTGATCTTCAGGCTCAGATAGGGAAACGCCTTAAAGAGCGATTCGTACCGCTGTAAAAAGGGACTCCAGGCCGGATTGCTGTTTTCTTCCCATTTGTTCCAGATCTTTCTGAGGTAGAAGTTTTTGGAATATCCGGCGGCGGGGTTGATGGATTTTGGCTCGACCGCCGATTCGGGTGCCTTGGACCAGGTATTGCCGATGGCGATATCATCCAGCATCATCTTCATGCCCTGGGCGGAATTGGCCAGGAGGAGTACTTCCCCCTGGAGGCTGATGTGGGTCTGCGAAAATCCGGGGAATTTCCCCCCGAAAAGATGCGCGGGAAACTCGCCCTCGGGAAAGAACAGGATCTCCGAATCCCGGTAAAAGTCAGACTGGTCCGAATCTGTCCCGCTTCGGAATTCTTTCAGGAAAGCGAATGTCTGTGCCGGCTCCAGGGTTCGGATCAGCAGGACCTGGTTTTTGACTTGATTTCCGAGGTTTTCCAATTCCAGGAAGTACAATTCGCCGGAAAAATTATCCAGAAAACCCCGATCGGTGAGGCGGGTCTGGATCTCGCCGCTGGTGGTTGACTTTGGGGTGAATGCCGCGTTTTGGAGCTTTTGGCTCTCGAAGATTCCGTCCAGGTTGATCTGGACCAATGACTGGGTCCGGTTGGAGATCAGTTTTTGGATTTCGGGAAAGTTTGCCCTGACCGAGGGGGTGAAGTTGATTTCGTCCTGCTGGATCAGCGGCCCCTGGAAACTCAGTAGTCCCTCTCCAAAACTCAGCTCCATCGCGAGAAATGACTCCCTCAAAGCCAACTCGGCCGCCATTGGGTTTTCGCGCTTGTCGCTGATTCCTGCCAACAGTTTTGAAATGCCCTGGGATGAAAGGATCAATCTGCCCAGACCTGAATTCCCGCCGAGCTGGTCCCCCAGCCTTGAGGCCATGGAGTTTTGGTCTTCACTGATATGCAGACGGATGGCTTCCTCTATGAGGAAGGATGAAGAAGAGACAAGCAGCACATTGCCCAGGATCGTCACGGACCACCTTCTGGGGTTTTCTGTTCCGGAAAACTCCAGGATATCCAAGTCGCTGTATTTCCTTGGCTGTACGCGGATGGATTTTGGAGCCCTGCTTTTCATTTTCTCCAAAAAATCCTCCGGGGAATTTGCCCCAAAATTGACCGTAAACAGCAGCTCGAAGCTGTCCACACCCGTCGGGTGGCAACTGACGGTCACCTGCTTGCCCCGGACTGTGCGCGAGATTTCACCGTTGGCACCGCTCAGGCTGTCCAGATCGACCAGTTGCCGGGCGGTGTTTGAAAAAGCGGGCAACTGTGAGAGGACACTCCAAACGGGCTGACTGACCAGTCCGTTCCAGGTTTGATCGGCCCGGCCGGTTTCAAAAACGAAGACCGCGTCTGCGCGGATCAGCTCCAGGCTGTTGATTTTTTTGGAGGAAAAAAAGTTTTGGAAAACCCAATAGCCGCCCCATGCACACAAGATAATTGCAAGAAGGACCAAAAGACTTTTCCAGATTTTCACTGAGCTGCGAGGGGTGATTCGAACGGCTCAATATAAAAAATAGACCCAAGAAACTCCGTTTTTGGGCGGAGAATCTCAGGTCTGGACGAATTTTGGGGCAGGATTAGTTGGACAGCTTGTCCAAAACGTTCATTACTTCCTTCACGTGGCCACGGGAAGTTTCCAGCAAGGCTTTTTCTTCGTCGTTCAGATCCAGTTCGATTACCTTTTCCACGCCGTTTTTGCCCAGGATCACAGGCACGCCAAGGTAGCAGTCATCGATGCCGTACTCGCCCTCCAGTTTGATACACACAGGGAATACCCTTCTCTGGTTTTTCAGGATTGCCTCGACCATCTGCGCCGCTGCGGATCCCGGGGCGTACCAAGCGGAAGTGCCCATGAGTTTTACCAGCTCACCGCCGCCAAACTTGGTCCGCTCGATGATCGCATCCAGTTTGTCTTTGGCTACCAGTTCGGTCACCGGGATACCGGCCACGGTGGTATATCGCGGAAGCGGCACCATGGTGTCTCCGTGCCCGCCCATCAGGATTGCCTGGATTTCTTTGCCGGACACGTTCAGTTCTTCGGCAAGGAACGCCCGGTAGCGGGCAGTATCCAGGATGCCTGCCATCCCGATCACTTTGTTTCTGCCCAATCCGGAGGTGAGGTGGGCCTGGTAGGTCATCACGTCCAAGGGATTGGACACGACGATGATGATGGCGTTTGGAGAGTACTTTACCACGTTTTCAGTCACGGACTTCACGATGCCGGCGTTGGTTTCGATCAGGTCGTCGCGGGTCATTCCGGGTTTGCGCGGAAGGCCGGAGGTGATCACCACCACGTCCGAGTTGGCGGTTTTACTGTAGTCGTTGGTGCTGCCGACGGTGCGGCTGTCGTATTGGTTGATGGGGGCTTTTTGCCAGATGTCAAGCGCCTTGCCTTCGGCAATACCCTCTTTGATGTCGATGAGAACAATTTCTTCGGCTACTTCGCGATAGGCCAAAACATCGGCACAGGTTGCGCCTACGTTTCCTGCACCAACTACGGTTACTTTGCTCATGATTTTATCGGTTTTTTTAATGATTACTTCGTTAAAAAGCGGCGCTAAGATATTAAACAACAACTAGGAATCGAAGCCCGCCAAAGAATTGTTTGACGGGAAAAGCGGATTTTTGGGAAATGAAAAACGGGGCGGGCAAACCGCTCACTCAAACATCTGGCGGAGACTGAAAAAACCGAAAGATTCCCGGTAAGAACGGAAGAGCCGCTGGTTGTTGGCATTGAAAAATTCCGCCAGGGAAGTCATCATCTTGGCTTTGATCTTGGGATTGCTCTCGAAAATCTCCTGGATGGCAAAGTGGGGAATGACGATGAGTTCTGCTTCGTCGGACGCAATCAGTGCGGTATAGGTCCGTTTGGCGTTTTCGAGGAGGGAGTTTTCGCCAAAGGCCGCTCCCCGGTTCACTTCCATGATCGTCTCAAAGTTGTCCTTGACGTCGATGGTCAGATTGACTTTGCCGCTCTTGATCAGATAGAGCGCCTGGGCGGGATCCTTGCTGAAAAAGACCACCTCGTCGCGGATGTACTTGCGGTGGTGCATGGCCGGGAGAAACCTCGACAGCTCTTTTTGGCGGAGGCGCCCAAAAAAATTGATGCCCTGCATGAAATCAAACATTCTCAGTTGATCCTCATCGTAAGTCTTGGAAAATGGATTCAGCATGGATCAGCGTTTTTTAAGGTAAAGGATGCGTTGCGTTGCGGGAGTACACTTGGCCCAGTCGGCGATTCTCAGGCCGAGCACCCAGGCGATTTCCCCACCTGAAACTAAGACTTTTACGCTTTGTTTTTTGGCCAGGGGCATTTTTATATCGATCAGGAAATCGGATATTTTTTTGGTGGCAGTCATTCCCAGCGGATTGAATCGGTCACCCTCCTGCCAGCTTCTGATTTCCAGCGGAAAAACAAGCCGGGAAGCATCCAACTGTGCGTGGAGCGGGTTTTTGTCCAACTGAGCCGGATTGTCTTGCCAGACCAGCTCATAGTCTCCTTCCGGAAGTTGGATTCCAGACGTTTTTTCGCCCAAATAGACCGGCTCAAAACTTTCCGGCTCCGGCGCGAGAATCAGTTCGCTCCGGTCAAAATGCACCAGATATCCGGGGCTCTTGAAGACCGTTCCGGGCTTGGGCTGATCCAGTGCTTCGGCGATGGATTGCGCCTGATCCGAATTGAAGCCAAATGGGCGCAGCCAAAAATAGAGCAGGGTGGAGGATCCGGGTTGGTTTTGGATGGACTGATAAGCAAGGAATTGATAGGGACGGTCTTCCCGAATAGCTTCTTTTTTCCAGTTTTCGAAAAGCCCGCCAAAAGCCCTCCCCGTATCTTTTAGCCGGCTGAAACTGGTCAGCAGGTTTTTTCTTGCATCCGGCTCAAGGCCAAAAATCGCGGGAAGTCCATTGATTCTGAGATTGTTTCGTTTGTATTCTTCTTTGGCGTTTGAGCGGTCTTCTCTCCAGGCCAGCCGGTTTTCCGCCATAAAAGACTGTATTTCGGCTCTTGGGAAGGAAAGCAGCGGGCGGATCAGCCAACCTTTTCGCTCCGCCATTCCGTAAACACCCTCGATCCCCGTTCCCCGGAGCAGGTTGAGAAAGATGGTTTCCAACTGATCGTCCTGGTGGTGTGCCAGGATGATTCCCCGGAGATCCCGCCCGGATCTGATTTCTTCGAAAAACCGATAGCGGATCTCTCTGGCGGCCATTTGGATCGAAATGCCCCCGGCATCGGCCAAAGCTTTGGTTTCTGCCAGTTTTGGATGAAAAGGGACGTGGTGGTCTTCAGCCCAGCCTTGGACAAATTCACGGTCTCCCTCGCTTTCCGCTCCCCGAAGCTGAAAGTTGACATGGGCGATTTCGAACGAAACTCCGGATTTGACCAGAAGCGTGGCCAGACACATGCTGTCCATCCCTCCGCTGCAAGCCAGGAGATAGGTCGACTTTGGATCGAAAAGCGTTCGGGTTTGGGATCGAAAAGCATCAAGCATCGGTCAAAAATAGACTTTTCTGCGGGAATTGTCTCAGGTTTGGCACCCTTCGGAATCACTTGTTTTGGCCGAATGTGACTGCGGAATTTAGCATTACCGGGCTTTCTGCTAATTTTGCCCACATCCAAGGAATTATGAGCATCCGTTTTCTCCGAGCATCCGTTTTCTTTTTGTTTCTTTTTTCGGTTTTGGGAGAAAGCCTTGCCCAGCAGTCCTCCGTCCTTGAAATACTCAAGACAGAACTGTTGCAGGGTGGGCGGGGATTTCAGCGCCTGCTTGGAAGTGTGGAGATGAAGCACCAGAATACGCTGATCTTTTGTGATTCGGCACATTTTTACCGCGACCAAAACAAGGCCAGACTGTTTGGAAAGGTGAGGATTCAGGATGTCGAAGACCCGATTACGACCACGAGTGCTTATGCCGAGTATGATGGCAACACCAAGGTGGCCAAGCTTCGGAGAAAGGTCGTTTTCACCAATCAGGAGACGACGCTCTACACCGATTACCTGGACTATGACCGGGAGACCAATGTCGCGACCTATTTCAACGATGGGAGAGTGGTCGATTCGACCAATGTGCTCACGAGTGAGCGGGGAATCTACGAAGTCAACCTGGAGCGGATCACTTTTCGCCAGGATGTGCTTTTGGTCAATCCGGACTATACCATGAAGACCAACCACCTGATCTACCTCACCCTACCCAAAACATCCGAAACAAGGGGGCTGACCAATATCGTGTCCAAAGAAGGGTACAAGCTGGATGCCCAAACGGGCAGCTTTTACGATACCCAGCAGCAGCAGTTCAGGTTTTTTGACGGGATCGTGGAGACGGAAGAAAGCCGCGTCAAGGCCCAGGAGCTGTTTTACGACGAAGGACAGGCCTACTATGAGGGGAAGGACGATGTCCGGGTTTTGAACAAAGAGCGGCAGGTGGAGGTCTTTGGGGACAACGGAAAATATTGGGAAGACCGCAAATACAGTGTCGTACACGGCAATGCGCTGGTCAGGAAGTATTTTGAAATGGACACGCTGTACATGACCGCCGATACCCTGATCTCCCACGACAGTGAAGCCGATACAGCAAAATATCTGCTCGCGTTCAGATCGGTCAAACTGACCAAAACCGATCTGGCCGGCATTGCGGATTCGCTGGTTTACAACTATTCGGATTCGTCCATCCGCCTGTTTCAGGATCCCGTGATGTGGAACCAAAAAAGCCAGATTTCGGCGGATTCGATGGTTTTTTTTATAGCCAACGAAGAGCTGGACCGGGTCTATATGAAGGACAAGGCCTTTGCGATCATGACCGATACGCTGCTCAACTTCAACCAGATGAAAGGCAGGACGATGACCGGATATTTCAAGGAGGGTCAGATCGAAACGCTGGATATCGACGGAAACGGAGAGTCGCTTTATTTTGCCCTGGAGGCTGATACCCTGACGCAGGGGATCAACCGGATTCTGAGTGCCAACATCAAATTAACGTTTCAGGACGGCGCAATCCGAAAGGCGAATTTTGGCATCAGGCCTGACGGGAAGTTTACCCCGGTGCAAAAGCTCGATGAGAAAATCTCCAGACTGGAGGGATTCCGCTGGAGAATCGATGAAAGACCCGACCGTCAGGCAATAGACGCATGGAGAAAACCGGTGGAAATCGACCTCGATGCGAAAAATTTGTTTGATGACCCCGACGTCAACTTGGAGATGCCCACCGAGGAGCAGATCAAGGAAAAACTCGGAAATACGGACTTGAAACCGACAAAAAAGACCTTAATCCCGAAATCGGGAGCGCTTGACTTTTGAGGACTTCGTTTTTTTCGGAAGGTTAACAACAATTAACCCGGATTTTTATTGTACAGGGAATCAAAAAAGTAATTTTGTCCGTATATTATATTCCTTAGAAACCAATTTGCAGCCTCTATTGATTAAAGTTTTACATGAAGTCCTTATTCAGATTTTTGACATGGCTGTTGCTTTTTGCGCCCGTTTTCGTTGGCGCACAGCAGGTGCGTGTATTGAGTGAGGCTGTCGAGTTCTCGGGAGACATTGGGTCCTCGCAGCGTAAGACGGTCATCCTCCAAAACGAGTCCAACCAGACCAAGACCTATTTCCTGAAAAATATCAGGGGAAGCGTGGGCTCCTCCCAGAAGGTCAAAGTCTGCCTGAATGACCAATGCTTTGATCCCAAAAAAGACCTTGCGAAAATTTCCCTAAAACTTGCCCCCGGGGAGGTTTTCACCGATCTCTATCTCGAATTTGAAATGGGCATTGCGGAGACGCGGGGAAGTTTCGACCTGTTTTTTGTAAATGCCGAAAATATCCGCGAAAACTTCGTCGTTGAGGCAAGGTATGAAGTGGCTTCCGGTTCGGATGCCGATTTCCTGCATAAAGACATCAAACTGAGCGGAATCTATCCCAATCCAAGCAACCGGGTGGCCCAGTTGGACTATGAGCTGGTCAACCCAAAAGCCAAAGCCAAAATCACCATCAACAGCTTCATCGGCAATCCGATCGCCGAATATGACCTGGATCCCGACCGAAACTCGCTGGTAATCAACGTGACGGACTTTCTACCCGGAGTCTATTTCTACACCCTGTTCATTGACAACAAGAACGTAGTCACCAAAAAACTACAAGTCAAGAAGTAAAACCCCCGCCAATTCAGGCATTTGAATACGAACAATTTACCCGTATATTTGCGGTCTTGAAAATGAGTATGCAGTCCAAATCCCTTCTCTTCCTTTCCCTCCTGTTTCTGATCGCCTCCTGCGGGCCTTTTTCCAAACTGGAAAAAAGCACCAACTGGGAGGAGCTGTACAACGGAGCCAACAAATACTATCAGGAAGGGGAATACGGAAAAGCCATCATCCTCTATGAGAAGGTGCTTCCCGTGATCAAAGGATCCGAGAAAGCCGAATTGGCCGAGTACAACTACGCCAATTGCCATTTCAAGACCAAGCGATACATCGAGGCGGCTGGCTATTTCAGTACCTTCTACCGGACTTACAACAGAAGCCCCTTGGCTGAGGAGGCACTGTTCATGAATGCGTACTCCCTGTACCTGGATGCGCCGGACTACAATCTCGACCAGCAGAGCAGCCGGGAAGCAGTTGCCGCGATCCAGCAGTTTGTGACGAGATTTCCGGCTTCAGCAAGCTACGAACGGGCCATGGAAATGCTGACAGACCTGGAAAGCAGATTCGAGAAAAAAGCCTACAGCGAAGCCCAGATGTATTACAGGCTAAAAGACGGCCTTTTCCCCGGTGACTTTTACCGTGCCTGCATTGTCAATTTCCAGAATTTTGCAAAAGACTATCCCGAAAGCAAACACAACGAGGAATTGGCCTACAAACTCGTGGAAGTCGGCTATGGCTACGCCAAAAACTCGGCTTTTGACAAGAAGGAGGAACGGCTCAACAGTGCCATTTCATTTGCAGCCACCTTCTATAGAAAATACCCAAGCAGCCAATATATGGGTAAAGTGAGAGGGTTTGAGGCGGATACCAAAGAGGAGCTGGCCTCGCATCTCAAGCTCAAAAAAGAATACGCCGACAGGACTGCGGCAGCGGAAGCCAAGGTGGTCTCTGAGTCCAAGTCCAACGAGGAGAATAAATAATTTCGAAAATTCATAACCAAATATAGTATGGCTATCAACCCTTCCATCGTAACGCGTGATCTGGACAAAGTTGCCGACAAGACCGGCAACATCTACGAGTCTCTCCATGTCGTGGGACAGCGCGCAAAGCAGATCTCTACCAACCTCAAGGAAGAATTGAACAACAAGCTTTCCGAGTTTGCGTCCACCGTGGACAACCTCGAAGAAGTGTTCGAAAACAAGGAGCAGATCGAAATCTCCAAGTTTTACGAGCGCATGCCCAAGCCTTCTACCATCGCGATGGAAGAGTTTATGGAGGGGAAGGTTTATTTCAGATCCCCTGACCAGGAGGGAGCCGAGTAATCCCCATGAACCTGCAGGGCAAGCGGATTCTACTTGGGGTGACGGGCAGCATAGCTGCCTACAAGTCGGCCCATCTGGCCCGTTTGCTCGTCAAATCCGGAGCTGAAGTGCAGATCATCATGAGCACTTCAGCTCTTGATTTTATAACACCCCTCACGTTGGCGACGCTTTCCAAACGCCCCGTTTTTTCGGATTTTTCCGACAAAAAAACGGGGGAATGGAACAACCACGTGGAGTTGGGCCTTTGGGCGGATCTTTTTGTCGTCGCACCGCTCAGTGCCAATACCCTGGCCAAATTTGCCAATGGACTCTGCGACAACCTCCTGACGGCCACTTACCTCTCGGCGCGGTGTCCGGTGATGCTGGCCCCGGCGATGGATCTGGACATGTATCGGCATCCCGCCGTCCGCGCCAATCTCGGCAAGACAGTTTCCTTCGGAAATATCCTCCTGGATGCCGAGAGGGGGGAATTGGCCAGCGGCCTGTCCGGGCAGGGCAGGATGATGGAGCCAGAGCATATTTTGGTGCAGGTAGAGAAATTCTTCAGCACAATCCGGGATTTTCAGGGCAAGAAAGTCCTGATCACCATGGGGCCAACCCAGGAAGCAATCGACCCGGTGCGGTTTATCAGCAACCACTCCAGCGGCAAGATGGGTTTGGCGCTTGCAAATGCGTTCAAAGCTCGGGGGGCCGAAGTATTCCTTGTGTCAGGTCCGGTAGCACTTCCGGTCAATGCGGGGGATTTTCGCCTCCACAAAGTAAGATCCGCAGAGGAAATGTATGAAGCGGCGAAAAAAATCCACCCGGAGATGGATATGTGCGTTTTTGCGGCGGCGGTGGCTGACTATGCGCCCCTGGACGTAGCACGGGAGAAAATCAAAAAGAACGATCCGGAGATGTCCATTCTGCTAAAAAAGAACGTGGATATCGCCTTTGAACTGGGAAAGATGAAAAGGCCAGGCCAGGTGCACGTCGGTTTTGCGCTGGAAACCGAAAATGGGGAACTCCATGCAAAAGCCAAACTGGATAAGAAAAACTTTGACCTGATCGTTTTGAACTCGGCAAAGGAAGAAGGAGCAGGATTTCAGCATGATACCAATCGGGTGAAAATATACCACCGGGACGGAAGAAAGGCAGATTCTGGTCTGATTCCCAAATCTGAGGTTGCGGAATTGATTTTGGAAGAAGTCAAAAAGGTTCCGGTTTGGATTTGAGCTTTGGAATTTTAGCTATTTTAGGCCATGACTAAACTCAGACTTCTGGCAGTGCTCTGTTTTTTTGCCCAAGGCATCCAGGCCCAGGAGTTGAATTTCACCGTGATCATCAACAGCGACCGCTCGAGGATTCAAAACACGGATATCTTCAACCAGATGAAGACCAATTTTGAGCAATTCCTCAACGGCCGGTCCTGGACCGACGACGAGTTTCGTCCCGAAGAGCGGATCAAAGGAAACCTGCTGATCACGATCAATGAGGTGCCACAGGTGGGAGTGTACAATGCCACCGTGCAGGTGCAGGTGGTCAGGCCCGTTTACGGCACCAACTACGAGTCTTTGATCTTCAACTATGCCGACCGAAACTGGAGCTTTGAGTACATCGAGTCGCAGCCGTTGGAGTTTAACCGATTCGCTTTTTTGAACAACATCAGCTCCCTTTTGGCATTTTATGCCCACATCGCCTTGGGGATTGACTACGATACGTTTGCCAGCAGGGGCGGCAACGGATTTTTCGAAGTGGCCAATGACATCGTCAACAATGCCCAGCAGTCCGGTCGTCCGGGCTGGGTCCAAAGTCAGTCAGACCGCAGAAGCCGCTATTGGCTGATCAACGACATCTACGTATCCACCATTTACTCCTCGATCAGGGATGCCTATTACCTCTACCATCGCCAGGGGATGGACATGGTCCAGTTGGATCCGGATACGGCCTACAAGAATATCCTGGAGGCAATTCGATTGGTAGCGGAAGCCAACAAGCTGCAGCCTAACGGCATATTCACGATTTCGTTTGTGGATGCCAAATCAGACGAGATCGCAGAGATCCTGAAAAGCGCCCCCTTCGAAATCCGCGATGAGGCCGTGAAATTATTGCTGGAAGTGGATCCAAATAACGCCAGAAAGTACAACGAGCTACTGAGAAGCTAAGTCGGTTTTTTTTAGCTTTGCCCAAAGCCATTCCAGTCCATGCTCAAGTCGCTTAGCATTTCAAATTACGCACTGATCGATCAATTGCACATGCAGCCCGCCAAGGGGCTGAGTATGGTTACGGGTGAAACCGGCGCGGGAAAGTCGATCATGCTCGGTGCCGTTGGGCTTTTGCTGGGCAACCGATCCGATACCAAAGTCCTGCTGCACGAAGACAAAAAATGTGTGGTGGAGGGGATTTTTGAAATCGGGGAATATGGACTTCGGGATTTGTTTGAGCAGGAAGAGCTGGATTACGAGGAGGTCTGCATCATCCGGCGGGAAATCAGCCCCGGAGGGAAATCACGGTCTTTTGTCAACGACACCCCGGTTTTGCTCGAATTTTTGAAAGTGCTCGGCGCAAAACTGATGGATGTCCATTCCCAGCACGACACCCTTCAGTTGGGAGAGGGAAGTTACCAATTGGCCTTGGTGGACGCCTATGCCCAGACCGGCCGCGAGACCGCGGAATACCGGACGACTTATCGGGCTTTCAGAAAAGCCAAGGCTGGCTATGAGGAGCTGAGGCAAAAAGCGACGGAACTCCAAAAAGAAGCGGATTTCAACCAATTCCAATTGGATGAGCTCAGTGCCCTAAGTTTGGTTGCCGGCGAACAGGCAGAGCTGGAATCCACGCAGGAGGTTCTCGAAAATGCGGAGGAGATCAAGCTCAAGATCAACGGGATGCTGGTCCTGTTTCAGGAGGAGCAGTTTGGGGTGATGCAGGGAATGGCCCAGATTCTTCAGGGAATGCAGGGTCTGGAGCGCCTGGCACATAAGTTTTCCGAGCTGAAGGAGCGCTTCCAGAGTGTCTTGATTGAGGTCAAAGACTTGGTAGAATCGCTTGGCAACGAAGAAAGCAAGGTGGAGATCGACTTCGAAAAGCTGGATCAGATCCGGGATCGCCTGAGCAGGATCTACCAGCTCCAGAAGAAACACGGAGTCAATTCGGTTGAAGAATTGATGGGGATCGAAAGCGACCTGGCGGACAGGGTTTTCCAGTTTCAGAATCTGGACGAAAGCCTGTCGCTGGCCGAAAAGACACTGAAAGAAACCCAGGCGGCGATGATGCTGGCAGGGGAAAAACTGACCCAAAAGCGCAGATCCTGTTTCGGCCCGTTTGAAAAGGAATTGCAGGGGTTGCTCTCAGGGCTGGGGATGGAAAACGCAAGGATCCAGATCGATCACAAGACCGTCCCGCCTGGACTTTCGGGACTGGATGAGGTGGAACTGCTCTTCTCCGCCAACAAAGGCGGAACGCCGCAGCCGCTGAAAAAGGTAGCCTCGGGCGGGGAATTTTCAAGGCTTCTTTTCGCCATCAAGTACCTGATGGCCGACAAGATGGCCCTGCCTACCTTGATATTTGATGAAATCGACACGGGGATTTCCGGCGAGGTGGCATTGCAGATGGTCCGAATGATGAAGGAGATAGCCTCCCGCCATCAGGTGGTCTGCATCACCCATTTGCCCCAAGTGGCGGCCAAAGGAGAGCAGCACTACTTTGTGTACAAGGACAATTCCTCCGCCAAGACGGTGAGCAAAATCAGGCTCTTGACCCCGGAAGACCGCATTGCCGAGCTCGCAAAGATGATCGCGGGGGCCAACCCGTCGGCGTCTGCCGTGGAGAGCGCGAGGGAGCTCTTGCTCGATTGAAGAATGGAGTCCCGAATTTTCCCTATTTTTACCCAGAATTTTTGAAATCAATCCCAAAGCTATATGCCAGAAAATTTGCTCAAAGGAAAAGTGGGGATCATCACAGGTGCACTGGATGAAAACTCAATTGCCTGGAAAACTGCCCTGAAGGTCAAAGAACAAGGTGGTCGGTTTGTACTCACCAACGCCCCGATCGCGATGCGAATGGGTGCCATCAAGGAACTTGCAGAGGAATGCAATACCATCGTAATCCCCGCAGATGCCACAGTGGTGGAGGATATTGAAAAACTCTACGCCGAGGCCAAGGAGTTTTTGGGTTCTGATTTTGATTTTCTGCTGCATTCCATCGGGATGTCTCCCAATATCCGCAAAGGACGCAACTACGGAGACCTGAACTACGAATGGGCAATGAAATCCTACGACGTGTCTTCCATTTCTTTTCACAAGATGATGCACGTAGCGGAAAAGATGGATGCGATGAGGGAATGGGGCTCCATTGTGGGCCTTTCCTATATCGCGGCCCAGCGTGTATTTCCTTTCTATACGGATATGGCTGATGCCAAAGCGCTGCTGGAAAGCATCGCGAGAAGCTATGGCTACCGGTACGGCAAATTGAAAAAAGTTCGCGTCAACACGATCTCCCAGTCTCCCACCAAGACAACCGCCGGATCAGGGATTGGGGGATTTGATTCCTTCTACAACTTTGCGGACGCACTTTCTCCACTCGGCAATGCTTCTGCCGAAGCTTGTGCCGACTATATCGTGACGATGTTTTCGGACCTGACCCGAATGGTGACCATGCAGAATCTTTTCCACGACGGCGGATATTCTTTCACGGGAATCTCCGAAGACATCATGGAAAAGTTCAAGGATTTGTAAAACCAAAAAACGACGTTTGTACAGCCCGGTTGGAAACAGCCGGGCTTTTTTGCGGGCTTCCGTTTGTCCGGATTCCGTTTTTTCCCCGGTTATTTTATTCTATTTTAACTGGATCAAGCCACCATCCCATGCTAAAAAGAACCCTATTCTCAGCCTTTGTGGGCATTGTCGTAGCCGCTCAGGCCTTTTCGCAGATCATCCCTGCACCGGCGAGGGCAGAAGGCGATGGCCCCTATGCCAAACTGATCATCCGTGGAGTCACCCTCATCGACGGAACGGGCGCGCCACCTATCGGACCGGTGGACATCGTGGTGGAGAAAAACAGGATCGTACAGATCCAGACCGTAGGCTACCCTGGCCTCCCTATCAGCGAAAGCCGCCGCCCAAAAGCAGACGAAAACACCAAGGTACTGGACTTGGAAGGGCACTTTCTGTTGCCGGGGCTGATCGACATGCACGGGCATATCGGTGGGGCCGGACAGGGCACTCCGGCAGAATACGTCTTCAAATTGTGGATGGCCCATGGCATCACGACCGTGAGGGATCCATCGGCGGGAAATGGACTGGATTGGGTGCTGGATCACAAGAAGAAATCCCTGTCCAATGAGATCACGGCACCGAGAATCCTGGCTTATACTTCATTTGGCCAAAGAAGCGGAGATCCGATCACGACGGCTGAGCAGGCCAAAGCTTGGGTCAATGAAAACAAAGCCAAAGGAGCAGACGGGATCAAGTTTTTCGGGGCAAATCCCGAAGTCATGCAGGCGGCCATCTCCGAAAACAAACGTCTCGGACTTCGGTCGGCCATGCACCATCAGCAGATGGACGTGGCCCGATGGAATGTGCTGAATTCTGCCCGTGCGGGATTGACTTCGATGGAGCATTGGTATGGTTTGCCGGAGGCGCTTTTTGAAAACCGGACGATTCAGGATTTTCGCCTGGACTACAACTACCAAAACGAGCAGCATCGATTTGGAGAGGCCGGAAAACTTTGGAAGCAGGCGGCCCCGCCTTACTCCGAGCATTGGAACAACGTGATGGACGAGCTGATCGCACTGGACTTTACGCTGGATCCGACTTTCAATATCTATGAGGCGAATCGGGATCTGATGAGGGCGAGAACCCAGGAGTGGCATGCGGTTTACACCCTGCCTTCGCTCTGGAGATTTTATGCGCCGAGTCGGCAGTCCCACGGTTCTTATTGGTTTGACTGGACCACGGAGGAGGAAGTGCAATGGAAAGAAAACTACCGCCTTTGGATGGTTTTTGTGAACGAATACAAAAACCGCGGAGGCCGTGTCACGGCCGGTTCGGACTCGGGTTTTATCTATCAGTTGTACGGATTTGCGTACATCCGGGAGTTGGAGCTGCTGCGGGAAGCCGGATTCCATCCCTTGGAGGTCATCCGATCGGCGACGATGTATGGGGCGGAAGCCTTGGGAATGGAAAAGGAAATCGGAACGGTTGAAGTCGGAAAACTGGCTGATTTTGTCATTTTGGAAGAAAATCCACTCCAAAATCTCAAGGTACTCTATGGCACGGGATCCATTCGCATCGACGATACGAATACACCGATCCGAGTGGGAGGCGTGAAGCATACCGTGAAGGATGGAATAGTCTATGATGCCAAGAAGATGCTGGAGGATGTCCGAAAGATAGTGGACGGGCAAAAGACGAAAGAAAACGCCAAAATCACCCAACCTGGATTGGATTGGGAATAGGGGAAGCCGGACGGTCATTCCGGGGAAAAGGAAAGGGAGCACTATATATGGTGTTCCCTTTTCCGTTTTTGGGTTTCGCCTGTGCCGACATGGCATTTCCAGAACCCATTTTGAATGGACTCTGGAAATGATTCCCAATGTTTTTGGGATTTTTTTTCGAAACATGAAACCTTTCCGTACATTTGTATGTATATACATTAAAATCACTTGTAGATAAAATGGGAAAGATAGAAGACGCAATCCGGCAGCGGGAATTCAAAGACCCCTTCAACAAAGCGGTGGTCAATCTGCTCTATACCCACAGCTATTTGGTGACGGCGCAGAACTCGCTGTTCAAGCCCCACGACATCTCTCCGGAGCAGTACAATGTCCTGCGGATTCTCAGGGGACAAAACGGAAACCCGACGACGGTATCTTCGATTCAGGATCGGATGCTGAACAAAATGTCAAATGCTTCCCGGCTGGTAGAGAAGCTCAAGTCGAAGGGCTTGGTCAGGAGAAGCGAATGCCCCTCGGACCGGAGACAAGTGGATGTGCTGATCACGGAGGAAGGCCTTGAACTGCTCAAAATCCTGGAAAAGCAGGTGGAAGACAGCAACGTGCGAATTGTCAACCTGAACCTTGAGGAAGCCAATCAGCTCAATGAGCTGCTCGACAAACTGAGAGGATAAAAAATTTTGGCAAAATTGATGTATAGACAAATAATGTTAAAACAATTAAAATAACCATTCACGAAAAAACAACAACAGGTTTATGAAAACTACAAAATGGAGTATCGACCCCGCTCACTCAGAGGTTTCTTTCAAAGTAAAGCACCTCGTCATCTCTACAGTCACCGGCTTTTTCAAAAACTTTGACGGCAGCGCGCAAGCCGAAAATGACGGGTTTGAAGGCGCAAGCGTCAGTTTCGCAGCCGATGTGGACAGCATCGACACCAGCCAAAAGGATCGTGATGCCCACCTGAAATCGGCGGATTTCTTTGACGCGGAGAATTATCCTAAATTGACTTTCTCCGGCCAAATAGCCAAAATCGGGGGAGACTACAAATTGGTAGGCGGCCTCGAAATCCGTGGTAACAAAAAGGAAGTCGAGCTCGACGTGGAGTTTGGCGGAGTGGTGACGGATCCTTGGGGACAGACCAAGGCGGGTTTTGAAATCGAAGGAAAGCTATCCCGCAAAGAATTTGGGCTGACCTGGTCTGCCGTAACCGAAGCCGGCAGCGTGGTGGTCAGTGACCAAGTCCGGCTTCACCTGAGTGTTCAGTTGGTAAAACAACAGGTGGAAGTATCTTCCGAAGCTACAGCCTAAACCACAGAAAGCTGCCTTCGGGCAGCTTTTTTTAGCAACAAAGCGTACCAAAAAGAAAGGAACAACCATGAAACCAATCATCACCGGCATCCACCACATCACTGCGATTGCCGGAAATCCCCAACAAAACATCGACTTCTATACCGGAATTCTCGGATTGAGATTGGTGAAAAAGACGATCAACTTTGACGCACCGGATGTCTATCATTTCTATTTCGGAGATGGACTGGGCAGGCCGGGGACGGTTTTTACCACATTCCCTTTCACCGGTGCCCGAAAGGGAACCAAGGGAACCGGCGAACTCACCTATACGGCTTTTTCCGTAGGGATAGACTCACTGGACTATTGGATTGAGCGGCTGAAGAAATTTGGAATCCCCGTTTCGGATGTCCAAACAAGATTCGGACACAGGCTAATCCGTTTTGGGGACCATGACGGCATGGGCATCGAGCTGGTTGCCAATGATCAGGATGAACGTCCCGGATGGACCTATGGCCACATTCCTGCCGAGCATTCCATCAGGGGATTCTATGGTGCGACACTGAACCTGCAATCAAAGGAATTGACGGAACAGCTATTGACCCGTCACATGGATTACAGGCTTATCGGGCAGGAAGGGGATCGGTACCGGTATGGTACCCAAGGCAAGCCCGGTGACATCGTGGATATTGTGGTCAACAAAAACGGGCATCGGGGCAGCCAAAGTGCGGGAACAGTCCACCATATCGCATTCCGCACGGCCAATGCCGCCTCTCAGTTGGCCATTCAGGAGATCCTGATGCAAAATGGCTATCGGGTGACCGAAGTCAAGGATCGGAATTACTTCAAATCCATCTACTTTCGCGAACCGGGAGGCGTCCTGTTTGAAGTTGCCACTGATGAGCCCGGTTTTGCCATTGACGAAGACGAGGCGCATTTGGGCGAGCTGATCAAACTGCCGGAATGGGCCGAGCCCAGCCGTGGGAAGATCGAAAAGAACCTGAGCCCCGTAAAACTTGACATCGAAGCCTATGTCTGATACCAGGAAAAGAGGATTGCCCTTGGATCAGGCGAAAAAGGCAATCGTAATGGTCCATGGCAGGGGAGCTACCGCTGATAGTATCTTGTCGCTGAGTCCCTACCTGAATTTGACCGACTATGCAATTTTGGCACCTCAGGCAAACGGAAATTCCTGGTATCCGTTTGGGTTTATGGCTTCTGACAAAGGGAATGCCGCAGCCTTGGGCCAGGCTGTAAAAACCCTGGAAGAGACGGTCCGGGAAATCAACTCGGCGGGAATTTCCGATGATAAGATCGTTTGGCTGGGATTTTCGCAGGGCGCGTGTCTGAGTTTGGAATTTGCAGCCCGCAACGCCCGAAAATGGGGTGGAGTGGTCGCATTCACAGGAGGACTGATAGGCGAAAGGCTCGACCCGAACAGCTATGCAGGCAGTTTTCAAGAGACGCCGATATTTATCGGTAGCAGTGACCGGGATTTTCACGTTCCTTCCAAAAGAATAAACGAATCGGCTGACCTGCTCCGCAAAATGGGGGCTGACGTGACCGTCCAGCTATATGACGACCCGGATCATCGGATCCGGGAAGAAGAGATAAACTGGGTAAACCAAAAGATTTTCTTGTAAGGTCTATTTAGTTTAAAAAGTCCCCGGCAAGTTGTCGGGGTATTTTTTTGCCCGTTTCATTCAGATCAGCCCAAAGTCCGCAGGACTATGCCCTGTTTTGGGTTTAAAAATTATTTTGTAAGTAGCTGACAATAAATAAAATGAAGTGTTTTTTTGGAATTTACTCAATACATTGAGTAAATTTACTCAGTATATTGAGTAAAATAGAAATGACCTACCAAAGACTGGAAAAAATCCAGATTCAAAACCGGCTCCAGCTTGAACCCCGCAGGTTTATCCAGGTGATTTATGGCCCCCGTCAGGTGGGGAAGACCACCTTGGTCCGTCAGGTAATCAGGGATTTGGATATGCCACACTTGCTTGTGGCAGCAGATGCGGTGCCTGCCAGTGACCGGGTGTGGATTGCCCAGCAATGGGAAAATGCGCGGGCCAAGCAGCAGCTTTCCCCAGAAAGCCCCTATCTCCTGATCATCGATGAAGTGCAAAAAATTGACAACTGGAGCGAGCAGGTCAAGGCAGAATGGGACCGGGATACGATGGAAGGACGGGATATTCGGGTGATTTTGCTCGGGTCTTCCCGGCTGATGCTGCAGCAAGGGCTGACGGAGTCTCTGGCGGGGAGGTTCGAGGCGATGTACCTGGGGCATTGGTCCTACAGGGAGATGAAGGAGGCCTTCGGTCTCAGCCCGGAGGAATACATCTGGTATGGAGGATATCCGGGTGCGGTGACGCTCAGGGAAGACGAAGACCGCTGGAAAAGCTACGTGCGGGATTCCCTGCTCGAAACCAGTATTTCACGGGATATCCTGATGCTGACACGGGTGGACAAGCCGGCACTGATGAAGCGCCTGTTTGAGATCGGATCTGCCTATTCCGGCCAGGTGCTGAGCTTCACCAAAGTCATGGGACAACTCGCCGATGCCGGGAATACCACCACGCTGGCCAATTACCTGGAGCTGCTCAATGAAGCCGGGCTTTTGGGAGGATTGGAGAAATACAGCCCCAACCTGGTCCGCAAGCGATCCTCCAGCCCCAAGTTTATGGTGCACAATACCGCCATCATGTCGGGGATTTCCAGTGAGACCTTCGAGACACTCCAGGCAGACCACAAAGCCTGGGGACGCTGGGTGGAGTCGGCGGTCGGGGCGCACTTGCTCAATCAGTCTTTCAAAGAAAAAAAAATCTCCATTTACTACTGGAGGGAAGGAAATGACGAGGTGGATTTTGTAGTCGAATACAAGAAGCGCATTGTTGCATTGGAAGTGAAGACTTCCAAAGTAGGCAGTCTGACCGGATTGAATGCTTTCGCCAAGACCTACAAGCCCGAAAAGGCCCTGGTCATCGGTACGGGCGGGATTCCTTGGGAAGACTTTCTCCAAATGGATGTTTTGGCTTTGTTTCCCTAAAAGACAGTCGTTTTGGCTGTCTTTTTTTGCTAAAAATGTTTTTGTAAATGATTGTAAATCATATCGTAAGATCATTTTTTCAAATTTTACTTACCTTATTGAGTAATTTCACTCAATAAGGTGAATAATTTTTTTTATTGACTTTCCCGCAGCCGGGAGACAGCATCCGGCGAGATTCCAAGACTGGGACTTTTGATCTCCGCGATTTGGGCTTCAGTAAGAATACCGAATCCGGGAACCTCTCTCCGGGTCAAGTTCCACCTGTGCATAGACCCCGATTTCCTGCTGGAGTTCTTCGACATGGCTGATGATGCCGACGATTCTGTTTTCGTGGCGGAGCGATTTGAGTGTTTCGAAGACCACCCGGAGTGAACTTCGGTCCAAAGCGCCAAAGCCTTCATCCAGGAAGAAAAAGCTCTGGTCGGCCTGATTGAGTGCCTTTACCTTTTCTGCCAAAGCCAAGGCCAGACAAAGCGACGCCTGAAAAGTCTGTCCGCCCGAAAGGGTTTTGAGGAGCCGTTTTTTTCCTCCGTTCAGGTAATCCACCACCCAAAACGTGTTGTCTCCGTCTATCTCCAGGCTCAGGCTGTTTTTGGTCAGGGCCATAAACCTCACATTGGCCGTATTGCAGAGCTCGCGGAGGTAGATAGAGCTGACGTACTTGACAAACCCTTTGCCCTGAAAGAGCCGCTCAAGTTCCCTAAGGCCGCTTTCCCGGTTTTCGGTCAGCAAAAACACTTTGAGCAATTCCTTCTTTTTTTCCAGGCTTTCGCCCATCGTCCTGATTTCCTGCCGGAGCAGCGTCAGCTCGCTTTGGAGGCTGGCCGCCTGGGATTGAAGCCGCAGGACTTGGGATTGGGTTTCCAGAAACGAGCTTTCGGAGTAGTCCGTTACACCGTCTTCTTTGCGGAGTTCCCCGATGCGGCTTTCGGTGGTGGACAGTTTTTGCTCAAACTGCCGGATCTCCAGATCGACTTTTTCCGCATCGAGCGAATGGTGGAAAAGCCGGATCAATGCCTCCTCGTCCGGGAAGCCATGGGCTTGTTTCAACGCCTCAAACTGGATTTCGAATTCCCGGACTTTTTCTTCAGTTTCCCCGGCGAGCTTGTTGAAATTGTCCAAATCCGCCAGGTTTCTGACCTGTTCGCCTCTTTTTTCCTGCAGGTGTTTTTGCTTGCCCCGGAGTGATTCGACGACGGATTCGATGTCCCGCTGGACGTTTTGGAGCTTAGCCTGGATAGACTCGTTGTCCTGCTGGAAAAAGGGCTTGCAGAAAGTCGGATCCTTGATTTCTTCCCGTTTGCTTTGGGCCGAGGCCAAGAGAGACTGATGGCTGAGTTGGACTTGCTGGAGGTTTTTTTCGGACTTTTCGAGCAGTTCGCGCTCAGCCTGCCAGGCTCTTCGCTGGGTCTGGATGTTTCTCGTCAGGGCATCCCGTTGGTTTGCGGACTGTATCAGGGCTTCGATTTTTGGCTTTAACCCAGACTCTTCCAGAATGCCAAGTTGGGGGAGTTTTGCGTGCAGTTCTTGGATTTGCCGGTTCAGGTTTTGGATCTCGGCGGCTTTTTCCCGGCTGTTTTGGCGGAGGTTTTCGAGGTTTCCCTCTTCGATCTTTTGGAATTGGACCAGGGAAAAGATCCTGTCCAGTTCTGTTTTTTCCCGTTGGATGAGCTGGCCTTTTTCCAGCGCAAGCGCATCTTCGCGCTCAGCCTGCAAAGGTTGTGGATGGTCGGTTGAGCCGCAAAGCGGACAGGGATCCCCGACTGCCAAGAGGTGTGCATGTGCGCCCAGGGCCTGTTTTCGCAGGAGTTTTTCCCGTTCCTGATCCAGGGATTCGATTTTGGTTTTCTGGGTGGTTGCCCAGGATTCCAGTGAGTTTTCGCCTTTGGGAATTTGTTCCGAAACGGACTCCAAAGTCCGGAGGGTTTTTTGTTCCTCGGCGGCCAATTGGGCCAAGGCCTGTTCGAGATCCATGATTCTCTCCCGAAGCGTTTGCGGCTGGCTTGCCGCCATTTTCAGCTCGGAAAGGAGATTGGGGTCTGGCAAGGGGAGCTGGTCCAACTGCAGCTCCAGGCTTTGAATATCCCCCTCCCGCTGCTTTTGCAGTGTTTTTTTGGCGGCTATTTCCGGCCGCAGGGTCTCCAAAATCCGCTCTGATTCGGTGATTTTGGATGCAAGGGCTTTGATCTCGATGACCTTTTTCAGATCCCTGATCTTGGCTTCGCGGTCGGGGCGCTCCTCATTTTTGGCAATCAGTCTCTTTTCCCCGTCTTCGAGTTCGGTGATCTCCTTTTGGAAGATCGCCTTGAAGCGCTCGCAATCCAGCGCGCTGACCCGATATTTTTCGAGATCGGCTTTCGCGTCCCGCAGTCGGTCCCAGACCGGGCGGAGGTGGGTTTTGGCGGTGATGAATTCCCGATGGAGCCGGCGCTTTTGCTCCATCTCTGATTTGCGGGAGTCCAGCAGGGCAAGCACTTCGGAGAGCTCTTGCAGGAGCAGGTGGGACTTCCGCTGGGATTCGAGGTTCTTCATCCGGTTTTCGGCTTGCCTTTGTGCCTCGGCCGCTGCCTCACTTTGGGCTTTCAGTTCGCCCACCACCGCGGTTTTTTCGGCCAAAGCCTCCTCCGAAACTCCTTCCAAACCCTGTAGTTGGGTTTCCAGGCGAATTTTTTCCTCCCGGCTGGCCTTGAGGAGCGAGCCGGTTTTGGCAGAAAGATCAAACCGCTCCAACCCAAAAAGCTGCTGCATCATCTCCGCCCGGGGTCCCGGCGTGAGGTCGATGAATTCCCTGAATTTCCCCTGGGGGATGATCACGGTCTGCTTGAAGTGGTCCTTTCGCATTCCGATCAGTTGCTCGGCATTCTGGTCGGTGGCTTCCCAGCTTTCGTCGCGCCAGGCATAAAAGGTGTGCTCCCCGGTGTCGATCTTCTCCCGGTCTTTTTTGTTTCGCTTGGCCGAATAGCGGGCCAGATAGGTTTGGGTGTTGTTTTTCCCGGCGCGGAACGTGAAATTGACCAGCAGGAGACCGCACTGTAGATTGACCATGCTGGACCGCTCTCCCGTGGCGGCCAGGCGCTCGGTACTGCCGTAGAGGGCCAGGAGGATGGCCTCCAGGATGGAGGATTTGCCACTGCCCACGGCTCCGAAAATCCCGAAAAGCCCGGCGGCGGTGAGGGTTTCAAATTCCACGGTTTGTTTTTCCCGATAGGAGTAAAGTCCTTCTATTTCCAGTCGTACGGGGATCATGCGGGGTCGTTTTGGCTGATGATTTCTTTGAAAAGGGAGAGGATTTCGGCGTTGGGGGCCTGGCCTTTTTCGCTTTGGTAATACATCCGGAAAAGGCTTTCGATGTCTTTGGCCAAGTCATCCACGTGAAGCTGGAAGGATTCCTGGCCAAGGGGATTTTTGATCTGGGGAATCAGGCTGACAATGCCGTCGTGGGCTTTCATGATGGCTTTTCTCGTGGTGGCATCGATGGACTCATCGGCTACAAAGGTGATTTCCACAAAGCAGTGGGGATTTTGGGCCAACCAATCCAGCGTGTCGGCCAGGTTGTCAAACTTTTTGCGGACCAAAGTCCGTCCCTCCTTCAGTCCGACGGGACGGAAAGAAACCGGTTTTCCAGGCTCGGCCTCGATGATGACTACGTTCTTTTCCTGCTCGGCTTCGCCAAACGAATAGGCCAACGGCGAGCTGGAGTACACTGCGGGGATGGAGTGGGCCCCGAGGGCATGGTATCGGTGCAAATGTCCCAACGCTGCATATTGGATTTGGGCGGGGATGTTTTGGGTGAAAAGCGCCTGAGTCCCGCCTACATGGAGGATGGGTCGCTCGGATTCCGGCTCGGCCTCGGGTTTTTCCCCTTCGGCCATAAAATAGAAATGGCCCAGGAACAGGTTTACCCCGGATGGATCACAATAGCGGTCGGCAATGGCCTTCCAGCCTTGGGAAAGAAGGTTGCGAAACTCCCCCTCCCGGTTTTCCTCGCCAAGATAGGCCCGTAGGCTGACTTCGTTGGCGTAGGGAGCCAAAATCACCCGGATCGGGAAGCCGTGGGCGGGGACTTTGATTTCCACAAAGCCGCTGCCCGATTGGGTGATTTCCACGCCCGAATCCAGCCTGCCGACAGGAATCACCGAATCGTAGCGGCTGTAAAAGAGAATGCCCATTTCCCGGGCCAAGGGATCCGGGGCCTCGACAAACTGCGTGCTGTCGTGATTGCCGGAGATGGCGATGATGGGTCGGGTGCCGTTTTTGGAGAGTCTGCGGAGGGTTTTGTAGAGCAATTCGACCGCTTCATGGACGGGATTGAAGCTGTCGAAAATATCCCCTGCCAACAGGACCAGATCCGCGGACTCCCGGTCGGCGATCTGGCAGATTTCGTCCAGGACAAGTTTTTGTTCTTCGAGCCGGGAGTACTCCTGGAGTCGCTTGCCGAGGTGCCAGTCGGCGGTATGGAGGATTTTGAGCATTTTTTTTTGGTCAGCAGTCGATGGTCAACAGTCCGCAGCCGGATTGATCATTTTGGGAGTGCAACTTGGGATTTTGACTCAAAATTCGGTTCGGCACGGAGATGTTGACTAAACAATTTTCACTAAGATACATTACCGGCTTGCCTCCTCCAAGGAAAGCCGGGTGTCCTGTCATCAATTGGCACTTTTATTGGGAAAGGGGCGAAAAGATCAAATTCGGCGGTGAAGATTTCCTTCCTTTTGTGTTTCATGTTGGGGCTTTTTGTGGTTGAGGCCAGGGCTCAGTCGGACTCCCTGCTGATCCAGGAGGGGACGGCGAGTTTTTATGGGCGCAAATTTCACGGCAGGCGGACTGCCAGCGGGGAGGTTTTTTCGCTGGACAGCCTGACCGCCGCGCACAAGCGCTTGCCATTGGGTACCCGGGTGCGGGTGATCAACCAGAAAAACAGCCAGTCTGTGGTGGTTCGGATCAATGACCGGCTCCCTTCCCATTCCAGGCGCCAGATCGACCTCTCCCGGAGGGCAGCGGAACGGATCGGAATGGTGCGTGACGGATTGGCAAAGGTGCGGATCGAGGCGGTGGATCTGGACGGGCTGGACCGGCTGGTCGATTACTTCCAGGACAAGGAGCATCCGGGCCTGAGGCTAAGGCCGTATTACCGGGCGATAGGGCAGCCGACAAGAGTACCGGATACGGGCCTAAGGCAGATCGAAACCAAAAAAGGGATGAATTTTCCCACTGACAATCAGACGGTTGAGAATTGATTTTGAAATTTCAATAAACTAGTCTTGCATTCCTGAAGTTGGAGAGATAGTTCGTCAGCGAAAGATCAAGGTCGGTACCGGAGTCTGGATTTTTTCTTTATTTGGCTGTAATTGGATAATCTGACTACCCGCCACTTCGCCAGAAGTGAAAATATACCGCGCGATTTAAATTAAATGGCCGGTTTTCGCTTCCATGTATCCGCTTACCTGACGTGTCGGGGTTTCCCCAGCCTAGTTGACAGGCGTCCCGTATTTAGAATCAATTTTGTTGCCGGCCGAAAGGCCTATAATCATGTTGGACAAAGTGTATGCCCTCGAAAAAAAGCAAATACCTATTCCTCTGCTGCATGGTGCTGTCTGGATGCTCAAAATCTCGTGACGTCAGCAATAGGGCAGAAGAGGATTCTTTGGAATCAGTCGTCATCGATATTAAGGACGATAAATTAGTTGAAAAGCGATTTGACGAGCTGTTTGAAGTTGAATCCGTCATTGAACTTAAGTTTAAGGAGGATTTTTACCTCGCTGATCTTTACCGGGTGGTTGTCACAGAAGAGGCGATCTATGCCCTTGATCCAAATTTTGGCAACCTGATTCGGTTTTCCCCAGAGGGAAAGGTATTGAACAAAATTGGGCCACGCGGAGACGGCCCTGCGGAGATGCCTGAAATCGTTGACTTCGCCTATGATGGGGAGAAAGACGAGCTGATCCTTGGCAGCTACAGTGCCATGAAGCTATCGCGCTTTAAGCCTACGGGGGAATTTGTCTCCAGTTTCAAGATCGGTGAGCAACTGGATCAACTGGCGTTTTTCCCGGGGAAAGACGGCGGTGTCCATGACCTATTACAATTCCGTCTACCGGAATCTGGCACTGCTGGATGCCCAGGGAGACACACTTGGGACCTATTTTCCTTTTCCAAGCGATATGTTTCCCATTATGCTGAAGTTTATTTCGGGCCATCTGACGAATAACCCTGAAGGAGAGTTGCTGTTTAATGAACCCGCCTCTGCTGTAGTCTATGCAAGTAAGCCAAATGGCGACTTCCGGCCAAAGTATCGATTCAGGGGATCAGGCCAGTTCTGGAACGAGGATGACCGTCACTTACTCAACGAGTATTTCCAAAAACTTGCAACTGGAGAATTGAGTTTTTTGTCGCGTTTTTACGAGGAGACAGACCGCTGTTTGTTTTTTAGCCTCAACAAGGCAAGGACAGCCGATAGACAAAAGGCGGTAGATCCTCGGTTCGGTTATTTTGACAAGAATGACAAGACGGCCTATTTGAGCAAAAGTGATGATTTTCTGGTCCACTTGAAGGGGCCGGTTTCGGCGGACGGAGTTGCCTTTTTTGCGTTTGTTTCAAAAATGAAGATGAATGAACTGGCAGAACAGAATGGCTATTTTCAGGGGATATTGTCTGGGTTTCCAGAGCTTCGGATCAAAGAAAAAGGTGATTTTGACACGCCCATACTGATCAAATTCAGGGTGAAGGGAACGAACGGCAATCCTCCCAAAAACGGATAGACTGGAGAAAGAGCCGGCGATTGCAAACGCTTTTGGCAGAAATCGGCAAGCCCAATTTGGAAACAGGTGGTTTTCTTGTGTTCCGGCTTCGCTTTTTTCTTGGTTTGGCGAGGGATGTTTGGGGTTTTTTCTCCCTAGGGCAGACTGGGCGGCAAAATTCTTAAAAAATGTTTTCCACTGATTTAATTTCGTAGAAAGTGCATGGGTTTTTCCCGGACTTCTTTATCTTGGCCCAACTTAGTTGAAACTTTGACCACATGCGACTGAAAGACTTGTTGAAATTATTTTCGCTCATTTTTGTACTTTTTTCCTGTGCCAAGGAAGAGAAAACCTCCCAGGAAATTTCCTCCGAAAAATTCCGCAATGAAGTCGCCGCCACCGAAGTCCGGGTGGCCACTGCCGAGCGGAAAAGCTTTGATTACCTGATCAATGCCACCGGGAAACTGGAGGCCTTCTCGGAGGTGAAGGCCCTCGTGGAGCGGGAGGGCTACTTGGAAGAGGTTACTGTTTTGGAAGGACAATCCGTCCAAAAGGGACAGGTAATCGCAAGACTGGATCGCAGAGAAGCGGAGTTTGCGCTGGAAAAAGCCAAGATCAATTTGGTGAAAGCCCAGTCTGAACTGGAAGTACTGAAAGCCCAATTTCACCTGGCGTTGGAGTCAGAGGATACGGCCGTATCCCGTGTTGTTCAAAACCGGATCTTGGTCAATAGCGGACTTTCCCTCGCGCAGGTCGAGCTGAAGGAGGCCGAGCTCAACCTTTCCCGCTGTGAAGTGACTGCGCCCGTCACCGGTAAGGTGGCCAACATCAAATTCAAAGAAGGCAGCCTGGTGAGCAAAAATTCCGAGTTTGCCGAGATCCTGTCCACGGATCAGCTCCTGCTGCGGGTCAAGGTGTTGGAATCCGACATTCCCCTGATCTCGCCCAATCAACGGGCCGAAATCTATCCGATCTCCGATTCCCAGAATGCGCTCGAAGGCCGCGTGACTGCCATCAATCCCAAGGTGGATGAAAATGGTTTGGTCCAAGTGTCTATCTCCCTAAGTTCTGTCAAAAATCTCCTTCCCGGAATGAACGCACGTGCCATCATCCGTGCTCCGCAGAGCAACAGCCTGGTCGTGCCCAAGGATGCGGTCGTCTATCGGTCGGGAAGGGCGGTGGTGTTCACCGTGGAAAACGGCAAAGAGTCCAAGTGGAACTACGTGGAGGTGGGCAAGGACAACGGCCGGGAAATTGAAATCCTGGATGGAATCCCCGAAAACAGCACAGTCATCACGACCAACAACCTGCAATTGGCCCATCAGGCCCCAGTCCAACCCGTTAAGGAATAAGCCATGATCCGATTTTTGCTCTCCCGCCCCATTGCGGTGATGATGTCCTTTGTCGCGCTCATGGTGTTTTCGGTGATCGTGCTCCGGCTGTTGCCGATTTCGCTTCTGCCACCCATCGACGTCCCCCAGATCGTGGTCAAGGTCACCTATCCCAATGCCTCTCCCGAGTCGATCGAGCAGAATGTCCTGCGGCAAATCAGGGAAGGGCTCGTCACACTCAATGGCCTGGAGGAAATGGACAGCAAAGCCGGGGCCGAGATCGGCACGGTGCGGCTCACCTTTGACTACGGCACCAAGATGGAGTTGGCCTACATCGATGTCAACGAAAAAATCGACCGCCTGACCAACACGCTACCGAGGGACCTTCCGCGCCCCGAAGTGATCCGGATCAATACCTCGGACATTCCGGTGGCCCGTGTGCAGGTGATTCCCAAGGAAGATGTGGATCCGGTGGAGGTCAGTCTCCTTGCGGAAAATGTCCTAAAAAAGCGGATCGAGCAGCTTCCGGGGGTCTCTCTGGTGGATATGAACGGCAAAAGGAACCGGATTATTTCCATCGAGCCCAATGACGATGCCTTGGCCGCACTGGGGATGACCCAAAAAGAACTGATCGAGGCCATCCAATCCGGCAATGCCGAACTTCCGGGAATCAGCGTCAAGGACGGGCAATTCCGGTACTACCTCCGCCTTGCCACACGGGTGGATACCCCCCGGGATATCGAATCCCTGCCGGTTCGCTCTCCGGCCGGAGCCATCGTGTCCTTGGGAAGAGTGGCCACGGCGCGCTATGAAACCCAGGAAATGCTGGGTTATCACCTGTTTGGATTGCGGGAAGGCTTGGTGATCACGGTACACAAGCAGGCTGCGGCCAAGATGAACGAGCTGATTCCGGAGCTGAAAAAGTCCCTCGAACTTTTCAGGGAAGATTACCCCCAGGTGGACTTTGAGCTCACCCAGGATCAGAGCAGCCTGTTGAACGCAGCCATATCCAACCTGGAGACCAGCTTGCTTTTCGGCGGGATATTCGCCTTTGCCGTGCTCTTTCTTTTTATCAAGGATTTCCGGATACCCCTGATTATGGGGGTCAGTCTGCCGACATCCCTGCTGATCAGCTTTCTGGCCTTTTATTTCTTCGATATTTCCATCAATATCATCTCTCTCTCCGGTTTGGCGCTCGGTATCGGGATGCTGATCGACAATGCCATCATCGTACTGGACAACGTCACCCGCAAGCGGGAAGCCGGGCTTCCGCTGTTTGAGGCCTGCGTCCAGGGAGCCAATGAAGTGATGGGCGCCCTGATCAGTTCGGTGCTCACGACGCTGGCGGTTTTTGTGCCGCTGGTGTTTCTGAGTGGGATCTCCGGGGCCTTGTTTTACGACCAGGCTGTGGCCGTGGGGGCGATTTTGTCCGTTTCGCTTCTGGTGGCATTTGTGCTGCTTCCGCTGCTGTATTGGATGGTTTTCAGGGGAAGAAAGGACTCGCCCAAAGGCGAGCCCAAGGCTTTTAGCCTGACCCTGAGGGCTTACGAACGGGGTTTTGACTGGATTTTTGCCCGGAAAAAACTTGCAATGATCGGTTTTATGATCCTCATACCCGCGGGATTGGGATTGGGGCTTTTGCTGAAACCGGAAGGCCTGCCCGAAATCGAAAAACCGGACGCCACACTCGAAATCGACTGGAACGAGCCCATCTCCGTTGCCCAAAACAGGGATCGCCTGACGGGCTTGATCCGCGGTGTCGAAGGCTACTCCCAGGCAGAAGCAGACGTGGGGGTGAGGCAGTTTTTGCTTTTTGACGGGGACAACTCGCTCCAGCGCTCCCTGTTGTATTTGCTTTTCCCTTCGGAAAGCAAAAAAGACGAGCAGCTCGAAATCCTTCGGGCCCGTCTGGAAAAGGACTTTCCGCAGGCCAGCTTTACCCTGGGCGATGCGCCCAATGCCTTTGACCAGCTCTTCAGCTCCAACGTGCCCTACTATGAGGTTCGCTGGAAAGACCTGAATGCCAAAAAGCCGATCGAAGCGCAAAAGATGAAACCCTGGCTGGAAGATTTCCCCGCGGAAAACTGGGAGCCAGGGCCGGGTCTTCAGGAGGAATCCTCGGTGGTTTTTTCCCTTCAGACAGAGAAGCTATCCCTGTACCGGATTCCCGTGGAAAGTGTGCAGGAGCAGCTTTCCCGGCTTTTTGGGGTGTTTACGATCACGGATATCCGGAGATTTGGGGAGATCACTCCGATCCGGCTTCGGGACAGCCAGGACAGATTTGAGGATTTGCTCAGGAATACACGGGTCTATGCCTCGGACAGCACCTCGTATCTGCTCCGGGAGTTTGTGGATTTTCGCTACGCCGACCAGTACAAATACGTGACCGCAGACCGGGGGGGCATCTTCCAGAGCGTGGCAGTGACTTCCCAAGATCCCCATGCCCAAGCTGCCGCCTATGCCCAATGGGGTGCGGCCAAAAATCTGGCAGTCGAGTCAAAAGGCCGGTTTTTCAGAGACCGGGAAAACATCCTCCAACTGAGCGGGATTTTGCTTATATCGGTCTTGCTGCTGTATTTTATTCTGGCGGCACAGTTTGAGAGTTTTTGGCAGCCGCTGATTGTGGTACTCACCCTTCCCTTGGGGATTGGCGGGGCGTTTTTGGTCCTGCTGCTGGGCGGAGCCACGCTCAATGTGATGTCGGCCATCGGGCTGGTGGTGATGCTGGGGATCATGGTGAACGACGCGATTCTGAAAATCGACACCATCAATATCCTGAAATCGGAATTGGCGGGTGACGGCTTGCAGGGAAAGGCATTGCTGGACAAAGCCATCCATGAGGCGGGAAGGATCCGTCTGAAGCCGATCCTGATGACCTCGATCACCACGGTTTTGGCATTGGTTCCGATTATTTTCAGTTCTGGGCTGGGAGCGGATCTGCAGCGTCCATTGGTGTTTTCGGTCATCGGAGGGCTGACCGTCGGGACAGCCACTGCCCTGTATTTTGTGCCGCTGATGTATTGGTTTTTTGATTCGGGGATCGGGAAAAAGCAGCAGCCATGACGCCATTCCGGGTATTGATTACATTTGTGGTTTTGGGGATTTTGGGCTTTGCGGTCGTTCCCCTGCTCTCGGTGGACCTGAATCCCCGGGAGCGCGAGCCGGTCTTGACGATCCGCTACGGCATTCCCAGATCGTCTCCCGAAATCATCGAAAAGCTGGCTACTTCGCCATTTGAAGGAGCCTTTTCCCAGTTGACCGAACTCAAGAAGATCACCTCTGTCTCCAACTACGACGGGGGCTCGATTACGCTCCGGTTTGACAAAAAATCGGACATGGAGCTGAAGAGGTTTGAAGTGCTCGCCCTGATCCGGCAGATCTACCCGCAACTGGACGAGCGGCTGAGCTATCCCGTCGTGACCCAGTCGGCGCAGCCGCGGGACGATTTCAAAACACCGATCCTCACCTACAGCGTCAATGGCCCCTTTGCGTCTTTTGAAATCAAAAAAATAGCCGAGGACGTCCTGAAGCCGGCTTTGACACAGTTTGCGGAAGTAGAGGAAGTTCAGATACGGGGAGCAAATGACCTGCAGGTGTTTGTGACGTTTGATGCCCAAAAGATGCAGGCTTTTGGGATTTCCAAGGCCATGCTGAGCACCCGGATCACCCAGGCCTTTGGCCAGCAGTATCCGGGCACGGTGTACAACAACCGCGGGGAAACGCTCTTTGTGACCCTCGATCGAAAACTGCACCAACTCGACCAACTCGAAAACCTGACCATCCGGCAAACGGAGGGGATGGAAGTCCGCCTCCGGGATATCGCCAACGTCACCCTGGAAGAAGCGGAAGCCTCCATCTACTACCGGATCAACGGAAACAATTCGGTGACCTTGACGGTATTCAACCGGGATGGGGTGAACAAAGTCCTGCTGGCAAAAACGCTGAAATCGGCCGTTGAATCCGCAAAAACAAACCTCCCGCAGGGCTTTGAAGTCCGCCTCGAAAACGATGATACGGAGTTTTTGGAGAAAGAACTGGACAAGATTTACCAGCGGTCGGGCCTGTCGATCTTGATCCTGATTGCGTTTATTTTTCTGATCAACCGCGACTGGAAGTATCTCAGCATCCTGTTTTTGGGGATTGTGGTCAACCTCAGCCTGACGATGATGGCCCTCTACTTTCTGAAAGTGGATATCCACATGATCACCATCGCCGGGCTGACCATCAGCTTTGGACTGGTCGTGGACAATGCCATCGTGATGCTGGACCACCTGCATAAATACCGAAACAGGAAGGTTTTTTTGGCACTGCTTGCGGCATCGCTGACAACCGTCGCGGCCTTGTTGATGGTGTTGCTTTTGCCGGAGGAGGACAGGAAAAGTCTCACGGAGTTTTCCATCGTCGTCTCGGTGATGTTGTCGGTGAGTCTCCTGGTCGCGCTTTTCTTTACCCCGGCGTTCTATGAGTTGCTGTTTAAAGAATCCGTTGAAAAAGGACGCGGCCTGACCTTTGCCAAATTGCGGAAACGTGTCCGATGGCTCCGCAGGTATGAGTGGGGAGTCGCATTTACGGCCAACTATAGAAAAACCTACCTGCTGGGGGTCATACTTCTTTTTGGCACGCCTGTTTTCTTTCTTCCCGCCAAGTGGGAAGGCCAGGAATGGTACAACAAGACGGTGGGGAACACCTTTTATCAGGAAGAAATCAGGCCCTACGTGGACAAGGCGCTGGGTGGTTCCCTGCGGATGTTTGTGCGCGGGGTTTACGAAAAGAGCACTTACCGCGAACCCGAGAAGACCCGCCTGTACGTATCGGCCCGGCTTCCCTTTGGCAATACCCTGGACCAGATGGATTTCATCATGAGGGAGTTTGAGGCTTATCTGAAGGAAGTGGAGGGGATCGAGCAGTTTGTGACCTACGTGGTGTCGGGCCAGTATGCCCAGATCGTGATCACCTTCAAGGAAGTCTATGAAAACTCCGCATTGCCCTATCAGCTCAAAGGGAAACTGTCGGTAAAATCCACCGACTGGAGCGGCGCACAATGGAATATCTACGGGGTGGGCCAGGGCTTTTACACCGGTGGCGGGGGCGGCGGAATCCCCTCTTTCCGGGTGGAAATGAAAGGGTACAACTTTGACGAGCTGGAGCGGCAGGCGGAGATTTTGGCGGACAAGCTCAAGCAGCACAAGAGAATCCCGGAGGTCAATACCAATGAGCGTCTCAGCTACAATGAGCAAAAGACCCAGGAGTATGTGCTTCGGCTGGACCAAAACCAAATCGCGCTGGGAGAGACCAATCAGTTTGAAGTGCTGAATGTGCTGCAGGACCTGTCCAAGCCCCAGGGGCCATCCACTTACTTGGAGCTTGCGGACCAAAACTACGGATTGGTGCTGCGGGAGCGGCAGGCAGAGCATTTCAGTAAGTTTGACTTGGAGCAAAAAGGCCTGATCAGCGGCGAGGAGCGGATCATGAAAATCGCCGATTACGGGACGCTGAACCTGGAGACCACGACCAACGCCCTGCACAAGGAAGACCGGCAATACATTCGCGTGGTTTCCTTTGAGTACATGGGGTCGGGCAAGTTTGGCAACGAATACCTGGACCAGGTGCTGGACGAGATGAAGCAGGTGATGCCGATCGGATACGAGGCAAAAAAGCAGAGCTGGAGCTGGAATTCTGAAAAAGCCAAGCGGGAATATGGCCTTCTGGGCCTGCTGACTGTGGGGATTTTCTTCATCTGTACGATCCTGTTCGAAAATTTCAGGCAGCCGGTTTACATCATTTTGCTGATTCCGATCAGTTTTATCGGGCTGTTTCTGATTTTCTCGCTCTTTGACTTTTACTTTGACCAGGGAGGCTATGCGGCGTTTGTGATGCTGGGGGGCCTGGCCGTGAATGCGGGGATTTTTGTGCTGAATGATTTCAACAACCGAAAATCCGGTACCTATAACCGAAACCTGCTGAAATCCGTGGCGGGAAAGGCGATTCCGATCCTGCTGACGGTGCTTTCGACCTGTTTTGGATTGGTGCCGTTTCTGATCGAAGGGCAAAATGAGATCTTTTGGTTTTCCCTCGCCATCGGGACGGTCGGCGGACTGGTATTCAGTCTGGTGGGCGTTTTTTGGATCCTTCCTGTGCTGATGTGGAAAAAGGGGGGACTCAGTTCCAGGCTGCTGTCCAAGCGATGATTTAAAACCGCATTTTGTGGCAGACCCAAAGAGATTTGTGAGTACTTTTTGGGGCAAAAAAATTCCCAGCCTATGAAACCTGTTGACTCCCGTCGGGATTTTATGAAAAAAACCGCTTTGGCTGCTGCTGGAGCAAGTTTTGTCCCCTTATCTTCTTTTTCGGCAGAAAAAAAGAAAAACAAGCTTCCGGCATGGAAAGGGTTCAATCTCCTGGATTTTTTCTCCCACAATCCCGAGCAAGGCAGACCGACCAAGCCGGACTACTTTCAGTGGATTGCCGACTGGGGATTTGACTTCGTGCGGGTGCCGATCTCCTATCCGAGCTACCTGTCCATAGACCGATCCCGGCCGATCCGACCGGATGAGGTGCTCAACTTTGACGAGAGCCGACTGGAAAAAGTGGATCAACTCGTCGAGCGAAGCATCAAACAAGGGTTGCATGTCAGCCTAAACCTGCACCGCGCACCGGGGTTTTGCATCAATGCGGGCTTTGAAGAGCCCTATAATCTGTGGAAAGACCAGGAAGCCTTGGATGCGTTTTGTGCGCATTGGGAGATGTGGGCCAAGCGGTATCGGGGTATTTCTTCCAAAAAACTGAGCTTTGATCTGGTGAACGAGCCTTACCAGCGTCAAAATCCAAATGATCAGCACAGTCCGGGAGGTCCAGTGGACGTATCTGACTATCACCGGGTGGCGAAAGCGGCTTTGGATACAATCAAATCAGTCAAAAAATCCCGATTGGTCATTGCCGATGGAAATGGCGGTGGGGGAATCGCCGTTCCCGAATTGGCTGATTTGGACTTGTCGCAAAGCTGCCGCGGGTATCACCCTTTCCCCATTTCGCACTACAAAGCCGGTTGGGTGTACAAAGACCCGGAATCTGTTCCCCCCGTGGATTGGCCCTTGCAGCAAGGCGACAAGCTGCTGGATATCGAAAACCTCCGGCAATACTATGCGCCGTGGAAAGCGCTGATTGACCAGGGAGTTGGCGTTCACTGCGGGGAATGCGGCTGCTACAACCAAACGCCCCATGCCGTGTTTTTGGCGTGGTTTGAAGATGTGCTCAAGGTGTTAAAGGAAATGGAAGTAGGCTTTGGGATCTGGGAGTTTTCGGGAACTTTTGGTGTCCTGAATTCCGGAAGGAAAGATGTGGAGTATGAGGATTGGTATGGAGAAAAGCTGGATCGGAAGTTTTTGGAGTTGCTTCGGGCGCAGATTTGAGTGGTTTGGGGGATGCAGGATGCAGGATGTCGGAAAATAGCTCAGTATGGATTCCAAGCTTTGTGTTGTTTGGCTTGTGGGAAAAATGGTGGATGGTCACAAAAAAAAAGCAGATTTTCTGGAAGTAGGTGTCATATAAAAGAATGGAGTTGGAGATAAAGAATAAACCAAATCCCTTCATGAAACATTCATTGTTCGTTTTTTCCATCACATCAATTGTATTTTTAGTCGGATGTAACACATCCCCAAAAGAAGAAAGTCCCCAGGGTACGGAGGTTCAGTTGGTATTTCTGGATTCCATTGTGGTGGAGTCGCTCTCTGAACTTTATCTTTCTTCCAAAAATGAAAAAACCGGGGACTTGATCTTCAAGGAGCGGTTTCTGAAGGAATTTTTGCTGACTGATTCCAAGGGTAAGATTTTGTCCAAGCCCGAGCTAAAAGGGGAAGGGCCCGATCAGGTCAGTTTTCCGATGGAAGTAGCCTTTGTGGGAGACCAGTTGGTGGTCAAAGAGATCTCCGCCGAGATGAAGCTGAGTTTTTTTGATCGGGAATTCAACAAAACGCAGGTAAGTCCGGCATTGGCCAAAGGACTCAACATGGTGGAAATTTCCATCACCCGGCAGTCATTTTCTGCTTTTGAAAAAGGCAATGAAAGGCTAATCTTGGGTGTGGAGAACAATTCGATCGATGCCGAATGGATGGTTTCTGAGCGCCAAATCCCGGAATTTTATGACCATGTCCAGACCGGATATCTGTACAATCCTGACACGGATTCGCTGGTTGGATTCAGTTTGTATCCGGATAGCTGGCAACCGAAAAAGGATAGGGAATGGGTAGGCCAGGCTTTGCCTTTTGTCTCCGTGATGGGAAAGGGAGATTTGATTGCAGGATTGCCTAGGATTGGCAATCAGTTGTTTTTTTATCAAATGGAAGGGAATAGCCTGAAGCAAATCGGGGAAACCAACCTTTTTCATCCTGACCGAAATGCAAACCTGAAGGTAGATCCCAAAGAGCAGCCGTTTTTGTATCCGGCATTCACCGACATCAAAGGGGGCGGAAAGTATTTTCTGGTGGAATTTCATACGGAAGTTCCCCTGGATGCCTTTCAGGAATTGCGGGCAAAATCGGAGAATTACACGAGCGACCCAGAATTCAATCAAATGCTCAAAAAATACCGGAAGCCCAAGTATGTCTTGGTGGATCAGGCCGGAAATCAGCGGACAATTTCCAGCCTGCCCGTCGCGGGAGCGATCCACTATTTTGACAAGGAGGATGTCATCTACCTGAAGCCCGAGGACGTGGAAGAGCGGGATTACAATGTCTTCTATCGGTATGAAATCCTGCCCTAAATAGAGATCTCGGGGGCGATTTTAGGCCAATCGTGACTGATCCAGCCTTGGCCCAATCAATCCGGGAACTGGGAAGTTTCGGACAGAAAGATGAAATCGTCTGCTATTCTTCGAACTATCATCCGTGCATTTCCAAAGATAGATTTTGGAAATGCAGGGATGATAAATTGATATGTTATTGAATTTCAGATAAAAAAATCCCAGACAATTCAATCTTGTCCGGGATTTCAAATCTCAAATTTCAAACCTCAAATCAAACCTTGTCCGGATCCGGGTGTACATAGGGTGCCCGATAGGGCCTTCTCAGGAGGGCAGTGGCTTCGGGATCGTTGAGGATGGTTCTGGTCTTGGGATCGTATTTCAAAACTCTGCCCCCCAGATCCATCGAGATGTTTGCCAAAATGCAGGCAGCGGTAGAAATATGGCCTTCCTCAATATCGGCAACGGGCAGCGTGTTGGTCTCGATCGCATTCAGCCAATTTTTCATGTGAAACCGGGTCGCCGGAGCGGCATTCAGCTCAATGTCCGGTTCGGAGACATCTTCCGGATACTTTTCCCTTTCGAACAGGCATTCAAAATGGATCGGTTTCTCATCCTTATTCAAGGGGATATAATCGGCCTTCATGGTACTTCCGGCGAGCATTCCCTTTTCCCCAAAGATCTTAAATGCCCAGGGATATTCGGGATCATCCGGATTTCCCCAGGTGCGGTGCTGCCAGACGACATTCAGTTCCGGGTATTCGAAGATGGCTGATTGGGTGTCTGAGATGTTGGACTTGCCTTCTTTTTGCACATAGATTCCGCCGGTGGAGGTGATCTGGGTTGGCCAGCCAAGCTTCAGCATCCAGCGAACGGTGTCCAGCATGTGCACGCACATGTCGCCCGTGATGCCATTGCCATACTCTGTGAAAGTCCGCCACCAGCGCTTGTGGGGGATGCCGTCATACGGTCTCAGCGGGGCCGGACCGGTCCACACCTCGTAATTGAAAAAGTCGGGAACCGGTTCGACCGGGGGATTGCCGTTGGCGCGCATATGAAAGTAGCAGCAAACTTCCACGTGAGAAATCTTGCCAAGCTTGCCAGTATCGATGATTTGCTCTTTGGCATCGATCAGGTGAGGAGTGCTTTTGCGCTGGGTTCCCACCTGCACTTTTTTGTTGTACTTGCGTGCGGCTGCCACCATCGCTTCTCCTTCGATCACATCGACGGAAATCGGCTTTTGCACATAGACATGCGCGCCAGCCTTCAGCGCATCGATGCATTGGAGTGCATGCCAGTGGTCCGGCGATCCGATCAGGACAAATTCCGGTTTTTCTTTGGCCAACAGTTCCTTGTAGTCTTCGTAAAGAGCGGGGACTTTGCCCGACTTTTGGCGGGTGGCAACCATGTCTCCGGCGGCTTTCAGCATGTTTTTGTCAGGATCGCAAAGTCCGACTACCTCCACATCGGCTACTTGGATCAGGCGAAAAAGGTCGGACTTTCCATACCAGCCTGCACCGATCAAGGCCACTTGCAGCGGGCCTTCCCGGTCTTTGAAATCCATTCCTAACAATCCAAAACTGGCCAAGGTGGCCAAGACTGAGGAGCCTTTGAGAAAATCCCTTCGGTTGAGTGCGTTCATTGAAAATGGGTTTGAGATTAATTGTGCCTCTTAAGATACAAAAAGACAACCCGTTGCAAAGAAGAATTGGATGAATGGAGAAAGGGGCGATTTGAAATTTGAGATTTGAAATTTCAAATTTCGCGGGGTTCCGGATGTACATAGCCATCCCGATAGGGCCTTCTCAGCAGTGCCGTGGCTTCTTCGTCGTCCACTACGGTCATGGTTTTGGGATCATATTTCAAGGGTCTTCCTCCCAAGTCCATGGACATATTTGCCAAGATACACGAAGCAGTGGAAATATGCCCTTGCAGCACGTCTGCCACGGGCAAGGTGTTGGTGTCAATGGCCTGAAGCCAGTCTTTCATCTGTTCCCGGGTGGCGGGGGCAGCATGGATTTCGATGTCTTTTTCGGTCACGTCCTCGGGATACTGCTCTTTTTCATATACTACCTCGTAGTGGATCGGATCTTCTTTTCCGACAGGATAGAAATCCGCGCGCATCGGACTGCCGGCCAGCATTCCCTTTTCCCCGTAGATCTTAAAGGCCCAAGGATAGTCCTGATCCACCGGGTTGCCCCAGGTGCGGTGCTGCCAGATCACATTCAACTCGTGAAATTCGAAGATGGCAGTCTGTGTGTCGGATATGTTGGAAATGGAGGCTTTGTCCACATAGATCCCCCCGGTGGAAGTGACCTGCACCGGCCAGCCCAAATCCAGCATCCAGCGCACCGCATCCAGCATGTGTACGCACATATCGCCGACGATGCCATTGCCATACTCCATAAATGCCCGCCAACCCCGGTGCAAAATCCCACGATAAGGCAGCATCGGGGCCGGGCCTGCCCAAAGGTCGTAGTTTACGTTTTCCGGGACAGGAATCACATCCGGATGGCTTCTGTTTCGCATGTGGTAATAGCAGCAGACCTCCGCATGGGAGATCTTGCCGAGTCTGCCGGAGTCGATGATTTCTTTCTTTGCCTGCACCAAATGGGGCGTACTTCTACGCTGCGTACCGATCTGCACCTTGCGGTCGTACTTTCTGGCTGCCGCCAAAATCGCCTCGCCTTCGATCACATCGACGGAAATCGGCTTTTGCAAATACACGTGGGCACCGCTTTTCACCGCGTCGATGGCCATCAGCGCATGCCAGTGATCGGGAGATCCGATCAGGACGTATTCCGGTTTTTCCTTGGCCAAAAGCTCTTTGTAGTCTTCGTAAAGCGCGGGTACTTTTCCCGATTTCTGGCGGATTGCGACGAGTTTTCCGGCTTCCTCCAATTGCTTGCTGTCCACATCGCACAATGCCACCACTTCCACATCTGCCACCTGAATCAGGCGAAAAAGGTCGGACTTGCCGTACCAGCCTGTACCGATCAGGGCCACTTGCAGCGGGCCTTTCCGGTCTTTGAAATCCATGCCAAGCAAGCCGAAACTTGCCAGCGACATCAGCGCGGTACTTCCTTTTAAAAATTCTCTTCTGTTTAGGGGATTCATGAGGTTTGGGTTTGAGGGGTATTAGGGTTCTTAAATTACAAAAAGGCTGCATTTCGACAAGATGCTTCGATCCGAAATCCCCAAGTCCGAAACTCGTGCCGAGTCTGCCGAAGGATCAAAACTTCACCCCAAATCTTTCCCCCAAAGCCATCAAATCTTTGACAACCGGCTCCAATAAGGGAATACCTTCTTTCATACGGATCGCTTCCAGTTCCCGCTCGGGATCGCCTGGGATCAGGACTTTTTCATTTCCGGGAGTCGTCTCAGCGGATCGAAATCGGGTGATCCAGTTGTCCATGTGGGTTTTGAATTCATTCGCAGGTCGGAAAGCGTCCACCCGCATGGCTCCAAAAAAGTGCCCGATTCCTTCGCCAACGAGGTTTGGAAGCGGATCGAGGAAAGCCACAAATGGCGGCACCCAAGGACCATAGTTGGCGCCGGAAAGTACGGCCGAAAAGATGTCCACAACAGCACCCAGCGCATAGCCTTTGTGCGAACCGTGCTCCCGGTCTCCGCCCAGCGGCAGTAAAGCCCCTCCGTCTTTTACGCCATTGGCCGAAGTGGTCGGGCTTCCGTCTTTGTCCTGCACCCAGCCGGTGGGCGTGTCCATTCCTTTGCGCTGGAGGATTTCCAGTTTCCCATTGGCAGCCGTGGTCGTCGCCATATCGGCAACGAAAGGAGGCTGCTCTTTGGCAGGAATCGCCACCGAAATCGGGTTGGTGCCCAAAAGCCGCTCTTTGGAAAATGTCGGAGCGACCAGCGGACTGGCGTTGGTCAGCGAGATCCCGATCATATCGTGCTCCAGGGCCATCATCGCATGGTAACCGGCGATGCCGTAGTGATTGGAATTTTTCACCGAAACCCAGCCTGTGCCTACATTTTTGGCTTTTTCGATGGCCACCTGCATGGCAAAGGGGGCAACGACCAAGCCGAGACCGCTGTCTCCGTCCACCACTGCGGTGGAGGGAGTTTCATAGCTCACCCGAACATTGGGCTTGGGATTGATCCGGCCTTTTTCCCACAATCTTACATAGCCCGAAAGCCTCGCCACACCGTGGCTGTCCACACCGCGAAGGTCGGCCGAAAGCAGCACCTCCGTAGCGATCTTGGCATCCGATTCGGGGCATCCGATCTTTACCAGCATGGAGTAAGTGAAGTCGTGTAATTGGTCGTAGGAATAGGTATTCATGAAAAAACGCGGTCAAAAGGGTGGGATCCGGGCAAAGATAAGGATCACCGGGCAGTGGTCAGTGATCAGTTTCCGGAAAATAGCAGTGATGGAGCATGAAGTTAATGGAGGGATATACATGGCGGGGGGGGGCTTCGAAATTTTTTGGCGGAAAACCCGGAACTACACCTTACCAGCCAATAGTCGGGAAACGGCACCCTCCTTCAAAGAATAAAATGAGCAAACGATGGCCTCTACCGGCACATAGCGCAGGATAAACTCGATCAGGCAGCTTGCGACTACGATCATGTCCACCCGCATGGCGATCATCCCGGGGATTTTTAGCCGTTCTTCCCGGTTCTTGGACTTTAGCATTTCAAAAATCCGCTCAAATTCCGTTTTGGGAAGCTCGAACACATGCTGGCCGGTGAGCTTGCACTGGAGCATCGACTCGTAATAGATGTCGGTCAACGTGTCAAAAGTCCCGGAAGCTCCTACCAGTCCTGTAGGCTGGTATTTCTGGATGGCTTCGATCAGGGGCTGAAGTTTTTCGTGACAGTAAGCTTCCAGCTTGTCCACTTCCTCCGGCAAAATCGGGTCGTGGTAGTGGAATGCATCCAACAGTCGCTGACCGCCGATCTCGAAACTCCTTTTCCAAAAGATCTCCTGGGATGTGCCGATGATGAATTCCACGGAGCCGCCGCCGATGTCCATCATCAGATTGGTGTGACCATTCAGCGAACCGGAAAGATTGATCCCCTCATAGATGAGTTGGGCTTCTTCCTCCCCGGAAATGACGTTGACGTGGATTCCCAAGTCCTCCTTGACTTTTGCCACAAACTCGGAACCGTTTTCGGCATTGCGCACTGCACTGGTGGCAAAAGCAAAAACCTGATCGATGTGCTCGCCATCAATCAGGTTTTTGAAGTGTTTTAGGGTATGAAAGGCCCTTTTTTGGGCATCAGGGACGATTTGGTTTTGGCTGATTCCTCCTTGACCGAGCTTGACCGGTATTTTCTCCTTGTAGATGGTCCTAAAACCCACTCCGTTCAATTCCACCAATAACAAATGAAAGGTATTGGTTCCCATGTCTATCACCGCGGCTTTTCGGATACTCATAATCTGCCAAAATTTTGGATGGGCGAATATAGAAAGTTTTTGATAAGTACAATTTTGGAAGGAAAATTTGCGGGGAAATCGTTTTTGGATCCTTTCGGTTAAAATAGTACAGTGGGAGAGCGATTCAAGCTTGCCCTTGGCTTGGATCAAACCAATGAGATTTTGAGAGAATTAAGATGAGGACTTTTGGAAGGCGAAAGTCCCCAGAGCGGGGGGCCGGGATCGCTCTTCATGTCCTTATATTTCCTTCATGTTTTGTGAATCCGTAAGAACGTTTTCGGCGATCTTCAATGGAAATGAAGTGATTTCGTCAAAGGAGATTTTCCTGGGAAAATTTGCAATAGGGATTTTTCTGCAAAACATGGCAGAGGCCAGTTTGCTGTTCCCGGAAAGGCTTTACCCAAAAACACCGGGATTTTTTTTCCGGGAAGGGTTCTGTGGATCCAGGGGCTTTCTTCACCAGAACTTTTCGGTTTTTCCGGCTTGCAATTCCGTCTTCGGGTTATATTTGGCCAGGATAAAAAACCAAAGATGGCTGAACAGAACAAACCCGTGTCCCTGCCCGAAAACGCTGCGAAGTTTGAATTGCTTCATAAGAAAAATGCCGAAGCCCAGAAAGGCGGGGGAGAAGCCCGAATTGCAGCCCAACACAAAAAAGGAAAGCTTTCCGCCCGGGAACGCGTCGAACTGCTGATGGATCACGGGACTTTTGAGGAAATCGACCGGTTTGTCATGCACCGCGCCAAGGACTTTGGCTTGGACAAGGAGCACTATCTCGGAGACGGAGTGATCACCGGCTATGGGGAAATCAACGGGAGATTGGTCTATGTTTTTTCGCAGGATTTTACGGTCTTTGGTGGCTCGCTTTCGGAGACCCATGCCGAGAAAATCTGCAAGATCATGGATATGGCCATGAAAAACGGGGCTCCGGTCATCGGCCTAAATGACTCCGGCGGCGCAAGAATCCAGGAAGGGGTCAATTCGCTGGGCGGCTATGCGGACATCTTTTATAGAAATACCCGTGCTTCTGGTGTGATCCCCCAAATCTCGGCGATTATGGGCCCTTGTGCAGGAGGCGCGGTATATTCCCCGGCGATTACCGATTTTATCCTGATGGTAGAAAACACCTCCTATATGTTTGTGACAGGCCCAAACGTGGTGAAGACCGTCACCCAGGAATCTGTCTCGGCGGAGGAATTGGGCGGTGCATCTGCGCATAGCACCAAATCAGGCGTGACGCATTTTGCCTGCGCCAACGAACTGGAAGCAATCAAACATATCAAACGACTGCTAAGCTATATTCCCCAGAATTGCGAAGACCAGGCTCCGGTCTATCCCTACGAACAAAAGAAAGACGAAAGCCGAAAGGTCTTGGATACCCTGATCCCCGAAAATCCCAACCAGCCCTATGACATGAGGGATGTAGTTCGCGGGGTCGTGGACGAAGATTCTTTCCTGGAAGTTCACGAAAACTATGCGGACAATATCGTCGTGGGATTTGCGAGGATCGCAGGCCGCAGTATCGGAATCGTGGGCAACCAGCCTCAGTCCATGGCCGGCGTGCTGGACAACAATGCCTCGGTCAAAGCAGCCCGATTTGTCCGGTTTTGCGACAGTTTCAACGTGCCCTTGCTGGTATTGGTGGATGTGCCGGGATTCTTGCCGGGGACGGACCAGGAGTGGAACGGGATCATTACCAATGGAGCGAAGTTGCTTTATGCCTTTTCGGAAGCGACTGTACCGAGGATCACCGTAATCACCCGAAAAGCATACGGTGGGGCGTATGATGTGATGAATTCCAAACACATCGGTGCCGACATGAACTACGCCTGGCCGACGGCGGAGATTGCCGTAATGGGCGCCAAAGGCGCTGCTGAAATCATCTTCAAGAAAGAAATCTCCGAGGCCGCCAACCCAGAAGAAAAACTCCAGGAAAAAGTGGATGACTACACCGCAAAGTTTGCCAATCCCTATCGCGCTGCCCATCGGGGGTTTATCGATGAGGTGATTTTTCCCTCCGAAACCCGGGACAAACTGATCAAAGCTTTCAAAATGCTGGAAAACAAGGTGGATAAACTGCCGAGGAAAAAGCATGGGAATATTCCACTTTGAGTCCATGGCTTTAAGTAATTAGCCCATAGTTTTGGTGTATTTTTGACTTATGGCATTCAAATTTGAAAAGCTAATTGTTTGGCAAAAAGCGATGGATTTAAATGAGGTGGTATTCAATATCACCAAGAAATTCCCAATTGATGAGCGATTTAATTTGATTTCTCAAATGAGAAGAGCCGCAGATTCGGTTGCATTAAATATTGCAGAAGGGAGTACTAGCCAGTCCAATTTGGAATACAAGAGATTTTTGAATTACTCCATCAGATCCGTAGTTGAAGTAGTTTCAGCAATGTTTATTGCCAAGAGGCGAAACTATATTGCCGATGATGAATTTCAGCCTGCCTATTTACAATGTGAAGAACTCGTCAAAATGATTCAATCTCTAAAAAATAAACTTACCTCAACCTGACCTTTCTATGGACTATGGTCTAAACTCCATGGCCTCTGGTAACTTACGAAATGACGAAATGACTAAAGAACCAAACGAAACCTCCTTCCTCACCACCTACCTCAACAATGCCTCCCCAACCGGCTTTGAAGCTTCCGGCCAGCAGATTTGGCTGGACTATGTTCGGTCTTTTGTAGACACCTATTTCACGGATACCTATGGTACCGTCGTCGGAGTGATCAATCCTGAGGCAGAATACAAAGTGGTGATCGAAGCCCATGCTGATGAGATCAGTTGGTTTGTGAATTACATCAAAGATGACGGCTACATCTATGTCCGCCGAAATGGCGGCTCGGATCACATGATCGCGCCATCCATGCGTGTGAACATCCATACGGATAAAGGGATTGTTCCTGGGGTTTTCGGCTGGCCAGCCATTCATGTACGGAAGGAGGGTAAGGAAGACGCGCCTACCTTGGACAATATCTTCATCGATGTCGGAGCCCGATCCAAGACCGAAGTGGAGGAGATGGGCATCCATGTTGGATGTGTGATCACCTTCAAGGATGAATTGACCGAATTGAATGGGAAATTCTGGTCGGGACGCGCCCTGGACAACCGAATCGGGGGCTACATGATTGCCCAGGTGGCCCGCAGGATCAAAGAATCCGGAACCCAACTTCCTTTTGGACTCTATATTGTAAATGCGGTACAGGAGGAAATCGGTCTTCGCGGAGCAGAGATGATCGCCCAGCGGATCAAGCCCAATGTTGCCATCATTACCGATGTCTGCCACGACACCACCGCGCCGCTCTATAATAAGGTGACCAGTGGAGACCAGACTGCCGGCAAAGGGCCTGTTTTGACTTACGGGGCATCGGTCCACAAAAAGCTGCTCGACCTGATCATCGATACCGCGCGAAAGAAGGAGATTCCTTTCCAGCGGGCCGCTGCTTCCAGGGTTACCGGTACGGACACGGACGCTTTTGCCTATTCCAACGAAGGGGTTCCTTCAGCCCTGATTTCCCTTTCGCTGAAATACATGCATACCACCGTCGAGACAGCGAGCAAAGACGACATCGAACAAGTCATCAACCTGATGTATGAGTTTTTGATCGACTTTGATCCGGGTTTTGATTTTAGATATATAAAGTAGCCATCAGCCCATAATCCATCGCTACGATGGGCTATGGGCTAGATACTATTTGCTGAAATGTACTTCACCGATCATCTTTCCCGTAAAGTTTTTCTGCCCAAACCTCCCTGCCGGATTATCTCGTTGGTTCCGTCGCAGACGGAATTGTTGGTGGATTTGGGCTTGGAAGATCGGATTGTCGGGGTCACCAAGTTTTGTGTCCATCCGGCTCATCTGAGAAAGAGCAAAACCATTGTCGGAGGCACGAAGAATTACCGGTTCGACGTGATTCAGCAATTGCAGCCGGACTTGATTATCGGAAACAAAGAAGAAAATGAGCAAGCCGGGATTGAAAAATTGGCTTCTCTCTATCCGGTTTGGATGAGTGATATCGTTGATTTGAAAGATTCCCTGCGGATGGTTTCTGACTTGGGGGCGATCACCGGAACTGAGGGCCAGGCCTTGGAAATAGCGACCAAAATCGAAACTTCTTTGGCGAAGCCGCTGCCGGCGAAAGGACGCTGCCTTTATATGATATGGGAAAATCCAAAAATGGCTGCTGGCAAGCAAACCTTTGTTGATTCCATGCTTGCTCTGGCAGGTTTTGAAAATGCGGTCCAAGCCGAACGCTATCCGGTAATCGGTGAGAGGGAGCTGGTTGAACTTTCGCCTGAATATTTGCTGCTGAGTTCGGAACCCTTTCCATTCGGCGAGAAACACAGGCATGACTTCCAGGAGCTTCTGCCAAAAGCAAAGATTCTCTTGGTAGACGGGGAGATGTTTTCCTGGTACGGTACACGGCTGCTTTATGCCATGCACTATTTCAAAAGATTATAGGCAAAGCCAAACACCGCCTTCGATTTCCGCTTGTAAAAATTAAACTTTCTCTCGGATACTTTTATAAAAAATTCAATTAACTTTTGAGCTTGAATCGTGGATCAGTTTTTAGAATGAAGGAAAATCAAAGAATCTTTCAAAAATGCCCTGTCTGGGCAGGAGGCTTGCAGCAATGAAGGCTTGCTTTCTGGAAAAGTGAACGAATTAGAACCCATTAAATATGAAACACAACAATACGATGAAGAAAAGTTCGATTGCCTTGGCAGCCATGCTCGCTTTGGCTTGGGCTTGCAGCCCAAAAACCACCGAAGAATCCGCCGGAGTCACTGAAGTAGTGGTCGTGGCAGACAATTCTTTGACAGAAGAAGAAAAAGCCGGCGGCTGGATGCTCCTATTCGATGGCACGTCCATGGATGGCTGGAGAGCTTTCAACGGAGACTCCACGCCGTCAAACTGGATCATTGAGGATGGGGCCATGAAAGGACTTGGCGCCACAGGCGGGGCGGATATCGGCGGAGACGTGGTTTTTGGTCCGATGGAGTTTGAGGAGTTTGAGATGGAATTTACCTGGAAAATCTCTCCGGGCGGTAACAGTGGCGTTTTCTATCACGTCGTCGAAGACCCAAAATATAAGGCTCCTTATTATACAGGACCGGAATATCAGGTGATCGATCAGTTGGGTTTTGCGCAGCCACTGGAAGACTGGCAGTCGATAGGTGCTGACTATGCGATGTACGTGCCGGATTACGAAGGTGTGGTCAAACCTGCTGGCGAATGGAATACTTCCAAAATCATCTTCTCCGAACAGGGTTCCAGCTATTGGCTCAACGGCAAAAAGACGGTGGAATTCATTCCTTATTCCGAGGACTGGACTGCCAGGAGGAATTCGGGCAAGTGGAATGATTTTCCGGATTACAAGATTGCAAAGAAAGGATTGATAGCATTGCAGGATCACGGTGATCCGGTTTGGTTCAAGAACATTAAAATAAGACCCCTTTAAAAACAACCTATTTATGAAAAAGTTAGTAATTGTCGGGCTTTTGCTTTTGGTAGCCCAGGTAACATTTGCCCAAAAGAAGAAAAAACTCTTTAATGGGAAAGATCTCACAGGCTGGGTGATCTACGGGACAGAGAAGTGGTATGTGGAAGACGGCCTTTTGATATCTGAAAGCGGTCCGGACAAAGGATACGGGTACTTAGGTACCGAAGAGAACTTTGGTGATTTTGAGATTGACCTTGAGTTCAAGCAGGAGGCAAATGGAAACAGTGGTGTTTTTATCCGTTCTACGGTGGACGGAACCACGGTTTCCGGCTGGCAAGTGGAGGTGGCTCCTCCCGGTCATGACACCGGTGGGATCTATGAGTCTTATGGAAGGGGCTGGTTGGTAAAGCCGGATCCTGAAAAAGACAAGGCCTTGAAATTCGGAGAATGGAACAAGATGAAGATCGTGGTCAAAGGGGATAATGTTACCTCCTATGTAAACGGAGTGGAGATGGTCAACTATTCTGACGCCAAAATCGGAGAAGGAAAAGGTGGGGTTTTGCTTCAGATCCATGATGGCGGAGGGATTAAAGTCTATTGGCGAAACATTGTTTTGAAACAACTCTAGCAGCCAAAATATCCTGTGGAAAAGGCTCTGAGAACTCAACTCCCAGAGCCTTTTTATTTGGATAATTTTTTCCCGATCATTTTCAGGGAGTTAGGGTTGGATGCGATTTTTTTCG
>CAZGYC010000018.1:0-63620 GCA_964530015.1 uncultured Limnohabitans sp. | reverse complement strand
GCGAAGTCGAGGTGCCATCAAGAGTTAATTTGGCCACTGGCAAAGTAGCGGATATCCACATTGGAAATAAAGGATACCAAAGCATCTGCCTTTTTGAATTTTATCAAAAGTCTGGATTTCATTCAAATCAAGACGCAAGAGGACTTGGATGAACCAACGAAAGAAGAGATCCTTGAAAATATTGCTGCCGGCCTTCATGAAGTCAGAGAACACGAAGCTGGAAATCTGAAGCTAAAAAGTGCCAGAGAGTTTTTGGATGAGCTATAAAGTCCTCCCACCACTATTTTTCAAAAGGATACCAAGCGGCTTCTAAAAAAATATCCTTCCCTCAAATCTGATCTCCTGCATCTTGTCCAATCGCTGGAAACCCATACAGGGAATCTCACTTGGGAATAATCTATACAAAATTCGCCTTTCCATCTCCTCCTCCACCGAAAAAGGTAAATCTGGAGGAGCAAGAGTGATTTCCCTCGTAAAAGTGATTCAAGAAGAAGTTTTTTTGGTCACCATTTATGCCAAGTCAGAAAGAAGTTCAATTTCAAAGGATGATCTTGAGCGAATACTTTCAGAGCTCCGCTAATTTTTGATTATTCTGTCTACACCTCCGCCACATTACTCCGGCACCCCGGTACATTCACATTCACATTCACCAAAAACACGTCCCCGCTTTGCGGATATTGCTTCAATTGTTCAGGAGAAAGGTTTTCCTGCGCCGTGGTGATCAGCAAGTGATCCAGTTTTTCCCCTCCGAAACAGCAAGAGGTGACATGCGGTACGGGAAGTTCGATCTTGTCCAAGAGTTCTTCTGTGTTTGGATTCCAGCGGAAAACTCCAAATCCTCCGTAATGTCCGACCCTGAGCATCCCTTCCCGGTCGATGCACTCCCGTCGGGAAAGCCCAGTTCGTAGGGCACCTCCTGAAGAAATTCGCGTTTGCCGACTGCCAGCCTACCCTGACGTCCACTGGAAAATCGCCGTAAAATCATGTGCCCTTTCCGCCAAAAAGAAGGACGGTACCGGAAAAAGCAGGGAAATCGCTTTTAAAGTAAATCACTTCATTTCCATTGATGAAGGCTGAAAACCTCCTTGCATACCCTCGAAACATGAAGGAAATGAAGGACCTGAAGAGCGTCCAGACCCCAGGCTCTTGGGACTTTTTCCCTTCAAGAGTCCTCCTCTTAATTTCCTTTGGCCTCTTAATGGTTTAATCCAAAACCATGGGTAAGCTTGAATCGCCCCCGTATCCATCCTTCTGCCCGAAAAGGATCTAAAGGCGATTTCCCTGCCGGAAAAAGCTACGCTGACGGAAGAGGCATTCAAGTCCTGTATGGAACGCAGGCCATACAGGGCAGGAACGTGTTGAAAGCAGACGACGAGACAGGTCTGAAAACCGGTGTCAGGCAACCCGGATTTTTTCGCTCCGAAACAAAAAACCACAACCCTTGCGGGCTGTGGTCCTACTTTGGGATCTATTGCAATTACTTTCCTCCGAGGGCTTCGGCACCGGCCACGATCTCGAGGATTTCGTTGGTGATGGCGGCCTGACGGGTTCTGTTATACATCAGTTTCAATTCTTTGAGCAAGTCACCTGCGTTTTCGGTTGCCTTGTCCATGGCTGTCATCCGCGCTCCGTGTTCGGAAGCGTTGCTTTCCAGGATGGCTTTGTAAAACTGCACCCGCAGTGCCTTTGGCACCAACTCCTCGATGATAAACTCACGGGACGGTTCCAGGATATAATCCGTTTCTGTGGTGGCTTCCTCGTTTTCCACCGGAGCCATGGGCAAAAACTGCTCGGTACGGATGACCTGGGTGGCTACGTTTTTGAATTCGTTGAACACCAAAAAGACCTGGTCAAATTCCCTTGCCACGAAGGCATCCATGACGTGGTTTGCCGCTACGCGGATATTCTCAATAGACAGGTCATGGAACAGCGTAGCATACTGGTCCACCAGGCCGTACTTGCTCTTCTTGTAATATTCTAGGGACTTCTTGCCAATAGGCATGACTGTCACCTCTGCACCTGGGAATTGCTCACGGATGGCGAGGTTGGTTGCCTTGATCACGTTGGTATTGAAAGCTCCGCAGAGACCTTTGTCTGAAGTGATCGGCACCAAAAGGATCTTGTTCACCTCACGCTTTTCGGCGTAAACAAGATCTGTGTTGCCTTCGGAGGCCGCAGAGACGTTGTTCAGAATAGCAGTCAACTTCTGAGAGAAAGGACGCATCTGGATGATCTTGTCCTGAGCTCTTCTCAGCTTGGCGGCGGACACCATCTTCATGGCCTTGGTGATCTGCTGTGTGGAGATTACCGAGTTGATCCTTTGCTTTACTTCCTTAAGGTTAGCCATCAGTGATTTGAACTTATAGAAATCCGGTGAGGCAAGCCTCACCGGGGATTTTTACTTATTTAGCGTATTTGGGAGCCAATTCGGCAGCCGCAGTAGCAAGAATCTTTCCTGCACCATCCACGTCACCCTTGAGGATCAACTGCAATGCCTCGGGATACGTAGAGTCAAGCAGGTGATAGAATTCTTTCTCAAATGCCCTGGCCTTTTCGACCGGAACGCTGTCCATCAGCCCTTTGGTAGAAGCATAGATGATTGCCACCTGATGCGCTACGGAAACCGGGGAATACTGAGGCTGCTTCAGGATTTCCTGGTTGCGGCGGCCTCTTTCGATGGTACGCTTGGTGGAAGCATCCAAGTCGGAACCGAATTTGGAGAAAGCCTCCAGTTCACGGAACTGCGCCTGATCCAATTTCAGGGTACCTGCCACTTTCTTCATGGACTTGATCTGGGCGTTACCGCCCACTCGGGATACCGAGATACCCACGTTGATCGCAGGACGGATACCGGAGTTGAACAGGTTGGTCTCCAAGAAGATCTGACCGTCGGTGATGGAGATCACGTTGGTCGGGATATAGGCAGACACGTCACCGGCTTGGGTTTCGATGATCGGAAGGGCGGTCAAAGACCCTCCGCCTTTTACCAAAGGACGGATAGACTCGGGAAGGTCGTTCATCTGCTGCGCGATGGCATCAGACTTGTTGATCTTCGCAGCTCTCTCCAGCAATCTGGAGTGGAGGTAGAATACGTCACCAGGATAGGCTTCACGTCCCGGAGGTCTTCTCAAAAGCAGGGAAACCTCGCGGTAAGCTACGGCTTGCTTGGACAGGTCATCATAGACCACCAAAGCCGGACGGCCGGTATCACGGAAAAACTCTCCGATCGCAGCGCCTGCGAAAGGTGCAAAGAACTGCATCGGCGCTGGATCAGAGGCCGGAGCGGCTACGATCACGGTATAGGGAAGCGCCCCGCCTTTTTCAAGTGCAGCTACGATACCTGCCACGGTAGAAGCTTTCTGGCCGATCGCCACATAGATACAGAAGACAGGCTCGCCTTTTTCGTAAAATTCCTTTTGGTTGATAATGGCATCGATCACGACAGCGGTCTTGCCGGTCTGGCGGTCACCGATCACCAGTTCCCGCTGACCACGTCCGATCGGAATCATCGCATCGATAGACTTGATACCGGTCTGAAGCGGCTCGTTTACCGGCTGACGGTAGATTACACCGGGAGCTTTCCGCTCCAGGGGCATCTCATACAGTGCTCCGGAGATTGGGCCCTTGCCGTCGATCGGATTGCCGAGGGTATCGACTACCCTTCCGAGCATGCCTTCACCTACGTGGATTGCGGCAATCTTCTTGGTTCTCTTGACGGTATCGCCTTCTTTGATTTCCTTGGAGTCGCCAAACAATACGGCACCTACGTTGTCCTCTTCGAGGTTTAGCACCATCGCTTTCATTCCGTTGTCGAATTCCAGCAATTCACCGGCCTGAGCTTTGGAAAGTCCGTAGATTCGGGCTACACCGTCCCCTACTTGGAGGACTGTGCCTACTTCTTCAAGTTCGGCTGCTGTTCTGACACCCGCGAGCTGTTCTCTCAGGATTGCCGAAACTTCATCAGGTCTTACTTCTGCCATGTTATCGTCTATTAATGCTTTTTAGATTTTACTTTGGTAATGGTTTTGGGAAAACTCCACACGCAATTCCCTCAATTTGCTGCTCAAGGACTCATCCAGTTGGCGGTCATTGACCCTCAGGACAAATCCCCCGATCAGGTCCGGATTGACCTTTTCGGTGAGCTTCACCTCTTTCATCCCGGAGATTTCCAGGACAATCCTGGAAAATTCGGCGCGGAGCTTGTCATCCAAGGGAAAAGTGGTGGTCACCTCTGCCACCTGGATCGAGTTGTGAAGCTGGTATTGCACCTGAAACTCCCTGGCGATATCCGCCAACACCTCTTCTCTTCCTTTGCGACAGATAATCTCAAAGAAAGCCATAGTCGCCTCGGTAGCCCCTCTTTCCTTATAAAGTGCCTTGAGGACATTCAGTTTTTTCTCCGAACTCACGATGGGGTTTCTCATCACCAGTTCCAGGTCCCTGTTTGACCGGGCCATCTTGGCCAGGTGAAGAAAATCCCGATACACTTCCTCCAATTCACCCCGCTCGATGGCAAGTTCCATCAGGGATTTGGCATAAGCGTATGCTACTCTTTGGTTTGACATGAGGGATTAGTTAAGCTTGATGTCTTTTACGAATTCGTCGACAAGTGCCTTTTGGGCCTTTTCGTCCGACAACGTCTTTCTCAGCAATTTTTCCGTCACTTCGAGGGTCAGGATCGCCACCTGGTTTTTGACTTCGGTAAGCGCAGCCCTTTTTTCGGTCTCGATCACGGCCTTCGCATGCTCGATCTGCTGGGCGGCAACTTTGGAGGCTTCGTTTTTGGCATCTTCGACCATCTTGACAGAGGCTTCCTGGGCTTTCTTCAGGATGGTATCGCGCTCCAAACGGGCCTCCTGCAGCAGTTTTTCATTGTCTGCTTTCAGGTTTGCCATTTCATTTCTGGCCTGTTCTGCGGCTTTCAGCGCATTTTCGATGCTGCTTTCCCGCTCTTCCAGAGCGGCCAGCATGGGTTTCCATGCAAACTTGATCAGGATGAAAAGCAAACCTAGAAAGCTGACGAGCTGCCAGAAAATCAGACCGGAACTTGGGGATATTAAGTCCATGGATGGATATGGTTTATTTCAGATTGTTCAATAGAAAACAAAGAAAGGGAAAGGCCTAGCGCCAATCCCTTTCCGTTTTTGTTTTAGATGCCCGCGATGTTAAGCGCGATCAACAAACAGATTACTGCTGCAAACAGGGAAACCACCTCGATCAAAGCAGCAATGATCAACATTGCACCCTGGATCTTACCGGCAGCTTCTGGCTGGCGAGCAATGGATTCCATTGCCTGACCACCGATACGACCGATACCAAGGCCTGCGCCAATCGCAACAATACCTGCACCGATACCCGCTCCCATAAGAGCGTAACCAGCAGTCAACAAGATAGACATTAACATAAGTGTTAGATTTATAAATTGAACAAAGAAATTTCTACTTAATGATGGTCGTCATGCGCGTGTTCTGCCACTGCACCGCCGATGTACATCGCCGTAAACAGCGTGAATACATAAGCCTGGATCGTGGCCACGAGCAATTCGATGATATTGATAAAGGTCACCATCACCGTGCTCACAATGCCGATTGCAAAGGATTCGAAGATGAAGGCCAGTGCAATAAAGCCCAGGATCACAATGTGACCCGCAGTGATCGCCACAAAGAGACGGACCATCAGGGCGAAAGGCTTGGTGAACAAGCCGATGATCTCCACCGGCACAATGATCAGCAACATCGGAATCGGAACTCCCGGGGTCGCAAACACGTGCTTCCAGTAATCCTTGTTTCCGCTCACATTGGTGATGATGAAGGTCAATACCGCCAGTGTCAAAGTCACCGCGATATTCCCGGTCATGTTGGCCGCGCCGGGCAACAGTCCCAAGAGGTTGCCAAACCAGATAAACAGGAAAAGGGTAATCAGATAGGGAACGTACTTCTTGTACTTTGGCCCGATGGACTTGTGGGCGATCTCGTCGCGGACAAAAACCACGATCGGCTCAATGATCGCCGCAGCGCCCTTGGGAGCCACTGCTCCGTTTTTCTTGTAGTGGGAAGCCGCAGAAAGCGAAACATAGCCCACGACAAAAACCACCAAAAACATCATGACCACATTTTTGGTAATCGACAGCTCGGTGAAGCTTGCTCCGTCCACACGGCCCAAGTGGTCATGGTCATCGATAAAATACCCTTCGTGGGAAAATTCTTTCCCAAACTTGTGGGTTTCGTGATCTTGGAAATCGGTGGACATGAAAAATTCCAATCCCCGGTCTGCAGAATAGACGATCACCGGAAGGGGCAATGTCACGTGGGTATGGCCGAAAGTCGCAAAATGCCACTCATGGGAATCCACCACGTGATGCATGATAAAACTCGTCTTGTCTTCCTCTGACTCAGCCGCGAAAGTGGGGCTGGAAAAACCCAGCAAAAATGCTGATAATAAAAGACTTAGGGCCAGTAGTTTACGCGTCATCAACTCTTATTTTTGAGGGCTACTTCGAAATCGGCCGCAAGTTAGACAGAAAGGCGTAGATATCAAAAACCAAGTAGAACAAAAAAACCACGAAGAAATCGGCGATAAACAGAATAATATTCTCCATTTCCGGCCAAACCTCTATTCCAATGAACACAAGCGAGGCAATAAATCTCAGAATCATTGCCAAAACCATGATTTGGAAAAAGTTATCCTTGAAGTTTTTCAGCAAAAAGCCGTTGAGCAAGCTGATCAGAAACGAAAGAACAAACATAAAGCCCACGATTTCCCAGATCTTGGGATGGATGATCCCCGGCAATAGGAGCTGAAGGACCAAGACCAGCACCACCAATGCCGCGGTGGCGGTCAAAAAGCGGACATGCATGTTTTTGGGGAGTGTCATCTTCGGATTTTTGCCCAAAATTACCCCATTTTTTTGAACCTGGATTTTGGATCTTACTGGTCTGACTTCTTGAATCTTGTGTCTGATATCCTATTTGTCCCGCTTCACCGAAACCCACAACTGATAGAAGGCCACAAACACCGAAAAGAAACAAAACAGCAGGATCCACAGGGGGAATTTCATGGCTGACCGCTGCTGCAGCCAATAGCCAAAATAAGTCCCGGCGCCGATGGTCCCAAACAGTTGGAACGAAAGGCCAATGTACTTGACATACACAGGAGGGCCTGTTTCCCCTTCCTTCTTTTTGTCAGTCCTGTCGTCCATGCAAGTGAAAGTATCCATAATAAGCTGCAATCTGCATTCCAAAACAGCCGGGGCGTAAGATTTGACATTTTTTAGCGTTCGGTAAGTAAGGTAAAAAGGCTATTTTGGTACCGAAATTGGGTGTATTCAGAAATGAGAAGATTTTCCGGGCTGGCAGTAGTGGTTTTGGTCTTTATCGGGGCGTGCTCCTCTGAGCGCAATACCTTTACCAACAGGGCATTCCACAATCTGACTTCCCATTTCAACGCCTACTACCTCTCCGATCTCAAGATCAAGGAGGTGGAAAGCCAGGTCAGGGCAAACTACAAAGAAGACTATACGCAGGTCTTGCCGGTATTCATCCCCATAGATTCCGCGACGGTCAGGGGAAACAAAGCAAAACTGGACTCTGCCCATGAGCTCTCTTCCAAGGCGATAGACTGGCACAGGATCTCCAGGTGGGTGGATGACAGCTACTACCTGCTCGGAAAAATCGACTACCTCCAGGGCCAGCAGGATGATGCCCTGAATGCCTTCAAGTACGTCAACAGCACCAGCAAAGACAAAGAACTGCGACACAGAGCCCTCATCAGCCTTTTGAGGCTGTATGTGGACAAGCGGGAATACGAAAATGCCAACTTTACGATTGACTACCTGTCCAAAGAGACTGGCATCAGCGACGAAAACCGGTTTGCGCTTTTCAAAACCCTGGCCTACTACTACGAGACCCGGGCTGACCAAAACGGAGTGATCGGTGCCCTGGACCGGGCCGTCGGCTATGCGCCGGACAAGAAGGAAGAGTCCAGGATCCATTTCATCCTGGCCCAGCGCTACCAACTGGAGGGACTGGATGCTTTGGCCCACAACTATTACCGAAAGTCCCTTGACGGCAATCCACCCTACGAAAGGAGCTTTTTTGCCACCCTTTATGCGCAGCAAGTTGCCGAACTGAATGCCACCAAAGATTTCAAAAAAGTCCGAAGCTACTACGATGGATTGTACAAAGATCCCAAAAACAAGGACCTCAAAGACGTGGTGGTGTATGAGCGGGCACTCTTTGAGGAAAAACAGGGAGACATTCCCTTGACGGTGGAATTGCTCCATCGGGCCGCAAAGGAACCCGGGAGCAACCCCCGGCTGAAGGGATACATCTACCAAAAACTGGCCGACATCAATTTTGGGGAATTCAAGGACTTCCGCGCCACCAAATATTACCTCGACAGCGCGCTGACTTTTATCAAAGAAGATGATCCGGCGGCAATCCAAATTCGGGAGCGGAAGACCACGCTGGACCAATACGTCTTCCATGTGGAGCGGATTCAGCTCAATGACAGTTTGATGGTCATCTCGACAATGAGTCCCGATGAACAGATCGCGATTGCCCAAAACCATATCGAAAAAGAAGAGGAAAGACTCGTGAGGGAAGCACGGGCAAAAGAGCCACCCAAAAACTCCAACATCTTCAACAACCTACTGGCGTTCAGCGGCAAGGATCCCGGCGCGCGCTTCTACTTTGACAATGGGGTGGCCATGCAGCAGGGGGCGATCGAGTTTAGCAGAGTCTGGGGAAACAGGCCCCTTCAGGACAACTGGCGGAGACGGGCAGCCATCTTCCAAACCTCCACCCAGCAAAATCTGCCGGCCTCCGCTCCCGATTCCCTGGCTTCGGCAGAAAATCCGATCCTGGCCGGACTGCCCACGCTGGAAAGCCTGCTGGAAAAGATCCCCAATACTCCCGAACAAATTGCCCAGCTCAACGGAGAGATGGAAGAATCTTACTTCGAACTTGGCAAGCTCCTCTACTTTGACTTGGGAGAAATCGGGCCAAGCATCGACAATCTGGAAACTCTCATCCAGAAATACCCCAACACCATCAGAAAACCCGAGGCTTACTACCTGCTCTACTTGGGACAAAAGGATTCCGGAGGAAATTTCGCACAATATGTCGGCCGGCTAAACAGGGAATATCCCGAATCCCAATACACCTACTCCGTAAACAATCCCGACGCAGCTTCGGGCAACCTAGCCGCCCTGGAATCTTCCAAAGGATACGAAGAAGCCTACCATGCCTACTATGGGGGAGCGTATCAAAAGGCCCGGCAGGTGATAAAATCAACCCTGGAGGGATATCCCCTGACCAGAAATACCGAGAAACTGCTCCTCCTGGACGTCATGGTGACCGGCAAGCTGGAAAGCCGCGATAGATTTAAAGAAAGACTGGAATCCTACATCCAAAACACGAAAGACCCAGAGCTGGTCAGTTTGGCAAGAAATATGCTCAGACCGATGCTGAGCAGTGCCGAACTGGCGGCTTTGGCTCCAAAGGACAGTGTCGTGGTGGACTCCACCCGGCTTCAGGAAAATCTCGAAGCCGAAAACCAGGGGAAGGAAGTCCCCGCAGATTCGCCTTATAAGCTAAACGAGTCCCATACACATATCTTTGTGGTTGCATTGACCCGGTCTGAGGCAGAAGCGGCAAAAAACCTGCTGGGAGATCTGGAAAACTTCCATGCCGGCAATTTCCCAAATGCGCGGCTTCGCACGGGAAACATGAATATGAGCCAGGAGAATGCGATCTACATCATCAGTCCCTTTGCCAATGCCGAAAAAGCAAAAGAGTACTACCTGAAGTTTTCGGGGGAATTTCAATCCGAAGGCCTGCCCGAAAATGCAAAATCGAATGCCTTCTTTATTTCCATCGAAAACTTCCAGACCCTGAACAAATCCAAAAATCTGGAGGAATACCGAACCTTCTTCCGAGCCCTATACCAGTAACATCCTATGCCAAAATCTGCCAAAGCCACAATTCCCAATTGGGCCGGTAAAACAATAAAATACCTCTGGATCGCATTCATCGGAGGCGTCGTTTTCTTCATCCTGTTCGTCTGGATGGTCAGCATCAATTTTCTGGGCTTGTTTGGATCCCTTCCGGACTTCAAAGCACTGGAAAATCCGGAGAGCGAGCTGGCCTCCGAGCTCTATTCGGCAGACGGATTTCTTTTGGGTACCTATGCGCGGGAAAACCGCAGCCCCGTCAACTACGAGGACCTTTCCCCCAATCTGGTCCAGGCACTCATCGCCACGGAGGATGTCCGGTTTGAGAGCCACTCCGGCATCGACATGACTGCCATGCTGAGGGTTTTTGTCAAGTCAATCCTGCTCGGACAGGACGCCGGGGGAGGATCCACCCTGAGCCAGCAAACGGCCAAAAACCTCTTCAAAACCCGCACGGATGCTTCCCAGGGGGTTCTCAGCTCCATCCCGGGGCTTCGGATGCTGATCATCAAGACCAAGGAATGGATCGTCGCCACCCAGTTGGAGAAAGCCTATACCAAAAACGAGATCCTGACGCTGTACCTCAACACCTCCGAATTCGGATCCAATGCCTACGGGATCAAAACCGCCGCAGGGACATTTTTCAACAAGCTGCCTTCCGAACTCAACCTCCAGGAATCCGCCGTTTTGGTGGGCCTTTTCAAGGCACCGACCTACTACAGTCCGGTTTTCAATCCCGAAAACTCCCTGAGACGGCGAAACACGGTGCTTTCCCAAATGCGGAAAAACGGCATCCTGACCGATTCCGAATACGATTCGATCTCAGGGCTGCCCATCGAGCTGGACTACCGGGTCAGAAATCAAAACCACGGTTTGGCGACCTACTTCAGGGAGATTGTCAAAGCCGACCTGATCAAATGGACCAGGGAAAACCTGAAATCCGACGGTTCGGCGTATGATCTCTTTGGCGACGGACTGAAGATCTACGTCACCCTCGACAGCCGAATGCAGCGCTATGCCGAGGAAGCGGTCAAAGAGCACATGACGGACTTGCAGAAGGCATTCTTCAAGGAAATGGGAAACAGGGATCCCTGGATCGACGAAAACTGGCAGGTCATCCCCAATTTCATCGAAAATACCGTGAAGCGTACCGAAGCGTACCGCCTGCTCAAAGTCCGGTATGGAGACGATACGGACTCCATCAATCTCAAGCTGAACGAGAAAAAGAAAATGCGGATCTTCTCTTGGGAAAGCGAGATCGACACGCTGATGAGTACGATGGACTCGATGAGGTATTACAAAAAATTCCTGCAGACAGGATTCATGAGTATGGATCCCCATACCGGACATATCAAGGCCTGGGTGGGTGGCATCGATCACAAATACTTCAAGTTTGACCACGTGAAGCAGGGCAAGCGGCAGCCCGGATCTACCTTCAAGCCGTTTGTCTATGCCGCGGCCATCGAAAATGGCTACAGTCCCTGCTATCAGGTGATCGATCAGCCGGTGGAAGTTTACATTCCCGGCCAGCCAGCCTGGAGTCCATCCAATGCCGACGGGAAATTCACCTATGAAAAGATGACCATCCGCAGGGCCATGGCCAAGTCTGTCAACTCCATCACGGCTTACATGATGAAAAAGCTCAGTCCGAGGATTGTCATAGAGACTGCCCGAAGACTCGGAGTCACCAGCGATCTGGAGGAAGTACCGTCCCTGGCTTTGGGCGTAAATGACGTCTCGGTTTACGAGATGACCGGGGCCTTTGGCACTTTTGTGAATCAGGGCGAACACACCACCCCTTATTACATTGATCGGATCGAAGACAAAAACGGCAACGTCATCCAGCAATTTACTCCACGCAAAAAGCCCGCAATGAGCGAAGAGCACGCCTATCTGATGCTCTACATGCTTCGTGGCGGTTTTGAGGAAGAATCCGGAACCAGCCAGGGCGTGCCCTGGACCCTCCGCGAGGGGAATGAACTGGGCGGAAAAACCGGGACTACCCAGAATGCTTCCGATGGCTGGTACATGGGCGTCAGCAAGGACCTCGTCTCCGGTACCTGGGTGGGCGGAGATGACCGCGCGATCCACTTCAGAAGCTGGATTTCGGGCCAAGGGGGGCGAACCGCACGGCCGATTTGGGTGAAATTCATGACCAAAGTCTACGACGACAAAAGCCTCGGATATACCAAAGGCCCCTTCCCGAGACCGGATCGGCCGCTGAGCATCGAAATCAATTGCGACAAATACGAACAGGACAGTCAGCGCTTTGCCGATTTTGACTATGATGCCAAAAAGAACGACTTCTAAAATCCGAAAAATTTATCCCCACGGAAAAACAGCCTGATTCCCGGGCTGTTTTTTTAATTTTAAGCCATGCAGTCCTCCTCTTTTTCGCCCGAAGAACACCTCCTGCTCCCAGACCATCCGGGAGTCTACAAGTATTATAATGAAGAGAATGAGCTGATCTATGTAGGCAAGGCCAAAAGTCTCAGAAAAAGAGTCGGCAGCTACTTCAACAAAAACACCGGGGTAAATCTGAAGACCCGGAGAATGGTCAAGGAAATCCGCCTGATCGAAATCACGCTGGTGGACAGTGAACTGGATGCGCTCCTGTTGGAAAACAACCTGATCAAGAAAGTCCAACCCCGCTACAACATCCTGCTGCGGGATGACAAGACCTATCCCTATCTCCTAATCACCAAGGAGCATTTCCCCCGCATCTTCCAGACGAGGAAAATGATCCCAAAAAGAGGCACCTACTTCGGCCCCTTCGCCAGCGTCAAGGCCATGAACAACGTGCTGGATCTCATCCGGGAGCTGTTTACCATCCGGACCTGCAAGCTGGACCTCTCCCCCTACAAGATCGACGAAGGAAAATACAAGGTCTGTCTGGAATACCATATCGGCAATTGCCAGGGGCCCTGTGTGGGACTCCAGCGGGAGCAGGCATACCTCAAAGACCTGGAGCAGGCCAAGCATATCCTAAAAGGAAACCTCGGAGTCGCAAAAACCCATTTCAAACAGGAAATGCAGGCCTATGCCGAAAACCTGGAATTTGAGAAGGCCCAGAAGATGAAAGACAAACTCGACCTGCTGGAGAAATATCAATCCAAGTCACTGATCACCAGTCCCAGTATCCAAAACCTGGATGTCTGTACCCTGGTCTCAGACGAGAAATACGCCTACGTCAACTACATGCGGGTCAAAAACGGCGCAATGATCACCTCGAAAAACGTCGAATTGAAAAAGCGGCTGGACGAAAGTGACGAAGAGCTGCTGATCACCGCACTGGTACGGCTCCAGGACCAATTCCAAAGCGACGCCGAGGAGGTTCTGATCAATATCGAACCGGAAGATCCGATTGAAGGCCTCAACCTGACCGTACCGAAAATCGGCGACAAGAAGAAACTCATCGAGCTTTCGCTAAAAAATGCCATTTATTACAAAAAGGAAAAGGCCCTCCTCCAAGGGCTCAACCAGGACAAAAAGGAACGCGTCATCCGGCAGCTCCAGCAGGATCTCAGCCTCCCGGAGATCCCCGACCACATCGAGTGCTTTGACAACTCCAACATCCAGGGCACCAGCCCGGTGGCCAGCATGGTTTGCTTTTTGGGCGGAAAGCCCGCGGTGAAGGAATACCGGCATTTCCACATCAAAACCGTAGAAGGCCCAAACGATTTTGCCAGCATGAAAGAGATCGTGACCCGCCGGTACAAAAGACTCCTGGAGGAAGAAAAGCCGTTTCCAAAGCTGGTGGTGATCGATGGCGGAAAAGGGCAGCTTTCTTCGGCAGTCGAAGCTTTGCAAGAGCTGGGAGTCTATGGCAAAATGCCGATCATCGGGATTGCGAAAAGACTGGAAGAGATCTATTTCCCGGGAGATTCCTATCCCATTCACATTGACAAAAAATCCGAAAGCCTCAAGCTGCTCCAGCGAATCCGGGACGAAGCCCACCGCTTTGCCATCACGTTTCACAGGAAAGTCCGGAGCAAAAATGCCTTTGGAACACAACTGACCGAAATACCGGGCGTTGGGGAAAATACGGCCGACAAACTGCTGAAGCATTTTAAGTCGGCCAAAAAAGTAAAATCGGCAACTGAGGCCGAGCTGACCGAGGTGATCGGAAGCAGCCGGGCAAAGGCAATCTTGGAATGGATGGAAAAAGAAAAAGGGGCCTGAGCCCCTTTTGTTTTACCACTCCCAGAGGGAGTTTTCGAATTCCAACAATTTGTATTCAAAGGCGAGTGAGTTCAGATAGGCCTGCATCTCGGGATTCGGGTGGTCGCCGCTGACCAAGTCAGCGATGAGGGCATCATCCGGATTGGTAAACCTTCTGACAACCGACCTGAACAGCCTGGATTCAAACGCCTCATCGTAGGTCAGGCTTTTAGAAATGTTCTGGAAATTCATCCACCTGGCTGTCGGATGGTTTTTGAAGTAGTTCACAAAGTCCTTGTAGCGGATAAAAGCCACTGACTTCTGACCGGCATTGGAGTTGGTCTGCGAAGGCATCACGAGCTCAATGTATTTGATGTCAAATACCAAGTCCGAGTGATGCCTGTCAAACACGAAGTCCTCTTTGAAATCAAGGTAATACAGTTGCTTGGAGAAGATGGAGTCACCGTTGGCAGAGATCCAGTAGTTGTCCTGAAACTCGGCAATGGAAAGCGGCTGGGTAAAATCTGCATCCGCAAATACCTCCAGCGCATTTTCATCCACCACGGCCTTGTAGATATGACTTACGATTCCGTTGCCTTTGTTGTCTCCCGAACCGTAGAGAGAGAGGTTATACTTCTCCCTCAGGTCGATCCTTCTCCAGACAGAGATTTGATACATCTTGTCATCATCCCGGATCCGCTTCGCAGAATAGACGGTATCCATCGAAAACTGCCGGTCCCCAAATCCGGAGGGGTTGACACTGGTGGCCACTTGGGCCGTGGCACCGAGTGGAGCCAGCCCAGAGGCAATCAAAAGCGCCAAGAAGATGTGTTGCACAAATCGTTTCATAAAGTTTCTGTTTACGCTGAACCCCAGTGTTACTTGATCGGAATTCGGATGATTTCTCTTTGTTCTGTGTTGATTTTGTTCCCCCTGAAGTTTGTTCTTGTCACTTGGGTTACACGGACTACAATATCATCACCGGCACGGGCGCTTTCGAGCAGGGACCGCATTCCCGATCCAATCGGAACTGTTGCCCTCGGAACTTCACTTCTCAGCAGGATCAATTCTCCGCCGGTCACCTCAAAGTTGGAATCCTTGGCCATGGTTCTTGCAAAAGTAGGCTCTGGTATCGCTACAATTTTCAGTCCATTCAGTGTATTCAAGGCCTGAGCTTGGCTCAAGTCCAACTGCTGGTTGTTTCCACCCATCGCCCTGATCGTGGGAGCAGGCACCGGCTTGATATCAAACGCCACATCGCCGATTTTATTTCCCCCGCTGCTGACGCCGATGGTCACCTTGCCGGATCCGCCGGGGATCACCGTTATCTGGCCTGGTTTGCTGCCTTTGATGGACTGGCCATTGCTGATCGCAAATTCCGGGGAATAGGTATTTCCCAATGCTGGGACTTCGATCAACAATTCATTGGCACAGTCTGCATAAAGCTGCTGGACGACCTCGGAAGACACCTTGATGATCGGCTCGGCCACGAAGTACTCGTATTCCACCGGAATCACCTGATCTTCACCGCCTACGTTGGTAATGATCTCACCTTTGAGGAGTTGTCTGGAAAGCCCTTTGTCATCGTAGCTTCCTGCCGGGGGAACGGTGAATTCAATCTTGCCGAATCCGTTTTCCACCTGAACTGCCCTGCCGCCCAAAGTCATGGTCGGTGCCGCAGAGGAAGAGGCTGAAGCGATAAACATATCGCCTTGGAACTTGGTGCCCGCGGCCACTACATTGGAAACCGCCGCGATCTTGCCTTCGAGAATATCCGCCTTGAAGTAGAAGGAACCAATTGACTTGGTGATTTCGCTCAATGCCTCACTCTCGATGTTCAATACTTCATTTTGATATTGTGAAATCAAGGCCAACACGGCTCCAACAGGCGACTTCACAAAGTTCAGGTTCACAAAACTCTTGGTCCTCGCTTCTCTGTCATTGGCAAACAGTTCGATATCCTTGGCATCCCTTGCGATCGGCTGGAACGTCATTCCCGTGATTCCGACCCCGGTTAGTATGGTCGAAACCTGGGTAGGGTAGGCATTCAGCTTTTCCTTCAATTCATCCCCCTTGCCGCTGTTGGCAAACAAGTTGCCGGGAACTTCCGTGTTTTTCAAGGCAGAATTGACGAAGTTGCCTTCCTCGTTTTTTGCATTTGCCTGGTCGATCAGTTGCACCTTCAGGTCTTCAAGGTATCCGAAAATTTCACTGGTAGCGGTTCTGACTTCCTGCGAAGCTGCCACTTTGGGCACGTCGCGGGGGTTGTTTCCCTGCTCTTCTACCGTACTCTTGATCGAACTTACCGTAAACTCGTTTTTGGAAATGTAATTTCTGGAAGTCCGCTCCATCCCATCGTTGATGAGGACGAACTTCTGGAGAATCTGATTGCTTACCTGGAGGGCCAATAGGGCCGTCAAAACCAGGTACATCATCCCGATCATCCGCTGTCTAGGTGTTTCTTTAGCTCCTGCCATCTTTCTAGCTTTCGGTTCTTTAGATGTTTAGGACAGATTAACCTTTCATGGCGGAAAGCATTCCACCATAGATTTTGTTGAGTGAGCTTACGTTTTGGTTCAGCTTGGCCAATTCATTCTTGAATGCTTCGGTCTCTTTTCCGGCTTCGGCCAGACCTTGCATTGCGACAGTCATATTGCTGTAGAATTTGTTCAGAGTCTTCACGTGGCTGTTGGCATCCTGCAATTCCATCTCATACACTGCATTGAGTGCGGTCAGGTTTTTGGTCACGGTGACCACTTGTGTGTGGTAGGCCTTGGCGTCTTGGGAGGCAGCGGACATTTCGGTCAGGGCGGCGGCTGTCTTGCTGTAGGAGACATTCATGTCCACCAGGGTTTTGGCGGCAGACTTTACGTTGGTCGCATATTCGTTGGTCGCTACTGCGGCATCGGAAAGGTTGCCCATCTTTTCGGCAGAGGTGGCCAGGTTTTGCATTCCTTTGCCCAGGCTGTCGATCAGTTCGGGGCCGATTTTCGCCTTGGAGAGCATGTCATCCAACTTGGCGGAAACATCGTCTCCCTTGGACTTTTTGGGCGCACCGTCAGCCAACTCCGGGTAGATTTTGCTCCAATCCATCTCTTCCTGTCTTGGCTCAAAAGAAGAAAGGAAGAAAATAACTGCCTCTGTGGACAAACCTACCCCGATCATGAGGTTGGCAAATTGCCAATCGAGGATCTTGAACATCGCACCGAGGATTACGACAGCAGCACCAATGCCATAGATCTTTGGCATAATGTTGCTGTAAAACTTAGCTTTAAAGGATTTGCTGTTGCTAGCCATTTGTAAATTGTAAATTTAAGGTTGAGTTTTTTCTTGTTGTGGTTGGACTATCTTTTGGTTCTTTTGCTGGATTTCACGTCCATGGATCCTGATCTTCCCATGAAGGTCATCGCGGTGCGGAATCCGATGTGCGCCTGGGTGACATCCTGATATTCATAGCTTCTGGTAGAAGTTTCGAGGTAGTGGGCGATGTCTTTCCAACTTCCGCCCCTGACGATTTTTCTTGGCTCATTGGGGTCGTTATACACGGGATCCAAATCCCAAGTATCCACCCTGGAGGTTGCCTTGTAGGCATCCATTACCCACTCGGCCACGTTTCCGGACATGTTATAGAGTCCAAAGCCGTTTGGCGAAAAGACATCCACCGGAGCGGTATATGCAAATCCATCGTCGATGTAGTTACCTCTGCCGGGCTTGAAATTGGCCATCAAGCACCCTCTTTTGTTTTTCAGGTAAGGCCCCCCCCAAGGATACTTAGCGACGTCCTTTCCTCCTTTGGCAGCATATTCCCATTCTGCTTCAGAAGGCAACCTGAAGGAAGGCGCGTCAAATTCGGAGTCGTCATTGGCCCTGAGGTGGTAGGTTCTCCATTCGCAATACTTCTGGGCCTGATCCCAAGAGATGCCCACCACCGGATAGTTGTCAAAAGCCGGGTGGTCAAAGTAGAATTCCATCAGGGGATCCCCGTAGTGATACGAGAAACTGGTAGACCAAACCGTGGTGTCCGGCCTGAGCTCGTCATAATTGAATGTAGGGGGATCTTTCAGCGTGGTAGGCGTGCCGGTGGCCAGTTCGCCGTTTTTCACCGCTTCCAAAAACTGCCTATACTTGTTGTTGGACACCTCATACTTGTCCATAAAAAATTCGGAAATCGTAATCTGCTTGTTCATCGAAGACTGGGTGTAGGCAATGTCTTCGTCCGACTGGCCCATCCAGAAAGTCCCGGCTTTAATGGGCACCATATCTATCGGTAGGTTCTGCTGCCAACTGGCTCGCTTGGGAACTCCGGTCACCTCACCACGTCTGTTGGCCTTCTCGCTTGCCGAACCCTTCTTGTTAAAAAGCCCGCAACCCGGTAATAATGTCGCAATGGCCAAGCCCAATGTAACAGGCATTAAGCGGAGTCTCATTTTTCTATACATAAATGGCGTTTTTGAAATCATCAATTTTTTGCCTAATCTAAAACCTACTTGATTTGCCGAAATTTAGAGGAATTAGGCCCAATAATGCAAATAACCTGCCAATTTTAACCCGAATTAAAAAACCAACGAAACACTTATTCTCATTTGCCCCGGTTGAATCTTAGGGAGTTAAAATCTGAATCTCGGGGTTCTTTGAATTACCCGCTCCACTTCCCGGCTGCTGCTGGAAAGAACATATCGCAACATCAATTCATGGCTGGTGGGCGATTTGGCCTCCAATCCCCCCGTCACCAAATCAAACGCGTAGCCCAGTTTCAGGGAATTGTCCTTGAGCAGACTATATCCCAAGATCAATGAAACTGATTCTTCTCCCCGATAGGCTATTCCTCCGTTGATTTTATTCTGGTGTGTTGCCATAACGCTCACGTCGTAGGAAAAATTATTGAAGGAAACGGTTTTGACGAGAAGGCTTGGCTCTATCCTGAGTTGTCCGATTGGCCGGATTCTATATCCGAACAGGAAATAGGAGTGGTTCTTTAGCTGGTTTGCATAGGTCGCATCCCCAAAGTCAAATGTGGGCTGGTTCAAATGCTTGGAGCTCAGGCCCAAATAATAATTCCCCCGGTCGTACAGCAGTCCCGCTCCGAAATCCAGCGCAATTTGGCTTTCCTTTCCCGATTGGGGCACATTGGGCTCCGGGTTGACCAACACGAGCTCCCCGTAATCCAACGAACTGGAAAACATCCCCACATATCCCCCAAGACTCAGTGTTGCCCTTTTGATTTTTTTGTGGTAGCTGCCTTTCACGTTGATTTCCAGGTTTCCGGTGGCACCGATTTGGTCGTTGACGATGGACAGCCCATAGCCCAGATTTTTGGCGTCAAGCCTCCCTTCGGCCGTAATCAGTTGGGTCACCGGAGCTCCCCCCTGACCGGAGCTCGTCGTATAGCCCGACCACTGGGAACGATGCAGGGCCGAAAAACGGTATCCCCCCTCCTTTCCCGCAAAGGCGGGATTGTAGAACATGCCATTGTACATGTACTGGGTAAACTGTGCATCCTGCTGGGCTTGGGCGTATCCTGCGCACAAAAACAGAATCAATGAAAATCCAAGCTTTAAAAAGTAGTCCAATCGGCTTTTGGTAGTCATTTGGCTGAAGTGTCTCAATTTTAAACTAGTGTATGAATTTAAACTGAAAAACCACAGCAAATGATACCAAACATTTACAAATTATTGGCCTTTTTGATATAAAGCTCCAATGCACCGGTCATACTGGGGGCATTTGGCATCGGGGCTTCTATGTCAAGAAGCAGCTCCATATCGCGCACGGCTTGTGCAGTGGTGGGGCCAAAAGCCGCGATTCTGGTGTTTCCCTGCACAAAATCCGGGAAGTTGCTCTTGAGCGACTTGATTCCCGAAGGGCTGAAAAAAGCCAGGATGTCATACTTCACGTCTGCCAAGTCCGACAGGTCCGCGGCCACGGTGTGGTAGATGATCGCTTCGGTAAACGAAATGCCGTACTTTTCCATATAGCCGGGAATGTCATCCTTGCGGATATCGGAGCATGGGAACAGGTATTTCTCGTTTTTGTGCTTTTTGAAATAGTCAAAAAGATCCTCCGCGGTTTTCTGTCCCACAAAGAGCTTGCGCTTTCGGATGACGATGTATTTCTGGAGGTAATGCGCCGTCTGGTCCGAAATGCAGAAATACTTCATCTCAGCGGGCATTTCGATCTTAAACTCCTTGCAAATGGCAAAGAAATGATCGATCGCGTTTCGGCTGGTGAAAATGACCGCCGTATGCTTCAGGATATCGATCTTCTGCTTTCTGAATTCCTTCGGGGGAACCGGCTCCACTTTGATGAATTGCCTGAAATCAATCTTCAGCCCATACTTCTCTGCCAACAGCAGATAGGGAGAATTAGCATCAGTAGGCTTAGGCTGGGAAACTAGGATACTCTTTACGGGCTTAAAGCGGTCTTTTGGAGCTGTACTCATGCTAATTTGATTCCTTGATGTAGTTCAATCGCGTCACTGACCTAGATCCATAATCCATTTTGCAAGGATTAGAAAAGGTACTAATTCCGCGATGCAAAGGTAAGTAAATAAATGGTATTTCTTAAAACTCAACCTATTCATCATAATCAGGAACAAGCCCAGCACCCCGATGATGTAAAACCAGAAGAATCCCAAAAGCAGGATTGAAAAGGCCGATTCAAGCCCGGAAAAATTGTTTGCGACAAAGTAAGCCCCCACCAAAAGAACCACGGCGCTTCCAAACACAATCAGCCTCAGCAGGTAAAAAAAATGGGAAAACTCGGCCTTGCCCAAGTCAAACAAATACGAAATGAGCTTGATCCCGATAAACTTGACGATGGTCAGGGCCAAAATAAAGAACGCCCCTCCCAGCCATATCGCCAGCAGGGAAGAATAGTCCAGGCCGATCCAGGTGTCCAGCCAGTCCTTTCTGAAGACCACCAAGCCCGTGACCGCTCCCTGGGAAATCATCATCGCCACGATCAGGATGTAGAAAATGATGTCGAACGAGAAAAATTTCTGGAGGTTGCCACTGTCGGAAAAATCCTCCGCACTGATTACCGACAGCGGCTGCAGCATCATCGCAAGCAGGTACGGATAGGCCAGCTTGTACAAGGCCACAAAGAACAGGATGATGAACAGTGCGGTAAAGTAAAAGTCCTTCACGGGCTGGGGCACAAACCGCTCGTTTACGGGATTCCCTTCCGGGCTGACCACCGAATCCTCCAGGTTGCTGCCTCCCAGCACTTTCTTGATGCTCGTCTTTCCCGGCCCCAGGTGGGGGCTCACCACGGTGAAGGTGACCGTATCGGGTCCAAATTCATTTTGAAACACGCTGAGCGAGCGGAAGAAAACCGTATCCCCAGTCGTCAGCTTCCACAGTTTGCCGTCAATGAAAACGGTGGATTTTGAGGGCAGCTTGATCCGGAGATCGGATTCCGGGAAATTCCCCAGGTCCACTTGGAGCTCAACCTGGTTGTTGCTCCCGAGCCAGGACTCCTCCCTGGCGGATTTCCAAAGTCCGTCGTAGTTTTCCAACACTTGGGCTTTGGCCCCCAGACTGGGGAGAATCAAAAAAAGGAACAGCAAACGGATTTTGGACATAGATTTTTTTACCCTCTAAAACCTCGCCAGATACCCAAAGTGGATTCTGGAATAGGAAAAAGACAAAGGCTGTGTGTTTGATTTACCCAACGCGAATACAAAACTGAATAATCCTCCGTCAGTGTCCAAATTGATTCCTGTCCCAAATGAAAAAGGGCGGTCGGTTTTTTGGTCCTCGTAGGGATTTTCGAGGATACCAACATCCGCAAAAACCACCAAAAAGGAATTTTGGCCAAAAAACAGCCGCTGTTCCAGATTGGCATACCCGTAGTGCCTTGCAAACAAGCTTTTCTCGTTGAAGCCCCGGATGCTCTTCAGCCCACCCAGGCGGAAAAGCTCGTTCAAAAACAGGTTTTCGTTTTCCAAAAACCCGCCTACCGCCCGGAGCCACATCCCCCAGCCTGGTCTGACATAGATGTGCTTTTCTCCGGAAAACCATCCCTGGTATTGGGGGGACGACTCATCCAGGCCGTCATACACTTCTTCCGGCAATCCGGTGTTTTCAAGGATCTTCTTGTTTCCCAGCGAAAACTGTCCTTGGATCCGCATCCCTTTTCTGGGCGAAACCGGCGAATCCAGGTTGTCCCAGTCGATTCCTATCCCGTACTGGTTCCAGCGGTAGTCGATGGCCTCCGGCAAGGCCTGACCCTCTTCGATATCCCCGGCGGAAATCAGGTCTCCCGCCTGCCTCCTGGTAAAGAAATTCAGGTAGCCTCCGTCGGATATCCGGTAGCCAAAATCCAGCTCAAACGTCCGGTTTACAAAACTGGAATCCTGCTTCAACAGGGAAAATCCCACCCGAAAGTCCAAGGGAGACCCAAAGACAAAGGATTCCTTGCCGCTGATTTCCAGAGATTGGGACTGAATGTTGAGCCGCTGCCATTGGACCGAAAAATCCCGGCCCTTTCCTCCCAAATGAAACAGGCGCAGATCCACTTCCCCGGTGACCAACATTTTGCCGGGCTCATTCTCGTTGGGCAACAGGCCGATGACTCCGTCAAACACATTGATTCTGCGGTCCCGGATGGTGAAAACGGGTTTTGCCTGTTGGGTTTGGAAGGTGAGTTCCGGTGCGCCGACCAATGTGAAATAGGGCGATTTGCGGACTGTTTTGGCTGCTTTTTCCAGGCGTTCCTGCGAAAATGGGGCTCCGGGATCCAGGCCGGAGAGCTGCTGCAGGTACCGGGCTTTGGTCTTGCTTTCTCCGGCTATCTCCAGACTGTCCCAAGTGATCAAGGGGCCCGGACTGAAACTCATCACTCCGGAAATCAAGGAACCTTTGATCTCCAGGCTGTCCATTTTCAGTTCCGCAAAGGGAAACCCGGTGTTCTCCGCAAGCTCCAGCCCTCTTGCCATCCAGAGAAACGGCTCGGCATAGCCCAAACCTGGCCTGCCGAGTGCCTTGAGGTAGGCTTCGGGCAAATTGCCCATGTTGACCTCTTCCCAGCGGAAAAGTTCACCTGGATCCCACCTCAAAACAAGGGTATCCCCCCTGCTTTCCTCGCCAAAAGCCCCTTCCAAAAATCCCTGTCTTTGAAAAACCAAAGCAACCGAATCGGCCGTTTGCCTCGCACGGCCTTCCTCGTCAAAATCCCGGCTTTTCGGTTCCTTGGCATCACTCCAGCTTACCCTAAAAACCCGCTGCCCCAGACAGACCGTCTGTCCAAAAGCCAGCAAAAGCAAAACCGCTAAAATCCGGGACTTCAAGGCGTAATTCGGGATTGATTATATTCGCAAGTTAATCGAATTCACTTGGCAGGCATCTATATCCACATTCCGTTTTGCAGGCAGGCTTGCCACTATTGCGACTTCCACTTCAGCACCAACCTGGGCCGGATGGACCAACTGGTCACCGCCATCGGCACCGAAATCGGGTTGCGAAAGCATTTCCTGCAGGACCAAACGATAGAAACCGTCTATTTCGGGGGAGGCACCCCTTCGCTCCTGTCGGAGAAACACCTGGGATTTTTGCTGGATGCGATTCGGGGAAATTTCCGGCTGGATCTGAAGGAGGTCACGCTGGAGGCTAATCCCGACGATCTTTCGGAAAAAAACCTGAACCTCTGGAAATCTCTGGGCATAGACCGGCTCAGCCTCGGCATCCAAAGCTTCCAGGAAGAAGTGCTCCGGTTTTACAACCGCGCCCACTCCGCAAAAGAAGCCCTCGAAGCCATTGCCCTGGGCAGAAAAAGCGGATTCGAAAAATTTTCCCTCGACCTGATCTACGGGTTCCCGCACGATGACCATTCAGTCTGGAAAAAAGACCTGGCAGAAGCCTTGCGCCAGGATCCGGGGCATATCTCTGCCTATTCACTGACCGTTGAGCCGAAAACCGCTTTGGGCAAATGGGCCGAAAAGGGCCGGTTTCAGCCCGCCGGGGAGGATTTTGTCGCCGAGCAGTTTGAATGGATGCAGGAGCAATGTGACAAAGCCGGCTACGTTCAATACGAGATTTCCAATTTTGGAAAGCCCGGACAGTTTGCCCTCCACAACGCCAACTATTGGAAAGGCATCCCCTACCTGGGACTTGGCCCGAGTGCCCATTCTTTTGACGGAAAAAACCGGGGGGCAAATCCCTCCACCAATCCCGGATACCTCAAGGCCCTGGGGTCGGGCAAAATCCCCTTTGAGCCGGAGATCTGCACCCTGGAAGACCAGGTCAACGACCGGATATTGACCGGATTGCGGACAATCTGGGGACTCTCGCCCGCAGACCTGGCCGGGGAGTTCGGAATTGACCTTTGGCAGGCCAAATCCGCCGCCATCAAAAAATTGGAAAGTCAGGGGTGGCTGGATTGGGACGGCAAAACCCTATCTTTGACCAAAAGGGGGATGTTACTGGCAGACAGTATCGCCGCCGAACTGTTCATCTGAATCCATGAGTTACAATCCAAATCCCGGCAGAAAAAAAGAAGCCGCACCGCTTGAGGCCGCCTTCAACGAACTCCTGAAAGCCTATCGGCTGGAAGACAAGTTCAAGGAAAAGCAACTGGTCAGCAGTTGGGGCGAGATCGTGGGGAAGACCATCGCCGACCGGACTTCGTCTGTGTTTGTCAAGGACAAAAAGCTTTTTGTGAAACTCAGCTCCGGGCCGGTCAAGAAAGAGCTGATGCTCAACCGCTCCAAAGTGCTGGTCCTGATCGAGGAGAAAGTCGGCAAAGGCGTCGTGGAAGAACTGATTTGCCTTTGACCGCTCCTCACAATTTTTAACAGGGCTGACTGACTGAAACCGTTCTTTGTGTCACTGGGATTACTCCAGTTTCAGTATTATTGCGAAATCATTCTGTATGGTCAAGCTACCCTCCATCCCTATCGGCAAACTCAGTCTCCTGCTCGCCATCCTGGTGTGGCTGGCCTTGTTGTTTGTGGATTTGGTCAGGCTCTTTGGGATGATCAACGAGATCGACTCGGGCATTTCCGACGAAATCACCTGGATTCTGGAGATTCTCTTTTTCTTCACCCTGTATGGATTCTACAACTATTCCGTAGGGAAAAACATCCAGGGCGATTTTCTGAACCTGCTCTGGCGGGCAGCCTCCACGGGGATTTTTGCCACGGGGATGGCCTTGATTATCGAGCTGTTCTACATTTCCATGGGAGACAGCAAACTCGCCACGGAGCCGTTTCTCAAAAACTTCTTCTATCACGTAAACTTCGCCCTGACGGCGATTTTCCTGATTTCTTCCGCGTTGCTCTGGAAGCACCTGATCCTTTACCAGAAAAGCAAACAGGTCGTCAAGCAATGGCAGACCTTCGAGTTTGCCATGCTTCTGGCCATGTTTTTTGTTTTTTTCAACAAAAACAACTTCGACTACAGCTTCCTGTTTGCGATGGTCATCCTGTTTGCGATCACCGTCGTCCTTTCGGGCAACCTGAAGTGGATTCCTTACCTCACGTTCAAGGAAAAGTGGAAGTCCCTGCTTTTTCTGTTCATCATCCTGTTCTGTACCGGCTACCTCTTCAGACGGATGCTGGCCTACGGCGAAGCCGAAGCGTACCAGGTGAACCTGACAGACAATTTGTTCCTGATGGCCTTGTTTGGCTTCATCTTCACCTATGCGCTTTTCAGCTTTCTGGTGACGCTGTTTAACCTGCCGACTTCCTCGGTTTTTGAGCAAAAACTGACCGAAGCCATCAATTTTCAGCGCCTGAGCCAATCCATCCAGCCAGACGACAACGAAGAGCAGGTCCTGGACATCCTTCTGGATAGCTGCATGAGTGCCTCCTACTCGGATGGGGCCTGGATAGAAATCAGTCCCGAGGGCCAAAACGAAGGCATCAATCAGTTGAGGTTCCTGGATGAAGCCACCAAGGACGCGCTTTCCGGTCTGATCAAAAACCAAAAGTCCGCCATTGGCTGGGCCTCGACAGACCGTCCGGAAATGCTCCAGCCCCTGCTGGTCCGGCTGGACCATCCCCGGTACGAATCCACGCTGTTGGTCCCTTTGGTGATCAACAAAGTGGCCATCGGCCGGATGGTCCTGTGCAAGGAGGTTCGTGATGGGTTCAACAAAGAGATGGTCACGATCATCAGCACCTTTGTCCGCCAAGCCTGCATTGCGGTGGAAAATCACCGGCTTTTGAACCAGGCCATCCAAAACGAACGGTATCAGGAAGAGCTCAAGATTGCCCAACGGGTGCAAAAGGCCCTGCTTCCCGCCCAACTGGACCACCCGGATCAATTTGAAATCTGCGCGTTTTCGCACGCCGCCGATGAGGTGGGGGGCGACTACTACGACACCTACAAGCTGGACGAAAACCGCTACGTGCTGATCATCGGGGACGTATCGGGCAAGGGTACCTCGGCCGCCTTTCACATGGCACAGATGAAAGGGGTCTTCCAAAGCCTGATCCAGCTCCATCTGAGCCCCGCCCAATTCATGATCAAAGCCAATTCCGCCTTGGGCAAATGCCTCGAACGGAACCATTTCATCACGGCTTCGATTTTCCTCATCGACATCTCCAAGCAGCAGATCTGCCATTCCCGGGCCGGGCATGTGCCGACCTTGCTGTACAAGTCCAAGGAGGCAAAATCGGAATATCTGTTTTTCGACGGACTCGGGTTGGGGATATTGAGAAACAAGCAGTACGAAAAACACGTTCAGGAGAAAACCTTCACCTATGAGCCCGGAGACATCCTGGTTTTGATCACGGACGGAATCGTGGAAGCCAAAAACCAAAAAGGCCAGCAATTCGGTTTCGAGCGAATCAGAAGTCTGGTGGAAATCCACCACATGAAAAGTCCAAAAGAAATCCAAAACCAACTTATCGATGCACTTCACGTCTTTGTAGGGGGAGACGGCATGATCGACGATGACTATTCGATGATGGTCGTCAAGTTTCAAAACCCGACAACCCAAAAACATTCAGCATAAAGAATCCGTAAGCCATGCTTCGTCTGGAAAAATCAAAAGAAAACGAAATCGAAATCCTGAGTCTGTATGGAGAAGTGGATGCCAGCAACTCCGTGATCCTGGACGAAGCCATTCAGGAAATCGTCGCCTCCGGCAGCAAATCCCTCCTCATCGACGGCAAAAACCTCGAATATATCTCTTCCGCCGGGCTGGGCGTATTCATGTCTTATCTGGAGGATTTTGAGGATCAGGGCATCCGCATGAAAATCTGCGACCTTGCCCCCAGGGTATTTGAGGTGTTCAGAATCCTCGGGCTGGACCAGTTGATCCCGATATACCCAGACCGCGCGGCGGCATTTGCAGAATTAAAATGAAGCACAGACTGGACATATCCTGCCAAACTTCGGCACTTTCGGAACTGAGGGCCTTCCTCCAGCAGGCGCTGGGCGGTGGCGCTCTGAACGAAATCGAAAAACACCAGGTCACACTGGCGGTGGAAGAAGTCTGTGCCAACCTGATCATCCACTCCCACGGGTGCAATCCCAAGGACGTGATCCAATTGGAAATAAAAGATTCCGATGAAAAACTGATTTTTGAAATTTCCGACCAAGGCGAGGCCTTCAACATCCTCAACTACGAAGTCCCAGACCTCGAAAAGGTCCGGGTCGAAAAGAGAAAAGGAGGCTTGGGCATCATTTTGGTTAAAAAGATCATGGACGAAATCGAATTTGAATCAAAAAACGGCACGAATACCTGCCGGCTGATCAAGTGGTTTCGATCCTAATTTTGGTTAAATGCCCCATCGATAAGGCATTCACCTCGAATTACTGATAAATTTGTAACATTGCATTGTAAATTGGCTATCCAGTACATGAATCACCGAACCGTTTCGGCATTTGTAGTCACCCTTCAAGTTGCATTCCTGCTTAACCTTCGCCTGTCGGCCATGGCACAGAGTTCCAATGATGCGCTGCTGACTGTAGGAGGGACTCCCGTGGACAAGGATGAGCTCGTGTACCTCATCTCCAAGGGGAAAGGCTCAGAAGCCCAGGCTCCGGGTATCAGCCGCGAAGAGTTTGAGGAAAACCTGGAGTTGTTCATCAACTACAAGCTGAAAGTCCGGGAAGCGGAAGCATTGGGACTGCAAAAAACAGAGGAATTCTCAAGGGAATTCGCCTCTTTCAAGGAAACCCTGATCTACCCTTACCTGATCAAAAACTCCCTGGAGGAAGGAGAGCTGCGAAAGGCCTATTCCCGGATGCAGGAGGTGGTTCGGGCCAGTCACATTCTTTTCCAGTTTCCCCCCAACGCCAGCACCGAAGACAGCTTGATCGTCCTGAAGATGGCGCTGAAGGTGAAGGGCGAAATCGAAAACGGCGGAGACATCAATGAGCTCGCCATCCAATACTCCGACGACCCTTCGGCCAAGGTCAACAAAGGTGATCTTGGGTATTTTACAGCCCTCCAAATGGTCCAGCCCTTTGAGGATGCCGCCTATACCTTTCAATCAGGCCAGGTCTCCGATCCGGTTTTGACCAATTTTGGCTACCATATCATCAAAGTCCAGGATCGCCAACCCAATCCCGGACAGGTGAGGGTGTCCCATATATTGGTGCGCTTTGACGCGGCAAATCCCACCCAGGAAGAAAACGCCCGAAGAAAGATCTCCGACATCTATGCCGAAATCCAGAAAGAAAACACGGTTTGGGAAGATATCGTAAAGACCTTTTCCGAAGATCCCGCCACCAGCCAGCGAGGGGGACTTCTTCCCTGGTTTGGCGTGGGAAGCATGGTTCCGGAATTTGAGATGGGGGCTTTCTCCCTCACGGAAATCGGCGAAGTCTCCCCCCCGCTCAAGACCCAATACGGCTATCACATCCTTCGCCTGGAAGAGAAAAAACCGATTGACTCTTTCGAGGAAATGGAGGAAAGCATCCGTTCGAGAATCTTGAGGGATTCCCGGTCCGGCATGATCCAGTCCCAGGTGGTGGCTGTCCAAAAAGCGCGCTATGGCTATGCCGAAGACGAGGCCTCTGTCGGCAGATTGGCCCAGGCCCTCAACCCGGTTGCCAAGGCGAATTTCGCGGCGGCCGCGGCCAGCCAATCCCTGGATAAGTCCCCGCTCTTTACGCTCCAGGGGAAAACCTACCTTCTGTCTGACTTGACGGCCTATATGGAAGGCGAGGAAGTAAGCCCCAAAGTCAAAGGCGGCACGTTCGACGTCTGGTTTGACCGCTTTGTGGCCAAAACACTGGCCCTGACCGAGGAAAAGGACATCGAGGCAAACAACCGGGAATACCAGATGCTGCTGAAAGAATACCACGACGGCATCCTGCTGTTCTCGTTGATGAATCAGGAAGTCTGGGAAAAGGGGATCTCCGACTCCCTGGGACAAGTTGAGTTTTACGGGAAAAACCTCGACCGCTATCAGTGGAAAAACCGGGTGGAAGCTTTTGTGGTCAAAGTCCTGGATCCCTCCCAAGCTGAAAACGCCCGCAAGGCACTTCAGGGAAACGGCTACAACCCGGCCTTGATTCAGGGATTTGAGGCGGAGTACAAAGCCAACGCCACCCTGGCCTACCAGACCGAATCGGGTATTTTCGAATATGCAGACCATCCGGTTCTCTCCAGGATTGACCCGACGCTTCCCTATCAGGAAATTCAGATGGACGGCACCCTCTATCTGGTTTTGGTCGGCCAAAAACTGCCGGCCGGGCCGCGAAAATTTGAAGAGTCAAGAGGCCTCGTGATCCGGGACTATCAGGAATACCTGGACCGGAGCCTGACCGAATCCCTCAAAAGCAAATACCCCATCCAGATCAATCCCCGGGTAAAAGAGGAGACCTTTCTGGCTCTGAACCAATAAAACAAAACTCCACGTCTGTGGGAACAAAAGATTGCCAAAACCCATGAAATTTCTAAACCGACTTATTCTCAGCCTTGTGGGAGCGATGGCCCTGAGCCAGACTTTTGCCCAGGAATCCCCGCCGACAGGACAGGTCTTGGACAAAATCGTCGCCAAAGTGGACAACAACATTATCCTGGAATCCGAAGTCCAGCAGACTTACATCGAGGCTTTGGCGCAGGCCCAGCAGGGAATGGAAGCTCCCACACGCTGCGATATCTTCGAAAACCTCATGATCAACAAGCTCATGGTGGCCAAAGCCGAGATTGACTCCGTCTTCGTGACCGATGCGGAAGTGATGCTTCAGGCCGAAAACAGATTCAGTGCCGTGATGCAGCAGTTTGGCGGGGATGAAAGTATGCTTGTCCAGATCTATGGAAAAACCGCCGAACAACTGAAGGGCGAACTGGAAGACCTGATCCGGGAGCAGATGATCGTCTCAAAGATGAGGGGAAGAATCACCGACGGCCTGACCGTTTCCCCGGCTGATGTGCGGGCATTTTTCAACAGCATCCCGGCGGATTCCCTGCCCCTGTTCACCTCCGAGGCCACCGTGGGGCAAATCGTCAAAAAACCCGAAGTAAACGCCAAAGTCAGGGACGAAATCATCACCCAACTGAAGCAGTTTAAGCAGGACATTTTGGACGGGAAAGCCGACTTTGCCGACTTGGCCAAGAGGTATTCCGAAGATCCGGGATCGGGATCCCAGGGCGGTGATCTGGGATTTTTCCGAAGAGGCGAACTGGCACCCGAGTATGAATCGACTTCCCTGGGACTGAGACCGGGTGAAATCAGCGATCCGGTCGAAACCCAGTTTGGCTTTCACATGATTCAACTCCTTGAAATCAAAGGAAGCACCTACAATACCCGCCATATCCTCCGGATACCCAAGGCTACCGAAGAGGATCTTCTCAAGGCGGAACGCTACCTGGATAGCCTGAGAAAAGAGATTGAGGGCGGCAAGATCACCTTCGCAAAAGCCGCAAAGGAATACTCCGAAGACCGGGCTACCTCTGATCACGGGGGATACTTCACCGATCCGGCCACCAACTCAAACAGACTGTCCCTCAGAACGCTGGAAGACCCCGTGCTCTATTTCACCATCGACACCATGAAAGTGGGAAATATCACCGAACCTATCCGGTTTGAAGATCCCCGCGAAGGCACCAAGGTGAGGATCTTGTACTATCATGCCAAGTATCCGGCCCACCGGGCAAACCTGAACGATGACTATGAAAAACTGAAGGCGGCGGCACTCCGGAGGAAAGAGGACGAGATCCTCGGAAAATGGTTTGTCACTGCCAAAGAAGACGTCTTCATCGACATTGATCCGGCTTACGACCGATGCAATGTCCTGCAGGGAAACTAGAAACAGTAACGAAAATCGAATGAATTGCCCCGAATAGGCCCGTGCCTGTTCGGGGCTTTTTTTTGAAAGCTTCCTGAATTCGGTCCCGGCTATCGGGATGGGATTTCCGGTTTCGGGTCATTCGGTCTTCTGTCATCCAACCACTCCCGTCTTTCGTCAGCCGACCTCCAACAAAGCCACTGTCATTCCGGTGGGTGAATTCCCCCAATTCATGACAGTTTTGTCACTTCTTTCCGAAAAGGGCCTTTATCGCCAATCCGAGCTGCCGGAAGCTCTCTTTCAAAAATCCCTTTGACTCCTGGATCTTGGGATCCATCTCCTTCTTCTTTTCCTTGAATTCGCGCTCCAGCAATTCCTTGCCTTTTCGGAGCTCTTCTTCCAGGGTCGTCTTGTTCTCCTTCAGGTCCTTGATCTTCTGTTCGATCTCTTCTTTTACGTCGGCACCCGCCTCTGCCCCTTTCTGGATCAGTTCCTCGATCTTGTTGCCGATTTCCTTGAGCACTTCCTCGATTTCCCGGGTGGTGGATTTTTTCTTTGTCATGGCCAAAAGTGAGCTGTTGGATAATCAAGTTAGGGGAAAAACTTGAAAACCAGAGACCTTTGGCAAAAATCAACCCTCTATCGGCTCGCCTGACTGTGTCTGCTTTTCATAGAGTTCCGCATAGACACCCTTCTGATCCAGCAGGGAATCATGGTCTCCGCGCTCAATGATCCGGCCGTCTGCCAGCACGATGATATGGTCAGCCAGCTTGACCGAGGAGACGCGGTGGGAAATGATCACCGAGGTGCGGTTTTCCATGATCTTTTTCAGCGCGGTCAGGATGGCGTTTTCCGTCTTTGTATCTACAGCCGAGAGACAATCGTCCAAGATCAGTATCCGTGGCTCTTTGGCGATCGCCCGGGCGATCGAAACCCGCTGCTTTTGCCCTCCCGAGAGCGTGATTCCCCGCTCGCCCAGCATCGTCTCGAAGCCTTTCGGAAAGTCAAGGATGTTTTGGTACACGTCGGCATCCTTTGCCGCTTTCTCGATCAGGGCCGGGTCGGGGTAGTCCAGGCCAAAGGCAATATTGTTGGAAATGGTGTCCGAAAACAGGAACACGTCCTGGGGCACAAACCCGATTTGCCTTCTCAATCCCGAAATGTTGTACCGCCGGATGTCCACGCCGTCGACCAGCAATTCTCCCGAAGCGGGATCGTACATCCGCATCAGCAGGTTGGCAATGGTGGACTTTCCTGAGCCGGTCGTCCCGATGATTCCCAGGGTTTGTCCGGCTTTGATTTCAAAAGAAACCCGGTCCAAGGCTTTGATCCCCGAATCGGGATAGACGAAAGTCAAATCCTTCACCCGGATTTCTCCGTGGAGATCAGCCTCCAGGCTTTCGGTACTGACCAGATCACTCTGTATATCCAAAAACTCGTTGATCCGCGTCTGTGAGGCAGCAGCCCGCTGTACGATACTGGTGACCCAGCCCAAGGAAGTCACGGGCCAAGTGAGGATGTTGACATACAGGATAAATTCCGCGATGACCCCATAGCCAATCTCCCCCTGGATCACCATGATCCCCCCGACATAGACCGTGATGATCGTCGAGATCCCCACCAAAGCCATGATCAATGGGAAAAACAGCGCATTCACCCGAGTCAGTTCGATGGATTTGTGCTTGTATTCTTCACTTGCCTCATCAAATTGGCGAACCGAGTCCTCTTCCCTGACGAAGGCTTTCAGCACCCGGATCCCCGAAAATGCCTCCTGCACAAAGGTGCTCAGCTCCGAAAGGCTCCTTTGGATCCGTTCAGAGCGCTCGTTGATCAGGTTGTTGACAAAATAGATGCTGACCGACAAGATGGGCAGGGGCAAAAGCGCCCACAGCGTCAGCTCCGGGTTGACCGAAATCATGTAGAAAATCACCAGGGGAAAGAGAATCAGCAGATTCAGCCCATACATGATGGCCGGGCCGAGGTACATTCTCACCCGGCTCACGTCCTCGGTGATCCTGGCCATGAGGTCTCCGGTGCTGTTTTTCCGGTAAAAGCTCAGCGGAAGGCCCTGGTAATGCGCAAAGATTTCGTTCTTCATGTCGTATTCCACCCTCCGGGACATGATGATGATCGTCTGCCGGATCAGAAACAGGAAAAAACCCCTCAACAAGGCCATCACCAGGATCAGAATCCCAAAAACGAAAACGTACTCCAAAAAATTTTCCCGGGCAGTTTCTCCCATTCCCCCCTGCATCAATGGGCGATAAAGTGAAAAACTCTCCACCACATAATCTATCGCAATCCTTACAAGTTGGGCAGGGATAATTACGAAGATGTTGGAGATCACCGTAAATACGATCCCCAACAGCAACAAGCCCTTGTATTTGTATAGATACTTATTGATTCTCCAAAGCGGCTTCACCAAATAAAAATTTTTAAAATGAATATAGAGTTACAGAAACTACTGAAGCAATTCCTTTGTTGGCTGATAAAAGTATTTAATTTTGTATCAGCCTTTTCCGGAGGCTACAACCCAAATATAACATATTCTAAAAAGCCAAGTTCACATGTTAGAGATTAATGCAACCGAAACCGTGCGGGAAGGCTCCATCTTTGGACAGATCAGCACGATGGACCACGAGCAGCTTGTGGTATGCCATGACCAAGCCACAGGCCTGAAAGCGCTCATTGGCATCCACAACACGATACTCGGACCTGCCTTGGGCGGCACCCGGATGTGGCCCTACACTTCCGAGGCAGAAGCAATCACCGATGTTTTGAGGCTTTCGAGGGGGATGTCTTTCAAAAACTCCCTGGCCGGGCTGAATCTCGGCGGCGGAAAGGCCGTGATCATCGGTGACCCCAAACTGAAAAATGAAGCCTTTCTGAGAAGGTTCGGAAGATTCGTGGAAAGCCTGGGCGGCAGATACGTCACCGCCGAGGACGTCAACATGAACACCTCGGACATGGAATACATCGCCATGGAAACGCGCCACGTGACCGGTCTGCCCCAAGTCAAGGGAGGCGCAGGCGATCCTTCTCCCGTGACTGCGTATGGAGTTTACATGGGGATGAAGGCTGCAGCCAAAAAAGCCTTCGGTTCTGACTCGCTAAACGGCAAAAAAATAGGCGTCCAGGGCACCGGACAGGTAGGGAAATACCTGATCGACTACCTGGTCGGAGAAGGCGCCGAGATCCTCGTCACGGATATCTTCGAAGACAAACTGAAAGAAACAGCAAAAGCAACCGGGGCCACCGCCGTGGATCCGAATGTGATCTACGACCTGCCCATGGACATTTATGCGCCTTGTGCTTTGGGAGCCACGATCAATGACCAAACCATCGACCGCCTGAAGTGCGCGGTCATCGCCGGCGCGGCCAACAACCAACTGAAAGATGAAGCCAGGCACGGAAAGATCCTCATGGAAAAAGGCATCGTCTATGCGCCGGATTTCCTGATCAACGCAGGCGGAGTGATCAATGTCGGCGCCGAATACTACGGGGATTACCACCGGGAAACGGTCTTTTCGCAGACAGAGAAAATCTACGATACCTGTCTGACGATCCTCGAAAAATCCGAAAAAGAGAACATCCCAGCCCAACAGGCGGCCATTGCCGTGGCAAAAGCCCGGATTGAAGCAATGGGCAGGGTAAAACTTCCCTTCTGATCGGAATCCTCCCAAATCAAAAAAACCACCGGCAGCCTACCGCCGGTGGTTTTTTTGTCACCGTGCGGATGGCTATACCCCATCCAAATTCCCTATCTTTACGGCTCTTTTACTACCTATATGCTAAACAGAAGAATCCTCAGAGTCAAGGCATTTCAGAATCTCTATGCTTTCGAACAATGCAAAGGATCCAATCTCCATATCGCCAAAGACTTCATCCGGGAGTCTTTCCTGCCGGATCTCAACAGTATGGAAGTCCAGGACAAGCCTGCATTGACCCGGGATGCCGATGAGGCTGTTAAACTTTTTGACCAAAATCTCGAAAACGAAAACCTGCTGAAATCATCCGAGGCAAAGCCAAAAATCAAGCAGGTAGTACTCCAGGCCCTGCGGCAATTCCGTGCCGCCAACGAAAAGGACCGCGACTTTATGCTGAGAAACATGATCACGTCTGCCGAGCGTATTCCCCAGCTCTACCTTTTGGCGATTGAACTGCTCCAGGCTTTTGCGAAGCAGGCCGAAAAGGAAATCGAAAAAAAGAAAAAACTGGCCGGAGACAATCCAATCGCATTTGGCAACGAAATGAATCTGGCAAACAACCAGATACTCCGGCAGATCCGCGAGTCCCAGACCTATCAGGCGGCGATTGCCCGGAACAACGTCAACCTGGACGATCTCGAACTTGAGATCCGGGAGTGGTTTAGGGACTATATCAAGACCTCCGAACCCTACCAGGAATACCTCAAGATCGCAGAGCCGACCATCGAGCAGGATTTTGAGGCGGCGGATGACCTGTTGAAGAAAGTGATTTTCAAAAACGAAGTCATTCTGGCCTACTTTTCGGAGAAAGACCTGAACTGGACGGAAAACAAGTCCGTCGTCAGGAGTTTGGCTTCCAAGGTGCTGAAAAATGCCGCGGGGACCGGGGATTCCGAAGGCGACCAACTGCCCGAGATCGCCATCAACTGGGATGAGGATAGGGAGTTTTTTCAGAATATCTTTAACTTCACCATCGAAAACGATGCATGGAGCAAGTCGCTCATCACCCAGAAAACCAAAAACTGGGACATTGACCGACTGGCCTATACGGACAAAATCATCATTTCGATGGCCATTGCCGAGATGAAACATTTCCCCAGCATTCCGGTGAAAGTCAGCATCAATGAGTACATTGACATCTCCAAAACCTACAGTACTCCGAAGAGCAAGCAATTTGTGAACGGATTGTTGGATGTTTTGGCCAAAGAGCTAACCGACAGCGGCCAAATCCGTAAGAGTGGTCGAGGACTTTTGGACAACAAATAAGAAGCATATGAGCAAGAGCAGCAATACCCTATTTGCATTTGCCCTCGGCGCCGGAGTAGGCGCTGCACTGGGCATCCTGTTTGCGCCGGATACCGGGGCAAATACGCGTGACAAGCTATCTTTCAAGCTTTCCAAATACAAGAAAGAGCTGGAGGAGCTCATCGATGAGCTTGTCGAAGGAAAAGAGCTTCACCTGAACGAAGCGAAAACCGAAGGGAAGCGGGTGATCTCGGAAGCAAAAAACAAAGCAGAAAACCTGCTCAATGACGTCAATAAATTAATCGATCAAATCAACCAAGGTAACAATTAACATGAGAACCAAATTGCTTAGCGTATTCGCACTGGCGTTGGTTTTGGCCAGTTCCTGCGCGCAAAAGGACGACCAGGCGGCTAAAATCAAGGCTCTGGAGGACAAAATCGCCCGACTGGAAACCAGCAGCACCGCTGTGACCCCGGTCAATGCCCAATCCACAACCACTGCCGACCCAAGTTCACTGGGTCAGTTTGGGTTTGACGAGATGGAGTATGACTTTGGGACAATCAATGAAGGCAAGGTCATCGAACACCTGTTCAACTTCACCAACAACGGACAGGCTCCCCTGGTCATTTCCAACATTACCGCTTCCTGTGGCTGCACGAGCCCTGAGTGGACCAAAACTCCGGTAAATCCGGGCGAAAAGGGATTTGTGAAGGTGGTCTTCAACTCTGCCGCAAAATCCGGCGCCCAGGCCCCGACCGTTACGATTCAGGCCAACACCGAACCAACCGTAACCCGGTTGAGAATGAAGGGTTCTGTCACTCCCAAATTGGCCGGTGCTGAAGCCCCTGCCGGTCCATTGAAGCGATAATCATGATCAATACCGTATTAGCACAAGCCGCAGCCGGTGGCGGGGGAATTTTGGGACAGGTATTTCTGTTTGGATCCATCATCCTGATCATGTATTTCTTCATGATCAGACCGCAGCAGAAAAAACAAAAGGACACCAAAAAATTCATCGAGGATATCAAGAAGGGAGACGATGTGGTGACCATCGGAGGCCTTCACGGGAAGGTCTACAGCGTGGACGGAGACACCGTCCAGTTGGAGCTTGACCGTGGACTCAAAGTGAAAGTCGAAAAATCCGCGATTTCCCTTGATTTCTCAAAGAAATCCACTCCATCCAAATAAATTGAGCTTTGCCGGAACATAAAAAATCCTCCGGAAGGATTTCTTCCAAAAAACTCTCCAATCTGAAAGTGGTAGTCCTCTGCATCGCGGCGGCTACCACTTTTTGGATTTTAAACGCCCTCAACAAGGACAACTACACGACCATTGTCGACTATCCGATCCAATGGGAGTTTAACCGGGAAACGTACACGGCCGTCGGGCCCCTTCCCGAGAGCGTGCCGATCCAGATCTCCGGAAACGGCTGGGATCTCCTGCGCAAATATTTCAAGCTCAACGAGCCACCTTTCGTCATCAACCTCGCCGAGCCCGCCTCCAAAAACTTCATTCTCTCCTCCGATCTGAAAAGGCCCCTGGGCGATTTTATCACGCCCACCACGCTGATTGGCTTTCTCGAAGATTCGATCCACTATGATATTGACCAAATCGAAACCAGAAAACTGGATCCCGTGCTCGACACGACCAGTTTTACCCTGGCCAAGAATGTGGAAATCGTGGGAGGAATCAGGTTTGATCCCAGCCAGGTCACCCTGGTCGGCCCATCTTCCCTGCTCGACACGTTCGACGGGGTGTTTCTGGTTTCGCTGAATGACAAGCGGGTCGGCGGAAACTTCCGGGAGTCTGTTCCGCTCAAAATCCGGAAAGACCTGGCCGATGTCCTTACCCTTCGGGACGAGCAGGTGGAGGTGAGTTTTTCGGTCATCCAATACTTGGAAGGAAACAAAAGACTCAAGGTGAAAAAACTCAATTTCCCCAAATCGGTGACTCTGGAAGAGGAGGACATCACGCCCCTGATCTCCTATCTGGTGGATGGGAGCAAGGTCACCGAATTGAAGGACATGGAATTTGAGGGGATCTTGGATTACCGAAAACGGAACCGGGAAGACAGTACGATTTTGATTGAGGTCAAACCCACGCCCAGTTACATCAAGGAAATGAAGGTCGATCCGCCATTTGTCAGGTTAAAGCATGACTAGTCCGCGGCCGCTTTGGGTTGGGATCACCGGGGGGATAGGTTCCGGCAAATCGACGGTTTGCCGGATTTTTCGGCTTCTGGGGATTCCCGTTTACGCCTCCGATGAGCGTGCCAAGTGGCTGATGGCCCACGACCCAGCGCTGAAGCGCGAAATCAGCTCGGCTTTTGGCCCCGAAAGCTACCTGGCTGACGGCACGGTGAACCGGGCTTTTTTGGCAGAGCAGGTCTTTTCGGATCCGGAAAAAACCAAACAAATCAATTCGCTGGTCCATCCGGCGGTCGGCAGGGACTTCAGGAAATGGGCCGAAAATCAAAAAGGCCCTTACCTCCTCAAGGAAGCCGCCTTGCTTTTCGAAACCGGAGCGGCCCGGGAGCTGGACAAAGTCATCAACGTGAGCTCGCCGCTCAAAATCCGCATCGCCCGCGTCCTGATGCGTGATCCACACCGGGACGAAGCGCAGATCAACCAGATCATCGACCAACAGATGCCGGACGACGAAAAAAACGGGAAGGCGGATTTTGTCATCAAAAATTCGGACAACAAGCTCCTGATTCCACAGGTTTTGGAGATCCACCGCAAGCTGTCCCAGGGCTTGCCCGATTGATTTCCAAGCCGGACAAACAAGGTGTAGAGAACCGCAGACTTCCAGATGGGCAAGACTATCAACCAGACAAACGCGAATCAATGAAGGTTTACGATACCAAGAACTGGTCACAGTTCCTCTTTTCGGTCTCCAAATCAGACACCCTGCTAAAGCTGGCTCCGCTGATCGTGCTTATCCTGGCGTATTCCCTCGGCGTGGCCTATCTGGAGATCCATTATTTGAAAGTGAAGGACGACAGTTGGGTGAGAAACCTGCCCGAGATGCACAGCCTGCTCAGCTTCGTGATCTCCATGCTCCTGGTGTTCCGTACCAACACCGCCTACGACCGCTGGTGGGAAGGACGAAAACTATGGGGCCAACTGGTCAACAACAGCAGAAACCTGGCTATCAAACTCGCCGGCATGACCGACCCAACGGACGGGGAAACCAGGAAATTTTTCCGGCGTGCCATTCCCATCTATGCCTTTGCGATGAAAGACCACCTCCAGTCCAAGGCCACGGAATACAGTCTACACGACGGGGAAATCGTCGGCCTGCCTTCCACGGGCGTGGAAAAGCACGTCCCCAACCAGATTGCCAAGGGCCTCTTTTCCAGGATCAACCTGCTCTACCGGCAGGGCAAGATCACCGGCGAACAACTGATTGTCCTAAACGGTGAGATTTCCGCTCTCACAGATATCTGTGGTGCCTGTGAACGGATCAAAAACACCCCGATACCCTACAGCTACAGCTCTTTTATCAAAAAGTTCATCATGCTGTACACCCTTTCACTTCCGATCGGCTATGCCTATATGCTGGGCTATTTCGCTGCGCCGATTGTAGCCTTTGTTTTTTATGTTTTGGCAAGCTTGGAACTGATTGCAGAGGAGATTGAGGAACCTTTTGGTGACGATGAAAATGACCTTCCGATGGAAAAAATGGCTGAGAATATCCAGCGGCATGTGGGTGAGATTCTTGAATAAGCTGACGATCCCAGAATCCATCACAAGGCAAAGCTCCAATCACCATGTTAATAATTTGAACTCCACTCCTTCTTCTAGCGGATTTCTTTTGCTCAAATAAAGCCCCTTTTCTCCTACAAACATCATCGGAATATCATCCACCTCACCTGATTGGAAAAAGATTTCCCCGATCAATTCGTCTTTTTTCAAATCATAAATGATCAGCCCTCTCCTAGCGGTTTGTTTGTACTCATGGTAGGTCGAAAAATTTGTAGGTTCAAAATCTGAATAGGAAATAGTTCGATAGAGTATCCCGTTTTTTTCATCAGTAACTATCGCTGAATAAAATCCTTTAGAAAGCATCTCTATATATCCTATTTCTCCAGCTGCGGCCTCAAATCCCTCAGCATCAAAAGACGCTGTTTTTTGCTTTTTACTTGAGTTCATCCGTATTTTCTTGACCAGCTTATAATCCTTGTTATAAAGAAAAACCGTGTCAGAAAGTGAAAAACTATGAGCTATTTTTCCATCGATGACTGCCTGTCTATCAGAAATGGTATTTACTCCCGGCCATTGGTGTCCCTGATACTGGTGCGGGTATCCTGCCCCAACACGAGACTTTAAAGTGACCAAGTCTACGATTTGCCCCGTTTTCCCATTTGCATAATAAGAAGTCTCCCTGGGAGACAATTCAGGAAATCCGAAAAAGACAATTTTATCTCCAAGCATTCCGGACAGGGAGTTTTCTGAGGTAAAAGGAGTGATAACGTCCAATGGGTCCAAACTTGCTCTTGTAGAATAGCTATTTAGCCTATTGGATTGATTCATCAAGTGGATTCTCCAGCCAAAACTGTGAACTGTGTAGATCGAATCAATACTTTTTACAAAGAAACCATCAAGCCGACCAATACCATTTGGCCCTTGAAGTTCATATTGGATCGGAGATTCCCATAGTTTGTCAGTGACGTTGAAAACGTGAATCCGGTCAAAACGCTTGACATCTCCCCAAAAAAGCAATTCCTTTCCCTCAACGGTTACAGCCTGCAAAGAGGAAGTAGAAGAAGGATGGTCGGGAATCGTCAGCGAAAAGGCGGAATGTAATTCATAAGGAAGTGTAACTATTTTTCCATCGTCTCCGGTCGAGCAAGACATTAGAAAAAAACATATCGCCAAAAAAGAAAAACATTTAAATTTCATACAGTGAGAAGATGATGTGTGTACAAAAGGGGCGATTGCCCCTTTTAAAATTTTTAGCAATCCACCTGTTCCCACGGATCCGAGGACTTACAATCTCCTCCAGGTTGATAGCACCCATAGGTACAACCATCGGCGCTCTCCCAAAAGAAACGACCCAACTCCTGGGCATTGGAATAGGAAACATTGCCGAAAAACGACAACCCGAAGGCTGCCAACATGGCACATAAAATTTTTACTTTTTTCATAAAATTGAAGTTAAATTGTTAAACATCTACAACTAAAAAAAAAAAAATAACTATTCAAAATTTTCATCTCTTTTTTAGTTTTTAGACTTAAAAAAAGGAACTCCGATTGAAGTTCCTTTTCCCAATAACAATAAACCCAATTTTATCTGTCTATTGATCCCAGCACTTTTTTCATAAAAGCGTTTCCGGCATCCTTTTCCGACATTCCATCAGCGATCATTTCATGCACTTCCAAAGCCCCGCAGAGGTTGGATATCAGCTCTCCGATTACGTCGATTTCCGGTTCTTTCAGCGAAGGAGCCTCTGAGATGCTTTCCAGCACTGCCAAAGCAGTCTCGATCTGCTCTGGGGTACAGGTTCGCTGGATGGTCTTAATTACCGGCAACTTCATAAATGAGTGCTTTAAGTTGGTCTTCCTTATTGGTCTGGATCTGATTGAGCAAAGACCCGCCTTTGAAAGCAGCAAAAGTCGGCAGGTTATTCACCTGAGCCAGTTTTCTGGAATTGGGAAACTTCTCGGCATCCACCATCACAAAAACCGCAGCAGGATTTTCCCCGGCCAGTCTTTTGAACTTCGGCTTCATGATGCGGCAATTGCCGCACCAGCCCGCCGAGTACTGCACCACCACCTGGTCATGCTGGGTCACCAGCTCCTGTAGCGTATCTTCGGTCAGTTCGATCATGGTCAGTTGTTGGATAGGTAGTTGGCGACTCCTTCGTTGGTAGCCTGCATGGCTTCTTTCCCTTCTTCCCAGTTGGCAGGACACACTTCCCCAAATTTCTCCACGTGAAGCTGCGCATCGATCAGCCTCAGGTATTCGTCGATGTTTCTTCCCAGTGGGAAATCATTCACAGACTCATGACGCACGATGCCTTCTTTGTCGATCAGGAAAGTGCCTCTGTAAGCGATCGGTGCTCCTGAGAAAGACCAAGTACGGGTCTCCGCATTGAAAGAATATTCTCCGCCCAATACGCCGTAGTTCAGGGAGATGGTTTTGGCTACGTCTGCCAGGATGGTGTAGGTGACACCCTCGATTCCACCATTGTCCTTGGCAGTCATCAGCCAAGCCAGGTGCGTCTCTTCGGTATCTGTGGAGCAGCCGATCACGACGGTGTCTCTTTTCTCAAACTCAGCCAATTTGGCTTGGAAAGCGTGAAGTTCAGTGGGACATACAAAAGTGAAATCCTTGGGATAAAAGAAGAGGATCACGTTCTTCTGGCCCAAGTACTGTGCCAAGCTGAAGTTTTCGACAATCTCTTCCCCGTTGATTACCGCTCCTACCGAAAATGCGGGAGCCTTTTTTCCGACTAATGCCATGATTTTTTGTTTTGTTGAAAATTTGACAACACAAAGCTAGCCCTGGAATCAGAATTAAAAAAAGCCAACCGATTCATTGATGATTTTGAAAATGAAGGCAAACCAAAGAAAATTCCAAAAGTCCTCGATTTCCCAAGCAATAACCCAAGTCTTGGACGGTGGTGAAAGGCTAAAGAAGCCCCAGGCAATTGCCCGCAGAAGAAAAAAAACAGCATTGATTTAATCTATGGGGAATTTTGAAATCTGATGATACGCTATTCTGCCAGTTGGCGAATTTTTCAGTGATTTTGGGCCTACCTGCGGCAGGCAGACTGGATGACCGATGTCCGATGCCGGATGGGTGTATGACACAACACGTCCCTACTATCGGGAGACGGAAGAAGTCCGGCGACAAAAAATCTGCGGAAATCTGTGTCCTTTTCTGCGGAAATCTGCGGGAACTATTCAGATACTTTCAAAAAAAACGCCCGAAGGTTCGGGCGTTTTGGCAGGACTTAAATTTGGTCAAAATTCAGATACGGATGGAGCACCTTCGGCATCTTGATCCCCTCGGGAGTCTGGTTGTTTTCCAGAATGGCGGCCACGATTCTTGGCAAGGCCAGCGCGGAACCGTTGAGCGAGTGCGCCAAGTGCGTCTTTTTGTCCTCTCCCCGGAATCTCAACTTCAGACGGTTGGTCTGGTAGGTCTCAAAGTTGGACACAGAGCTTACCTCCAGCCAACGCTCCTGTGCAGCCGAGTACACCTCCATGTCATAGGTCAGAGCTGAGGTAAAGCCCATGTCTCCTCCACAGAGTCGGAGTACCCGGTAGGGCAGTTCCAGCTTTTGCAGCAGGCTCTGGACATAGCTGCTCATATTTTCGAGTGCTTCGTAGGACCGCTCCGGATGCGTGATCTGCACGATCTCTACCTTGTCAAACTGGTGAAGTCGGTTGAGTCCTCTCACATGCGCTCCCCAAGAGCCCGCCTCCCGACGGAAACACGGCGTATAACCGACATTCTTGATCGGAAGCTCCTCCTCGGAGACGATCACATCCCGGTAGAGATTGGTAATGGGCACCTCGGCAGTAGGGATCAGGTAGAGGTCATCGGCAGTCGAATGGTACATCTGTCCTTCCTTGTCCGGCAACTGGCCAGTGCCGTAGCCGGAGTCTTCGTTGACCAAGAGCGGCGGCTGGATCTCCGTAAAACCCATGGCCAATGCCTCATCCAGGAAGAAGTTGATCAGGCCACGCTGCAGTCTTGCCCCTTTTCCCTTGTACACGGGAAATCCCGCCCCGGAGATCTTCGCACCCAGGTCAAAGTCAATGATGTCGTACTTTTTGATCAGCTCCCAATGCGGAAGTTTCCCTTCGAAAAGCGTCGGAATGCTTCCATGCTCCAGGACGACCTCGTTGTCCTCGGCGGATTTTCCGGCCGGAACAGCCGCATGGGGGACGTTGGGAATGGTATAAAGCAGCGACTTGAGCTCCTCTTCTATGCCGGAATACAGGTCTTCCAGGTCTTTCACCTGCTCTTTGATCTGGCTGGTCCGCTCGCGGATGGCAAGGGCCTCTTCGGATTTCCCCTCCTTCATCAACAGCCCTATTTGCTTCGAAATGGCATTGGCCTCCGCCTGAAACTGGTCCCGCTGGGCTTGGGCCGACTTTCTCCGGTCGTCCAAGGCGATGACCTGATCGAGTAGAGACGCTGCATCGCGGATATTCCGTTTTTGCAGGCCGGCTAGCATACCGGCATAATCTTCCCGGATTTGATTGACTAAAAGCATGAAGAAATCTTGATTTGGAGCCCAAAGATAAGGACTTATCGGACATAGACGGTTTTGGTGACGGTGGAGAATGGCCCTTCGAGCTCTTTTCCGCCAGTCCACAAAAGCCGCACACTGACCTGATAGTCTCCTTTGGGCAGATTGGTCAGCCGCACCGGCGCCATGTGGTCGATCTCGTAGGAGTAGTCATTGACTTTGATCTGCACTTTCAGTCCGTCCAGCTTCATGTCCCCGCCCAAGACCAGAAAGTCAATGACCAATTCCTCGCCCAGAGGGACAATCTGGCCATTTCGGGGAAGGTTCAGTGCCAGATAAGGCTCGGCGGAATACGGAAACGGCCTCGAATCGCCGACTACAAAATCCCGGTCCACGTAGTTGCCGAAACTCCTCAACGCATGGCCTTCCCCATCCACCAGAAAGCCCACCACCCGGTAAGTCCCCTCAGTCAGCTCCCGTTGGAAGATCGGGGAATAATAACCGACCGGGTCTCCGCCATTCAGGATCAGGTAAAGTCTCGGCTTCCCTCCGGCAACCTCCCCAAAGGGAAAATTCTTGCTGTTGAACTCAAACGGCACTTTCCCCGGGCGAAAAACCTGGTTTCCCAAGGGGGTGTGCAGCTCCAGGATCGCGTCGGGATATGCTGCCGAATCCCCGTATTGATAAAACGAGACTTTGGGCAATGCGGAACCGGAGGAAAGGGAGTCCGGCAATCCGTCCACGACAGATTCGTTTATTTTTCGCCTGTCTTCAGCACAGCCCGCCAAAAGCAAACAACACAAAATCGGGAAAAGGAGGATTTTCTTCATTGGGCAACCCAGATTGAGGCTAAAGATATTTATTTTTGAAGAAATATATCGGTGCACCAAACTTAACACACCAACAAAATGGATATCCTCTTTGACGAAATTCCAAGCCTGGACCTGGCGGACTTCACTTCCGGAACTCCCGCGCAAAAAGCGGCTTTTGTGAAGAAATTGGGGGAAGCCTATGAGAACATCGGTTTTGTGGCCGTCAAAAACCACGGACTTTCCAAGGACCTTCAGGATCGTCTCTACCACTCGATCCAAGCCTTTTTTTCCTTGCCGGATGAAGTGAAAAAGAAATACGAAAAGCCGGAAATCGGATACCAACGGGGCTACACCGGCAAAGGAAAAGAGCACGCAAAGGGCCGAAATACCGGGGATTTGAAGGAATTTTACCATATGGGCCAAGAATTGGCCTTGATCCCCGATTCGGATTCGGTCAAGGCAGAATATCCCGAAAACCTCTGGCCATCGGAAATTCCCGATTTTGAAAATGATGCCGTCGAAGCCTACCAAACCCTGGAAAATGCCGGCAAGGCAATGCTCCGGGCAATTGCCCTGAACCTGGACCTTCCCGAAGACTATTTTGAAGACAAGGTCGCCCACGGCAATTCCATCTTGCGGCAGATCCACTATTTCCCGATCGAAAATCCCGACGAGGTTCCCGCAGATGCCGTACGGGCGGCTGAGCATGGGGACATCAACCTGATCACGCTGCTCATGGGAGCCAGCGCGGATGGGCTACAGGTGTTGAGAAAAGACGGAAAATGGATCCCCATCACCGCCCTTCCCGACCAGTTGGTCGTGAATGTCGGCGACATGCTGGAGCGGCTGACCAACAAGAAACTGAAATCCACCATCCACCGGGTGGTCAACCCTCCGAGAGAAATGATGCACACCAGCCGGTATTCTATTCCGTTTTTTATGCACCCTCGGTCCGAAATGGACCTTGCCTGCCTGCCGGGCTGCGTGGACGAAAACCACCCGAAGCAGTTTCCCGACGCCACGGCGGGTGAGTTTTTGGATGAAAGACTCCGCGAATTAGGCTTGAAGAAGTAAGATGTCGGTCCGCAAAGTCCGATACTATGTGTTTCTGAAGGACGTCCTGGCACTCTCGGTCACCGCCTTTGGGGGGCCGCAGGCATTTTTGGCGATGCTGCTGGAACGGATGGTGAAAAACCGGGCCTATGTCACCGAGGATGAACTTTGGGAGCTGAATGCCCTGTGCAACATCCTCCCCGGCCCATCCTCTACCCAGTTGATCTCGGCGATCGGATTTCGCGTAGGGGGACCAAACCTGGCCTACCTGGCATTGTTGGTCTGGATTCTTCCCGCCACGCTGCTCATGACGGCCACGGCGGTTTTGATCCAGTTCTTGCAGGAAAACACCCCCGGAGCGCTGAATTTTGCCCGCTTCATCCAGCCGATGGCGATTGGGTTTATCATCTTTGCCGCACAAAAGACCATTTCCAAGATGGTCAAGAGTACGGAAGCCATGATCCTGATGCTGATCTCGGCTTTTGTCTCCTTCTTCTACAGCTCACCGTACCTGTTTCCGGCCATGCTGGTCCTGGGAGGGCTGAGCACCTCGATCAAATACAAAAACCAGCCCAAAGCCGAAGAGCAGAAACCACTGAAGATCAAATGGGGCAATTTTTACCTCTGGGGGGGTGTTTTGGTTTTGGCGGCCGTGGCGGGTGCCATTACCAATTCCCAGCCGATCCTGCTCTTCGAAAACTTTTACCGAAACGGAAGTTTGATCTTTGGCGGAGGCCAGGTGCTGGTCCCGTACCTCTACACGGAGTTTGTGGACTTCAAGCATTTCCTGAGTTCCGAGGAATTTCTGACGGGATATGCCATTTCCCAGGGCATTCCGGGCCCGACTTTTTCCATTTCTTCCTACGTGGGAGCCCTTTCCATGAGGGAGTTTGGGCTGACGGGATTCCTGATGGGAGGATTGATCTCGGCCGCCGGGATCTTTCTTCCGGGTATCTTCCTGATATTCTTCGTGATCCGTTTTTGGGACCAGCTCAAGTTGTACAGGCCGGTGCGTGCTGCGCTGGAAGGGATCAATGCGGTCTCCTGTGGCATGCTGATCGCGGCGGCATACCTGCTTTTCGAGCCCTTGGAGGCCAATGCGCTTCACATCATCTTCATTCTGGGCACCTACTCCGTCTTGCAGTTTACCAAAATTTCCTCGCCGGTGATCATCCTGGCAGGGATCGTGCTGGGCATCATTGCCAATCACCTGATGGTGTGATTGCCCGCCAAAGGACGAAAACGAACAAGAATACCAGGAAAAGCGTTTTGAGTTCTGAATTCATTTCCTAAATTTCTTGTATGCAAGCCTACGAGTTCATCAATAGCCTGATTCCACCGCTCAAGCTCACCGACCGGGCGGGCATGGCACTGGCATGGATGGAAGAGATTCGTACCGATTCTTTGCCCGTAGCCGACCAAGGAAGATTCCTGGGATTTATCGGCGATGAGATGATTTTTGAACTCAACAACCCGGATCGCCTGATCGGGACCATCGAGCTGGAAGCGGGTGCCTGCTGGGTCTATTCCGACAAGCACATCTACGATGTGCTGCGGGTTGCCTCCGAAAACCAATCCAACCTGGTGGCCGTCCTGGACCGGGAAAACAGCTACCTCGGAGTGATCACCATGGAGGATGCGATTGCCGCCTTTGCCGACAGCCTGTCGATCAAATCCCAGGGGAGCGTGCTGATCCTGTCCATGAACATGACGGACTACCTTTTGTCCGAAATATCGAGACTGGTCGAATCCGAAAACACCCAGATACTCAGCTCCTTCATCACAAACGACCCCCTGGACAGCGACAAAATCAAGCTGACGCTAAAGCTCGACAAACCCGAACTCCGGCATGTCAAGGCGACTTTGGAGCGGTTTGGATACCGGGTGATCGACCACTACCAGGAGGAAACCGGGATCAGCAGTGAAGAGGACCGAATCGGCAACTTGCTGAGATTTTTAGATATTTGAGGCATGAAAATCGCCTTGCACGGCCTCTCCTTCAAAGCCGAATACATTTCCCACATCGAACAGCTCTTTCAGGAACTCGAAAACCACCGGATCGAGATTCTGGTGACAGAACCCATGGACCGGGCCCTGAAGATGCTGGGGAACAAGCGGCTCACCTATTGGCTGATCGAAAATGAGGGAGACCTGGAGTCTGCGGATTTCCTGATTTCCATAGGAGGAGACGGCACCCTGCTGGATGCGGTATGCCTGGTGGGAAAGCTCGAGATTCCCATCCTGGGCCTGAACACCGGCAGGCTGGGATTTCTTGCCACAGCCGCAACAGACCAGATTGGCGAGGCAATAGAAAACATCGCGACGGGGAATTTTCAGATCGAGTCCCGATCGCTGATTTCGCTGGACTGCAGCCGCAGGCTTTTCAACGGGATAAATTTTGCCCTGAACGAATTCACCATCCACAAGCGGGACACCTCCTCCATGATCACGGTGCATACCTATATCGATGGCAAGTACCTGAACTCCTATTGGGCCGACGGGCTGATCGTGTCCACCCCGACCGGATCCACCGGCTACTCGCTGAGCTGCGGGGGGCCTTTGATCACTCCCGGGGCAAAAAGCTTTGTCATCACGCCGGTGAGCCCGCACAACCTGAATGTCCGCCCGATCATCGTTTCGGACGAATGCGAGATCAGCTTTGAGATCGAGGGGCGCTCCGAAAAATTCCTCATTTCACTGGACTCCAGGTCCACCTCCATCTCTTCCGAAGTAAAACTCAGCGTAAAAAAAGAGCTCTTTTCGGCAAAATTGGTCAAATTGCCACACTTTCATTTCTTCGACACCCTGAGACAGAAGCTCAACTGGGGCTTCGACATGAGGAATTGAAAAAACAGCACTGCCTGAGCTTAACATTAATTAACCCGTTAAATACAAACCGGCGTTTTTTAAACGTTGGGTACTTCATAACTTGCACCGTCTTGAAAAAGGTCAATTTTAAGATTATCAGACACTTACTTGTTTTTACCCTCGTTTTGACCGGGTATTTGATCCCGGCCAATGCCCAGAAATATGAGATAGGTGGAGGCCTCGGCGTCGCAACGTACACCGGGGATATAGTCCGCAAAGTTGATCCCAATCAGATTGGACTTCAAGGCACGTTCTTTGGCAAGAGAAATTTTGACAATGTGTGGAGCTTGCGAGTCGCCCTCAGCTCTTCACTCCTGCAGGCAGAAGACAGCCTCAGGCCCCTTGACCGCGCGGCCGAAGTCCGGGACGGCAGGTTTAGGGGCGGAGTGATCGAGGGCAGCGCGGTCATGGAGTTCAATTTTCTGGATTTCCTCAGAAACGACTCCGAGTTTCGCTGGTCGCCCTATGCCTTCTTTGGACTCGGATACGCCCATTTCATGATGAAGGGGAATACCTATGGCTATCTCCCTTCGGAAAGATACAATTTGGGCTCGGTGGTGATTCCCTTTGGCGGCGGGGTGAAGTACCGACTGGACGACCGATGGACTTTGGCTGCCGAGCTGGGCTTCCGGCCCACCTTCACCGACTATCTGGACAAGATAGACAGCAGCCTGCCTGCCATCCCGAGATACCAGCCGCCGGCAGACCCGAATACCGGGCAAATTCCTCCCTACGGGATCAATTTCGGGAACCCAAACACCAAGGATTGGTATTACTTCCTGGGGCTCACGATCAGCTATACCATCGCCAATGTGAAGTGCTTCGCCTATTAATAAATTGAGTGCCAAGGCTGATAATTGGAAAAGAAATAGCATTTTTGTACCTCCAAAAAAGTAGGTACCCAAGCCATTGGAATGAAGGAAAAACCAGACCTAACCAAAATCCCCAAACATATTGCAATCATCATGGACGGCAATGGCCGTTGGGCCAAGAAGAAAGGCGCCATGAGAATCTTCGGACACCGACATGCCATTCAGGCGGTCAAGGATGCCATCGAAGGTGCAGACAACCTGGGAGTGAAATACCTGACGCTGTTTTCCTTTTCCACCGAAAACTGGTCCCGCCCACAGGATGAAGTGAAAGCGCTGATGGAGCTCTTGGTCAAGACCATCATCGACGAGATCTCCCTCATGATGAAAAACAACATCCGGCTGATCTCGATCGGGGATGTCGAAAGCCTGCCCAAATCCGCCCAGGAAAAACTGCAGGAGGCCAAAAGGCAGACCGAAAACAACACCGGCCTTACGGTCGTCCTGGCACTGAGCTACAGCGGACAGTGGGAACTCACCCAAGCCACCAAACACATTGCCCAAAAAATCTCTGAGGGAAAACTGAAACCCGGGGAAATCACCCAGCAGACGATTGCCGATCATCTCGACACGGCCGGAATCCCCGACCCCGAGCTCATGATCCGCACCAGCGGGGAGTACCGGATCAGCAATTTTCTGCTCTGGCAGCTCGCCTACACCGAGTTGTACTTCACGCCGGTATTGTGGCCTGATTTCAGAATAGAGCACCTGTATGCCGCCGTGGAGGACTATCAAAAGCGTGAAAGAAGATTCGGCAAGACCGGTGAGCAAGTCAAACCTTAAGTAATTGATGAAATCGAGCAGGACACTGGCGGTGTCACACAGAGGTGTGATATTGGCCATGCGGGATTCCATTATGGCCTTATGGGTCAAAGTATAAACACATGAAAAGAAGTTTATTAATTCTGTTTTGTTTGATATGGTCTGCTTCGGCATTTTCCCAAATTCGATTGGGACAGAGCCGGTATGCTTCAACAAGACCTGTCAATATTCTGGAACTGAACTATTCCAAACCCGAGAAATTCAGAATTGCGGAAATCAAAGCGGTCGGATTGTCCACCCTGGACGAAATTGCGATCATTTCCCTCTCGGGCCTCAAGGTCGATGACCGGATCGACGTGCCCGGAGATGCCCTCTCCAATGCCCTGAAGAAACTTTGGGGCCAGGGAATCATCGGGGATGTGAAAATCCTCGTGACCAAGATCGAGGGAGATGACATCTATCTGCTCCTGGATCTGGCCGAAAGGCCGAGATTTTCCCGAGTCGAGTTTACCGGGATCAACAAAACCCAGGAAGGCGAACTGCGGGACAAAGTGAACATCCGCGGCAGGGTCGTCCGCGACGACGTGCTCAATACCGCCAAGCGAAACATCGAAAAATACTACCTGGACAAGGGCTATCTGAACACCGATGTCAGGATCATCCAAGATCGTGATACCACCCTCCCAAACAGCGTCAAACTCAGGTTTGACATCGACATCAATTCCAAGGTCAAGATCAACGAGATCCAGTTCCGCGGGAATGAGGAGATCGCCGACCGCGCCCTGAAAGGCAAGATGAAAAAGACCAAGGAGCATGCCCGCGTGGCGGTGTTCAAGGATGTCTATTCCAGAATTGCGGACGCAGACGCGGCCAGCCTGAAAAACTCCCTCCTGCACACAGACACGGCCTCTGTCGAGGACGTGAAAAACTACTTCAGCAAGAATTTCAAGCTGAACTTTTTCAGCGGGTCAAAATACATCCCGAAAGAGTACAGAAACGACAAAGACGCGGTCATCAATTTCTACAACAGCCGGGGGTTCAGGGACGCAAAGATCCTGAATGATTCAATTTACACCTTCTCCGACGACAAAATCAACATCGAGATTGACGTGGTCGAAGGCCGAAAATACTACTATCGCAACATCACTTTCTCAGGCAACTACATCCACCCAAGCCCCGTCCTGCTCGCAAAGCTGGGCATCCAAAAAGGGGATGTCTATGACAAGGAAAAGCTGGACAAGCGACTGAACTACGACCCCCAAAGAGGCGACGATGTAAGCTCGCTCTATCAGGACGATGGCTACCTTTTCTTCGACATCGATCCCGTGGAAATCAATGTGGCCGGCGACTCGATCGACCTGGAGATGCGAATCTTCGAAGGGCCGCAGGTCACCGTAAACAGCGTGAGCATCAAGGGAAACGAACGGACCTCGGACCACGTGGTCATGCGGGAAATCCGCATCCTTCCCGGACAGAAATTCAACAGGGCCCTTTTGGTCAGAACCATCCGGGAACTTTCCACATTGGGCTATTTTGACCCCGAAAAAATCAATCCCGATCTCAGGCCCAATTTCGAAGCCGCCACGGTGGATATTACCTTCGAGCTGGAAGAACGGCCCAATGACCAGATTGAGCTCTCCGGTGGTTGGGGCGGTTTCTACGGATTCGTGGGCACGGTCGGTTTGGTGTTCAACAATTTCTCGGTCAGAAACATCGGGGACTTCAGCAAGTGGGATCCGCTTCCAGTAGGAGACGGGCAAAAGCTGTCGCTCCGCGTTCAAGCGAACGGCAAGACCTTCCAAAACTACTCCATCTCCCTGACCGAGCCTTGGTTTGGCGGCAAAAAGCCCCAGGCACTCAGCTTCTCCTTTAACCACTCCGTCCAGAGACAGGTGGACTTCTACAACCAGGCCAACTTTGGCAACGAGCTCGGCTACTTCAAGATCACCGGTGTTACCGTCGGTTTGGCCAAGCGGGTGACCTGGCCAGATGACAACTTCAGCATCAGCAATTCCCTGCAGTTCCAAAACTATGAGTTCGACCAATTCGGGACTTCCTTCGGATTGAGCTACCCCACCGGTACCTCCAAAAGTATCACCCTGAATACCACCATCGCACGGACCAACATCGACAACAACACCTTTCCCCGGATGGGCTCTAATGTCATGCTGTCTGCGGCCTTCACCCCTCCCTATGCTTCCCTGAACAAAAACCTCACCGACGAATCGCCCGACCAGGAGAAGTACAAGTGGCTGGAGTACCACAAGTGGATGTTTGACGCTTCGTTTTACACCCCCATTTTCGGATCCGCCAAGTGGGTGGCCAGTGCCCGCGCCCACATGGGCTTCTTGGGATCGTATGGCAACAAGATCGGGATCATTCCCTTGGAGCGTTTTGTCATGGGTGGAGACGGGATGACCTTCAACAACTTTGCCCTGGGACAGGAGATCATCGGCCTGAGAGGCTACGAAAACCAGTCCATCACCCCAGGCAGGGCCACCAGAGGCACCGCCAATCCAGATCCTTACGGCGGAGTGGTGTACAACAAGTTTGTGACCGAAGTACGCTTCCTGGTATCCCCCAATCCATCCGCCACCATCTTCCTCCTGGGTTTTGCGGAAGCGGGCAACAACTGGGGCTCCTACAAGGACTACAATCCCTATGACCTGAAGAAATCTGCCGGCTTTGGTGCGAGGATCTTCATGCCTGCCTTCGGACTTTTGGGAGTCGATTGGGGATACGGATTTGATCCGATTCCCGGTTCCCTGGAGCCAAGCGGGGCGCAGTTCCACTTTACCATTGGCCAGCAATTCAGATAATCTTGTGATCAGTGATCCGTTTGGTTAATTTATGCAAAATATGAAGCACTGTCACCGGACTTCAAATGCTGTTGAAAACAAGACGAACACATGGATAAATCACTGAAAATTGTACTTTTGCTGCTCATTCTGTTTCAGGCAGGCCCTTTGGCCGCCCAAAAGTTTGGATACATCGATTCGGAGTACATCCTGAACAAGCATCCGGACTACAAAGTGGTGCAGGGGGAGCTGGCCAAGCTGGGCTCCGACTGGAGGAAACAGGCACAGAGTTTGGATCAGGAGATCCGGGAACTGACCAGTCAGCTCAAGGCCGAGGAGGTTTTGCTGACAGAGGAAATGTACCAGCAGCGACTGGAAGAGATCAAAGCGAAGCAAAAGGCTTCACAGGAATTCAACAGCAGGGTCTTTGGAATCGACGGGATGTATTACCAGAAGCAGGCAGAACTGCTCCAGCCCCTCCAGTCCAAGATCTACGATGCGATCGAGCGGGTTTCGAGGCGAAACAACCTGGCGGTTTTGTTTGACAAAGCGGCAGGCCCTTCGGCGATTATCTACACCGATCCAAGACACGACTACTCTGAGTTTGTCCTGGACGAATTGGGAATTGAAGAAAACAATTAAATACAAACACCAAATGATGAAATCGAGCAAGATTCTGAACAACTCGCCCCGGGAAAACAAGAAGCCCTGCGAGATTCCATATGACAACTTAAAAACAAATTATACACATATGAAAGTAAAAGTTATCCTGGCGGCAGTAGCGATGCTATTCGCAGGATTTGCAGCTCAGGCCCAGGAAGTGAAAATCGGCTATACGAGCGTGGAATTTATCATGGACCTGATGCCTGAGATGGAACAGATCGGCGCGGACATCCAAGACTACCAGACCCAACTGCAGACCAACATCCAAACCAAAGCTGGGGACTTCCAAAGACAGGTACAGGCGTATGAACAAGCTGCACCTACCATGACCGAAGAAGCAAGAGCTGCCAAAGAGACAGAATTGCGAAAACTGCAGGGTGATCTTCAAAAGTATGAGCAGGACGCCCAGATTTCCTACCAGCGAAAATTGGGTGAACTGCTTGAGCCAGTCCAGTCCAAAGTGATCAACGCGATCAATTCGGTGGCTGCCGAAAACAACTACACCCACATCTTCGCCGAAACTGCCGGCCAGTCTCCTGTCCTTCTTTATACCAAAGAAGAAGACAAGTTCACCGAACTGGTGGTGGCCAAGCTCGGCCTGAAGATGCCCACTCCTCCGGCATCAAACTGATACCCGCTTAACAGCTTTCACCGAAAACCGACTCTTACCGAGTCGGTTTTCTTGTTTTTGGCCCTGCCCAAAAAGAGTCGGGAAGCAAAATCCCGAAATCCGAAACCGCAAATCCAAAACCTGTGCTTGGCTCGATCAGACATCCGGCATCCAACATCCCGCATTTCACTTTTTTCTTCTAGTTTTACCCAATGGCCGCCGCTTCACCTCAGGATAGGGAATTTTTGGAACAGTTGATCGCGAAGATCGAATCGCACATCGCGGAAGAGGAGTTTGGAGTCTCCGAACTGGCGGATGCCATGCACATGAGCCGGTCCAATCTGCTGCGCAAGGTGAAGAAGGTCTCCAACTGCTCTGTCAGCCAGCTCATCAATCAGGTCCGCCTGGAGCGGGCCATGCACTTGCTCCGAGTCGGTGCGGGGAATGTTTCCGAGATTTCCCATCAGGTGGGATTCAACAGCCCGTCCTACTTTATCAAATGCTTTCGGGAGCACTACGGCTATCCTCCGGGAGAAGCCGGCAAGCATGCCGATGTCCAGCCGACTGACTCCCCGGTTCCGGCAATGCGGCCTTCGCCCCGACGGTATTGGATGGGGCTTGTGGGTGTGGCGGTTGTGTTGGTGGGTACTTGGCTGCTCTTTAGGCCTGACATTTTGGGAGAGAAGTCCACGCGCGAAAAATCCATCATCGTCCTGCCCTTTAAGAATGACAGCGCCGACTCGACCAACGTCTATCTCATCAATGGACTGATGGAAGCCACGCTCAACAACCTGCAAAAGATCAAAGACCTGCGGGTGCTCAGCCGCACCTCTGCCGAAAAGTACCGGGACAGTGACAAATCCATCCCGGAGATGGCGGAAGAGCTCAACGTCAGCTATCTGGTGGAGGGAAGCGGCCAGAAGATGGGCGACCGGATTGTACTGAACATCCAGCTGATCGAGGGAGCCACAGACCGGCACCTCTGGAGCAAGCAGTACAGGCGTGAGGTCACTGATATCTTCAGCTTACAGCGGGAGATCTCCCAGGACATCGCCAAAGAAATCCAAGCGGTGATCACGCCCGAGGAAAAATCCCGGATAGAAAAAGTCCTTACGGAAAATCCCAAGGCCTACGACTCCTTCCTGAAAGGGCTGGACTTGCTCAACAGGGGAGGGGACGGGAACCTGCTCCAATCGGTCGGCTATTTCAGGGAAGCCATTCAGGAAGACCCGGGCTTTGCCCTGGCATACGCCTGTGCGGGAATGGCCTTTTATTACTACGATTTGTTTCGGGCCGAAAAGACACATCTCGACCAACTCGGAGCCTATTCCGACAAGGCCATGCTTTACGATCCGGCTTTGGGAGAAAGCCTGACGGCCAAAGCGATGTATTACCTCCTGAAGAAAGAATACGCCCAAGCCTTGCCCTTCCTGGAGAAAGGATTGGAATACCGGCCCAATTCCTCCCAGATCATCGGCTTGTTGGCGGACTTCTATGCCAACTACCTGCCCAATACCGGGAAATATCTGGAATACGCCCTGAAGGGGATGCGGCTGGATGCCGGAGCGGCAGATTCGGTGGAGACGAGCTATTTTTACCTGAGGCTGGGGAACGCGCTGGTCCAGACCGGCTTTGTGGACGAGTCGATGAAGTACATCGATCGGTCACTGGATTACTTCTCGGGCAACATGTATTCCCGCTATGTCAAGGCCTTTGTCAGCTACGCCAAAACCAAAGACCTGAGGCTGACTCGGGATCTTTTGAAAGCGGAATTTGCCCGGGACACCACCCGGTTTGACATCCTCCAAGATCTCGGCAAGGTCAGCTTTTACCTGCGGGAGTATGATTCGGCTTACCTGTACTATGAACGGTTCAACCGGATCCGGGAAGAGCAAAGACTGAACGTCTATGTCCACGAAAACATGATTGTCGGCGTGGTATATGAAAAAGTGGGCAAAACCGCCGAAGCCCAACAGTTTATCCAGAGCTACCGAGACTACATCGAGGCGGACCAGACCGTGTACAAGAACCTTGGATTGACGATGTACTATGCCCATGCAGGCGATTTTGACCAGGCCCTGGAGCATTTCCGGCTTTTTGCAAAGGAGGACAACATCCAGATTTGGGTCATTCTTTTCCTCAACCAAGACCCCATCCTGGATCAAATCAAGAAAGATCCCGAATTCCAGCGGATATGGGCCGGAGTGGAAAAAAAATTCTGGAACACCAACGGCAAAATCCGCGAACAACTGGAAGAGGAAGGGGTGTGGTAAATGATTTTGTTGATTGTCCGGCTTCCTGCCGCTAGACAAACCATACAAGGCTTGGGATCCAATTTGCCGCTCCGCCACGTGGGACAGCCGTGGCCCGCATTCTTATCGGGATCGGAAGGGGTTATGTTTTTAAAAGCGGCTCCCAAACCGGGAAATCGCTTTTATAGCTTCATTTCCATTGAAGAAAGCTAAAAACGCGATGACAGACTCCCAAAACAGGATGGGGCCAAAGGGCATGAAGAGCGATCCCGGCAGCGGGAAATCTTTAGCCGCAAAGATTCCGGGAAACGCAAAGGAATGTTGCCACAGAATCTCGGTGCATCTGTGGCCAATCCAACAAAGGCTCCGGGACGGATTTTGAACCCAGGAGTACACCGGGGAGAAGGAAAACAGCTTTCAGGCAAGCCTTGCTGGCATCCCGGTCTGGTTGGCGGCGACAGCTTTTTTTTGAGGGCTCAAAGAGAAAAAGCTCCTTTTTTTGGGTGTAATCTGCGGGGATCCGTGGATTTTTCTGCGTTGATCAGCGGGAAATTATTCACCACATAGAACATCCGGTGCAGAGGCGGGAAAGTTACGGGTGGCCGGTGGGGACACCGGCCAGGGCAGCAATGAAAACATCCTTTCCTTGGCGTCCGCCGTGTCTCTGTGCATCTGTGGCCAATCCAAAAAACGCGGGTTGGTGAAGCTGCCGGCTGGAGTTCCGCCGACGCTTGCCGTTTTGAAACCAAAGGCTCTTTTTTCTGTGGTGAAATTTTTTGCGGTGGATGGACACACCTGAACTGCCCTCCGATCGTGTCCTTCTAATCGAAGGAATCCAAAAGCGATTTCCCTGCCCATCCAAATGAAGCGTTGCGCAAGCGGGTCATTTCCCGTACTTTTGCAGGCCAAAACCCTTGTATCCATGGACAAACCGGTGATCATTCTGGGCGCAAAAGGCATCGCCCATCCCGCTCTCGAGATCTTCAACAGCAACCAGGTCATCGTCTATGGCTTTCTGGACGAGGATCAGGGGATCCATGGCACGGAGATCAACAACATTCCGGTGCTCGGGAATACCGAAGACGAGGGATTCCTGAAGCTGGTCGGAAAGAAAACCGAAGCGTTTGTGGCGGTGGACGACACCAAATCCCGGAAATTTCTGGTGGAAATGCTGCTCGAAGTCCGAAAAGTCCAACCCATCAATGCCATCCACCGGCGGGCTTATATCTCCACCGACGCCAGCCTGGGCCATGGCAACTTTATCAATGCCCATGTGAACATCGGTGCCGGTGCAACGGTAGGGAGCCACTGCATCTTCCATTCGGGAGCGATCATCGACCACAAGGCCGTGATCGGCGACTTTGTCCAGATCGGTGCGGGTTCCATTGTCAATGCAGAAGCAACGGTCGAAGAAGGGGCTTTCATCGGCTCAGGAGTGACTGTCGTGGGCGGAGTGACCATCGGGAAAAATGCCCGCGTGGGAGCCGGTTCGGTGGTGATTGCCTCGGTCGGGAAAAATGAAACCGTCTTTGGAAACCCGGCGGCGAAAATAAAGTAAGAAGTAAGTAAGATTTATGAAACCAAACTCTAATTCCGGGCTTTGGCTCATGTAAATCTGAAATCGAGAAATATTGAACATCGAACTTCGAATGACGAATATCGAAGAATCCGAAATCTCAAATCTTAAATTTCAAATCCGAAAACACCCTGCCGAAACAGGGCGCCAGTTATGGAAAACACAACTAACAAACCTTACAGCATCCTGCTGTACTATTGCTACGCAAAAATCGAAAATCCTGAGGAGTATCGGGAGGAACACCACCTGTTTTGCGTCGAAAACAACATCCGTGGCCGGATCATCATCTCCGACGAAGGACTAAACGGCACGGTCTCCGGTCTGCACGATGACTGCGAAAAGTACATGGCCTATATCCAGGCCGATCCCCGCTTTGCCAAGACGGAATTCAAGATCGACCAGCACGAGACCCATGCTTTTGCAAAGATCCACTGCCGCTACAAGCCGGAAATCGTCCATTCCGCACTTCGGCATCTGGATCCCAACGTGAAAACCGGCAAGCACCTCGAACCGGAGGAATTCAAGAAGCTGAAGGACCGGAAGGATGTGGTGATCCTCGATGTGCGCTCCAACTATGAGCATGAGCTCGGCCGGTTCAAAAATGCCATCACCCTGGATATCGACAATTTCCGTGATTTCCCGGAGAAAGTAAAAGACCTCGAACACCTCAAAAACAAGAAAGTCCTGACCTACTGCACGGGCGGGATCAAATGTGAAAAAGCCTCCGCTTTCCTGCTGGAGCAGGGTTTCGAAGACGTCTATCAACTGCACGGAGGGATCATCAAGTACGGCATGGAAGCCGGCGGGGAGGATTTCGAAGGGAAATGCTACGTCTTTGACAACCGCATCGCGGTGGAGGTCAACTCGGTCAATCCGACGGTGATTTCCAAATGCCACGTCTGCGGCACGGACTGCGACCGCATGGTCAACTGTGCCAATCCCACCTGCAACGAGCACCTCCCCATCTGCGAACAATGCGGTTGGGAATTGGAGGGGGCCTGCTCCACGGAATGCAAAGACAACCCGGAGAAACGCACCTACGACGGCACGGGCTATTACCAAAAAAACACCAACGGGTACAATCCCTACAAAGGCCTCCATCGGACACCAAGCAAAGCTTAAATCCAATGACTCCATGGAACACCGGCAAATCCCCGAGTCCGAACTGATCATCAATTCCGACGGAAGTGTGTATCATCTTCATTTGAAGCCAGCCCATCTGGCTTCACTCATTTTTACCGTGGGGGATCCCGAGCGGGTACCACTGGTGTCCCAATATTTTGACCAGATCGAATTCATCAACCACAAGCGGGAATTTGTCACGCATACCGGCTGGCTCAACGGCAAACGGGTAACCGTGATGAGCTCCGGCATGGGCACGGACAACATCGAAATCCTGATGACGGAGCTTGATGCCTTGGTCAATCTGGACCTGGCCACCCGCAAGATCAAACCCACAAAGACCAGCCTTCAAATCGTCCGCTTGGGGACTTCGGGAAGTATGCAGGAAGATATACCGATCGGGACACTTTTGGCATCCGAAACAGCGATTGGCATGGACAATCTCCTGGCTTACTATCCCGAGCTGCCCGGAGACCAGGGTATTGGACAGGCGATCAAAGATGAATTTGGGCTGGGATTTGCGCCCTATCAGGCGGCGGCTGCCCCGGAGCTTTTGGCCAAACTCGACGGGCAGTTTATTCATGGCATCACGCTTACTTGTCCGGGGTTTTATGCGCCACAAGGAAGAGAGGTCCGGATCAAGCCGAGATTTGGGGAGATGATCGAGCGGCTTGCGGCGATGAGGATTGGGGGAAAGCGACTCACCAATTTCGAGATGGAAACGGCCGGCTACTATGCCATGGGCGAGCTTTTGGGCCATCAGGTACTGAGTCTGAATGCGATCATAGTGAATAGGCCCAAGAAAAAATTTGATGTGGATGCACACAGCACGGTGGACCGGCTGATCCAGGTTGCATTGGAGATTTTCACAAAACCCTGATTTGTAAGGATTCGGATTTTTTTGTTTCCCCTTGGACTTTTGGATTGGCAGGGATTGTTCCGCCACATAGTTTGTCCGCCTGTCCAGCCAGAAAACAGAAGAGGAGCGTGCGAAGGCGGGGACGATTTTGGGGGAGTGGATTTTTGATCAATTGAATCCTCTTTTCTATTTTTAGAAATGAGCCTGTTGACCGAGCAAATCATTGAGTCCCTGAGGGACAAAGCCATTCCCGAGAAAGCCGCTTTCTTTCCAAAATTCTTCAAGGCTTTTCCGGGCGGCTATGGTGAAGGCGATCAGTTTTTGGGTGTGGTCGTGCCAGACCAACGAAAAATTGCCAAGGCTTGCTACAAAGAAATAACGCTGGACGAAGTTTCGGAATTGCTCCAAAATGCGATTCACGAAGTCCGGCTGACGGCCTTGATGATCCTGGTGTATCGCTATGGGAAGACCAAAGCGGAGGCGGAACAACAGGAATTGGCAGACTTTTACCTGCACCACCTGGATTGGGTGAACAATTGGGATCTGGTGGATACGTCCAGTCATGCCATTTTGGGGAGCTATTATTGGAAAAGGGACAAAAGTCTTTTCTATCATCTGGCTGGCTCACACGACCTCTGGAGGCAGCGGGTCGCCATGATCAGCAGCTATTTTTGGATCAAAAAAGGGGAGTTTGCCGATGCATTGGCTTTGGCGGAAAAACTCAAAAACCAGCCCCACGACCTGATGCACAAGGCCGTCGGATGGATGCTCCGGGAAGTCGGAAACAGGGATTTCGAAGCCGAGATGGACTTTTTGCGAAAGCATTATTCGTCCATGCCCCGCACTGCTTTGCGCTATGCGATCGAGAAGTTTCCCGAGGAGTTGAGGCAGGATTTTTTGAAGGGGAGGGTTTGAGTTTTGGCTCACAGACCGTGCCGGGAAAAGCCAACGCTTTTTGCCGTGTCCGGGGAGGGAGTGCCTGTCTGTGGGAAATTTTTCCCCGCAAGGCCAAGGATTTCGAAAAAAAGACAAAAACTATTCCTCGTCCCGGATCATCACATATTGGAAAATATCCCCCACTCTGCCTCTTTTGATGTAGGCCTTTTTTAAGATGGCCTCGGGGATAAATCCGGCCTTTTCCAGGACGTTCATTGACTCTCCGTTGAAGTCATACACCTGGGCATAGATCCGCTGGATGTCGAATTTTTCGAAGATATAGCTGGTGTAAAGCTTCACTGCCTCGGTGGCGATTCCCTTTCCCCAGAAAGGCTCGCCTACCCAAAAGCCCAATTCCATGTTGGTCCTGAGTTCGTCCTTGCCCCGCTCGCTGCCGATAGAACCGGCCAATTTTCCTTCGAATTCGATGGCGAAATTTTGGGGGGGATTGAACTTCTGGTTGTGCTCGATCCAATGCCTGGCATCATGGATGGTATAGGGCTGGGGATAGCTGTCCCTCAGGTTCATGGCGATCTTGGGATTGTTGGCAAGGGGATAGAGTTGGTGAAAATGGGCCTCGCTCCAAGTGACCAGATTAATTTCTCTTTCTCCTGCTATAATCATAAAAATGCTTGGGTTATTTCTCCGCTGGGGCTTTTTGTTTGTTCAATATACCTTCTTAATTCAATCTTGCAAAGTGTGTTCCATTTACTCAATGCCTCCGGCCTGCATTTTTTCGAGGTTTTCCGCAAGGCGAAGGGCGGAGATAAACTCTTCGATGGATCCGTTCATCACATCCGGCAGGTTATAGACTGTTTTGTTGATCCGGTGGTCGGTCACCCGGGACTGGGGATAGTTGTAGGTTCTGATCTTGTCGGACCGGTCTCCGCTCCCTACCATGGATTTTCGCTGGGCCCCGACTGTCTCGTTATGTTTGGCGAGTTCTATTTCGTAAAGCCTGGACCGCAACACCTTGAGTGCTTTCTCAAAGTTTTTGATCTGGGATTTTTCGTCCTGGCAGGTGACTACCAGACCCGTGGGGTTGTGGGTCAGGCGTACCGCAGAATAGGTGGTATTCACCGACTGGCCTCCCGGTCCGGAGGAGCAATAGGTATCCTTGCGGATGTCGTTCATGTCCAGATGCACCTCAACTTCGTCCATTTCGGGCAACACGGCCACAGAAGCCGCGGAGGTATGGACCCTTCCCTGCGACTCGGTGGCGGGCACCCGCTGCACCCGGTGGACTCCGGATTCATACTTTAGCATACCGTATACATCGGCACCGGATACCGTGGCGATGATTTCTTTGTATCCACCCGCCGAACCAAAGGTCAAATCCAGCACCGTGAGCTTCCAGCCCTGCATCTCGCAGAAACGCTCATACATCCGAAACAAATCCCCGGCAAAGATTGCCGCCTCGTCGCCACCCGTGCCCCCGCGGATTTCGAGGATACAGTCCTTGGAGTCGTTGGGATCTTTTGGGATAAGCAACTGCCTGACTTCCTCTTCGAGGACTTCTTTTCGCGCTCTCAGTTCGTCCAGTTCCGCCTTGGCCATCTCCCGGAATTCCGGATCTTTTTCCTTTTCCAGGATTTCCTTGGAGCTGTCGATGTTTTGCAAAACGAGCTTGTATTCGTCAAAGGCCACGACGATTTTTTCGAGGTCTTTGTACTCCTTCGAGAGTTTGGTGTATTTGCCCATGTCGGACATGGAGTCCGGCAAGACAATGAGTTGACCTACCTCTTCGAAACGGTCTTTGAGTGCCTGTAATTTATCCAGCATGGGTTTTTCCTTCGCTGCGCAAAAGTAAGGATTTTATCGGCTGGGCAGGTGCCAATCCAGGGAAATCGCCTTTAAGAAATCACCGCCTTTCTACTTGAATACAAGTGAAAATGCTTTTTGTAAAACCTTAAACCATGAATTAAGGAAATGAAGGGCTTCGCAATTCCGCACGGACGCCGGTAAGTTTCAACCACATA
>CAZGYC010000017.1:0-68954 GCA_964530015.1 uncultured Limnohabitans sp. | reverse complement strand
GACCTTTTCAAGAAAATCGAAATAGGCAACCTAAAATAGTGGCGGAGTTAGGGATAAACTCCACTCCGTATTCGTCTATCGCCGCACTCTTTGCCCTAACCCCAAAATTGACCGTCGCTCCAGTCTCGTCAATATCGTCCACGCTGATACTCTCCAAAAACGGATAGGCTCTGTCGCTGACAAACTCTTCCTTTTCGCAGGAAAAAATCCCCAGGACCACGATCATCAATGTCCAACTCGCTCGCTTCATCTCCAATCAGAATTTATAGCCCATGTGAAAAGTCAGTCCCTGGACAAATCCGTCATTCTTCCCAGTCACCTTAAACTGCCGTAGCCCAAAGACCACCCCCTGATGTTTGGAAAGGTATCTTTCCACTCCAATCCCCCAAGTAAATCCCGAAAAACGATCTCCCATCCCAAAATCCCTGACCGAAGTCACCACCTCTTCCAGTGCGATTTTGCCCTGATAGACCCCGAGCTTTTCATAGCTGGGAATCGCGTGGGAGTAGCCTGCCTCTGCGTAGAGTCTCCAGCGATTGGGCTCAAGGTCAAAATAATACCGCATCGTGACCGGGATCTGGAGCAAATCGAAATCCACAAACACGTCCGATTCATAGCGGTTTGTGCCATATTCATAGACGAAGTATTCCTGGGAGTCAAACTGGGTCCAACTGACGCCAACATTGAAAGAGAGATTTCTCCTGAAGGTCAAAAACGCCTCTCCATTCAGCCCAAAAGCGGGAGATGAGGCGGTGATCCGGCCCTCCTGGTTCGAATCCGGTATCACCAATCCGACAGTTTGGCTGCTGTAGCCCACAAAGGGCGTAACCACAAAAATCCGCGAAAACGTCCGGGGCTTCTCGATCGTATTGGCCACGCGGGCGAGGTAGCCCAGTGAGTACGAATCGCGCCTGGTCAGATCCAGCAGCGGATCCAGCATGGGATTGCCGAGCGCGTCTGCCAATTGCTGGCGAAAGGACTCATCCAGCAGCTCGATGGACTGGGAGCTTTCCACAAAGTACAGCGGCTCCTCGCCGTTGAGTTTCCAAAAAACGACACCGGAATCCGACTGGGCCAATTTTTCCAAAAAGACAGTCTGGGGCCTGCCCTCCGGGGCAATGTCCTTTCTGAAAAACAATCGTTCCGAAATCTGGAACTCCGAAACTTCCGCGGTGGTGAGTTTGCTATAGCCGTCCTTTTTTGATCGGGCAAAATAGATCGCCGTGTTGTTTTCCGAGGGAATATCCCGTACAAAACCCTGCCTCAGGGCAGTATCGCCCTCTACGACAAAATCTTTCTTGATCGGTCTTTGGCCAAAAGAGGGAGCACAACAACACAAAAACAAGAACAACAGCAGCAGTGATTTCCCCATGCGGACTTGGGGTGAGGAAAGACAGAAGAGCAATGCGGGGAAATAAATAAATGGGTGAATTTTCCCCAAAGGAAACAAAAAAAAGCAACTAACCAATCATGTAAAACAAACCAGCCCTGCCAAAAAAAACGAAGAATTCCCCGCTCCTCCCTCCGGCCACTTTCAGGACCAGTTCACCGATATTCCCCCTACATTTGCCCGATGAATCCAGAAATCCTCATCGATCTCGTGACCAAAACCATGCCCTTCGGCAAGTACAAAGGCCGACTGCTCTCCGATATCCCCGAGTACTATCTGGTATGGCTGAAGGGAAAAGGATTTCCCGAAGGCAAACTGGGCATGTGGCTCAATACCCTGTATGAAATCCGGCTCAATGGACTGGAGGAAATCCTGGTGGAACTGAAGAAAAAACATCCCTCCAAGCGCTAAAGAAAATGCCCCCTTTGTTGGCTTGGCCGAAGGTGCCGACCGGGGAAACGGCTTTTCGGCTTGTTGGTTTTTTCCCGACTGATCAGGGCCTGATCCATTCCTCGTAGAGGATTTGCACCGACTGACGGATGACCCGATTGAAGCCCTCTTCGTATTGGGGATCGCAGCCGTTGCTGATGACCACGAAACCAAATTTTTCCTTGGGCTCAAAAAACATCGCGCTGAACAAGCCATAGGCCGAACCTGTATGCCCGGTCAGTTCGACACCGGGAATCAAGGCCTTCGTTTTCAGGAGTGCCAAACCATAGTTTTCCTCTGCCGAAACCGGCGTTTGCATGAGCTTGGCACTCTTTTTTGAGACAATCCGGGCTTTTTTCCCTTTCCCAAAGTTCATGTGCATGACCATGTACTTTGCCAGGTCTTCAGCGGATATCTTCATTCCTCCAGTCGGGGAAAAAACCGGGGCGCTGTATCCCAATTCATACTTGGCAATCTCTTCCGTTCGGGGAGCGTAGGCCGCCGGAGAAGGCACAAACTCGACTGAAACTGGCTCATAGGCATAAATCGTCGCAAAGCGATCGGCATCCAGGTCGTTGACATTGAACCCACCGTACAATCCCAGGGGAAAGAGGATGTGATTTCGCATGTAGAGATCAAACCTTTCCCCCGAAATCTCCTCGATGACCGCACCTGTCATATTGAAATTCAGGTTGCAATACTGATAGCCTTTGCCGGGCTCGTAGTCGTTGTAGGCTTTTTCCCAGTCCGGGTTCTTGGCGGGATTGATTGCATCGAGCGTGAAATAGCCCTCGGAATCATTGATGCTGGAGGTGTGGGACAGCAGCATCTTCAGGGTGATGGGCGTGTCCGGGAATTTGGGATTGCGCACTTCAAAGCCGATCAATTCGCTCACCTCGTCGTCCAGGCTGACTTTTTTCTTCTCCACCAACTGCATGATCGAAGTCGCAGAAAAGGACTTGGAAATCGACGCTATCCGGAAAATATCTCCGGTTTCCAGCGGTTCCTTATCGGCCACTTTCCAGCCCAAAGCCTCGGAATAGGCCAGCTTTCCATCCTTGACCACCGCTACCGACAATCCCATCACCGGATAAGTCTCCATCAACTGGGCCAGGCGCTGTTCCGTCTGATTTTGGGCTTGCAGCCGGAGTCCGAAACACAGCAGCAGGAAATAGGTTAAGCAGTATTTCACTTTGGGGAAAAGTTAAAGGTTAAGGGTTAATTGTTAAGTTAAGCGTTGAAAGCGTTAATAGTACGTGATTCGGGATACTTACGTCCTGACACTCAATTTCTGCCTCTCATTTCTTGTGCCCAACGTCTTGGTTCTTCGCTCTTGCCTCTTGTTTCTAAATCCATCCTTTATTCCACCCGCTGGACCTCATACTTTTCGCCCACGCCATTTTCATTGATGGCTTCGATGGTGAAATAGTAGGTTTTCGTCCGGTCGAGGGTTTTGAGCCAGTATTCGTTGTTGCCCATGACTAGGATCGAGGTGTAAAGTTTGTCGGGAGCGGTGCCGTAGTACAGGTGGTAGGCGTAGGCATCCGGCATGGGTGACCATTTGACAAATGCACTCCGCTTGTCCTTTTCGGTACGAAAGACCATAAACTGTTTCACTTGTTCCGGCTTGGCTCCGCCTCCGTTTCCGAAAACCCGAAAACCGCTGAGCGCGAATTTCCCGGTGGGCATGTGGACGTTTTCCAGCTTGAGGTACCGGGTTTTTACCGGGGTTTCCAACTCCACGTACTCGTGGGGGATGTCCGTCGTATTTTTGCTTTTGTCCACGAGCACTTCCCACTTTTTCCCGTCCGGGGAATGGTACAGGATGTATTGGTGATATTGATCGGTTCTTTTTCCCAAGCGGTCATCCGCCACATCCTGATCGGCATAGTTGAGCTGCACGGCATGGACCGTACTGATTTGGCCCAGATCGCTTTGGATCCACTCGCCTTTGTCACCAGAGGCGGCGCTCCAATAGGTTTTGAGGTCCTCGTCATTGGCCTTGTTGGCCGCAAATCCCCCCAGAGTCGAGGACACAGCCATGGGTTTATCGTAGTTCAGCAGCATCCAGCCGGTGAACTTCCCGGCTTTCTCCGTGCCGGGCAGGTAGTGGGGATAGTCCCCAAAAGCCGTGCTGCTCCACATGACATCATCCCGGTCGAAGCCCGCAGGCCAGATGCCCAAACGCCGCTCAAAGGTATTTTTCACCGAAATCATGATCGTGCTGATGTGCCAGTACATCCCCTGATTATCCTGGAATGTAGCTCCATGCCCAGCTCCCCTCGCAAATCCCCCCAGCTTCATGCTCAGGGGATCTGACTGGGGAGTAAAAGGTCCCAAGGGAGTCGGGCCCACGACCACGCCATCCGAATAGCCGCTGAACTCGGTACCCGGTGCGCCATACTGCAGGTAGTACTTCCCGTTGTGCTTGGTCATGTGGGCACCTTCCATGAAGGGATCGAGAAAAGTGTTGTCCATGTGCTCGCCAAAGCGCTGCCAGCCGTATTTGTCGGGTTCGAGCAGGTACATTTCTTTGCGGGTGCCGATGGGTGCCAAAGTCTTCCGGTCGAGTTCGATTCCATAGAGGGGATAGCGGTTGGAGCTGCCGTTGTACATGTACAGCCGTCCGTCATCATCGGTGAAAAAGTCCGGATCCCAGCCCCCGATTTCAAACTTTTCGACCAAAGGCTTCCATTCGTTGGCCTTCGGATCGGTACTCATCCAGACGGTAAAGTCCTTTTCGTAAGTCGAACCCATCACCAAGACCGTGTCGCCGACGATTCCGACCGCAGGAGCGCAGAGTTCGTCGTAGACTTTGTTCCAAGGTTGGAGAAACAGCCTGGAATGGAAGGTCCAGTTGTACATATCCTCGCTCGTCCAGTAGCCCCATTGGTTGGTCGAGAAAAGAATGAACGTGCCTTTGAAGTTCACGATCACCGGATCAGCAGTCGCGCGGTGTCGTCCCCACTCGGAAAAGTTGGGAATCGGCGTGTAGCCATAGTCCAGGTTGATGGGATTGCAGTAGGTCTGCTGCTGCGCAAAAGCAGGGCTGGCGCAAAACAAGAGGAGTAGGCAAAGAATTTTCCGGGGCTTCATGGGTCTATTTTTTGGGTAGAAAAACGGTTCTGCCCGACTGCGCACTTTCCTTGGCGGCCTGCAGGATCTCCATCACCAGCAGGTTGTTTTCCAGGGAATAGGGGTCAAAGGCATCCAGTTGGATTTCACCCCTCACGACCGCAATCAGAACCGAAAAAGGGTCGTCAAAAGGAGATTTTCGGTCAGGGAGGTCCATTTTTTCCTCCTGAAATCCGCTGTATCCCTCCGCCATCCGGACTCGGAGACGGCTCCCGTCATCGGCGAAAATCGCCCCGGTCTGCCCATATACCTCCATATCCTTTCGGCCGATCGGCCAGTTCCAAGACGCTTCGATGATGGTCTGGGAATTGGGATAGGTCAGGATGATCGTGGCTTCGTCGTCCACTTTGGGATTGTCGGCGGGATTGAGCTGCTGGGTGACGGCGGTGACCGAGACGGGTCTCTGCCCGTCCAGAAGCCAGGTACTCAGATTGGCTCCGTAGCAGCCAAAATCCATCAACGCACCCGCGCCGTTCAGCTCCGGGTCGGTCAGCCAGTCGAGAAATTCCGGCCCAACTCCGATTTGTTTGGGGCCGCGGTGGCCGTCTCTTACGACGATTTTACGGGCCTCACCAATTTGGCCCGAATGCAGGAGTTCATGGGCTTTTTCATTGCTGGAATACCAGCTGGTTTCGTAATTGGTGAGCAGGTGGATCTGATGCTTTTCGGCAAGCTTCGCCATCTCTTTTGCATGGCCCAAACTGACCGCCAGGGGTTTTTCGACCATCACGTGGATTCCTCTCGGCGCGCAGACCCGGACGATTTCCAGGTGGTGAAAAGTTGCCCCAAATCCCGTCACTGCTTCAGGCCGGGTCTTTTCGACCATCTCCTCCACCGTATCAAAGACGATATCCATGGAAATCCCATGCTGTGTTGCATAGCGCTCAGCCAGCTCCCGGTCGGGTTCGGCAATTCCTACTATCTTAATATCAGGTCGTTTGTTTGCCTCCAATACCCAGCCTACATGGCCGTGGTGGAGTCCTGCCACGCCGATTTCCAGCGGTTTTTCCTGGGAAAAGGCAATTGAAAAAGAAATGAGAAGGAGCAACAAAAACAGGATCGGATTTTTCATCGGGGAATTTAACCCGGAAAATCGACTTTAGGAATCGCAAGCTACCCCGAAACGGCAATCCAAGGTTCGAAAAATCAGGACAGGCCCGCCAGATCTCCAAATAGAGGCTTGCCTTCACTTCGTTTTTCCAAATCGCGTTTTTGCCGCCTACCCAGCCTCAACTGTTAGTCCTCACCTTTTGCAAGCGGTCAAACTCCTCCAGCAGCGCAATCAGCTTGATCCGCACATTTTTGTCCGAGATATCCAAGCCCATGGCTGAAAACTGCGTCTGTATAAACTTCAGCGCATTGTAGGGCGTAACGCTCACTTTGTTGAATGCGGCTTCCTCGGGAGTCAGGATATTGTTGTACATATCCATCAGCACATAGCCCCGGTCAGAATTTCGCAGAACCTCAAGGGCCTTGTCAATTACTGTATTCCAATTCATTTCGTTGGGATAGATGATTGCGCCTAAAATTAATGAATCGGTGCCAATCTGGAACCACCGTACTTGGGTAATCGTCCGACAATAAAGACAAATTATCTGTCACTTAGTAATATATCCCAATAATTAAACTGGCCCGAAACCGAAATCCAACTAGGCAATTTCTTATTTTGAACAACTTTTGTCCAGTATCCAACCGGGTAGTCTGAAGGACTTGCAGGGCCGACCCGGAGATTTTAAGAACCTATACAATCCCTATGGGTAGCCATGAAAAAAGACGATTTTGACACGCTTCGCTCCACCGCAGAGTTTCGGACAGTACCCGACTTGCAATTGAACTGGCTTTTGGAAAATTCGCGGCGCCAAACGCTCCGGCAGGGTGATTTTTTGTTCAAACCCGGCACTCCGAACGACCGCTTGCTCATCGTGCTGGACGGGGCACTGGACCTGTTTGTTTTTCAGGGGGAAACCCGGAGGACAGTCTCCCGATATCAAAAAGGCGGGATTCTGGGCTGTCTGCCTTTTTCCGGCGACAGGGAGTCCGCTTCTTTCTGCCAGACCTCCGTGCCAACCGAACTGCTGTCTTTTCCGAAGTCCGGCTTTCGGGAACTGATGTGCCACTGTCCCGAACTGACCGAGGCGCTCGTTCAAGTCTTGGTTTCCGGATCCGGAAGCTTTTCCCACCAATCCCTCCAAAACGAAAAGATGCTGACCCTGGGCAAGCTCACGGCGGGTCTTTCGCATGAACTCAACCATCCCATAGCGGCCATTCAAAGGGACAATACCGAACTTAGCAGGATATTTTCGAAAGGAAATCTGAACAAACTGGTAAGCGCATGTACGGGATTGGCCGCTGGCGAAAAGCTCCAACTTCAGGAGACACTGGCCGCGTGGGCGCGCTCAAACAGAGCTCCCGGCACAACGTCCCAGGAAATCCAAAAATCAGAAAAAGAGTGGCTCAAAAAACTAAAGGAATGGGGAATGGAAGACCCTGACGAGGCCGCTGAAGTGTTTACGGACTTCGGAATCGATTGGAAAGAAGTTGACTTTTGGGTCAAAAAAATAGCCCCCGAAATGGTGGACCCCTGGCTGACCGGACTGCAGTTTTTGCTGCAAAGCCAAGCATTGGTCACCAATATCAATTTGGCAACTGAAAGAATCTACAGCCTGATCCAGACCGTAAAATCATTTTCCCATCTGGACTGGGAATCAGCCCGGAAAGAACTGAATCTATCGGCCGGAATCGAGAATACGCTTGCCATCTTGAACCATAAAATCAAAGCATCCAAGATTGAAGTTTTCTTTGCAAAACCTGAATTGCCCGTCGCAGTCAGCGGATCTGCCGGCGAGCTCAACCAAGTATGGACCAACCTGATCGACAATGCAATTGATGCCATGGAAGGCACCTCCTCACCGAAGCTGGAAATCAGGGTAATCCCCGGAAACACCGAAGTGTCGGTAAAAATCACCGATAACGGATCCGGCATTCCGGAGGAGATCAAACCCCGGATCTTCGAACCGTTTTTTACCACAAAAGAAATCGGAAAAGGCACAGGGATGGGACTTGATCTGATCCACCATATCGTCCAAAAGCACGGTGGCAAAATCAGCGTGAGTTCCAAACCCGGAGAAACAACCTTTGACGTGGAGTTGCCTGCAATCTGATTCCCAGCATCTTTTCCAATTGCGGGCCTCATCCAGCAGGTTAAATCCATTTTCCAACTTTCCCTATAATTTTTATAGAGTATTTATTTGTAGATTGATTTTATTTATATATTTGTCACACTAACTATTGGTATGACACAGGAACTATTCGCCCGGTATTCTTTTCTTCTCGACCGCACGGCCCGAAAAGTAAAACAATACGCCCAGCAGCAGTTCAAAACCGGTGAGTTTGATGTGACCGTAGACCAATGGCTGGTGCTTAAAAACCTCTCCGAAAACGAGCTTTTGAGCCAGACTGAGCTGGCAAGTCTGGTTTTCAAGGACAATCCCACCCTCACCCGGATCATTGATTTGCTTTGCAAAAAAGGGTACGTCGAGCGGGTGCCCCATCCCCAGGATCGGAGGAGTTTTCATCTGCATCTGACCGAATCGGGCATTGCCAAAGTCAACGAGCTCCGGCCCAAGATCCTCGAGATCCGGGAAAAGGCCTGGGAAAACCTGACGGCGACCGATTTTGAAGAATTCAAGCGGATCTTGGACACCATCTACCAAAATTTGGATGGGCAGGTGATCGAGGAGTAAAAGTATTTAGCATACTAATTATATTTGTACGAACATTTTGGAATTTACCGGGTTTAAACTCCCAAAGCCATGACCACAAACACGATCCATACCGACCTTTGCATCATCGGAGCCGGCCCTGTGGGGCTGTTTGCTGTTTTCGAAGCAGGACTGCTCAAGATGCGCTGCCACCTGATTGATGCCCTCCCGCAGGTGGGGGGTCAGCTTTCGGAGATTTATCCCCAAAAACCGATCTACGACATCCCCGGCTATCCCGAGGTGAAAGCCCAGGATCTGGTGGACAATCTGATGGAGCAGGCCAAGCCTTTCCAACCGACTTTTACGCTGGGTGAGCGTGTGGACCATCTGGACAAGCAGACCGACGGGAGTTATGTGATCACCACCAGTGACAAAACCCACGTCCATGCCAAAGTCATCATCATTGCCGGCGGATTGGGTTGTTTTGAGCCGAGAAAGCCGGTGCTGACCAATCTTGAGAATTTCGAAGGAAAGGGAATCAACTACATGGTGAAAAACCCGGAAACCTTCCGCGACAAAAACGTCGTGATTGCAGGCGGGGGAGACTCGGCGTTGGACTGGTCGATCTATCTGGCAAAAGTCGCCAAGCGCGTCACTTTGGTTCACCGCAATGAGACGTTCCGTGGCGCTCCCGACTCTGCCGCCAAAGTCTTCGACCTGGCCAACCGGGGAAAACTCGACCTCATCCTCTCCGCGAACCTGAAAGAAGTGACGGGCAACGGCAAGCTGGAAAAAGTCATCCTGGAGGACAAGTGGAAGCAGGACCTGTCAATCGAAGCAGACTATCTGATCCCGCTTTTCGGACTGAGCCCAAAGCTGGGCCCGATCGCAGACTGGGGCCTGAGCATTGACAAAAACGCCATCGAAGTGGACACCCGAGACTATTCTACCGGAGTGGAGCGAATCTACGCGATCGGGGACATCAATACCTATCCCGGCAAGCTGAAACTGATCCTCTGCGGATTCCACGAGGCAGCCATCATGATGCACTCGGCCTTCAAGTATGTCTATCCCGACCAAAAGCTCAGCTTCAAATACACTACCGTAAACGGCGTCAACGCCTTCTAAATCCCCTCTTTGCATCATGGTAAAATTCACTGTAGAAGATCACGACGGCAACCGTCAGGAGATCGAGGCACCGGATGATATGGGCTTCAACCTCATGGAAATCCTGAAGGCTTCCGAATATCCGGTGCTGGCCACCTGCGGAGGCATGGCCCTGTGCGGCACCTGCCACATCGAAGTATTGGAGGGAAAGGACGGCCTCGGCGACGCGACCGATCCTGAACTGGACCAGCTCGAAAACCTGCCCGAATACTACCCTACTTCCCGGCTTTCCTGCCAGATCCGCATCAGCGAGATACTCGATGGCGCAGTGGTGAGGCTACGGGGAGAAGACGTTATTTGATTTGAGATTCGAAGTTTGAAATTTGAAATTGACACCACCTGGAGACGGGTGGTTTTTTGTTTGGAAAAAAATTTCCAATTTTCCAATCTTGAGCCCACTCCGATAAGTATGAAAATGGGAGATTTACGGCTCTAGTTTAACTCCCGAGGCACTTTTTTTCAAAGAAAATGGCTTTTGGCAGTGGACTCAATCTTCCAATTTTTCAATCACAATGAAAGTCCTGACCCTATTTCTTTTGCTCCTTCCCACTTTCGCTTTCTCCCAGATCAAACCCGGAGAAAAAGAAGATGCCCTCAAAATCCATCAGTTGATCGGACAGTATTCCCTAGCCCGAGAAAGCCGCGATACCGTCCTGCTCAAAGAAATCCTCACCGAAGACGTAGACCAACTCGTCTCCAACGGGGAATGGAGAAACGGCATCCGAGAAGCCGTGGACGGAATGCTGCGGAGCTCGGCTACCAATCCCGGAATGCGCAAACTTCGTGTGGAAAAGATCAAATACCTCAGCGACGAAATCGCCGTCGTGGATTGCCGATACGTCCTGACCGACCCCAATGGAAGCGAACGGAATCTATGGAGCAGTTTTACGGTGGTTTTTCAGAAGAAATCCTGGAAGATTTCCGCCATCCGAAACATGGATCCGACAGGGGGAAATTAACCCTCCACTTCTTTGGCTCCCCCACACAAAAACCTCTGTAAAAGTGGCTATGCCGAATGCCGGATGACCGATGTCGGGAGAATGTCCTTCCCTTGTCTGGCAACAAAAATCTGTGGAAATCTGTGTCCTTTTCTGCGGAAATCTGCGGGAACCATTCCGGGACTTTCAGAAAAAAAAGAGCCGGTTTCCCGGCCCAGTAGTTGAAAAGTCTAAGGTCAAAACCTCTCAACCGGTGAACAACAACAACTGCTTTTACTTTTTATAATAACGGTCGTGGAAGAGATATCTTGCATCCTGTGCTTTTAGCTCCCTCGACTCTGTATCGATTATCATCACAGGCGGAGTCTGATCGCCGGCTTTTGCCTGACTCCACGCGGGCACTCCCTCGCCGTTTGGATTTCCGGTTTTTACAAAATTCGTAAAGTAATCAAGCATTGTCCCTGACGCCTTGAAGTCGTCCTGCGTCCATTGAAATTCCTTCACGAGATGGAGATTTCCCATGGCATATTCAATCTCGGCTGCATGGCGGGCTCCAATTTGCTTGGGCGCCGGACTTGGATTTTCGTTGCGAACGGTACCTCCCGCCAGTCCCGCTGTCAGGTTTTTATCCACCAAAGGAGGGGAAAGCTTGCTGAACAAATAGCGATAAACCGGCTGCTCACTGTGGTTTCGGTGCAGGTCAAACCACTTCCAGGTACTGTAAGAGATAAAGCGGTCCGAAGCCAAGTCCGTCGCAGAGACCTCCACCTCCTCTTCGGTCCCGTGAGGATAGAGCCCCAATACCTCTTCCCAGTTTTCTGGATAGGTCTCTTTCACCTTGGCGATAAAAGCTTCCTTGGTATAGGGCTGCCCCTGCATGAAAGCCATTCCGGGGATTTCCGCTGAGTTCCATCCCAAAAGAAGCGGTACCTGGGCCTGCTCTCCTGCCCCAAAGATCTCAGGGAGTGTTTTTGACAGAAAATAATTGTCAATCACCACCGGAAAGCCGAATCTTCCGTCCTCCTGATAAATTTCCAGAAGGTCCTTCGCAGACATTTTTCGTGCTTCAGCAATGGAATTCACCCCAGCTTTGGCCAGAAATTCCCGGCCGGTGTTTTCAGCCTCTGAAAGGGAAACCGGTGCCAAAGTCGGATGGATTCCCGCACCGCTTTCACCAATCGCCCCATGGATCAGCCCTTTGGAAAGTGGGGAAGCCATCTGGTAGGAAACCGAGATGGATCCTGCGGATTCCCCGGCGATGGTCACCTGATTGGGATTGCCGCCAAATGCCGCGATGTTGTCCTTGACCCACTGAAGCGCGAGTGCCTGATCCAGCAAGCCGTAGTTTCCGGAGGCTTTGTAGGCAGATCCGGCACTGAGTTCGGGGTGGGCCAAAAATCCAAAAACTCCCAATCGGTAGTTTACGGTCACGACCACCACGCCTTTTTTGGCCATGGATTCCCCGTTGTACCGGGGCTCGGAAGCGTCTCCAGCCACAAATCCCCCTCCGTAGAAGTACACCAACACGGGCAGATCCTTGGAGTTTCGCTTGGCGGGTGTCCACACGTTCAGCGTCAGGCAGTCTTCAGACACACCGGCAGACCAAGAATTCATATCCCCGAAGACCAGCCCTTGGACTGGCCTCGGCCCGAATCCCTTGGTTTCTTTCACCCCGGGCCAAGATGCCGCAGGCACCGGCGCTTTCCATCTCAGCTCCCCAATCGGCGGCTGCGCAAAGGGAACCCCGAAATAGGTGGAGATCCCATTGGTCACGTTGTAATTTCCCTCAATGACTCCATTTTTGATGGCAGTCTGCACTGGCAGGGAATTGTCCGTTTGGGAAAAAACCAGCGTAGTTCCAAAGAAGAAAAGAGCGACTGCCTTGAGATACTTTTTCATGAAGTAGTAGTTGAGTTCTATTGTTACACTATGAGACAATAATAATTGCTTCTCCCGAAAATTCCTAGTTACTTGGAAAGGAATTCTTCCCGACATGCCGCTACCAGACAGCTCCGACTACATCCCGCACCTGGCTTTTGACTCCGTGGTCTTTGGCTTTTCCAAAGGAAAACTCAAGATACTCCTGATGGAATACCACGCCACGGGTTGGTTGGCACTTCCGGGTGGCTTTGTGAAAATCGAGGAAGATCTCGAAAATGCCGTCAAGCGGGGTCTTTACGAGCGAACCGGCCTCAGGGAAGTCTATCTGGAGCAGTTTCACACCTTTGGCGCCGCAGACCGTTTCCAACCCGAGGTGATGAAAACCATTCTTTTGGCTTCCGGTGCCGCGATTCCGGAAAACTATTGGATGCTGGACCGTTTTCTTTCCATCGGCTATTACGCCCTGTTGGATTATGAAAAAGTCAGTCTTACGCCGGATGCGCTGTCGGATTCCATCGCCTGGTATGAGATCGACCAGCTTCCCGAATTGATCTTTGACCATGGGAAAATCGTCCAAAAAGCCCTCCAAACGCTCCGTGAAAACCTGGACCGAAAACTCATCGGCGGCAATCTCCTTCCGGCAAGATTCACCATGAATGAGCTTCAGGCGGTCTATGAAGCCATCTTGGGAGAAAAGCTCCGCCGCACCAGTTTCCAGCGCAAGATGCTCAGCCTGGACATCCTGAGCCGTCACGAAAAGCTTTTCACCGGAAAAAGCCACAAAGCTCCTTATCTCTACAGTTTCAAAGCCCAATGAACCATGAAAAATCCCGCACCTTTACTCCTGCTTCTTTGCATTGTTTTTTTGCTTTCCTGCGGAAAAACAGAAACCAACAACCTGATTTCAATTGATTCGCTGAAGATTGAAAGTGGCTTGATTTCCGGCAAAACGGACTCCAGCGGCCAGGTCAAGATCTTCAAGGGAATCCCGTTTGCCGCTCCTCCCTTGGGGGATTTGCGCTGGAAAGCCCCCCAGCCAGTAGAAGCTTGGGAGGGGATCAAGGCTTGCACCGAAAATCCGGCAGCTCCGATGCAGAATTCCCCGGTTCCGTTTTTTGCCTGGTCGGCCGAATTTCTGATCCCCAAAGAGCCCATTTCCGAGGATTGCCTCTACCTCAATATCTGGACAGCAGCGGAAAAATCGGACGAAAAACGTCCGGTGATGGTCTGGATCTATGGAGGGGGATTTAACTCCGGAGGCAATACGGTTCCGTTGTATGATGGCGAGGATTTGGCCAAAAAGGGAATCGTCGTGGTCAATCTCAACTATCGGGTCGGGATGCTGGGCTTCCTGGCACATCCCGAACTGACTGCGGAAAGCCCAGACCAGACCTCCGGCAACTACGGAATTCTGGATCAGGTCGCAGCCTTGGAGTGGGTCAGGAAAAACATCACCCAGTTTGGCGGAGATCCCGGCAATGTCACCATCGCAGGACAGTCCGCCGGAGCTTTCAGCGTGAATGCCTTGGTCGTGTCTCCAAAGGCGAAAGGACTTTTTCACAAGGCCATTGCCCAAAGCGGCGGGATGTTCAATCGGGGAACAGGCCTGGTTTCCGGCTTGGCCGGGGCTGAAGAAAGCGGCAAAAACCTGCTCGATACCCTGGACATCCCCTCCATCGCCGAACTCAGAAAAATCCCCGCCGACAGCCTCCTGAAAATCCGGGGACGTTTTGGTCCGGTCATCGACGGAAAGGTCATCCCCGGTGTCCGCCAAAGTTTCGAAAACGGGGCTTTCTCCGATGTCCCGCTCCTGACCGGCTGGAATGCAGGCGACGGGGTTTCCTCCAATCCGCCCGTTTCTCCGGGAGAATTCAAAGCCAATGCAAAAAAACAATATGGAGGAAGGGCTGGGGAGTATCTGGAGCTCTTTCCGGCAGGAAGCCCGGAAGAGCTGGCCCAGACCCTGGACATGATCGGAGCGCTGAGGTTTGGCTTTCAGAATTATACTTGGGCCAGGATGCAGCATGAAAAAGGCCGAAAAGCGGCCTATGTGTACTATTTCACCCGCATCCCACCGGGCGAACCCAACTTTGGAGCCTTTCACTCCGCCGAATTCAGCTATGCTTTCCATACCCTGAGAAACTGGAATCGGCCGTTTGAACCGACAGACTATGAGCTGGAGAAAATCATGTCCGGCTACTGGGTCAACTTTGTGAAAACCGGAAATCCCAACGGGGAAGGCTTGCCGGAGTGGCCTGCATTTGATCCGGAAAATCCCGTGGTCAACGAGCTGGGCGCGGAGGTCAAAACCCGGGCCTTGCCTTATTGGGCACAGATGAAGTTTATGGAAAGTCTGAATCGGCAATAAGGGTTCGTTTTGCCGCTTCCGGAGACGCGGCAAAACTTTTCAGGAGGCCTCCTCCAGCTTTTCCAGCCGCTGAATTACCGCATCGAGGGATCGGTAGTGATGGTAAATCCCTTTCCAGATATTCCCCTTATTTGCCTGGCGCAACTCAGGCTGCCGATCGACACCGCCGGAAAACCAGTCCCCATAGGTATGGTCAATGAGATTGGTGTCTATGTAGCCCCAGAGTTTCAAAAATTTGCCGTAATAATCCATGGGGTCTTCGGGATAAAGTTCATGAAACAGCAAGAGCGAGTTCAATCCCTCGGCCTGCGCCCACCAGTTTTTGGTATCGTGTGTCACGCGGATATCCGGCTCACCTTTGAAATAGTAGGCTTCGTCATAGAATCCGCCTTTTTCTTCATCCCAGCCTTTTTCCAAGGCATGGTCCACCATCTTTTTGGCAATGCGGAGCGTGGTGGTGTCATTTTCGAAACCCAAGACATGGGAAGCTTCCAACATCAAAAAGGCTGTCTCCACATCATGCCCAAAGGAAACATGATCCAAGCGATGGTGGGATTCGATCACACTTTCAGTGGAATCGGCGAAGTTCACCGGAGTCCAGTCAGGCAAAAAAAACAGTGTCAGATAGCCTTTTTCTGTCACGATTTGGTCCCGAATCAGCAAAAACATCTCTTCCAGCCTTGCCCTGACCAAGTCATCCGGCCAAACCTGATAGAGTTCGGTGAATGCTTCCAAAAGATGGATGGAGGAGTTTTGGTCCTTATAGCCCACTTCGGAGGTAGTCTCAATATCCAAAGGTCTCGTGATCGGCTTTCCTGTCACCTCCAAATGCTGAAAATAGCCCTTGTGAACCGGGTCGTGGGCATTGGAATCGAGCCAGTAGAATCCGGCTTTTGCCAGCTCCAAGGCAGCCGGATCACCCGATTGCCCATAATATGCCGCGAGCCCAAAAATTGCAAAAGCATTGCCGTAGGCTGTTTTGGTGGAATCCCCTTTTACGTTTCCCTGCTTATCGACCAGCCAGTAAAAGCCTCCATTTTTGGCATCCCACATCTTGTTTTTCAGGAATTCAAACCCATGTGCTGCACCGCGTGCAAAGTGCTCTTGGTCCGGATAGCGCAGGGCTGCTTTGGCATTGGTCCAAACATGCCGGGACTGGGTCACAATCATTTTCTCCTGGTCACCTACGGGCTTGAAGTCATAGGTAAAAGAGCTTAGGAAGCCTCCATCGACAGTGTCCATTGCCATCGGATACCAATAATCCAGGACCTCAGTTCGGAGATGATGCTCGATTTGATCCGCAAGGAGCAGTTTGGGATCTTTTTCCCGGCAGGAAAAAAGAGCAAAAGCGAATGCAAGCACGGTCAGGCAAGGGAGTTTGTTCATAGGATTCTAAGTGTTCATCAATTTTTCCAAAATCTCAATCGCCGCCTCGGAAAGCACCGTTCCCGGCCCGAAAACAGCCGCCACTCCGGCCTCAAACAGGAAATCATAGTCCTTTTGGGGAATGACTCCTCCGGCAACAACTCGAATGTCGGCACGTCCCAATTCCTTCAAAGCCTGAATCAACTGCGGAATCAGGGTCTTGTGGCCTGCGGCCAAAGAAGACGCGCCGACGATATGCACGTCATTTTCTACGGCCTGCTCCGCCACTTCCTGCGGCGTCTGGAAGAGCGGGCCAATGTCCACGTCAAAGCCCAAATCCGCAAAACCGGTCGCAATGACTTTGGCGCCGCGGTCGTGTCCGTCTTGGCCCATCTTGGCCACCAGAATCCTGGGACGACGGCCTTCCATTTCCGCAAAACGGTCGGAAAGTTCCTGGGCTTTCCTGAATGAATCCTGATTTTTCACCTCTGCTGAATATACTCCCGAGATAGCCTGGGTTTGGGCTCTGTGGCGACCAAATACCCGTTCCATCGCTTCGGAGATCTCGCCTAAAGTAGCCCTTTTTCGGGCTGCGTCCACCGCCAAGGCAAGCAAATTTTCCCTACCGGATTTGGCTGCACGGGTGATTGCTTCCAGGCTTTCGTCCACCTCTCGCTGACTTCTGGAAGCTTTGACCGCATTCAGGCGGGCGATCTGGGAATTTCGGACGGCCTGATTGTCCACATCCCTTACCTCGATTTGACTGTCTTCCTCCACTTGGTAGCGGTTGACCCCGACGATGATATCGCGTTCGCTGTCGATCCTGGCCTGTTTTTTTGCGGCTGCTTCCTCGATCCGAAGCTTGGGCAGCCCAGTTTCTATCGCTTTGGCCATGCCACCCAACTCTTCCACTTCCCGGATCAATGTCCATGCTCGTTGCGCAAGCTGATCGGTCAGATACTCCACATAGTAGGATCCGCCCCAGGGATCGACCACCTGTGTGACCCCGGTTTCTTCCTGCAAGACCAATTGGGTATTCCTGGCGATCCGAGCCGAAAAATCCGTCGGCAAAGCAATGGCCTCATCGAGCGAATTGGTGTGCAGGGACTGGGTGTGGCCCATCACCGCGGCCAAAGCTTCGATGGCAGTGCGGGTGACGTTGTTGAAAGGATCCTGTTCGGTCAGCGACCAACCCGAAGTCTGGCAATGCGTCCGAAGCGCCAGGGATTTGGGGTCTTTGGGATTGAACTGGCGGACGAGCTTTGCCCAAAGCAATCTGCCCGCACGCATCTTGGCGATTTCCATGAAGTAATTCATCCCAATCCCCCAGAAAAAGGAAAGCCTCGGGGCAAAATCGTCAATATCCAAACCGGCCTTGATCCCGGCTCTGAGGTATTCCAGGCCATCCGCCAGGGTATAGGCCAGCTCCAAGTCTGCCGTTGCCCCGGCCTCCTGCATGTGATAGCCGGAGATCGAAATCGAGTTAAATTTGGGCATGTGCCTGGAGGTGTATTCGAAAATGTCCCCGATGATCCGCATACTGGGCTGGGGAGGATAGATGTAGGTATTGCGGACCATAAACTCCTTCAGGATGTCATTTTGGATCGTTCCCGAAAGCTGCGTGGGCTTCACACCCTGCTCCTCAGCCGCTACGATGAAAAAAGCCAAGATTGGAATCACCGCCCCATTCATGGTCATGGAAACGGACATCTGATCTAAAGGAATCTGATCAAAAAGGACCTTCATATCCTCGACGGTGTCGATGGCGACCCCGGCTTTGCCCACGTCTCCCTGCACTCTCGGGTGATCCGAATCGTAGCCCCGATGCGTAGCCAAGTCAAACGCCACGGACAATCCTTTTTGTCCTCCGGCGAGATTCTTCCGATAAAACGCATTGGATTCCTCAGCAGTAGAGAAGCCCGCATACTGGCGGATAGTCCAAGGCCGCTGCACATACATCGTACTGTAGGGGCCCCGAAGGAAAGGGGGAATTCCTGCAGCAAAATCCAAATGGCTGAGTTGGGAAATTTCCTGGGGATCAAACCTGTCGGGAACGGAGATCTGTTCCGGTGCTTCCCAAGCGGCAGTTTTGCCTCCAGAATTGGAGACATGCGGCCGAACCTTCCAGTTATCAAAGTCCAGTCGCATGTTTCTCCTTGTTTTCGAGTTCGACCAAATAGGAAGCCCTGGACGGCTTCAGTTCCTGCTCTTTTTCTTTGATCGGGACAAAATCAATGTTGGCTTCACCCGGATTCGGTGCGGGATATTTATTGGCTCCGATCTTTGAAATCTGCCCGAGACGGACGGCTTCCTGCTGCAACTGGCGGCTTTCCCGGACTTTTCGGTGAATCTTCCCGGATTTAAACCATTCCAGCCAGCCTCCCGATTTTTCCATTTCCAGAAGTCCGGATTTTACTTTTTCGAGAATCTGTCCGACAAGGGTTTCCAGATAGTACGACCCTGCGGCGGGGTCGGCTACTTTGTCCAGATAGCATTCATGCACCAAGATCGAAGACACATTCCGTGCGATCCGACCTGTCATCCGGTCTGACTTTTCTTCCTGAAAAGGCGCCACCCAAAGTCCGTTTGCCCCACCCAAGACGGCCGCCATCGCCTCGTAGGTTTGGCGGATGAGATTGGTATCCACATCCAAGGCCGACTTGGACCAACTGGATGTCTTGGAAAAGAGGTAAATGTCCCGAGGATCGAGGTCTACTCCGTATTGCCAGGCCAGTTCGGCGGCAAAAAACCTCATGGCCTTTAGTTTGGCGATCTCCGGAAAATGGGATTCGCCGACCGAAGTATAGAAGAAGCCCTTGCCAAACACCAGCCCCGGTTCGATCCCGGAACCGGAGGCCAGCTCCACCACCTCCCCAAAGCCAAAGACCAGCTCCTCAAGCCCTGTGGCCCCTGATTCATGATATCGGCTGAAATTGAAGGAAAAAGCGCGAAAGTTCCCAGTATCCCGGCACAATTCCATCACCTTCCCGAAGGTCGCCGATGCCTCTTCCCAAGTCGCGTTCCTCTCAAAAAGCAACTCCACCGGTGACCAAAGAAATCCTCCGGAAAGGGAATCCTGCGCCGTGCCTGACTTTTGCGCCCAGTCAAAAAACAACCTGAGCACCACAAGCGGATCCCCAAGCGGCCTCACCAAGATGTCGATGCAATCCGGCATCACGCCTTTCAGCTTTGTCTCCAGGTCTTCGTCTCCCTGCAAATGCAAGATCAAACCATCTGCGCCGTTTTCGAGCAAATGCAGGATTTCCCCATTGCTATGCCCGGGATAGACAGAAGAGAAATTCACCCAGTTTCTCGCTGAAAGCCCCTTTGTTTGCGGAGCTCGTTCAAAGCCGTTTTCCGGCAGTTTCGGCAGTCCCGACAAATCCTCCCGCGTGTAAAATGGCTCAAGATCTATCGCATCCCAAAGAGGGGACTTCAGGCTTTGGCCAAAATCCCGCCCCTTCAAATCCCGGATTGCCTGGTTTTTCCAGGCTTCTTTGTTCGAGGGTGTAAATTCACGGAAGAGATTTTGGGGCATAATTGGGTCGAATGGCAAGGTGATTTTGGGATCGGATCAAAAATAAGAAATGCAGGGAGAATTGTCTTGGGAAAAAGGGATTGAAATCCAATTCAACAACAAAACCCTAATCGACTGACTTTCAAAAGGAAGACGAAAATCAGGTGTTTTTGCTTTTCCACAGGAAGAAACTTCTCCGGCTTTCCCCGCCCGCTTGGGAAAGAATCCGGAATAAAATTCGCGACCAAATTTTATTCTGAGACCCGCGAAAATTCTCGAATTATTGACTTTTTCAAGCCCTTATTGATTTTTTATTTAAGTTAATTTTCCACAAATTTGACCCCCCTGCTTTCGCCCAGGGATTACAGAATTACCAGCAAATCTTTTCTAAATGAGTTTGGAAGCTAGCGCCGTATGGAATGAGTGTCTGCGTGTTATAGAACAGCACGTCAACGAGCAGAGCTTTTCAACCTGGTTTAAACCGATCAACCCTGTCAAACTGGAAGGTTCCAGTCTGACGATCCAAGTACCCAGCCAGTTTTTTTACGAATGGCTGGAGGACAACTACGTGCAGGTACTCAAGCTTGCCATCAAAAATACCCTGGGGCCGAACGGCCGTCTGGAATATGCGGTGGTAGTGGACAAGGGAAATTCGAACAATCAGCCCATCGCGGTTTCGTATCCACAGGGCAACGCTTCAGCCAAGAAACCTGCGCCTGCCCAAGAGGTAAGGACACCTTTTGAGATGCAGTCGCTCGACGCGGACATGCTGACCAAAAGCAACCTGAACCAAAATTACACCTTCGGCACCTACATCGAGGGGGACTGCAACCGACTTGCCAGATCCGCAGGCTTTGCGGTGGCGACCAAGCCGGGCATCACTTCCTTCAACCCGCTGATGGTCTATGGCGGAGTGGGACTCGGAAAGACTCACCTGGTCCAGGCAATCGGCAACGAGATCAAAAACGGCCCGGAAGACAAGTTTGTGCTGTATGTTTCTTCCGAAAAATTCGTGAACCAGTTCATGGATTCCATCAAGGATGGCAACGTGAAGAGTTTTACCAATTTTTACATGCAGGTGGACGTCCTGATCATCGACGACATCCAGTTTATGGCGGGAAAAGACCGGACACAGGAGATGTTTTTCCACATCTTCAACCACCTCCACCAAAACAAGAAGCAGATCATCATGACCTCAGATTGTCCTCCCAGGGACTTGAAAGGTCTCGAAGAGCGCTTGCTTTCCCGTTTTAAGTGGGGATTGACCGCCGATCTGCAGATGCCTGACTTCGAAACCCGCGTGGCGATCATCCGCAGAAAGATGCAGTCCGAAGGAATCCTGATTCCCGACGACGTGGTAGAATACCTCGCCTATTCCGTGGACACCAATGTCCGGGAACTGGAAGGAATCCTGATTTCCCTCATTGCCCATGCGTCCCTGAACAGGGTCGAAATCAGCCTGGAACTGGCAAAAACCGTCATCAAAAACTTTATCAAGGACATTGAAACGGAAGTGGGGATTGAATTCATCCAAAAGTCGGTTTCTGAATATTACGGCATTCATGTCGATGAATTGAAAGCCAAAACCAGAAAGAAAGAAATCGTGATTGCACGCCAAGTGGCGATGTATTTTTCCAAAGAATTCACCAACCATTCGCTCAAATCCATCGGCTATCACTTTGGCGGCCGGGATCACAGCACCGTCATCCACGCCGTGCAGACGGTCAACGACATGATCGAAACGGACTCCGGATTCCGCAATTCAGTCAATGAACTGAAGAAGAAGTTCAAGATGAGATCGTATTGATTTGAGATTTGAGGTTCAAGATTTGAAATCGGCGAAATCTCAAATGTGTGTGTATCCGCATAGATGCACGTATCGATAATTTGGCCTCGACTTAGTTCGACAGGCTCTAACCTGCCGCCGCGGTGGAGGGAATTGGCAAAAGGCCAGAATCAAACATTTACTTTATTTGGCTACGTGCAAGATTGCGGATACGCGTATCAATTTTTATGATTGTCCACAATGATGCCAGAGGTCAAATTATATTTGATTGGTTTCGAAATTTCAAACTTCAAATCTCAAATATCGAATCATTCCTTTCACCAGCGGACCAAATCCCCCAACTCTTCGCGGGAAAACTCCAACTCCGTGTAGCCCATGACGTAGGGACCGATCTCATAGGGCACATAGATCACCCGGAATTTCCCATCCTTGAATCCTTTGGCACTACCGAGGAAAAACCCTGTTTCGGGGAGAAAAAAACGTCCGTCCTCGGCAATGCCAGTTCCCTCCGCCACTTCGTGAAATTCCCGAAACTTCTTTTCCACTTGCTGAAAAAGTGCTGAATCATCCAAGATCAGGCGATCATCACTGAGTGCCTCGCCACTCGCCGCGTCAAAGTTCAGGAAGGAAACCGAACTGTTGGGATGGGCTCCCCCAAGATACGTAAACTGGCTAAAGTAGATGCTCAGCGTACGGTCTGAGTGGTAGCTGACCTCGCCCTTGGCCTCAATCTCCCAGCCTCCGGGCGAGTCCGGAAATTCCGTCTTGAACTCTCGAAAAGACCCGAAATAATCCCGGATCAGCGTATCCAAGGGCGCAATAGCCTCGCCTGTTTGAACCAGCCAGGCCAGTTGATCCGCTATGGCCGCATTGATCTTTTCCGCCGATGCCGCGCCGGAAGCCACCGGCCAGGTGAGGCTCAAATTTGCGCAGTTTTCTCCCACGCAGACCTCCTTGACCAAAGAATCGGTTTTGAAAACAATCCCTTCTCCAACTTCAGAGACTGCCTTTTCGGACTTTGGCGCACAGGAAATAGCCGCCACAAAAAACAACAGGATAAGATTTCTCATTTTGGGGATCGGTTGGAAAGGAACAGGGAAACCAATTTTTTGGCCAAAGTTGCCGGATTGAGTTTTCCGGCCTGGATATTTTGGGTTTCATCGACCATCAGTTGCTTTACCCGGGAATCCCGCAGGAAAGCCTGCCCGAGCAAAAATTGGATCTGATCCTCCAGCCAATTCAGTCGCTGGGCCGCCCGGTTGGATTCCCAAAAGCCGTTTTCGGTCATCTTCACTTGGTATTGAAGCACCTGCTCCCAGATTTTCTCCAGTCCCAGACCCGTCGTGGACGAAGCCAGCAGGACTTTTGGAGACCAGTTTTTTTGGGAAGTGGGAAAAAGATGAAGGGCATTTTGGTAGCCCGATTTGGCTTTTTTGGCCTGCCCGAGATTGTCCCCGTCGGCCTTGTGGATGACCAGCCCATCCGCCATCTCCATGATTCCTTTTTTGATCCCCTGGAGTTCGTCCCCCGCTCCGGCCAAGAGCAGCAGCAGGAAATAGTCCACCATGTTTTTGACGGCTGTTTCACTTTGTCCCACGCCCACGGTTTCCACCAAAATCACATCAAAACCCGCTGCCTCGCAGAGCAGCATCGCTTCCCGGGTTTTTCCGCTTACCCCACCGAGCGTGGTACCCGATGGGCTGGGCCGGATAAAAGCCCTTTTGTCGGACGAAAGGCCTTCCATCCGGGTTTTGTCTCCCAGGATGCTTCCCTTGGTCAGTTGGCTGCTGGGATCGATGGCAAGCACGGCTACTTTTTTCCCCTGATCCAGGAGCAGCTTCCCAAAGGCTTCGATAAAAGTGCTCTTCCCGACCCCCGGCGCGCCGGTGATTCCGATCCGGACCGAGTCGCCGGTATGGGGCATCAGCGACTGGACAAGCTCCGCAGCGAGCTCCTGATCGGACTCCAGGGTGCTTTCTGCCAAGGTAATGGCCTGACTGAGAATCACCCGGCTGCCTGCCAGGATTCCGCTTTGAAACGCCTTCAGGTCAGGTCGCTTCTTCATGGATTCAGGGAAGTGAAACGGCCCTCGCCCATGGGCGTTTTTTCAAACTTCGCCAACAAATAGGGCTGTAACTCCAATGGAAAAAATGGTTCCTGTGGAGATAGATTCACCTTTTCCGTCAGATCAGGTGAAAAGAAAAAAAACAGCGTCCGCCCGTATTTGGTATGGGGCTGGGCATCGGCAAAGTCGCGCATCCATGCGGGGTCGGTGTCCAACGCGCGGATGGCATATACCCGGATCACGGGTCCTGTATTGTTTTCGTTTCGGTAAAACCCCAGCTCCTCGTATTTGCCCTCGTACTGCTCCAATCCGGGCTGAGAAAGACTGGAGCTTACAATCTGATAAACCAAGATGACGATCAGGGCTCCGATCATGTAGAAAATGAGTTTGTTCCTTTTCAAAAACTTGAGGGTTTATGGGGTTTAGGCCTTAATTTAGCCCAAAATTCTGACAATGGGTTTCGAGTATGTCAAGGCGCTTCACATCATCTTTGTAGTCACCTGGTTTGCGGGACTTTTTTACATCGTCAGGCTTTTTATCTACCAGACGGAAGCCTTGCAAAAGCCGGAAGCAGAACGAGCCATCCTCAAGCCGCAACTGGACCTGATGGCAAGCGGGCTTTGGTACATCATCACCTGGCCATCGGCGGTGCTGACGCTGGTTTTTGGAACCTGGGTACTGAGCTACCGCTGGGGATACCTGGAGCTGGGCTTCATGCACGCCAAGCTGGGATTCGTGTTTTTGCTCTATTGCTACCACGGCTTCTGCCAGGTGCTTTTCAGGGAACTTCAAGCCGGAAAAGCCCGCTGGACCTCCACCCAACTCCGCATTTGGAATGAGGCATCGACCGTCCTGCTTTTTGCGATCGTATTCCTGATCGTGCTCAAGGATATGCTGGGCATGGTTTGGGGCGTGGCGGGACTGATCGGATTGGCGATCCTGCTGATGCTCGGAATCCGGCTTTACAAAAAATATAGACTCAAAAAAAGACCATGAAAACAAACAGCATATTTCTCGGATTGGCACTTCTGATCGGCGTTTCATGTAAACCCGGATCCGAAAGCTCCACCACGGCGGACCTCCCGATCCTGGGCGAGCGGTATGTGGACGAAAACCAGGACACCGTTTACCACCAAATCGCCGGCTTTGCCTTTGTCAACCAACTGGGCGACTCGGTCACCAATGCCGACCTGGCCGGAAAGATCTACGTCGCGGATTTCTTTTTCACTTCCTGCCCGACGATCTGCCCGATCATGAAAAAGGAAATGCTTCGGGTCTATGGGGATTTTAAGGGAAATCCGGACTTCAAAATCCTGAGCCACTCCATCGACCCTACGCATGACACCCAAGCCGTGTTGAAGGACTACGCGGAAAAACTGGGCGTGCGGGATGCTGCCACCTGGAATTTTCTGACGGGGGATCAGGAGAAAATATTCGAAATCGGCCAAACCAGCTACCTGACCACGGCCATGGCCGACCAGTTGGAACCGGGAGGTTTTTTGCATAGTGGCGCTTTTCTCCTGGTGGACGGGAAAGGGAGAATCCGGGGAGTATATGACGGAACCAAATCGGCCCAGGTGGACCGTCTGATCTCCGACATTCCCAAATTGCTGGAAAAATGAGGGCAGCGATAATTTTCGCGGGCTTGTTGTTGGCTTTTTCCTGTGCCCCAAAACCCAGCGATGAAGAAAACACGCTCGCCCAGATCTCAGATCCTGAAGTCATGAAGTATGCGGTTTCGGGAAAAACCCTCTACGAAAACCACTGTGGGAACTGCCACCAAGCTGACGGCAGGGGCCTAGGAAAACTGATCCCGCCGCTGCTGGATGCCGACTACTTCAAAGCCAGTGTACACCGGACGGTCTGGATCATCCGCCATGGCCAAACCGGGGAAATCACGGTAAACGGGGAAAAATACAACCAGCAAATGCCGGCGAATCCAAGCCTCAAGCCGCTGGACATTGCCCAGATCACCACTTACCTGTACAATATCTGGGGGCAAAATGAGGGAGTGATCACCGGAAGGGATATTGAAAACTACCTGAAAAACAAACCTGGGGATTACTGATCGACCAAAAGTGAGTCTGACTTGGCGAGTACCTCTTTGATGGTCTTGTTGACCTCGGTGACCAGGATCATCTGCTTGTCCAGGTACGCTTTGACCTCCTCCGGGGACTGGCCTTCCTCGTCGGTTTTGTATTGCCGCATCCAGACAAACATGTCTTCATAGGCTTGGCTCAGCTCGGCGGCGAGCGCCTCCAGACGCTTTATCCGATCATAATCCACCGAATCAGACGCAGCCAACTCCCCGGCTTTTTGAATTGCCTTTTTTTCGAATGATTTGAGTTGACCCAGTTTGGGCATCACCTCATCATGCTGGGCCATGACCTCAGCCCTTTTTTTGTTGTTCAAGTCTACCTGGCTTGGTTCACAGGCTTGGAGAAAAACAAACAGACTAAAAATCAAACCAATACGGATAAAATTCATCAAGCTCATTTTTTGCTTCCCCAAGGTACAATTTTTCCTCATTTTAATTATAGTTGTAATTCAGATTTATTTAGCTTAAAAAAACGGCTTTTGATGCTAATTTTGGGTGCTAAATCTTCCAAAATGAAACCATTCTGCTTTGCCGACGGAAAAATCATCCCAACAGGAACCGCTACCATCCATCCGATGGACCTGGGCCTGATCCGAGGTTATGGGATTTTTGATTTTTTCCGTACCTCCGGTTATACCCCGCTTTTTCTTGAGCACTACCTGGACAGGTTTATCACTTCTGCGGAAAAAACCCATCTTCCCCTTGCCTACAGCCGGGAGCAACTCCGAGCCATTGTCTCCGAACTCATCGATAAAAATGACCTGCTTGACGGAGGACTGAGGATGGTTCTGAGCGGAGGAATATCCGAAAATCACTTTTCACCCGCCGAAGGGAAGCTTTTTATCTTCGCCGAATCGCTTGCGATGCCCACTGAAGAAAAATACCAGCAGGGCATCAAGCTGCTCACTTTGGAATACATAAGGCCGATTGCCGACATCAAGACGACCAATTATACCCTTCCCGTGTGGCACAGTGTCAATTGGAAACGGCTCGGGGCCGAGGACGTCCTCTACCACTGGAACGGTGTGGTGAGCGAGAGCTCCCGGAGCAACTTTTTCATCGTGAAAAACGGCGTCCTGCACACTCCGGATCAGCACATCCTGATGGGAATCACCCGGAAACAAATCCTTCAAATCGCCGGAAACGTGGTCATCCGACCCATTGCCCTCGAGGAGGTCTGGGAAGCTGACGAGGCGTTTATTACAAGTACCACCAAGGTGCTCCTGCCTGTCACGCAAGTGGATGAACGGAAAGTCGGCAACGGAAAGCCCGGTCCGGTGACCATGGAAATCCTGGAAAAATTCCGGGTGCTGGAAAAAGAATCCGTCGGCTGATTCAAAAAAAGCTCCGGGATCCCGGAACTTTTCACATCTATTCCGAGATCAGCCGGGCATCCTTGAGGATGTACATGAGTTTCTCGGGATCCTTGGCATTCAGGGTCAGCGTTCCCCGTACTTTTACCCGCTTGGAGGTGTACTTGATGGGATTGGTGAGCATGACTTCCATGACCGTCTCAGGGCCGCCCGATCCGCAAAAAAAACATTCGGCCAACGGAAGGCTGGACAGGATGATGTGCTCAGGCTTGAACATCCCCTCAAAGGGAATGATGTATCCGTCGGCCTCCACTTCCTTTCCTTCGAGCTTCTTGATGTTGTCTGAGAAAACAGGCACGTACAACTCCCCAAACTGGTCTTCGCTGATCTTATACGATACTTCAGAAAGGCTTTTCCAAACTCCCTGCGCTTTGGACACAGCGGCAGACAGGCTGAACATCACCCCCAAAACCAGAATAAATCCCCACTTTTTCATGTCATTTCCCAATTTTGCGTGCTAGTTACGCCTTTGTCAATTGCTTTGCAATACTTGTTTGATAAGCCGACCAGGCTGGGATAATAGAAGCCACTACCCCTACGCCCAAGGCATATACGATGATCCAGAGTTCTTGCCGCAGGAAAATCCACGGCTGGATGGCGGCTACCACGTTTTGTTCGCTTTGGCCGACCAGCATCCAAAGGAAAGTATGCCCCAATGCTATCCCGAGAACAGCCCCCAAAAAAGTCAACATCAAGCCCTCCAGAAAGATCAAAACCAGCAACTGAACTCTGGAAGCCCCCAAGGTCCTCAAGATTGCCAAGTCGTATTTTCGCTCTTTCAGGGAATTGTAAAGTGCAATGAAGATACCCAAGCCTGCAACCGCAATCAACACGACAGCCAGTCCCTGAAGCAGACTGATCCCCACCCCCAAGAGCTCAAACAACCGCGACATCTCAAAGGACGGCGATGCCGCCTGCATGGAGGTGCCGGAGTTGATCATCCTGGGCAACTGGATCGCTGCCATCGGATTTCGGTATTGAAGGAGCAAGGTGGTCACTTCCCGGTCCTCTTCGGAAGCGGGGAACCCGGTCTTAGCCACCTGCCGGTGGAATTTGGCATCGTGATCCGCCTCAGAAGCGTCAACTTCATCCGAATGGAACCCGGATTCTCCAGTCGCCGCAGAATCCCCCGAAACCGCAGACTCGTCAGCCGCTCCGGCCTCCTCGTGCGTGTACCAAACGGACTCGATGCTGGTCAGGATCAGTCGATCCACCACATTTCCACGCGGGGCAAGTACTCCGGAAACGACAAAATTGTGCTGATCGTGTTCGTGGCTTCCTACGCTGATCCCGTGGCTTGAAGCAAATTCATCCCCGACCTTCAAGCCGGTCTTGGCCGCAGCTTCCGATCCGAGCACCACTTCAAATGGAAACTCCCAGGCATTTCCTTCGGAGAAATCCACGCCGTAAAGTTCCAGATAGTCCTGGTTGGTACCGACAATGCGAAACCCCTGGAAGTTGTCCCCCAATGCCAGGGGGATGAGCTTCTTCACCAGCCGGTTGCTGGAAAGACTCTTGGCTTCTTCCATCTTGATATTCCCGGTGGGAAAATCAATGTGGTAAACCGAGGAAAGGATCAGTTGAAGCGGACTGCCCTTTGCGCCGACTACCAGATCTATTCCCTCTGCGTCCTGGTTCATTTTTTTCTCAAACTGATCCTGAATCAGCAGCAAAACCGTGATGATTGCCAGCCCCAAGGCCAAGAGGAAGACATTCAGTCCCGTGGAAAGCGGCCGGAAGGCTAGGTATTTCCAACTGATCTTAAACAGGTTCATGGGGCTTTGACTTCGATGAAGTGGGAGACATGGTTTTTGATACGCTGGTCGTGGGTCACGATGACCAGTGCTGCACCGATCCTGGCGGCCTGGGACTTCAGCAGTTGGACGACCTTTTCGGTATTTTCGTCATCCAGGCTGGAGGTGGGTTCGTCGGCAAGGATCAGTTTTGGACTGTTGGCCAGGGCTCTGGCGATGGAAACCCGCTGTCCCTCGCCCTCGCTCAGGGTCTGGATCGAGGATTCGGCTTTTCTACGGATTCCCAGTTCGGAAAGCAAATGATCGATGTCCTGTCCTTTCTTTTTGCCAAAAAAATGGGCCAGCTCAAGATTCTGCCGGACATTGAGTGCCGCGATCAGATGCGGTTTTTGAAAGACGATCCCGATGTGCTGCCCGCGAAAGAGATCCAAAGCCTGTCCCGAAAGAGAAGACAGGGTGATACCGTCGAGATTGATTTCCCCCTTCAAGGGATTGAGAAGTCCCGCCAGCAGGTTGAGCAGGGTGGTCTTTCCGCTTCCCGACTTCCCCAACACCAGCAGCGCCTCGCCTGCGTCCACCCGGATCTCGGGAAAAGCAATCACCGGCTGCCCCGGATGGGCATATTGCAAAGCGCTTGTCTCCAGCAGCATACGTTATTTCACGGGAATGGTGACAAAGAAAGTGGTTCCCTTGTCGATTTCACTTTCAAAAGCAATGTCGCCCTCCAGCACGTCAAGGCATTTTTTGACGATGGAAAGCCCCAGTCCCGAGCCTTCGACCACGCCCACGTTTTTGGCACGGAAAAAACGGTCAAAAAGCTGGCCCTGCTCCGATTTGGGGATTCCGATCCCTTTGTCGGCCACTTGCGCAAGGAGTCTGCTGTCTTCAAAACCCAGTCTAAACTCGACCTGTTTTCCGTCCTTTGAGTATTTGACCGCGTTGGAAAGCAGGTTTTCAAAGACCTGATAGATGAGTTCGGGATCGGAAGTGATGGTCTTGGGCAGTTCCCCGATTTCCGTCTTGATGGTCACACCATTGTCGATTCCGGCTTTGACGGTATCCAAAAGCTCTTTTACAAAGGCTCCCGAAAAGATCTTCTTGGGCCTGAACTCCAGTTTGTTTTCGTCGGCTTTTCCGAAGAACAGCACGCTGGTCAGCAGGTTGTTCAAGGCCCGGACGGAATGCTCGATCTTGAAGGCATGCTTGGTGATCTTCTGCTTCATGGGGTGCTCCCTTTCGGCATAGATCTGCAGAAGCTGCGCGGAGCTCAGGATGGACGTGAGCGGGGTCTTGAATCCATGGGACACGTTGAGTACGATCCGGGACTTGAGCTCGTTGATCTCCCTTTCTTTCTCGAGGGCTTTGGTGAGCTCTTTGTTTGCTTCGTACAGCTCCGCGGTCCGCTGTTTTACTTTTTCCTCCAGCTCGTTGTTGAGTTTTTGGAGTTCCTTTTCCTTGCGGTCCTTGAAGATGGCCAATTCGATCACCATGTTCAGCTCCCGGATATTGAAGGGCTTGATCACATAGGCACTGGGATTGGTGCCGACGACCTTGTTGAGCGTTTCCGCATCGGAACTTGCGCTCAGGTACACGACCGGGATGTCGTACTTTTCGTTGATGATCTCGGTGGTCTTGATTCCGTCGAGCTCGCCCGCCAGATTGATGTCCATCATGACGATGTCCACGAAGTTGTCCTCCAGGATGTCCAGGGCTTTTTCGCCGGTGTCAGCTATCCCAACGATCTGGTGGGTATTTTTCTCAAGTGCCCGCTGGAGCAAAAGCGCAGAAACCGAATCGTCCTCGACTATCAGGATTTTCAGTGTAAACATGGGCTAGGTCGAAGAAAGGGGTGACGGCATTGGTGGTCTGAAATTACAAAAATTACGCTTCGAACAATGGAATTTCGACCAAGACTCTTGTCCCTTCGTTTTTTGCGCTCCAAACCTGGATTTTCCCTCCCATGAGCTGGACCAGATTGCGGGTGATGCTGAGTCCCAGCCCGGTGCCTTCAAAAAGCCGGTCGTGGCCTTTGCTCTCCTGCTCAAAGGGGTCAAACATCCTGCCTTGAAAATCCTCGGAAATCCCCACTCCCGAATCGGCCACTTCCAGCAAAAGCAAGTCGTCCTTTCTTTGGCAGGTCACGGAAATCATCCCTTTTTCGGTGTACTTGGTGGAGTTGCTGACCAGATTGTTGAGGATCATCTCCAGAAATCTCCGATCCACGCTGGCATGGAACGAAGGGCCCAGAAAATTGAATTCGAGCTTCAGCTTCTTTCTCGTGGCGGCCGCTTTGTGTGGCCGGATGATGGTCTCCAGAAAATCCCTGACCTCGGTCCTGGTGTACACGACAGGCATCTTGTTTGCCTCGATTTTTGCGATATCGAGCAGGGAATTGATCGTTCCCAACAGTCTTTCCCCGCTTTGGAGAATGATTTCCAATTGGGAAAGGAGCTCGGGATCATGCCTTCGGCTCATCTTGATATGCTCGGCACCCCCGATGATCCCGTTCAGCGGGGTCCTGATTTCATGGCTGATGTTGGACAGCAGGCTGGACTTGAAGCGGTTTGCCTGCTCGGCCTTCTCCTTGGCATCCAAGAGCTTGTTTTGTACGGACTTTTGTGCGGAAATATCTTTGAACACCGAAAGCACCAGACCCTTGCCCCGGTAGTCCTCGTCCAGCATCACCGAATACACCTCCATTTCCAGCAGTCCGGTGTTCCACTGAATCGGGGTTTCCAGGGAGATTCCCGTACCGGGCGTCATCCGTACCCGCTTCAGCAAGACGTCCAGGTAGAAATCCTGATGGTCCTCGTCCTTAAACAACACGCGGATGGACTTCCCTTCCAGCTCTTCCACCGCGCATTTCATCATCTTGGCAAATGCCGGGTTTACCGTCAGGATCTCCTCGTCCTCCAGGGTCAGCAGCATCCCGTCCTGGGAGCTGGACCAGACATTTTTAAACTGCTGCTCCGCGATGGCCTTCCTCTTGGTCTCCTGGTTTACGGCCGTTTGCAGCACGCCCAGGTTTTGGAGCTGTCTGAAAAACCTGCTGATCAAAAAGCCCAGAGCCATGAGGAAAAGAACGGACAGGATCACAAACCAACGCTGTAGGTAAAAAGGCGCGCGGACTTCAAACGGCCCGGCAAAAACCGTCTCGGAAAAGTCTTCCCCGTCATAGGAGGCCTTGAGCTCAAACTGGTATTCGCCCGCGGGGAGGTTGGCGAAAAAAAGCCGGTTTGAACCCGGGTTTTTGAGGATTGTCCATTCCGTGTTTTTCTGGTCTTTGAGTCGGTAGTGCACCCACAGCTCCCGGGATTCATTGAATGCCGATGCCAAAAAGGCCACTTCCAGGGAGTTTTGTGAATAGGGGATTTCGGCGTTCGCCTTTCCCACTATTTCTTTGTCCCCCAGTCGGACAGAACTCAAAAATACCTTTGGGGTGCCATTTGCGTAAAAGCTCTCCTCGGGAAAATAAATGGACAGCCCCTTTTGGGTTCCGATCAAGACCCGGCCGGTCGAAGACTCAACCAAGGCCCCTCGGTTTACTTCGTTTCCCACCAGCCCGTTTTTCTCATTGTAGTGGCTGACTTTTTCCTTCCCCAGGACAAAAGCTCCGTTGTCGGTTCCTGCCCAGATATTTCCCCTACTGTCTTTCAGCAGGGCAAAGACCGCATTGGTGATCGATTTGCCCAGATGGAGATAGAAACCCAGGTATCCTTCCCGATAGACTTTCAGTCCATACTCTGTCCCCAGCAGCAGACTGCCGTCCGGCAGTTCCAAATAGTCATAGCCTTCTGCCAGGATATACCTGGACGTCTCCACGATGGGGTACTGGTTTTCCAGTTTGCTGGATCTCAAAACGAGTATTTTGCCGTTTTTGAGCTTGCCGGCTTTTCTCAGAAACATCGTCACACCATTCAGCAGGGGCTCAAATTCCGGGGTCAGCTCTCTGGCAAACAGCCGATCACCCCTGGCCGAAAGCGGTGCTATAAACACTTGCTTGCCCGAAACAACCAAAAGGCTGTCCCCTTCCACTTGCACGGAGGAAATATTGGTGTTTGGGGGAGGAGGCGTGAGCGTTGTTTTTTCGGTTTTGGCATTAAAATACCCCACTCCTCCCCAGCTCGCCGAAAACCACACGCCGTTTTTGCCGTCTTCCGAAAAATTGACAATCCGGTGATTGGGCAAACCCAACGTAAACGGGTCTTGGTAAATGGTCTTGATCCCGGTTCGGGAAAAAATCTGGATCCCGTTGTTGAACCCAAAGAGAAACGAGCCATTCCCCAGATCCGACACGGCCGTCAGCTCTTCTCCCAAAAACTCCTTGGCCTCCGAGCCATAATTCTGGAAAACCTGGCTGTTGTTGTTGGCCATGCCCCGGTTGGTTCCCACCCAGAGGATCCCCTCCCGGTCCAGGAATATGGTCTGCACGTAGATCGTGTTGAACAGGCCAAAAAGATTGACGAATACCGGCCTGTCCCTCGAAGGGTTGTATTTCAGCAGGTGGGAGTTGAAGTGATAAAAGACATTTTCACCCGAAAACTCGAGCGAGTAGAAGTTGCCGTTCATCAAAGCCCCGGCAGAAAAACCCCGGCTGACGATATGGGTCGGAAACTCCGCTTTGGGGCCCCTGGCCAGGTAGCCGTTCCCCAAAAAATAAAACTCGCCCGTCTGGGGAGACTGCTTGACCAAAAAGGGCGTGGAGGGCAGCGGGATTCCCCGGTAGGCATAGGGGGTCAACTGTGTCCCGTCAAACTTCAGGGTTTGTTCTTTGAAATTCAGCATGAATTCCCCTGCGATATCGAGCACGGAAATGAGCTCTCCTGTCTGGGTAAGGTCCCTCTTGACCACCGTTTTGTCGGTCTGTCCTTCTTTCCAATACACCAGGCTGTTCCCGGCATCCAGAAAAAAATGTTTTTGGGAAGACTTTCCGGTCGTAAAAAAGCCGATCACCGAATGGACTCCGCTTTTTGTTTCATTTGGGAGCTCGGTTTCCTCCCATCCTTCCGGCGTGGCCCGCACCAAAACCGGAGTGCCCTTGGCATTGAACAGCCAGATGATCCCATCCCCGTCCTTTAGGATGGAAATCTGGTAGCTGAATCTCCTGACCAGGGTATCGGGCAGTTCGTAGGTCTGGATGCCGTCCGAATAGACCACTCCCCTGGAAGTGGCAAACCACATCCTGCCCAGAGTGTCCTGCTCGAATTCGAGGATGTTCTGAACAGGCAGTTTGATGCCTTTGGGCTGGGTATTAAACTTGAAATTTTGGGCAAAAACCAAACCCTGGATCAAAAAAAGACCCAAAGTCAAGAGGAGAGCCGGAAGCGTACGGCGAAGCATAAAACGAAAATAGGAAAAGATTCCGCTCGCCAAATTCCCCCGAGCGTGTTTGCAGGAAAATCACCCGGGATCCTTTCGGCTAAAAGGCTGCAATGGAGGGCGATTCAGGTGTGCTCCTGCGCCTCGGGGAAGTTTTGACCACAGATTAATCTGTGCATCTGTGGCTGTGATTTTTCTGTAGACAGGACAAAAGTGCCCAAAAAGCGGGACTGGAATCACACTTCGCTCCCTTCAGTCCCATCCTGTTTTACCAATCCGCAAGGACGTTTTTGGCTCTCCCCAACGGAAATGAAGTGATCGCCCCAAAAGGAATCCCCCGAGAATGTTTGGCTTTTCTTTTGTCAGCGGGTGGTTTCTTTTATTTTTGTGCCAAACTTTAAAAACCGAAGCATGAGTGTACTTGTCAATAAATATTCCAAGGTGATCGTACAGGGATTCACCGGGTCTGAGGGCTCTTTCCACGCACAGCAAATGATCGAATACGGCACCAACGTAGTCGGCGGTGTGACTCCCGGCAAAGGCGGATCTACCCATTTGGAAAGACCTGTTTTCAATTCCGTGGAAGAGGCAGTTCAGAAGACAGGCGCTGATGTTTCCATCATTTTTGTTCCGCCTGCGTTTGCGGCTGACGCCATCATGGAAGCAGCCGATGCGGGCATCAAAGTGATCATCACCATCACCGAGGGGATCCCCGTATCCGACATGATGACGGCCAAGCCTTACATCAAGGAGCGGGGCAGTGTCCTGATCGGCCCAAACTGCCCGGGTGTCATCACTCCCGGGGAAGCCAAAGTGGGCATTATGCCAGGCTTCGTTTTCAAAACCGGCAGAGTCGGCATCGTGTCCAAATCCGGCACCTTGACCTACGAAGCCGCTGACCAAGTCGCCAAAGCCGGACTCGGCGTGTCCACCGCAATCGGCATCGGCGGCGATCCCATCATCGGGACCTCCACCAAGCAGGCGGTGGAAATGCTGATGAACGACCCGGAAACCGATGCGATCGTCATGATCGGCGAGATCGGCGGAAACTACGAGGCCGAAGCGGCCCGCTGGATCCGGGAGACCGGCAACAAAAAGCCCGTAGTCGGATTCATCGCAGGACAGACCGCGCCTGCCGGCCGGAGAATGGGCCACGCCGGAGCGATCATCGGAGGTGCAGACGACACCGCCGCCGCCAAGATGCGCATCATGAGGGAAAACGGAATCCATGTCGTGGACTCGCCTGCAGAGATCGGCGTGACCATGGCCAAGGCCCTTGGGGTGACTGCCTGATAGAAAAAAGCGATTGGGTACCCATATCCTTACAAAACCGCCCCGGATGAAAATTCCGGGGCGTTTTTCTTTTTGGGGAAGCGAAACCTGAACACTTTTTGTATTTTCAGTCCATGCACACTCCAGGCTCTTTTGTCTCCGACCAGTTTTATTCCAAAAAGGTCCAGGAACTGAACGTACGGAGCATCCGTGTCGCGATTCCGGGGGAATCCATCAGGAACTGCGCGGAACGGATGGCAAGGGAGCAAGTCAGTTGTTTGTTCGTCGGAGAGTCGAAAGAAGCGATCACTGGCTACATCACCGACCTGACACTTCGGGACAGGGTTTTGGCCCAAGGCCTCTCGCCGGATCTTCCGGTCAGCCAAATCATGGAGACCGGCCTGGTCAGCATCGACCCGGAAGCCTCTCTGGTAGAGGCACTGCTTCGGATGTTTCAGACCAAAGCCCGCTACCTGCTGGTGAAGAACAGCACCGGATATCTGGGCTGGATCAGCCGGACCAAAGTCCTGACCGAGCAGAGTCAGGGACCTTTTATGTTTGTCCAATCCGTCAAAGAGGCCAGGCAAATCTCCGAACTCGCCGACAAATGGGCCCGGATGCCCGAGATCATCCATCTGCTGATCAGCCGGGGAATGAAGGCTGCCCTGGTCAACCAGATCATCACCACCGTAGCCGACACGGTCACCCAGCGCGTCATCGAGCGGGTGATCAAAGAAATCGGCCCCGCCCCGGCCAAGTTTGTCTTTTTTGTCCTGGGCAGCGAAGGACGCGGGGAACTCACCCTGAAAACCGACCAGGACAATGCGATCATCTACGAAGACAAGGCCAACGAGCACCGGGAAGAAGTCAGGGCGTATTTCCTGGACTTTGCGACCCGTGTCTCGACCGCACTGAACAGCATCGGAATCGTATTTTGTGAAGGCGGGCTGATGGCCATGAATCCCAAATGGACCCATTCGCTGTCCCACTGGAAGCGAAACTACGACTCCTGGATCTCGGATGCATCCCAGGAAACCGCCATGAACTACTCGACTTTCTTCGACTGCCGGGCCATCTTCGGGGAGCTTTCCCTGTTGGATGAACTCAAGGGATATATGGGCAAACTTTTGGAAAAAGCCCCGGAACGCTTCTTCATCAATCTGGGCCACAATGCGCTGCAGTACCAGGCTCCGCTGACTTTTTTCCGAAGGATACGAACAGAGGAGATCGACGGGGAAAAACAGCTCAACCTCAAGCAGACCATGCGCCCCATCGTGGACCTGGCCCGCGTGTATGCGCTGAAGTACCGGATCTCCGACACCAACACGACCAACCGGATCAGCCTGCTGAAGGAAAAGGGCGTATTCACGGCCAAAGAAGCCCAGGAACTGATCCATGCATTCGACTACCTGATGGGCCTGCGGCTGGAAAGCCAGTCCCACTCGATTCTGGACCAACACCGAAAACCAAAAAATTATATCAAGCTAAAAGACCTGACCAAAGTCCAGCAGGTGACGCTGATTGAGATTTTCAAAGTTATCGAAGAATTCCAGGCCCGGATAAAAATTTCATTTACCCGAAGTCTATAATTTCTTTCTCCCAGAAACACTTTAATGAATTTTTTATGAAAGTGATTTTTTATTTACCGAACTTTTTTACTTTTGTCTTGAAAAATAATTTACCGATCCTGGCGGGTAGAATTGGGCTAAAATTCGGAAAATTACCTTTTTGTAAATTTTAATTTGGTAGAATTGGAAAAGGCTTCTACAGAAAATTTGGAAACAGCAAATCTCAACACAATAAATCTTACACCACTAAACTGTCTCACCAGTATGCTCAGTAAGTATCCTCTCTCCGAAGTAGAAAAAGCGTTTTTGGCCGAATCCGGAGTAGACAAAATCTCGACCCTGATCCCCTATCTTGTCGTTGACAATTTCCCCAAACTCGGACTGCTCACCGCCTGCCGTTTTTTGGAATGGGTATCCGCCAATCCTGAGGGAGTGATCAGCTTGCCTACCGGCAAAACCCCGGAGTTTTTCATCAAGTGGACCCAATACCTGCTCGAAAACTGGGACAGCAAAAAAGGAAAGGAAGTCCGGGAAAAATACGGTCTTGGCAACGTCAAAAAGCCGGTTTTGAAGGATTTGACTTTTGTGCAGATCGACGAGTTCTACCCGATTTCTTCCAAGCAGCACAACAGCTTCTACGACTACGTCAACAAATTCTATATCCAGGGCTTTGGGCTTTCCAAAGAAAAGGCAATCCTGATCAACTCGGATGAGATCCCCCTGGCCGACGGCCTCCATTTCAGCCAGGTGTTCCCCGACCTGAAAGTGGACCTTTCGCTCCGGTTCCGCGACCCGGCCAGTGAGCTGGAGAAGATCCAGCAGCGGTCCATCTACCTGATCGACCAGTGGTGCGGCGACTACGAGCAGCGCATCCGCGACAAGGGCGGCATCGGCTTCTTCCTCGGAGGAATCGGCCCCGATGGGCACATCGCCTTCAACACCCGGGGCTCCCACATCTTCTCCGTCACCCGGCTTACCGACACCAACTTCGAAACCCAAGCCGTCGCCGCCGGTGACCTGGGAGGCATTGAGGTGTCTTCCAACAGACTGGTGATCACCATCGGCCTGGACACCATCGTCTACAATCCCGAAGCCGTCGGCATCATCATCGCCGCAGGCGAGGCGAAAGCAGGCATCGTGAAGGATTCCCTGGAGACTCCTTTGAACAACGTGTATCCCGCCACCGTCCTTCAAAAACTGAAAAACGGCCGCTTCTACCTGACCAAAGGCGCAGCCGTGAAGCTGACGGACTCCATGGATGCCTACTATCAAAAGGGCGAATGGACCTTCGAAAAAACAGAACGGGCGGTCATCGAGCTTTGCAAAAAGCTGAACAAATACGGTCACCGGATCAAAATCGAAGACCTCAAAGCGGACAAGTACACCAAACTGATTCCGGGACTCAGCGAGGACACCGTCAATCAGGTGATGAAAAGCGCTGATGCCAAGCTGGCAAAAGGCCTCGAACAGGAAAGCAACGAGGTGCTCCTCCATACCGGACCTCACCACGATGATATCTCTCTGGGCATCCTGCCGCACATCACCAACCAACTCAACGAACCTACCAACGAAGCGCATTTCTCCGTGTTGACTTCCGGCTTCACCGCCGTGACCAACACCTTTGTGATCGACACGCTGCAGCACACCAAAAAACTGCTGGATGAAGGCAAGATCCAAATGGTCAACTTCGAGGACTTCTTCGAAGTAGGCTACAGCCTCAAGACCGACAAGGACGTCTATCACTTCCTGACCAACGTGGCTTCGGAAAACCCGGATGCCCGCAAGCGCGGACTCTGCCACCGGGTGGTCAGGGCACTGGTGATCGTCTTTGGAGTGAAAAACAAAGCCCAGCTCCGGGAGACCATCAATGACGTCATCAGCATCCTGAAAAACTCCTACGACGGGGAGAAAAACCCGGCCAAGATCCAAAAGCTGAAAGGCATGATCCGGGAGTTTGAGGAAGAACTGGTCTGGGCCCACTTTGGAGTGCAGGTGAAAAACGTGCACCACCTCAGACTGGGCTTCTACACCGGGGATATCTTCACCGAGCAGCCGGACAAAAACCGCGATGTGGAACCGATCGTGGACATGTTCCGCAAAATCAAGCCCACAAAAATCAGCTTGACCCTGGATCCGGAAGGATCGGGCCCGGACACCCACTACAAGGTACTCCAGGCCACTGCCGAAGCCGTAAAAAAATGGAGCCAGGAGCACGACACCAGCAATCTGCGCATCATCGGCTATCGAAACGTCTGGTTCAAGTTTGAGCCCCACGAAGCCAATGTGATCGTGCCCGTCTCTCTCGGCGACATGTCGGTGATGGAAGATTCGTTCTCCAACTGCTACCTCAGTCAGGTCAATGCGTCTTTCCCAAGCTACTCGCACAACGGCAAGTTCAGCACCGTGGCCAAGCGTACCTGGGTTGGTCAACTGAACGACATCCAGCTCTTGCTGGGCAAAAACTACTTCTACCTGCACGAGCGGGCAAAAGTACGGGCCAGCCACGGCCTGATCTTCTTCAGGGACATGAGCGTGGACGAGTTTTTGGCCACTGCCCGAGAACTGGAAAAATCAATCGAAGGGATGCTGTAAGCCCCTTCAAACGTTTACAAACCTGTTGGGAAAGCGGCCGGGAAATTCCCGGCGGCTTTCTGCGTTAAACCTATCTTATCACAGATTATAGCTATTGCGAATGGAAAAAGCCATTTTAGGACTGGACATCGGAGGAACCAGCATCAAAGGCGGGGTTCTGGTCAAAGGGCATCTCGAAGACATTCGCGCTATTCCCACTCCCGCCCAGGAAAGCAAGGAGTACATCCTGGAGACCATCGCCTCGTTCATCGACTCCTACTCCCACTATGATTTTGTGGGGATCGGGATCGGCATTCCCGGACTCGTGGATTCCCGCGAGGGAATCGTCCTGGGCTTGGCCAACATCCCTTCCTTCCAGCACGTGGAGCTCAAAAAGTTCCTCACGGGGCGGTTTTCCAAGCCGGTCTTTGTCAACAACGATGCCAATTGCTTTGCCATCGGCGTGTACAAATATGGGGTGGGAAAACCCTTCAAAAACCTCGTCGGCATCACCCTCGGCACGGGAGTCGGGGGCGGCATCGTGATCAACGGGCACCTGTATTCGGGGATGTACTCCGCCGCCGGGGAATGGTGCAGCGCACCGTATCTGGACCACAATTTCGAATACTATTGCAGTGGAAAATTCTTCCACAACGTGTACCACAGCAAGCCAAAAGCTCTGGCCAAGCAAGCCCTGACGGGCGATCCGGTGGCGATGCAGGCCTTCGACGAGTTTGGCCGGCACCTGGGCGAACTCCTCAAGATGATCCTGTATTCGCTGGCTCCCGAGGCCATCGTGCTGGGAGGCTCGATCCGAAAAACCTATCCGCTGTTCAAAAAATCCCTCTTCAAGACACTGGAGACGTTCGCCTATCCCACCGTCCTGGCCAACCTGAAGATTCTGATCTCAGAGCTGGACGAGACCGCCATCCACGGAGCGGTCGCCCTGGTGGACGTGGAAAAAGACATGGTGGAAGCCTAAAAACATTAAAGTTGGTTTAGTGAGTCAAAAAGGGCGGTTTCACAGAGACCGCTTTTTTTATTCTTGTTTCTTTTTCCTATAGATGAACAGGACGGGGTTTTCCTCCAACTCCGGCATCCGCTTCACCAGTTCCTCCACGTAGGGATTTGCAAGCTCCCTTGTCCCCAAGCCAGCGTAGATATCGCTTGGAAAAAGGCTGATAATCATTTCATCCTCATGATAATTGACCGGGAATATGCCCGGCAGATTTTCCACCACTCCATCCAAATCATTTTTGAAACTGCCGACAATCTTGGCTGTTTGGCGTTCCTTGTCGAAAGCCAGAAGCTTGATCGCATCCCCTTCCTGATAATTGGCCAGGATCCAAGTATCTGGATCCAAAAGCTCTTCTGCCAAGCCAAAAAGCCCGCTAAATTCTATTTCCCGATAAATCTCGACCATGTGTTTGACGGGCTTTTCCCCATCCCATGGAGACACTGCCGGACTGTAAATCCGATCCTCGGGAAAATCCAGGGCATAGACTTGGATCCCATCCGTCGAAATCGCGCAGATTTTCTCTGAAAGAACCTCTTTGAAATAGATGATCCCGTCGTTTCCGGGATAAAAAAACTGGTACTTGGAGCCCGATTCCATCCGGTAGTCCCCTTCGACCAACTGAAATGGAATCCCGACAAACTCCAGATTGGAATCCAAATACTGCAACTCGACTCCCAAATCATCAGCGGTTGGCTTGGAGACCAAAAACCCTTCCTTAAATGGAATCAAGTCTTCAAAATTTTCCCTTATGATGAATTTTTTCTCAAAAAGAAATTTTCCGTTTTCCTAGAAAGCCAAAATTTTTGCCAGCGAATGATCGATTATGAAAACGGTTTCCCCATTCTCCGACAAGAAAAAGTTGGACACGCGAAGGAATTCCCCCGGGCCTCCCCCCGTGCCGGAAAAAAAAACGGTGCAACCGGCCTCGGTAGTCGAATACAAACAGAGACTCCGCTACCGTTCGGTCCAGCACATACAGCCAGTCTTCCGTGGTCACCGCTTTTGAAACCTCTCCAATCAGGGAATTGGCCGTGACTTCCAGGGGAACCATGAGCGTGGTGTCAAAAAAATCCGAGAATTTCAACTCCACATACGCTCGGGGATCCACCGGTATATGATGGATGTTTTCTGCTTCAATACGTGTATTTCTCTCACAAGAACAAATAATTGGCAAAAGCAGGCAAATCAACCTGAATGGATATTTCATGGGAAAACAGTAAAATTTGGGTTTGCTGCAGCAGCAAAACCCAAAAATTCAATGGAATTGGTGAAGTAAGGCAACTGACTGATGCTTGACAAAAGAAAGCTTGCCGACAGTCAAAAAAATGGCTTCAAAGACTCAGGGAACAACAACCGCTGCCTAACTTACAGCCTCTAACCAACTGAGAACGGATGTTCAGACATCAGGGCAAAAGCAGGACTTTAAAGCACAATCTACGGATCGCCATGGTCCTGTCATTTGTCGCCGGAATAGTGAATGTCACGGGTTTTTTGTCCTTCAACCAGTTGACAACCAATGTCACCGGCCACTTCGCGCTGTTTATCAACGACGTCGCGGAGCTGAAATTCTGGAAGGGAACCGTCTATTTTCTGTACATCTTCTCTTTTCTCTTCGGCTCATTCTTGTCCAGTTTTCTCATTGAGAAGTTTCGCGAAAACAAGCAACTCAACGTATTTGTCCTCCCTACCCTGATCGAAAGCCTGATTTTGTTTTCCGTCGGATTGTTGGGCGATCGCCTCTCTGTGGACTCTCCCGGCATCGTCGCCTGCCTGCTGCTCTTTGCCATGGGACTTCAAAATTCCTTTGTGACCAAAATCTCAAATGCCATCGTACGAACCACCCACTTGACCGGGCTTTTCACCGATTTGGGAATTGACATCTCCCAGTTGTTGTTTCCAAAATCGCACCCCAACCGGGAAAAACTCAAGGCCACGATCAAGCTGAGGGCCTATATTATTTCTTTCTTTTTCCTGGGGGGATTGGTCGGCGGGTATTTCTATTCCAAAGTCGATCTCAAACTGAATACCCTGATTTTAGCGGCACTGGTGTTGCTGACCAGCCTGTTTTACGATGATTTTAAGTTCAGAATGCTGAAATCAAAGCGACGATACGATCAGAGAAAGCTGCAGGCCCTGGAGTAAATCCGGCTTCCTCTCCTCCCCGACTGGGCACAATTTGCAATCACACACCCTTGTTTTCACGAATTTGCAATTCCACTAGTGTCATGTCATGTAAAAACTGTCAATTTTTCACCAATCCGCTCATACGCTGCGCGGCGAAAAAACTACTCACAGATGTCTCGGATTAGCCACAGATGTATTGGTTCATCTGTGGGTGTCCGTGCTATCTGTGAGAAATATCTACGACCTTTAAATCCCCGAAATCCAATCCACCATGAAACTCATCCCGCTTCTCCGCTGCAAAGACTTAAAAGAAGCTGTAGCATTTTACACGAATGTCCTCGATTTCACCCTTAAATATCCCGACGAACCGGAGAACGAATGGGTCGTGGCACTGATCAACGGAAATGCGGAGATCCTGCTTGCCAGCAGGGATGGCACACCCCAGATTGCCCTTTATGTGCGCGTTGACGACGTGGATGCCGTGTTTGAAAAATACGTCAGCCGGGGGCTGCTTGTCCCCAACAACCCGGATTCCCCGGTTCACGACAGCCCAATCGACCAAACCTGGGGACTGAGGGAATTTTATGTCAATGACCCAAGCGGAAACACGCTGAGATTTGCTACGCCAATTCGCTGATTCGTCTCTCCTATTCGGGGGATTTGCAACCTCCCCAAAAACTTTTTAAAAAGGCTCCGGAAAATTCCGGAAAACGATTTTTACGCAGAGAACTGGCCTTTCCCCATTTCAATTGGACTTTTCCTCTATTTTTAGAAGTTGAAGCCAAACCTATGCAGCGAACCTTGTCTTTTCGGGGACTTTTCCGAATCAGCAGACCGATCAACCTTCTGCTGGTGGCGTTCGCCCAGGTGATGGCCGCCCACTTCCTGATCGGGACCACCGCCTCCGGGCTTCCTGTCCTGCACGACTACCGCCTGTATCTGCTCGTCTTATCGACTGTGATCATCACTGCCGCAGGGTACATGATCAACGACTACTACGACGTGAAGATCGACTACGTCAACCGCCCCCACGAGGTCGTCGTCGGCAAGGGGATCAAGCGCCGGATGGTGATTTTCCTCCATTCCATCTTCAATTTCGCCGCCATCGGACTGGGCTGGCTGGTGGCACCGAGGGTCGCGGCGATGGATTTTTTGGCTTGCTTTCTTCTTTGGATCTACAGCAACCGGCTGAAAAGAGGGCCCTTTGTCGGCAACCTGACCGTGGCTTTCCTGACCGGACTTTCGGTCTATCTGGTGGCTTTTTACTACCAAAAATCAGAGCTCCTCGTGCTGACCTATGCGATGTTTGCGTTCTTCCTCAACCTGATCCGGGAGATCATCAAAGACATCGAAGACCGTCCCGGAGACCGGAAGCATGGCTGCCGCACGCTTCCCATCGTGATCGGCTTCCGGAGAACCAAGCAGGTGATTTTCGGGATCGCTTTTGTCTTTGTCTGCTCGATCTTGATCGTGGTATTTAAAATCAACAGCCCAATCCTCTTTGTCTATTTTGGGGTTTTGGGCCTTGCCTTTGTTTGGTTTATGTGGAAAATCTACCAGGCCGACCGCAAGAAACACTTCACCCAGCTCAGCGCAATTGCCAAGATCCTGATGCTGGTCGGCACGCTGAGTATGGCGTTTTTGTGATTTGGGATTTTTGATTTACGATTCAGGGATCTTCGACATTCGTCATTCAGCGTTCGATATTCATTATTTATAAATTTCGAATAGCGAACGTCGAATGTCAAATAATGAAGAGGAGGTCAATTGAACTTCTTCCATCTATCCTCGATCTTCCCATTCCAATTAGCAATTCCCTAGCATCTTCCCTATTTTCATGCAAATTTTTCAAGAATGCTGGATTCCAAGACCCTGGTAGTAAAAATCGGCTCGAATGTCCTTACCCAGTCCGACGGATTGCCCGATTTGGACAGGATGGGCCATTTGGTCTCCCAAATCCAAGGCCTGATCTCCTCGGGCAAAAAAGTCGTGCTGGTCAGTTCGGGAGCGGTGGCTTTTGGACGGCAGTCCATCTCCCTGCCCGGCGGCCTCAACCCCGTCTTCAAAAAACAGATCTGGGCTTCCACCGGACAGATCCGCCTGATCAACCGATATCAGGAACTGTTTGGAAAACTCAATCAGCCCATCGCCCAGATCCTGGTGACCAAGGAGGACTTTCGGGACCGAAAGCATTACCTCAACATGAAAAACTGCATCGAAGCGCTGCTTCAGCAGGGGATCTTGCCCATCATCAACGAAAACGACACGGTCACCATCACCGAGCTGATGTTTACCGACAACGACGAGCTGGCCGGTCTCACCGCCGCCATGATCAACGCCGACACCCTCCTGCTGCTGACCAATGTCGATGGGATTTTCACAGGAAATCCGGCAGATCCCAGCTCGGAACTGATCGAGAAAGTAGCCTCCTCCATGCCGGAAGTGTCCGGCTACATCTCAGCCACCAAATCCTCCTTTGGACGCGGGGGAATGCTCACCAAATACGCCATGGCCAAAAAATCCGCCAGCCTGGGCATCCAGGTCCTCATTGCCAACGGCAAACGGGATGGGATCCTGGCGGATTTTCAAGACAAAAGCCTCCGCTGCACCTGGTTTGAACCCAACAAATCCAAGCATGCCGCCATCAAGTGGCTGGCCCACGGCGCACACTATTACAAAGGGGAAATCACCATCAACCAGGGGGCGAAAGAGTCCCTGACTTCGTCCGTGATCCGCAGCCTCCTTCCCGTCGGGATCACCGGAATCAAGGGGGAATTTTCCAAGGGAGACATCCTGCTGATCCGGGATGGGGAGCAGAAAAAAGTCGGGCTGGGAAGGGCGGAATACGCCTCCAAACTCGCCCAGGAGCTGATGGGGCTCAAAAACCAAAAGCCTTTGGTACATTACGATTACCTATACCTTTTCGATCATGAATGAGTACCAAGCTATCTTTGATGCAGTAAAAAAAGGCGCCAGAAAACTGACCGGGCTCAGCAACGAGGCAGTCACGCAAGTACTTCATAACCTGGCGACCTTGACTGTGGAAAAAAGCTCAGTCCTGCTTGAGGCAAATGAAAAAGACCTCTCCCGCATGGATCGCGACAATCCCATGTACGACCGACTGCTGCTGACCGAAGCCAGAATTCAGGGCATCGCCGGGGAAATTATCCAAGTGAGCGCCTTGCCAAGTCCTCTGCATCATGTACTGGAACAAAAAACGCTGGAAAACGAACTTTCTCTCGAGAAAATCACCGTGCCGCTTGGCGTGATCGGTATCATCTACGAAGCCCGGCCCAACGTGACCTTCGATGTGTTTACCCTGGCCTTGAAATCCGGAAATGGACTGATACTGAAGGGAGGATCCGACGCCGATGATTCCAACCGTGCGATCATGACATTGATCCATCAAGTCCTGGAAAATCATGGATTGCCAACAACAGCCTTCCAACTTTTACCGGCTGACCGGGCGGCAACCAAAGCGCTTTTGGAGGCCGTCGGTTTTGTGGATGTGATCATTCCGCGTGGTTCCCAGGGCCTGATCGATTTTGTCCGACAAAACGCCAAAGTCCCCGTCATCGAAACGGGGGCAGGGATCGTCCACACGTATGTGGATGAGTCGGCGGATCTGGCGAAAGCCGAAAAGATCGTCCACAACGCCAAGACCCGCCGTCCCAGTGTCTGCAATTCCCTAGATTGCCTGGTGATTCACGAAAGCCATTTGCCTGCTTTGAATGCGTTGATTCAACCCATGCTGGATAGTAAAGTCCGGATTTTCGCAGATGAAAAAGCGTTTGAAGCACTTAGCGCGAATGAATTGGTATCGAAAGCCGATGCGTCCCACTTTGGAACAGAGTTTCTCAGCCTGAAGATGGCGATCAAAACCGTCACTAATCTGGACGAAGCGCTGGATCACATTGCCGAATTTTCGTCCAAACATTCGGAAGCGATCGTGGCTGAAGATCAAGAAGCAATCGACCGCTTCCTCCGGGAAGTGGACGCTGCGGCGGTTTATGCCAATGCCTCCACGGCCTTCACCGACGGCAATCAGTTCGGCCTGGGAGCCGAGATCGGCATCAGCACCCAAAAACTCCACGCCCGTGGCCCGATGGCCTTGCGGGAACTGTGCAGCTACAAATGGGTCGTCCGGGGGACTGGACAGGTCAGAAGTTGAGAACCTGCGAAAAACACTCTTGAACCAAGGTTTCGACAGGCCTACGCCTACCTATCGGACAGGCAGGCACAAACGGGGATGATGGGATTGACGGGAGGCTTTCGGAAAAAACAAACCCCGGCACAGCGGTCGGGTTATTTTGGGATTTTTCCACGGACTCATTGACCGAGCTCAGTACGGGGGACTGAAGAAAACAACGATTTGGCGTTTTCATTGGTCTCCAAATCGTTTGAAAAGCTATTGGCAAGATTCCGTATATCCATCGTGCTTAAATTCGGGAGATTGGAAAAAGGCAGGCATGAAACCTTTCGGACCATGCCTGCCAGCGATCAGTTGTTGCCTCCGCTGCTTGCGGATCTGCCGGAGCCCGATGTCCTGCCGCTGGTTTCGGCAGGGCCTTTCTTGACGGGTGCGGCTTGTTTTGCCTGTGTGGAAGATCTGCCGGTTTGGGCTTTTGAGGGCTCAGACGCTTTGCTTTTGGCCGGTTCAGTCCTTTTCACTTCGGGTGACTGGGATCTTGACGGAGACTGGGCAGGTTTGGATTGCTGGACAGTTCCACGGGAAGGCGCGGGCTGTTGCGTACCGGAACCTTCTTTTTTCACCTCCGGGGATCTCGCAGGGGCTGTTTCCCGGCTTCCGGGGCTTTGCGGGCGAGATGGAGCCGTGGTCGTGCTTCGGTTTGGCACTTCGGCAGGCATTGGTTTTACCACCGGTTTCTGGTTCTCGGCATTTCCACTGGGATTTGCTGATCTGCTGGGGGTAGAGGTCCCTCCTGAGACTCCGGAGCTTTGGGAGGATCTCGGTGAGGTTCCGACTGCCGATCCGCCCGAATTGGAGCTGGGAGAGCTGCTTCGAGAAGGTGCAGAGGTATTTAGTTCCCGGCTGGACCTTGCGGTTTTTGCCTGCTGCGCATCCATCACCCTCGAAGGCTTCACCTCCATATTTCTGCCGCGATTGTCCTGAACTTGGGGTTTGTAGAGGGTTACCGAATTTTTGGAAACGGCCGCCCTGCCCGGAGCATTGCTTGTCTGGACACTGTAAACCGGCACGGCATTTTTTGTGACCTGCTCGACTTCCCTCCGCTGCGGTCCACCCACGTAGTTGTTGCTATTGTACACGACGGTATTGTTGATGACCGTGGTGTTGTTGTAGATTTTCACCTTGGTTTTGTGGGGAGCGTGATACCTGTAGGCATAGTGGTGATGGATGTGGCGATTGGGGATAAATACCCAGTGAAAGCTTGGAATGCTCACGTTTACCTGGATGGACAGCCCGGGGCCCAATGGAGCCCATCCGTAGTATCCTCCGCCCGCTCTCCAATTTACCCAAGCCGGCCCCCACTCATAGCCCGGAATCCAAGCCCAACTCCGGAAGTAATCATCGAAATACCAGCGACCGTAGTGGAAAGGCGCCCATCCCCAGTCGTAGTAGGACACCCAGGTGTTCCCGTATTCGGTCATGACCCAGTGTCCTTCGGTGCCATAGGGATGGAAATCCCCCCGAACTGCGGGCAACCAGATGTATCCGTAGCGGGCGTCTTTGACCCAGTCTCCATACGGTGCAAGCTCATCGTAAAAGACCTGAAAGCCTACTCCCCTGTAGGTTTTTGCGTCTGCCGGCTGTGGCAGGATCGTGGTCGCCGTGAGCACCAGTCCAAGTGCCAGGCTTCCCAAGTAACGGGTGATCAGGTGCGTGTTCATTGCGTTTTGTGGTTTAGTGTATGAGGAATGGGAATTTGTGGCCGGTGTTTTTTTTGAAATCGAGGATTTAGGTCTTGTTTTCTGCTGCAAGGGCGTTTGGTTATGTAGATCGGAATTCTTCCCGAAAGGTTGCATGACTTCTTTCCAAAATCACGCCAGTTTTGAAAAAATATTTCTGAAGTTCGAATTTCAAAAAACCTGTTTTGTGTAAAAATCGATTAAAATGATCTTACTTAATTGAAAAAAATAAACAACACCGGATTAAAACAATAAATTTTGAAAACCACTGCTTTACTAAACGAAAAATAAACCGATCAAATCCTTGGTCTTTGGCTAATTTTTCGGAAAGCGGGATCGGGATTTTTTTTGAAAATTCTTGAATAGTTTCCGCAAAAAAGGACGCGGGCCTGTCCCGTCCATACGGGGTTTCCACGGATTTTTATATCGACTTAATCGCTTTCGTCCCCGTTTGTGAATTCCAATTCATGGGTGTTTTTTGAAAGGCTTTCGATTTCGGCTTTTTTGAACAATGCATCAGACATCAGACACCAGTCATTCTGTCTCCCGATAGTCATCAAGCAATTTTAAGGCACAATTTATCTTACATTTTGCATAGAATCCGCAAGGACAGGGTTCGGTTAATTCAAGACTGATTTTAGGGCAAGCTCTCTGTGTCCCGAGAATATCATCACTGGTTTTGGGTCGCCCCCGTTGGAGTAAACGACCATCTTAAGGGTAAATAAATTTGATGAGAAAATCGGGATAGGCTGCTCGTTTCTGACTACCCATGACTGATTCCCCAAGCATCGCCATTTAACTTTTGTAAATCCCGAAGTTTTTCCACCTCAGCCTGACAACTTGTAGTGCCCAATGCCTCCTGAAAACTGGGACTGCCTTCTGCGACTGATCCTTTCGATTTTGGTCTTCTCACAGATGGAATCGTGCGACTGCAAATGCCCGCTGCAGCTTCATGCCACTAACCACTTACTGTTTACCATTCACCGTTTACAAGCGACTGTAAACTGAGACGGCCTCTTGCTCACTGAAAACCGCTCACTTTCGCTCCACTTCCCTCAGGTTTTCGAGTTTCTTGTTTCTCAGGAAGCCGTTGATGTCCTCGAAGTGTTCTTTGACCCGTTTGTTTCCAAATTCAAACACTTTGGTCACCAGCCCATCCAAAAAGTCCCGGTCGTGGGATACGATGACCAGCGTCCCGTCAAAGGCCTTCAGTGCATCCTTGATGATGTCCTTGGTCTTCATGTCCAAGTGGTTGGTCGGTTCATCGAGAATCAGCAGGTTCACCGGCTCGAGCAAAAGCTTGATCATCGCCAAGCGGGTTTTTTCCCCGCCGGATAGGACTTTCACTTTTTTGTTGATGTCATCGCCCTTGAACATGAAGGCTCCGAGGATGTCCTTGATCTTGGTTCGAACCTCTCCCACTGCAATGTTGTCAATGGTTTCGAAGATGCTCAGGCTTTCGTCCAAAAGCGAGGCCTGATTCTGCGCAAAATACCCGATCATGGCATTATGACCGAGTTCGCACTTGCCCTGAAAGTCGATCTCGCCCATGATGGCTTTGATCATGGTAGATTTCCCTTCCCCGTTTTTCCCTACGAAAGCCACTTTCTGGCCCTGCTCGATGGTCATCGCCGCGTCTTTGAAGACGACATGATCCCCGTAGCTTTTGCCCATCTCGTCCACGATGACGGGATATTTTCCCGAGCGTGGAGAAGGGGGGAAGCGGAGCTTCAATGCGGAACTGTCCACCTCGTCCACTTCGATGATCTCCATCTTCTCGAGCATCTTCACCCTGGATTGGACCTGAAGGGTCTTGGAATAGGTACCCTTGAAGCGGTCGATGAATTCCTGAATGTCGGCCATGGCGCGCTTCTGCTCCTCGTGCTGCTTCTGTTGCTGCTCGCGACGCTCTTTGCGCAGCTCCAGGTAGTGGCTGTATTTGGCTTTGTAGTCGTAGATGCGGCCCATCGTCACCTCAATGGTGCGGGTCGTGATGTTGTCTACGAAGGCCCGGTCGTGGGAAATCACCACGACGGCTTTGGCTTTGTTGATCAAAAAATCCTCCAGCCACTGGATGGACTCGATGTCCAGGTGGTTGGTCGGTTCATCGAGGAGGATCAGATCAGGCTTTTGCAGAAGGATCTTAGCCAGCTCGATCCGCATTCGCCATCCACCGGAAAACTCCGAAGTCGAGCGTTGGAAGTCTTCCCGGACGAAGCCCAAGCCCAACAGTACTTTTTCTACCTCAGCCTCGTAGTTGACTTCCTCAATGGCGTAAAACAGTTCGCTCAGCTCAGAAACCTGCTCGATCAGCTTGTAGTAGGCATCTGACTCATAGTCCGTTCGGACTGTCAATTCCTCGTTGATCCGTTCGATCTCGGTCTTCATCCCCAGGTAAGAAGCGAAGGCCTTTGACGTCTCCTCCATCACCGTGCAGTCATCCGCCGTCAGCAAATGCTGGGGCAGATACGCGACCACGAAGCCTTTTGGCGCGGAAACAGCTCCCGAGCTTGGCTTGTTTTGCCCGGCAATGATCTTGAGCAAGGTGGATTTCCCTGCTCCGTTTTTGCCCATGAGGGCGATCTTGTCGGTTTCGTTGATGTTGAAGGTGATGTTGCTGAAGAGCGGGCTGCCGCCGTGGATCACGGAGACGTTATCGACTGAAATCATGGATCTTGGAATTGAAGGCGCAAAGGTAAGGATTGGAAAATTGAAAAATTGGAAGATTGGAAAATTAGCCGGGAGACCATAGCCCATGGTGCGTGATTATCAGGAATATCTTCCAACTAGGATCTATGGACTTTGGACTATGGCCTATAAAAAACTTAACTTCGCCCCATGCTTGTAATCGTCACCGGTGTCTCGGGTACGGGTAAAACCACCCTCGGGTCTCTTTTGGCCGAAAGGCTTCAGCTTCCTTTTTTTGATGCGGATCATTTTCATCCCGCCGAAAATATCGCCAAGATGAGTGCCGGACACCCATTGGATGATGTGGACAGGATTCCCTGGCTACAGGCTTTGGCAGACAAATTGGAAGAATCGGAATTGAAAGGCGGGGCGGTTTTGGCTTGCTCGGCGCTCAAAAATTCCTACCGCGAAAAACTTTCCGTTTCCGAAAATCTCCGCTGGATTCACATGGTCGGATCCCGGGATCTGATCTGGGAGCGGATGCTGGCCCGAAAAAACCACTACATGAAAGCCGGAATGCTGGACTCCCAGATTGCAATCTGGGAAAAACCGCTGTTTGGCTTCGAACTTGACATTTCAGGGACTCCCGAAGAATTGCTCGCAGAGTCTCTCAATTACCTTAAATCTCAACCTATGAAATCGAGCATGACAAAAAACGTCACGAAGTAGTGTGATCATCCGTTATGCGAGATTCCATGTGGCCATTGAAAATCAAATTATAAACACATGAAAATGAAAATGGGCGTGGTCGGAATGGGCGTGATGGGCAAGAGCCTTGCGCTCAACCTTGCCGAAAATGGCGTTTCCGTAGCGCTTTATAACCGATTTGTAGCCGGAAAAGAAGAAGGGATCGCCCAGAAAGTGGTCGACGAAAACCCGGAATTTTCCAATCTTTTGGCCTTTGAAGACTTGCAAAAGTTTGTGGATTCACTCGAAAAGCCGAGACGCATCCTGATGATGATCCCTGCCGGGGCGGCCATCGATGCGCAGTTGGACAGCCTGATTCCGATCCTGGAAAAGGACGATTTGGTCATCGACGGAGGCAATTCGTTCTACAAAGACTCTGAAAGACGGGTGGATCGATTGAAGGAAGTCGGGATGCACTTTCTCCCGATGGGCGTGTCCGGAGGTGAAGAGGGAGCCCGAAAAGGCCCGTCCATCATGCCAGGAGGCAATGCCGAAGGCTATGCGATGGTGGAGGATTTCCTCGGAAGGATCTCTGCCAAAGACAAAGACGGCAAGCCCTGCGTCACCTATGTGGGTCCGGGCGGTTCCGGCCACTTCATCAAGATGGTGCACAACTCCATCGAGTACGGAGAGATGCAGGTGCTGGCAGAATTGACCCATTTGTTGCGATTTGGTTTTGGTTGTTCGGCAGAGCAGGTTTCGGGGATTTTTTTTGATTGGGGAAAAGGCGAACTGAAATCATTTTTGCTCGAAATCACCGCAGATTTGCTGCTTTTCAAGGAAAACGGAGAATTGCTGTTGGACAAAATCCTCGATCAGGCAGGCCAAAAAGGGACTGGAGCCTGGTCTTTGACCACCGCTTTGGAATACGGAATTCCTTATAGCCCCTTGGCTGAATCGGTTAATGCACGCGGTGTTTCCGGTGAAAAGGCGATGCGCGTGGCGTTTTCGCAAACTTTCCAGCATGAATTCCAGAAAGTGGAAGGATCCCTGGAGTCCTGGCTGCCAAAGATCAAAGCCGCCTATTCGCTGGCCCGAATCATCAACCACGAAGTCGGTTTCCGCCTGATGAAGACCGTCTCCGATACCAAAGACTGGAAACTCAATTTCAACGAAATCTCCAGAATCTGGACCAATGGCTGCATCATCCGTTCCGGATTGATGGAAAATATCTCAGCAAACTACGCTGATTCGGTCTCCTTCTTTGAGATGGCTGGAGTGAAGGAGCAGGTGGTTTCCGGGAGAAAAGAACTCGCTGAATTGGTCGGCTTGGGCTTGGCGCATGGATTTGCGCTGCCGGTGATGAGCGCGGGGATCAATTACCTCTTGGGCAGGATCACGGCCGAATCCAGCGCATCGGTGATCCAGGCGCAGCGGGATTATTTTGGGGCGCATACTTACCAGCGGAAAGACGACCCGAGCGGGAAGTTTTATCACACCCAATGGAATTCTTAATTCGGAAGTGAGAAATCAGAAGGGCTGGGGGAATCCAGCCCTTTTCGTTTAGTCGCTGCGTTCAATCGTCGGGAAGGGGGAATCTTTCCACAAAAAAACCAATTGGATACTTTTGATGCGTGTCATCGAGGTTTTTAGAGGAGTTTTGCAACCAGCAGAAGGATTCGGTCAGAGAGAAAATTGACTATGTCTTGAACATTGTGATAAATGTCCAGCACATCCCGGAAAAATTCTTCAAACACTTGGATGATGGGGTATATGAAATGCGGGTAAAAGTAGGGAGTGATATTTTCCGGATCTTTTGCTTTTTTGATGACGGTAAACTGGTGATTCTTTTCAATGGATTTCAAAAGAAAAGCCAAAAGACGCCTAAGAATGAACTTGAGAAAGCCAAGCGTTTAAGAAAGGAATATTATGAAAGCAAAGCACCCAAAAACAATAGGTGAACACCTGAATCAGAAGTATGGAGAACCGGGTTCCAAAACCCGCGGGGATTTCGAGGAAAGATCCCAGGCCTATTTGATTGCGGAGTTGGTGAAGGATGCCAGAGCGAAGGCTGATCTGACACAGGAAGAACTCGCCAACCGGTTGAACGTGAAAAGAACCTACATCTCCAAGATAGAAAGGGCGGTAAGTGATGTCAGGATTTCCACATTGAAGAAAATCGTGGAGGAAGGCTTGGGTGGAAAACTCCATATCAGCGTAGAATTGTGATTCCCCTTACCAATCCGAAATTGGGGCAGTAGGGCTGGAGAGATTCCGGCCTTTTATTTTTGATTTGTGATTTACGATTGACGAGGCCCAAAAGCGTGTTTTTAATCTCTTTCAGTCTTGGTGACTTTGTGGCTATTTCAAAAAAATCCACCACCGGATTGGTTTGCAAAAAGGAAAGGCCGAAATTAAGTTTTGAACCCTAACCTGGACGGCTATGAAACCCGCTAAAATTCTGTTTTGGCTCTTTTTTCTGAGTTTTTTTATCAATTTTTCCCTTTTCTCCCAAGAACTCCTGATCAACCATGTCAATATCATCACCATGCAGGATGACAAGGTGCTGGAGGACCATTCGATCTACGTAAAGGATGGCGTGATCATGGAGATCGCTCCGGAGGCGGAAATATCCGTAGCCGGTGTCCGCACACTGGATGGCAGGGGCATGTATGTTTTTCCGGGCTTGGCGGAGTTTCACGCGCATTTGCCCAATCCGGATCAGTTTGGGCCGGAGTTTCAGGAAGAGGTGTTGTGGCTCTACCTGGCCAATGGCGTCCTGAGGATCCGCAGCATGATGGGACATGAATCACATCTGGTGTTGAAGGATAAAGTGGAGAAGGGAGAAGTGCCGGGCCCAAGGATGTTTATCTCCGGGCCTTCGTTCAACGGGAACTCGGTGGCAAATCCGGATGCGGGACGCGCGATGGTGCGGGAGCAAAAAGCCGCCGGGTACGATCACCTCAAGCTCCATCCCGGATTGGATGTGCCGAAGTTTTTGGCCATAGCGGATGAGGCGAAAAAGGAGGAAATTTTCTTTGGAGGCCATGTCTCCTACGACGTGGGGCTCGTGATGTCAGTCGAGAATGGCTACCGCTCGGTCGAGCACCTGGACGGTTTTTTGGAAGCGATGGTTACCGACAAGTCCAAGCTGAATCCCACCAAGTCCGGCCCATTTAATATGCTGGCAGTCGGAGAGGTGAACAAAGCCCTTCTCCCGGATCTGATCAAGCTCTGCAAAGAAAACGAAACCTGGATGGCTCCGACAATGACGCTCTTTGAGCGGTATTTTGGCTATCAGCCTGCCTACGAGCTGCGCCAGCAGCCGGAGATGTTTTACCTCCCGGGCCAGATGGTGACCCAATGGTTCAATACCAAATCTCAGCTCGAAGGCAATGGTGTCCTGACCGAAGCCAAAGTGAAACCCTACCTGGAATTTCGCCAATGGCTCCTTTTGGAGCTGCACAAAGCCGGGGTACCCATGGTCATGAGCTCGGATTCTCCACAGGTGTTTAATGTTCCCGGATTTTCCATCCATCAGGAGATCGAATCCATGTCCAAAGCGGGAATGTCCAACTATGAAATCCTGAAAACCGGATCGGTCAATTGCGCGGACTATTTCGAAGAGAGCGGGGAATGGGGAGTGCTAAAGCCCGGAGCCGCTGCCGAGTTTGTCTTGGTACAGGGGAATCCACTGGAGGATCTGACCACGATGCAAAAACCTCAGGCAATCATGATCCAGGGGAAATTTATCCAGCGCGATGAGCTTACCTTGGAATTGAATCTGATTCGGCAAAAGTACTTGAGACAGTGATGTACGAAGTACAATGTACCAAGTACCAAGTACCGGGACTGAGGAAGGCGCTAATTACGGGTATCGATTTACGAAATACTCCCTGAAAGCCTTCGGGATACGAGGTGGTGGGTGGTTTTTAGGCTTTGGATAAGAAAGCTGAAACTTCGACATTCTTCATTCGATGTTGGATATTCATTATTTTAAAAAAATATCGAATATCGGACACTAAATATTGAATATCGGAATGGGCTCACCCCCAAGCGAGACCATCTGACAACAATGAGAACCATGACAGCCCTTCGACTCCGCTCAGGGTGACACCATCGGACGGACGGTGCAACCTTCTAACCTTACAACTTTACCACTTTCCAACCTTTCAGTTTTCCAATTTTGCAATTCCCAAAACCCATGAAATACCAAACGACTTTTGCCACATTTGTACTGCTCATCGCATCGGTGGCCTGTTCCCAAAAACCTGTAAATCTTATGATCAAAGCTGAAAAAGTGGCCGAGCATGAAGGCCAGCCAGTGTTCCATTACGTGCTGGACAACGGTACCATGCAGGTGGAACTGTCCAACTATGGAGGATTAGTATCCAAAATCATCGCTCCGGACAAGAACGGTAAGCTGGAAAACATTACGCTGACCTTGGATAATGTTTCAGATTATCTTACCAAATCCAATCCGTTTTTCGGTGCAACTGCAGGCCGTGTGGCCAACAGGATCGGCGGCGCGAAATTTGAACTTGAGGGCAAGACCTATCAGCTCGCCAAAAACAACGGAGGCAATACGTTGCATGGCGGGTTAGTGGGCTTTAACAAGAAAGTTTGGGCACCGGAAACCTACACCAATGACTCTGCGGTAGGCGTGAAATTGACCTACCTCAGCGTGGATGGGGAAGAAGGCTTTCCGGGCAATCTGACCACCACCCTGTGGATGGAGTTGACCACCGACAACACGCTTCGAATCCGCTTTGAATCCACCACGGACCAAGCCACCATCGTCAACCTCACCAATCATACCTATTTCAACCTCGGTGGGATTCACCGGGATGTACTCGATCATGAGTTTCAGTTTTGGGCGGATGCCTACACGCCGGTGGATGCCGGATTGATCCCTACCGGTGAAGTGAAGGATGTGACCGGGACGCCATTTGACTTCCGCACACCAAAAATCCTGGGTGACCAAATCACAGCCAATGGGGGCGGATTTGACCACAACATGGTGATGAAAACGGAAAAATCAGCCGAAATGAAGCATTTTGTAAAAGTGCGTCATGCCGAGAGCGGTCGGGTGATGGACATGTATTCTGACAACGTCGGAGTGCAGTTTTACACCGCCAACTTTGTGAAGGATTTTGCAGGAGCGGATGGAAAAACCTATGATGCACACTGGGGGTTTTGCCTGGAATCCCAAAACTGGCCCGATGCGATCAACAAGCCTAACTTCCCCAGCCCCGTCCTGAACCCCGGAGAGAAGTACGAGCATACCATTGAGTATAAGTTTTCGGTGGAGAAGTAGTCGAGCTATAAGAACGGTATTCTCCAAGAGATTTGAAGCCCTTGTAGGGTGAGCTACTGCCCAAGGGTTTAATGTCCCTTGGGCAGTTTTCTAAGACAGCAATTGATAATCCTGGATTAGCAGATTGGGAGAAAGGTTTAGCCGTAGGGTGAGTTTTCTGATCATTTCCACCGTCAAGCGGCGTTTGCGGTTTAATACTTCCGAAACTCTGCTTTTGCCCCCCATCTCATCGATTAGGTCAACTTGTTTTAGCTGGAGTTCTTCCATACGGATTTTTATCGCCTCAATTGGGTCGGGTGCCTCAATGGGATGATGCTTGTGCTCATAGTCATCCGTCAACAAGCTGAGTATCTCCAACTCATCTCCCTCGGTGGTGCCTGGTTTTGCATCAAAAATTTCCTCTAGCCTTTTTAGTGCAAGTCGGTAATCGTTGTCGGTCTTAAGTGGTTTCAGTTCCATGGTCAACTGCTTTTATATGCTGTTTGCGTCAATGCCGTCATATTCCGAATGCGTCCCGATAAATCGGATAAAGGCCATCTGGTGTTCGAAATTGAATTTCACGATCAATCGGTAGGAATTTCCCTTGATGTTAAAAACAACCCGGCTGTCCTTGAGGATACTTGCAGTTGCATACGTACGTTTTATGTCGTTTGGAGCCTTCCAGTCTGAGTTCATCGCTGTTTCAAACCAAGTTTTCAGATATTGCTCGGAGTCAGGATACCTTTTCCAAAACTCCCGTAACGTACTTTTTGCAAGAATCCTCCTCATAGTTCCCAATATGCGAACAAATATAGCTTGAAATTCCCAAATCGGAAACCTTGCTGGACAAGCTTTTGAAAGAATTGAGGTGTCTTATGACATCTATCCCGGTACTTCTCAGTTCCTTAGAATCTTCTCCATCTTTCTTCCTTTGGCCAGTTCGTCCACAACCTTGTCCAGGTATCGGGCCTTTTGTGTCAGCGGATTTTCGATGTCCTCGATGCGGTAGCCACAGATCATTCCGGTGATCAGGTGTGCGTTGGGATGGAGGGTCGCCTGCGCGAAAAAAGATTCGAACGTGGCCTTCTCCTCGATCAGTTTTTGGATTTTTTGGTCATCGAAGCCCGTCAGCCAGGTGATGACCTGATGCAGTTCCTCCTTAGTTCGGCCTTTGCTCTCGACTTTTGTCACGTAGTGCGGATAGACCGAGGCAAAGGTCATGGTTGCGATCCGCTCGTCGTGATGGGCTGTTGTTTTCATGCTATTTCAGTCTTTCTAAATGTCCTTTTCTTTTCACGATGTTTTTGTAGTCCCACTGGATCTCCCGTGATTTTTTCAGCCAGCGCCTTAGCTCATCGGCTACAATTTCAGAAACATCATGGAAGAAAATGGACGCATCTTTGAATTTTTCTCCTTTTACACGCAGATTTTCCTCGTCAAAATCCGCGCCGCTCCAAAACATCAGCCGGATGCCTTTTTTCTGTTTGCTGTAGCCGACGACCGGATTGCCTTCCAGAAACCACACCGGATGTGCATGCCAAACCTTGCTTTCCGCTGCCGGCAGTTCATCGGCTATGATCCGGGCGAGCTGCTCGCATAGTTCCCGGTCGGCTGGGTTTTGTCTGTCGTGATAGGCTTGGATATCCGGGTTCATGGCTTGGTAAATTTGATGAAATGGGTTGAATTCTGGGTTTGGTTTGTGGGGTTGTTCTAAACTTTAGTCAATTTAAAAAGAATCAGTTCGAAAAATTTCCGAATCGGGTCCAGAAAATGAAAGCAAGAAAAATTCGAAGGATCCATTCCAAACGATTTGGCAAAAAAATCAGAAATTACTGGTAAGCATTGAGACAAAAATTAAGACCAAGGAGGTGAAAAATAGAAATTTCCCTAGTAGTATTCGCTTTTTTGTTCTTTCGCAAAACAGTTTGTATTCTTTTTCCATTTTCTGATTTTCAGCCTTTTTCATTTCATCCTCGATATAGAAAAGTGTTGAGTTTAGTTTTTTAGCGAAGCTATTTCTGAGAAAGAAAACTGAAAACCCTGAGAGGAATGAACCCAGTAAACATATAGAACTTAAATAGATGAATAACCCACTGACTCCCATAAGCTTCTTTACAAAATTAACAAACCAGGCCAATGTTTTTTTGTCTCAGGGAAACCATTTTTTTTCTCACTTATCTGCTGAAAACTCTTTTCTACCTTCTGAATAGAAGTCAAACGCTCGATTAAAACCTCTAAATCAAATGTCTCGGGTATTTCTTCAATGGCTTCCAGTGCCTTCTTCTTTTCCATACTTCAACCTACGAATTATTTCGAAAAAAAAGCCGAGCAGCCACCACCTCCTGCACCTCCGCAAATCCCTGATACCCATAGATTACCGCTTCGAAACCATCCAGATTCCCAGATGTTTTAGTGCCAAAGGATTTCCGAAATTGAAAAATGTTGGGTTTGGCCATTCCTAAACTCCGGGTTTCTTACAGATAGTCGACCGAATGATTATTCCCGGATAAACCTCAAAAGCTGGGCAGAATGGTGTACTCTCAGGATGAAGGCAGAACTCAAATCCAAATAGTAGACGATTCGATAATTTCCTTCTATCAATTCCCGAATTTGGGAAATTGAAAATTCCGGGACTACTCTGCCTGAATTGGGGAATTTTTCCAGTTGCCCCACTCTTTCAATAAGCCTTTCAACTTGTTGGTCAGCATATTTTTGCGAGTCAATTTTTATGAAATCGTGAATAGATTTGAGATCACCTGCGGCTAATTCTGTCCAAAAAATCTCTACCACTGCTTGGCCAATTTTTTTAGCTCCCCGTGGGAAATGACCTTTCCTTTCCTTACTTCTTCAAGACCCTTTTCTACTTTTTCTATGAAAATCAGGCGTTCGATCAAAACTTCCAGGTCAAAGTTCTCAGGCATTTCCTGAATAGCTTCTAATGCTTTTTTCTTTTCCATACCTCAACCTACGAATTATTTCGAAAAAAGTCGAGAAGCCACCACTCCCTGCACCTCCTCAAATCCCTGATACGCACAGATCACGGCATCAAAATCAGTCAATGCACCCACATGCTTGAGTGCCAGGGGATTTCCAAAATGGATTAGGATGCAGGGCTTGCGTTGAGTCAGATTTTTGATTTCATCCAAAATGGCCGGATCCATTCCGAATTGATAGAGCGGCTTGTGGCTGGGGACAAAGACTGCCAAAATCGCTTTTTCGGCTTGATCAATTGGAGAAAAAGGAACATCCAGCTTTTGGGAGAAATGACTGGGAATTGTGGCAAAAAACTCCCGATATCCCAGTTTTCCGGCTTGTGCCATCGCTTGGAGCTCCGCTGGATTGACTTCTCCCGAAATCACGGACACGTAGTTTCCTGCCAGTTCGAACTGGAGTTTGGAATGGCTTTCCCAATCAAAAACCGGAACTTCCGTAGGCTTGTAATCCAATACGCCCAGGCTTTTTTTGAGGTTCATGATCTTGCCAAAAACCGCATCCACGGCTTCCTCCGAGGCATTTTTGGCAATTTTTTCAATTCCTTCTCTGACGTGATCGGAAAAACAGAGGATGTCATTTCCGGCATGGAAGGCCTGCCATTCGAGTTCTCCCGGTTCGGGAAAAAGATTTGCCACGGCCTTCATATTGAGGGCATCAGAGATCACGAGTCCTTGGAAACCCATCTCGCCTTTGAGCAGCTCGGTGATCAGTTCCCGGCTGACGCTGGCCGGAATGTCTTTTCCTCCCGTCAGCGCAGGCACGGCCAAGTGTCCCACCATGATGAGCTCCACGCCCCGATCAATGCCGTACTGAAAAGGAAGCAGTTCTTCGGCTTTCAGTTCCGCTTTGGTTTTGTTCAGGATTGGCAGACCCAAATGCGAATCGGTTGCCGTGTCTCCATGCCCCGGAAAATGCTTCAGGCAGGCTCCGATCCCTGCTTTTTTCATCCCGGAATAGGCGGCAAACGCGAGTTTGGCGACCTTTTCGGTTTGGTCTCCGAAGGATCGATAGCCAATTACGGGATTGTTGGGATTGGTATTGACATCCGAACAGGGAGCGAGATTGAGGTGAATTCCGGATCGCTTCATGTCGAGACCCATGCGGTAGCCAACCTCTTCGACCCAAGTTTCCGCATCGCTTTTCAGCGCACCCAAGGTGATCGCAAATGGATATTGGGGCGTGTTTTCGACCCGCATGGCCAAGCCATATTCCCCGTCGATGCTGATCAGCAGGGGGATTTGGGAAATGGCCTGATAGCGGTTGATGAGTTGGATGAGTTTTTCAAAAGTCCCGGAAACGTCCAGCACTTCGGCTCTTTTCTCAAAATTGGCGGCGGCAGAATGCCGACTGTGGAAAAAAGTCAATCCCCCGATTTCCTCATCCAGAATCAGCTTTTCGATGGCTTGGTAGTTTTCCTCCGTATCATGGATAAATGCCGCAGGGGAGAAGCATTGGGCGATTTTTTGAGTGAGGTTCATTGGAAAATTACAAGATTGTAAAATTGGGGTTGCGGAAACGGTGGAAGTGTCAGACCGAGCGGAGTCGAGGTCAAAGTTTATTAGATCGGATTCAAGACCTCTCAAACCTCAATATTATCAGCACCGTCGTAAATCCGAAATCTTAAATCGTAAATTTTTAACTCCGAATATCGAACGTCGAATGATGAATATCGAAGTTTCCGGGAATGAATTTAAGCTTCGTTTTTCTTCCCAAACTCCCTCGGATACCTCACCGCATAGGCCATCAGGAATCCGGGAATCGTGGCGATCACCACCCAGACGAAAAATCCGGGATAGCCAAGCCATTGTTGTACATATCCCGATAGCATCCCCGGCAGCATCATCCCCATCGCCATAAAGCCGGTTGCCAAGGCGTAATGGGCGGTTTTGAACACTCCCTCGGCCAGGAAGATCAAAAAGACCATGTAGGCGGCAAAACCAAATCCATAGCCAAACTGCTCGATCACCACTACCAGGGTCGCAAAGGTGATGCTTTCGGGCTGAAGCCAGGCGAGCAAGGTATAGCCGATATTGGGGGCATTGATCGCAAAGGCCATGGGCATCATCCACCGGCCCAGCCCGTGTCGGGAGATGGCAATCCCGCCCAGAATCCCCCCAGCCAACAGGGCAATCACTCCCAAAGTCCCGTAGATAAATCCAACCTCCGTCGTACTTAATCCCAAGCCGCCTTTTGCCCTTTCATCCAGGAAAAACGGGGAGGCCATCTTCACCAACTGGGATTCTCCCAGACGGTACAGCAGCACAAAGCCCAGCGAAAGACCGATGTTTTTCTTGGTGAAAAAGGTGGCAAAGACCTTCCCGAAGCCGGGCTGATCCTCGGGTTTGGTCCGCTCTTCCAGGATGTTTGGCGTAGTCAGCAAATTAAGTCCGGCCAGAAGCAGCATCAGGGCAGCCACGCCGATCATCGTATAGGACCAGGCTTGGCTTGGATTCCCGAGCTTTTCCTCCAGAAAACCCGCCAAGATCACGATCAAGCCCTGCCCAGTGATCATCCCAACCCGGTAGAAGGTACTTCTCATTCCAACGAAAAAGCTCTGCTGCTCGGGCTTCAGAGCGATCAGATAGAGTCCGTCGGAGGCAATGTCATTGGTGGCGGAGGCGAAAGCTCCCATCCAAAAGAAGGCCAGCGTGATGGTGAAAAACTGATCCGTTCCGGTCGTCAATCCCACGCCCAGAAAGACCGCCGCAAGGATCAACTGCATGCTGAGAAACCATTTCTTTTTGTTTCCAAAAAGCTCCAAAACGGGGCTCCAGATCGGCTTGATCACCCAAGGAAGATAAAGGAAGGAAGTGTAAAGTCCGATGTCGGCGTTGGAGATGCCGAGATTCTTGTACATGATCACCGAGACGGTAATGATCACCACGTACGGCATCGATTCTGTCAGGTAGAGCGAGGGAATCCAAAACCAGGGGTTTTTGGAGGTGTTTTGGGTCATGGTTTTCGGAGAAGGTGCTGATAGATGCTGACTTCGGAGCCTTCGATGGCTTTGGCTCCGACGGTTTTTTCATAAAATTCGGCAGGCCCCACGCCGCCGATGATCGCATAGGCGTAGCCCATTTCCCGCAGGGATTGCAGGGACTTGACCAGGAGGATTTTGCCGATGCCTTTTCCGCGCTCGGATTCGACGGTTCCCGTTGGGCCAAAGAAATTGCGGGCGGTGCTTTCATGGCAGGCAAAGCCCAGGATCTGGTTTCCTCTTTGCGCCAGCCAGCAGGAAACCGGCTGTCTGGAAAATGCCACTTCGACCTCCGATTTCCAATACTCCCCAAACTGCTCCATCACCCAGTCTGCCACGAGGATTTTTTCGGGAGCGATCGCTCTGCGAAAAACGATTTTCTCTTTTTCCAGCAGTTTCTTTTCTACATCAGAAATGTCCGGGAGCTCCAAAAGGCGAACGAGCATGTCTTTCATTAGCGGGAGTTTTTTGGTGTTTGGAATACTTGGGTCTGGACAATCCTGCCGTAATGGTCAATCCATCGGATGGCCAGATACTCGGTGTTCAGGCTCGGTACTTCTAAATATCGCACTCTCGATCCACCTACCCAAGCGGTGTGGATCGTCTGGTGCTGCAGCGTGGTTAGATCGCTTCCTCCCTGCACCATCGCATAGCGGATGGCCGGATCGATGGGCTTTTCGAGGCTGATTTGGGTCTTTTCGGCATTGGTGGTCACGTCAAATACCACCGGGATCTCGATGATGGAGGGAGTTTTGGGTTCGAAAGAAGGGGGAAGGGTGGGTTGGTTATACACCTCTTTCCGGAGCAGACCGGCGATGTCCTGATTCTTTGCATAAAGGGATTTTGCCGAAAAGAAGGCGTTTCCATGAATCTGAGGCAGCGTCCGGGCATAGTTGACTTGGGTGTTGAGCTCGCCGGGATTTTTCCAGGCAGCATCCGAATCCTCGCGGATCTTGTAGGGGCCGTTGCCGATATAGACGTTGGTGCCGTAGCTGTTGTTGGACCACCAGTCGGCCAGCTTGCGATAGGAAGCCAGGCGATGCTCCATGCTCCAGTAGAGCTGGGGAACGAGGTAGTCGATCCAGCCATTTTTCATCCAAAGAAGCACGTCGGCAAACAGGTCGTCGTAGTTGGTCTGGCCAGCTTGTGTGGGAGAACCCTTGGGATCTTTGCTTTGATTTCTCCAGACTCCAAAGGGTGAAATGCCAAACTGCACCCAGGGTTTTCTGGTTTTGATGGTCTGGTTCAGCGCAAAGATCAAGTCGTTGACGTTTTGCCGTCTCCAGTCCTCGCGGCTTTGTCCGGGCTTTTTGTACTTGTCATAAGAAGCCTTGTCGGGAAACTCCAGCTTGGGTTCCCGGTAGGGGTAGAAGTAGTCGTCAAAGTGTATCGCATCCACGTCATAGTTGTCCACGATCTCCGAAATCACGGACAGGAGGTGGGCCTTCACCTCGGGCAGCGCCGGGTCGTAGTACCACTTGCTGCCGTACTTCAGCATCCAGTTCCGGTGCTTGTTGAAGTCGTGCTCGGGACTGAGTTCGCTGGTGTCGAGCGTCATCGTCGCCCGGTAGGGATTGAGCCAGGCGTGAAACTCCAGTCCCCGGTCGTGTGCTTCCTTGATCATCCAGGTGAGTGGATTCTCCGCAGTAGCGGGTGCCTTGCCTTGCTTTCCGGTCAGGTATTTGGACCAGGGAGCCAAATTGCTGGGATAAAACGCATCCCCGGCAGTCCGCACCTGCACGATCACGGCGTTGAAGTTGTGGTTTTTGTAATAATCCAGCAGTGCGGTGAATTCCCGCTTTTGCTTTTCCCAGGGATGGGTGGAGGAGATCGGCCAGTCGATGTTGGCGACCGTGGCGATCCAGACCCCGCGAAACTCCCGGGGGATATCCGGCATCTGATAGCTGAGCGGCTTCAGCGCAACAGCGGGCTGCCCAGGCTTGGCGGGCAGTGTTTCTGTGGTTTTTGGGGCTGTGATGGGGGGAGTCGTAGTGCTCGGTTGGGTTGCCGTTGGCTTTTGGGCGGTGGTTTGTTTTTGGGATTTACAGGAAGCAAAAAACAAGATTGAACAGATGATCCAAACGGAAAACGGGAGTTGAAAACGCATAGGGGGATTAAAGCTTGGGTACTGGTTTGAGGTGAAAGTGGTCGTTGAAGATCCTGGCCTTTTTATTCAGTGGCCTGTGAAGACACAGGCCGCAGGATTAGAGGCTAGGAACTGGTTTTAGGTTGAGGTCGGTCAGGTTTTTTCTCAGTTGGTTCATGAACTTGTCCCCCGGGTCGGTCTTGACGGTGCGGTAGTCGGGATCGGCTTCTTTCCACAGCTCGGTGGTTTGGAAGTTTTGGTATTCGTGGTGGCCGATCACATAGTCGATCGGGTACTTTCGTTTCAGGTGTCGGATGAGTTGTTCATTGGCTTTGAGTTGGGCTTTGGTCAGCGGCAGGTCGTCGCTGCCGACGTTTTCGATGCCGATCGCCAGATAGTTCAAGCCAATTGTGTGCCGGGCAAAAGTGGTATCCGGCAAAAGCCTGAAAATCGTCCCGTCCCGGTCGATGAGAAACTGGCTGGAGACGTTCAGGTTGCTGGCTCCGGTCAAGTCTGCCCTTCCGCCCAAAACCGGTGGATTGAACACGTCAAAGGTGACCTCAATGCTGTTAATCGCCGTCCAGTGGACGACCACTATTTGCGGGCTGATGGTGGCGGCCGTTTGCTCCAGACCATGTCGGTCTTTGAGGTATTGGAGCGAAAGCTGCTCCCGCTCGGCGTTCCAGGTGATGGGTTTGTCGATGATGCGAAAAGTGCCTTTTGGGCTGCAGGAGATGGCGAAAAGCGTAGAGAGGACAAGCCCGGTTCGGAGAATAGTCTGGCGCATTTCTTCAGGATTGGGGTGAAATTGCTTGAAGGGTCTAAACTAGGCAGAAATTGGCAGGAAAGGAATGAAGGGAGGTTTTTACTGGGAGGGCCAAAAAAGCAGAAGACCTTTCCCAAAGCTGATGGAAGAGACCTTGCCAGATTGAGGGAAACTGACGGATGTTGGGTGTCCGATGCCTGTGTGTTGGAAGACGGAAGAAGTCGGATCTCGTACCTCGGGCAGAGCTGGCAGATTTTCGGCTGCAAGTCTTCTTTCATTTAGACACTGTTTTGCAAGCCAATATCCATCATGGATTTTGCTACTTTTGAGAAAACTCCCGCAAAATGAAAAATCTCCTGATCCTATTGACCGCCTGCGCTTTGGCGTTTTCCTCCTGTGATTCCAAAAAGGAAGGTGCCGATAAAAGTGCGCTGGAAACAGATAAAGCTGCCGTGACCAACCTGGATCCCGACCAGTTTCTGGAGAAAAGCGCCAACGGGATCGTGCTTGACGTCCGGACTCCGGCGGAAGTGGCAGCCGGAAAAATCCCCGGCTCGATCTCCATCGATTTTTATGGGGATGACTTTTTGGCCAAAACCACGGAACTCCCAAAAGACCGGGAAATCCTGATCTATTGCGCGGTCGGGGCCAGGAGTGCGGAAGCGGCGGAGCTTCTGACCCAGCAAGGCTTCACCAAAGTCTATCACCTGAGCGGGGGCATTCAGGCTTGGGCTGGAGCGGGACTTCCGGTTACACAGGAATAGCATTTGCCTTCCGGAATCCGTCTTTTCCCCTCAATAAATGTCCAGAATCCGGTAGCGGAGGCCGTTGAATTCAATCCTCTCCCCTTTTGTTTTTCCCTTCATCGCCGCATAGATCGGGGCGTGAACGGACAGCCCAAAAACCGATTTGCCATTGACCTCCACCGATTCGATGGAGGTACTGATGAAAAACACCCGCTGGTCCGTCACGACTACGGCACCTTCTTCCACCTTTTGGCAGATTCGGTCCGGATCGATCTTTTCCAGTGCCATCAGCTCATTTTTCAGAAAAACCACTTCATGCTCCATTCGGATCAGCACCTCGTTTCTCTCCGAAGCACCCCGTGGCTGCTGACTCGCGCTCTCCTGTTGGTCTGTTACCGCTGCCCTGAGCTGCGCGGCCTCTTTTTCAAAATCGGAAATGGTCAGTTGCTGCTTGATCACGCAGGCGTGGAGAATGCTTGCTTTGGAAAGTCTTGCGTCCATGGCACGGATGGGTTTAGTTGAAGCAATGATAGCGTCCTCCTGCTGAAGTTCTTATGATGAAAGTCAGGGCAAAAGATGATTTGGGAGATCGGAAATCAGGCTCGCCTGGAAAAGCGAAGCGGAAATTTTTCGCCGGCTTTTGCTTGCAAATCCCAGCCGCCCTAAATCACCACCTTTTTCCCGGTCGCGGCACTTTCGAGGATCGCCTCCACGATCCGGATATCCCGCTTGCCTTCTTCCCCAGGCACCTGCATCGGCTGGCCGTTTAGGATGCTCAGGGCATCATCGTCCATCTGGTAAACTTGCTCCATGGGTACCTCAAAAGGGAAATTGATCTCCCCTAGCGGGCTTTTCCCCTTGTTTCCGGCATAGGACGAAAACGGTGCCATCTCGATGGTTCCCTTTTCGCAGACGATGTTGAGAAAATTGACATTCTCCCCAAAGGACGTCTTGATCTTGCCCACAACGCCGCCCGGAAATTCCAGCTCGGCCTCCACGATTTCACCCAAACCGTCTTTGTAGATCTCAGGCCGCTCCGTCCAGACTTTGGCGGATTTGACGGCGATTGGCTCCATATTGGTTCCAAGTCTCGCCCCTTGGATGGAATAGACGCCCATGTCATAGATCACTCCCCCTCCCATTTCCCTCTTCTGCTTCCAATGGTCGGTGCGTCCTTCCCGGTATCCGGCTGCGCAGTCGAGTGATTTCACCTTGCCGAGTTTGCCTCCCTTGACAATTTCCTGAAAGGCTTTGGTGTTGGGTTCATGCTGACAACGGTACCCGATGGAAAGGCTGACCCCGTTTTTCTTGCAGGCATCGATCATGGCCTGGCAGTCGGCGGCGGTCACGGCCATGGGCTTTTCGCACCACACCTGCTTTTTGGCGGCAGCCGCCCGCTCCACATACTCCCGGTGCATGGAGGGTGGAAGTACGATGTAGATGACATCGATATCCGGATTGTCCTTGATCGAGTCGAAATTGCCGTAGTTGTAAATGTTTTTGTCCGGAATGTTGAATTTGGCTTTCCAGGTCTCCGCTTTGGCGGGAGTTCCGGTCACGATTCCGGCCAGATGGCAGTTTTTGGTCAACTGAAGCGCGGGAGCCAGCAGGTCGGTACTGTAATACCCCAGACCGACCAGGGCAATGCCCAATTTGTCTTTTTTGATGGGCTTGTCCGAGGCCCACAGGCTGATGGGGGAAACGAGCCCAAAGCCTGCTGCGAGGCTGAGGGTTTTGAGAGAATCGCGTCTTGAGGTCATGGTTTGGGTATTTAAATTGGTTAGATAGGCGAAAGACAGATAATGTACTGATTTGGAAACCGGATTAAAAATCCTGAAAATTAAGTTAACCCATTCTGTCTAAGTATCAAAAAAACAGTATTTTAGACAAAAATATTTTTTTTCTAAAATCGAGCCAAAATATGAAAAAGTTCCTCTTGTTTCTCCTGCTGGCAATGCCGGTATTTTCCTATTGCCAGACCAAGCCCTACCTAGGGCCTGCTGATAAAATATAAAAACCGGGTTTTTTTGGGATTGGAGCTGGAAA
>CAZGYC010000016.1:0-70830 GCA_964530015.1 uncultured Limnohabitans sp. | reverse complement strand
CAGTGGCTGATTTCCTTTGTGAACTGTGGTTAAAAAAGATTTAACCGCGAAGACCGCGAAGGATTTTTTGCCACGGAGAACGCCAAGGAGTATTTGGATTTGAATCAGGCAACGAAAGAACCCCAATCGAAACTTTCTCGACTAAGCTTTTTCAAGAACGCAGAGAAAAGCCAAAGCTTTTTGGAAAATCTCTGTGAAGGCTGTGGTTAAAAAAGATTAACCTCCAAAGGAACACGAAGGGGATCAACCACCCAAACCTGGAATAAAGAACAAGGGTTTTCAAGCCTACCCCTCTACATGAAACATTCCGAATAGTCAGAACTTCAAAACGCGCATTCTCTCCTTCCAATCCATTAGATATTCCAGCCGATGGAGATTGACGGTCCTTGCTCCAGGTCGGCTGTTTTCGATCAGTTGAGGATCTTGCCGATCCGTCCAATAGTCCGGTCTGTCGGGATTTTTGCCAAATGAACCTCCCCAGCTTTCTCCCTCGGGGTCTTGGGGATTTCCATGGAGCAGATACAGCACACTGGGCGTGTCGCCCATCTTGATGTCAGGCTTCTTTTCGAAGAAAAGTTTTCCCATCGCTCCAAAATCTTTGACATAAGTCTCCACAAAGCTGAGGTTTCCCCAAGGGCCCTCCTGGGTTCCGCCCATATACATCCCCCGAAACGTGGTGTTGTTTTCGATCCACCAAAGATCCGGATGCCGATCCCAGAGATAATTCCTGGACTTTTGGTCCTGTTGGGTATTCCAGGAACCGATGGAGTATATACGAAGGAGCGGTTTGATCTCCGGGTGAAAATGAACCGCCTGTGTCAAATCCGTCATCGATCCCCACACCAGCACATAGACCGGCTCGCCGTAGTCCAGGATTTGCCGGGCCATAAATTCCGCTCCGGGGCTCAGCCGACTGGGAGTCTCAGCCGCTTGTATTTCCGTTTCCCCTTGGCTGGAGACATCCCGTAGTCGACCCGGATCGGGATAGTCCAGTCCACTTGCCGTCAGTTTGGGAAAGTCTTTTTCGTAGGCATCCAAAACCTCCCCGATATCGCTCAGTCGCCCTTTTCCCGGAGGGGAAGAAACAATGCCCAACACCTCAAAACGGTCTGCATACATCAAAAAATGGACCAGGGACTGGTGGTCGTCCGGGTCGTCACCGCCAATGTCCGTAGAGATGATGACCGGGATTTTTTCCTGGGAAAACAGCGGCTGACCCGCAAAAAGAAGCAGGAAAACCAGGAAGAGCTTTTTGGCCTTCATTTGATGATGGGTTTGGAAAATCAAAATAGGGGTACTTTCTTGGTTTTGAAAACAATCCCTTCCCTATGAGACCTTGGCTGTTGCTTTATTTTGCCGTGTTTGCTTTTTGGAGCTGCTCCAGTCCAAAAGGAAACCCACCTGAGTCCCAGGACTCCCGGCCCAATGTGGTCTTTATCCTGGCCGACGATCTCGGCTATGGGGATCTGGGCTTTTTGGGCCAGCAGTATATCGAAACGCCCAACATCGACCGGCTGGCAAAGGAAGGGATGTTTTTCACACGACACTATTCGGGTTCCCCGGTCTGCGCCCCATCCCGGTCGGCACTCTTGACCGGGCTGCACACCGGCCACACCCCGATCCGGGGAAATTCTGAGGTACAGCCCGAGGGTCAGTTGCCCTTGGCCGATTCGGTGCAGACCCTGAGCAAGATCTTCCAGCGTGCGGGTTATGTTACCGGGGCCTTTGGAAAGTGGGGCTTGGGGATGAACGGTACCACGGGAGAACCGGTCAATCAGGGGTTTGGCGACTTTTATGGATACCTATGCCAGCGCTACGCCCACAGATATTATCCTGCCTACCTCTGGGAAAACGGGGAAAAGGTCAATTTGCCGGGAAACGATTGGAGTACCAAGTCCACCTATGCACCTGACCTGATCCAGGAGAAAACACTGGAGTTTATCGGTAAGAATAAAGGAAACCCCTTCTTCCTTTTTATGCCAATCGTCATGCCCCATGCGGAGTTGGCGGCACCAGATGACGAACTCTTTCGAAAATACAAGGCGAAATTTGGGGAGGAGAAGCCCCATGTAGCGCCCCCAGGCGGGGATTATGGGCCGGAGATGAAGATCTCGGCCTATCAGTCGGAGCCGAATCCGCACGCTGCTTTTGCCGCGATGGTGGAGCGAACCGATCGCTTCGTCGGAGAGGTGGTCCAGAAGCTGGAGGAACTCGGACTTGCCGAAAACACGATTGTGGTATTCACCTCGGACAACGGAGCGCATCGCGAAGGCGGCGCGGATCCTGACTTTTTTGATTCCAACGGGCCCTTTCGGGGCTATAAAAGGGATCTCTACGAGGGAGGGATCCATGTGCCGATGATCGTCAAGTGGCCCGCCAAGATCCAGCCTGGAAGTACGGCTGATCATGTTTCCGCATTCTGGGATTGGTTGCCCACATTTGCGGAGATCCTGGGAGAAAAGCAGCCTGAGGGGATTGACGGGCTTTCTTTTTTGCCGAGTCTTCTCGGAGAAAAGAACCAGGCCGCGCATGACTACCTGTATTGGGAATTTCACGAGCTGGGAGGCAGACAGGCCGTGCTGAAGGGGGACTGGAAGCTGGTCAAACATCAGGTGAAGGATGCCGAAAAAAACACGCTGGAGCTTTTCAACCTGAATGGGGATCCGGGAGAAACCCAAGATGTCTCTCGGGAAAATCCGGGGAAAGTGGCAGAACTGGAAGATCTGGTAAAAAAGGCACATCGCCCGAATCCGGTTTTTACGCTTTTTCCCGCAATTCAATAAACTCAGAAGGCGAAATCACTTTTAAAGGATGGGAAATTGATTGGTAATCTTTTTTGTTTCGGGTCAAAAAATAATCAAAGTTTCCCTCCAGGGCTGTGAAATACTGGACGGCGTCTTCCTTGTCCTTTATTGGAGAAATCATTGCCCTGAAAAAAGTGTCTTTTGAAGTGTCCAACCAACGACACGATTTAAGAAGTGCGGTGAGTTTATTTTCCCAATTATTAAGTTTGTATGTCTGACTGCTCAAATAAATAAGGTTCAAGACAGAACAGGAGGAGATGGAAAATGAAACTTCCCCTAAGTTGTGGAGAATCAAAAGGCTTTTTGATTGGACAGTAAATGGTTGCCTTCCGGAGAGCAAATCAAAAGCCACATCAGTATCCAAAAAGAGATTAGCCATATTTCTTTTTCAGGTAGCCGGCAATTTGGATTTTGTCATTCCCCAAGTCCTTGACGGGAGCATCTTTTTCAATCAATTCCAAAAGTTTCTTGGAATGGGAAGTGAAGTGCGCTGTCTCTTCTCCTTCGGCCAGAGACTTCAAAAAATCCTCAAAAAGTGCGGATAGGGATTTTCCCTCCAGTTTGGAGTATTCTTTTGCTGTCTTTGCCAGCTTTTCATTCACCGAAACACTCACTCGGGTTTTCATGTGTTTATAATTTGATTTTCAATGGCCATAACCTGTCCCGTGACGAAGGAAACGGGATAGCCTGTTTCGCATGGTAAATAGTCATCGTACTGTGTGATCCCGTAGGTACGGGATCATGCTCGATTTTATTGCGTTTTTTTCTGAATTTACAGATTTATTGGCTGAAACTAAAAAACGGGAACCCGTAGGCTCCCGTTCCCTTACCCAATCATTTACTTATTACCCTATAAGTAGCGTGAAATTATTTCTTCGCACAGTCCAAACTGTCCTTCCCTGACCTGCTTTTGTGATTTTTCCAATCCAAGGCTACAATGGCCCAGTCTTGGGTGCCGTCCGCAAACTCATGGATGATTTCAAATCCAACCCGTTCATGGGCTTTGATGGACCGGACGTTGGATCGCGCAATCTCGGTAATGGCAAAGTCAAACCTTTCCGAAAACATCTCCTCGTATGCCTTATACATCCGGTCAAAAATCCCCCGGCCCCGGTAGTTTTTGTCCACACAGATCTGGCCGACCACCAGGTAGTTGAAGGCTGCAACCGACTGCCCTCCAAAATCCAATCGGTCAAATTGCCCAAACATCGGCACAAGCACCGGGATCAGATCCTTGGAAGCTTTGGTCATCGCCAGGATATATCCCACCACCTGGTCGCCGTCCTTGGCAATCAGATGCGGGGCAATCCTGTTCATCTCCGCCAGTTGGCCAAAGGTGTGATGGACTGTCACAAAGCCCTGTTCCGCTTTTTCCGATTCGGAAATGTTTTGTGGTAAATTGGTTTGCTGAAGGGTTAAAATCCCATCGAGTTCTTCAGTGGTCTCAGCGGATTTGAAACGAATCATTTGAATAAAATTTCCGGCAATCTAGCCGAAAAAGTTGCTATTTTTCAGTTTGAATCATGGCATTGGCCATTTATCCCAAGCCAGAAAGATTCAGGCCGAAATTGATTAGTTTTATTCCCCAACCCAAAACCACTCCATGAATTTCAACAAGTACTACTTCGGACTTTGGACGCTTCTTTTTGCCCTCTTTGCCTATTGGCAGTTTAACGACCCCGATCCGGAGGTTTGGGTCAGCATCTATGGCGCGGCGGTGGTATTTTGCCTCCTTGGAATGCGGGGGATTTTCCCCAAAATCCCGCTTACGCTAGTCGTCATTCTCTGTCTTTTGGGAGCGGTTTATTTCTTCCCGGGTGGAGTCGGTGACTGGATTTCCCAGGAATGGGCCCAAAAGGACCTGACGATGAAGACCCAGCAGATGGAGGAAAACCGGGAGACGTTTGGTTTGCTTGTAGTTGCTTTGGTCTTGAGCCCGGCCTTGTATAAGGCCTGGAAAAAATAAATTTAACCCACCTTAAACCCGTTAACCTATGAAAAAAACACTGACCTTATTTCTGGCCATGCTGATCACTGTCAGCCTTTTTGCCCAGCAGGGCATCAAATCCGACTACTTCGAGATGCGGACCTACACCGCATCGGAGGGAAAAATGCCCGATCTGATCAAGCGTTTTGAAGACCATACACTCACGCTTCTCAAGAAAAACGGGATCGAGAATGTCGCCTATTTTATTTCCGAGGAAAACCCCGACCAGACCCTCACGTTCATTCTCGGCTATCCCGACGAAGCTTCCAGAGACGTGCTTTGGAACAAGTTTTTCAATGATCCGGACTGGCAGACCGTATTCAAAGCCTCCGAGGCCAACGGGCCCTTGGTCCAAAAAGTCGATCAGGTGTTTATGGTTTGGGCCGATGACCTCAACGACAACAAGAAACCCAAACCCAGCGGGATTTTCCAGTTGAGGACCTACCATTGTTTCCCCGGCAAGATCGAAAACATCCAAACCCGTTTCCGTGACCACACCCAGGATTTGTTTGAAAAGCAGGGGCTGAAAAACTATCCCTATTGGCTGACCGTGGAGAAAGACGGTGCCCAGCCCAAACTGGTCTATCTGCTCGGCCATGATTCCAAAGATGCTTTTAATGCGGCTTTTGACCGGTTCCGAACTGATCCGGAGTGGATCAAAGTGCGGGATGCCTCCGAAGAATCCGGCAAGATCGTGGAGAAAGTCGATGCGGTTTTCTACCAGGCTTTGCCTTTTTCGCCTATGGATTGAAAGATTGGAAGATTTGAAAAACTTGTCCGCCGTGGCGGATTGAAAAATTGGAAGGTTGGGTTGGAGAGCGGTAAGGTTGTAAAGTACAGTCACTTCGATGTTCGGAGTTCAGCATTCAGCATTCGATGTTCTTTATTGGAAAATTGCAAAATTTGAAAATTGAGTCCACTCCGACAAGTATGAAAATGAGAAATTTGCCCCTTTAATTTAACTCCTGAGGCATTTTTTTTCAAAGAAAATGGCTTTTAGGAGTGGATTCAAAATTGAAAAATTTGCCTGTCACGTCATTTTCTTCATCATTCGACGTTTAGCATTCGGTGTTCATTATTCAATTGGAAGATTAGGTTGGAAAGTGGAAAAGTTCCCCAGGTCGGGAGTCCCAACTCTATTCAGCCACCCGTATATCAAAAACCAGAAATCCGACTGTCCTCGACTCTCCCGAAACGGTTTCGGAACCTGCGGCTCGGACTGACACTGATATTCCCTCGTACTCCGAACATGTGACGGTGTACACGCAGTGCCTCAGGGATTTAACCAGACCAGTCCCTAGGACAAGTTGGATAGATGAAAAATATGCGCAATTGCGGGTATATTGGTGTTATAGCCTATTAAAAAGAACAAGAATGAATAGAATAATTGTATTAAGTGTTTTAACCGTAGGACTGATTCTCAGCGGTTGTTCAGGTCAAAAATCATCCGACCTTATTCAAAGTAAAATTAATCCTCAGCTTGACAGCTTGTTGCTGGATCCCGATATTCAAGCTGTTTCTATTGGAATAATCGATGGAGAAGATTAATATGAAATTCACAAAGGGAAATTATTAAATGGGGAAGAACCAAAGGATAAGACTCTTTATGAAATAGCCTCACTTACTAAAACATTTACAGGGACATTATTGGCATATGCTTTAGAGGAAAACAAAGTTACTATAGATGATGATATTCGACTTTATCTCAAGGACAGTTTTCCAAATTTAGAATATGAAGGTTATCCAATCACTTTTAGACATTTAGTAACACATCAAAGTGGGTTGCCAAATATGTTCCCCAATAATCCAGAACTGTTTGAGAATCCAAATTGGGATGAACTGCCATTTAAGATTAATGACTTGCAAGAGGACTTTTCAAAAGACGATTTTTTTAAAGAACTTTCAAAGGTAAGCTTGGCTACAATCCCAGGAACTGGTCTCAACTACTCAAATGTCGGAGCAAATTTGTTAGGTTATTTGTTAGAAGAAATTTACGACCAACCTTTTGAAAAGTTATTGGCAGAAAGAATTTTCAACCCTCTCAAAATGGGAAACACCCATATTTCCAAAGCAAAGTTAAATTTAGACGATGTTGCGGTAGGGCAAAATACAAATAGAATAAGAATGCCTATTCGAGTGGAAAAAAGTATGAATGCTGAGGGAGGAATCATTTCAAATACTGCTGATATGTTAAAATACATGGAGTATCATTTAGATGAAGGCAATCAAGTTATATCAGTTTCACACCAGCATTTGTGGGAGGGGAGCTATGGAGACTTTGAGGCCGGATTGTTTTGGCAAATAAATAAAAATGGTAACAAGCCTGATAGAATTTTCCAGAATGGAGGGGCATTTGGGACTTCAAGTTGGATAACCCTGATTCCCGAGGAAAAAATAGGTGTTTTTATTGTTACAAATGTATCAGGACAAAATATTCATCAAAAATTAAGCGAGACGGTGGATAAAATTATTAGCGAAATTGAGAATAACAGGCTATAACAACTAGGTTTTCATACGGCTTGCAATGGCAAGCATGATCCCGATAGCTATGCGGGACGCTGTTGCACGATGCCGATGGCTAGCCGGGCTCTGGATAGAATGAAAGGTAACGAGTTCCCCACGAGCCCTCCCGCTCTTAGGCCCAAAATCACCAAAAAATTCGTCAACTGGCAGAATAGCGTATAGTCAGATTCCGATTTGTCAAAATCAAGTTTCTGCCGGATTCGGCCATCAATTCCGGAATGGGATGGAAACCATTGATCGGATTCGCCCATGAATTCCCTCCAGCTTTAGCTGGGGGATAAAAAAAACTCCAAAACATTTCCCGGCTTTAGCCAAATCATTTGTCCCCAATCATCCCGCCCATGGGTTTGGCTAAAGCCAATTGAGGCTGGGGTTCCACACAGGAATGGGCTAACCCCACATTCCAAGTCATGGATATACTCTTCCCGGTAGTTTTCTCAAGAGGTTTGGAGGCTAGGAAAACACCAGATCTTTGTTTTTTCGATCTTCCAGCCTGCCTGCTACCAGACAGGCCCAAAGGGTTCGAACCTATCTCCATCCGAATTCCCAAAATTCGTTTCTGTTTATTTTTCCGCCAATATCTGTTTTTTGTGGATATTCATACCTGACTGGATGGGAGAAACAGGAACAAAAAAAGCCATCCCGAATACTCAGGATGGCTTTTTGATTTATGGTTTTTTCGGGTTTTACTTGGCGTTGAAGGTGATTCCCATCAGGATAAAGGTGCTCAATCCAGCTCCTTTGGCATCGCTCACAAAGTAGAGCTTGTGCTTCTTGCCATCTGGGGTTCCGGTGAGTTGGATTTGGGCCTGGTGCATCAGGATCGGCATCCCCGGAGCGCTGAAGCCAGGGCTTGGCTGCTGGGATCCGGTTGCCACTACCGGGCCGGTAGGGCTGTCCAGACGGATTTCGAAATCTACCGGTGTGGTGATCGCATCCTGGGAGGCGGTCATCAAGGTCACCGACCCGACTCCTGTCAGGTCGATGGCAGGCAGGGCAAAGGAACCCTGCTGTGCGGGAACCATCAGCAGATGCCTGCCGTCAAAGACCATCTTGGTGTACAGGTCAAACTCCCCGGCCTGCGCCAGATCGACCGTATTTGGCCCCAAGACCAGGGAATTGGCACCGGTCAATGGCTTGATGTTTTCGCCGCCTTTGTCGGTATAGCTCGCAGAGATGATCAGCGCGCCGGTAGGGGACGGGGTTTTGCCCAGGGTGGGATCGAGCGTTCCTTTGGCAGGAAGGCTTGGTTTGGATTCTTGCCTCAGGGAAAGGATATACGTCACCAGGGCGTTGGCATCTGCCGATTTCAGGTCCGGGTTGGCAGGCATGGCCGTTTCGCCCCATACGCCGCCACCGCCGTTTTTGATCTTGTCCAGGAGGTATGCACGGTCTCTTTCGCGGTATTTTTTGGCGACTTCGGTATAGGCCGGGCCGATGGAAGCTTCGCTTTCCTTGTGACAGGTCTTGCAGGTGAGCGATTGCACCAAGGCTTTGCCATTCATGGCCTCACTCATGATCTTGTGGCCCATGTCGGCCTCGGCCAGGTCGAGACCGGAGATGTAGTCTGCCGACACAAACAAGGTGCTCAGGTCAGAGGCTGCATCGGGGTCGTCCTGATCGGATACCGACACGGTGTAGCTCACCTTTTTGCCGGGGAAATAGAAAGACTGGTTGCCGTCGACGCTGATGTGGATCTCCGGTGCAAAATTGCCGGAATAGACTCCGATCGGCAGGCTCTCGCCGGTCAGTCCGGCTGGGTCGGCTGCAGCGACCTTGACCTCGAAGTCCCCCACGCTGCTGAACGTATGCGTCAGGGTAGGCCCCGTGGTGGATTTGGTTTCCCCGTTGCCCAAGTCCCAGGTGTAGGAAAGCGGGTCTTTTTCGGGATCGCTCGCCGTGGCAGTGAAGGTGACGGTCAGCGGATTGCTGCCGGAGGATTTGTCCGCCTTCAGGTCTGTGACCACCGGAGCCCGGTTGCCTCCGTTGTAGTCGACGCGGAAAAGCCCCGCATCCGGATTTTTGGTAAACCAGCCATTTCCATATTCAAGGATGTAGATTTTGCCGTCAGGGCCCACTTCCATGTCCATCAGGGCATTGAATTTGGTGCTGGCCATGAACGGATCCATCTTGTCAAAATCACCGTTTTCCCTCATACTGACCACTTTGATCCAGCCCCGGATCCAGTCATAGAAAAACAGCTTGCCATCGAAGTAATCGGGCATTCTGGTCGCTGCCGGGTACATGTCCGAATAATAGACCGGACCGGCCATGGCATTTCGCCCACCGGTACCCAAAGAAGGGAAATCGGGAGAGACCGCGTACGGATACCAAATGAAGGCAGGCTGCACGGGAGGCAGTTGCTTCAGTCCGGTGTTGTGCGGGGAGTTGTTGGTCGGACCTGCCAAGTCAAATGCCGGCCCTGTTTGCCCCGTTTCATAGTCGAACTCCCGGTAGGCGAAGTTGTTGCCGATGGTGTATGGCCAGCCAAAGTGCCCCGCCTTGCGTGCTTGGTTCAATTCGTCGTAGCCTCGGGGACCCTTCACGTCCAGAGAATCGTTGTTGGCATCCGGTCCGACTTCACCCCAATAGAGGAAGCTGTTCTTCTGATCGACTGAGATACGGTACGGGTTTCGGAGGCCTTGCACGTAGATTTCCGGTCTTGTGCCCTCGGTTCCTTTCGGATAAAGGTTGCCCTCAGGGATGGAATAGCTGCCATCTTCGGCTACTTTGATCCGGAGGATCTTGCCCCTCAGGTCGTTGGAGTTGCCGGAACTCCTTCGGGCATCCCATTGCTTCTTGCCTTCCCTGCCGTCAATAGGCGCATAGCTGTTGAGGGTTTGGGGGGTGTTTGGCTGGTTGAAAGGGGTGGAATTGTCACCCGTTGATAGGAACAGATTGCCGTCCTTGTCAAAGGCGATGGATCCTCCCGTGTGGCAGCAGATGCCCCGCTGGGAATAGAGTTCCAAAACCACCTTTTCGGAGGCCATGTCCCAAACACCGTCTTTGTACACAAATCGGGAAAGCCGGTTGATCTCCTGATCCCCCGTGGGGGCATAGTACACAAAGACAAAGTTGTTTTTGGCATAATTGGGATCTTTTTGGATCCCCATCAACCCTTCTTCGGCATTGACTCCGGGCACGTCTGTTTTCCAATACACGTCCAGTTTGGCTATTTCCTTCAGTTCTTGGGTATCGTTGTCATACAGCAGGATTTCACCCCTTCTTTGGCCGACCAAAATGTCCAGGTCCGGAAGGATGGTCATCTCCGTGGGTTCGGTAAACTGTCCTACGGAAAGTGCGGTTTTGGTGAATCGGTTTTCTTCGGGTACTCGCTTGGATTTAGCTTTGGAGTAGTCCAGCTTGGTGTTGTCCCCGATGGCATACTGGATGCCCGCCAGTAGATGCTTTAGGTAGTTTTCCTCTTCAAAAGACTCTTTGGTGTGACCGCTGCCGGTATAGTAGGCCCGGCCACCGTCAAAATCGTGGTACCAGGCGATGGGATGTTCTCCCATATCAAAGCCGCCTTGGTAGGAAGATTCATCCAACATCAGCAGTTTTTTGGTCTCCGGATTTACGTTTTTGTAACTGTACCATTCGTCGGTTCTTTCCCAAGTTTCCGGTAAGAAATCGACCGAAGGATGCTTTTCGCCTGTCTTGGTGATTTTGCCGGGCTGGACATTGGGATGGGGATCGTTGATTCCCGGATGATCGATAAAATATCCACCGACCAACCGGCCATACCATCCCCATTCGTATTCGGTATCCGCAGCGGCGTGGATGCCGACAAAACCACCTCCGGATTGGATGTAGCGCTCAAAATCAGCTTCCTGATAGTGATTGAGTACATCCCCGGTGGTGCTGAGGAAAATGACAGCCGCATACTGGGCAAGATTTTCCTCGTTGATGTTTTCCGCGTTTTTGGTGGTGTCCACCTCAAAGCCGTTTTCGGCGCCCAGCTTCTGGATCGCGGCGATTCCAGCGGGGATGGATTCATGGTAAAATCCTGCGGTTTTGCTGAAAATCAGGACTTTTGGGCTGCCTTCCCGCTTTTTGCTGCATGCGGAAAATCCCAATCCGATCACCAGCGCCAACAGGAGTAGGCTGCGTAGGTTTTTGGGTAAATTCATAGGTAGGTAAAATTTTTCGGAAAATAGGCAAAAATAAAGACACTGTAATAAGTGTCTGAATTTCCGGTGGTTTTAAGTATGAAATTTGGTCAATCTGCCCGAGCGGGATCTTTGAGGATTGAGGCTCCCGCCCCGGTCCGAACGGGGATAAAATCCGGCTTGATCCCGAACTTTTCCATGTAAGCGGCAGTGATCTCCCGCTCGAAACCGGCGATTGCGGTGTTTTTCACCAAGTTGATCGTGCATCCGCCAAAGCCTCCGCCCATCATCCGTGAGCCCAGCACACCCTCAATAGCCCAGGATTTTTCGGCCAAAAAATCCAACTCGGCGCAGCTCACCTCATAGTCTTTGCCCAGGCTTTGATGGGAGGCTTTCAGGAGTTTTCCGAATTGGTTCAGCTCACCTGACTTTAGGGCCTCCCCGGCTGAATGGACTCTCGATATCTCGGTGATCAGGTGCTTGGCTTTCGGGAACAATTCAGGCGGCAGAAGCTTCTCCACTTTGTCCAATTCCCCCAGCGGAATGTCCCGGAGGGTTTTTGTTCCGGGAAAGTGCGGTGACAGAATCCCCACGCTTTCTTCACAGGCTTCCCTTCGCTTGTTGTAGGCGGTGTCGGCCAGCGTGTGCTTCACTTTGGAATTCACCAGCACAAGCGAATAGTCCCCAAACTCTGCGGGAACCTCCTCGTGGGTGATGCTGCGGCAATCCAGCAGCAGCGCTTTTCCCTTGATCCCAAAAGCGGAGGCATATTGGTCCATAATGCCGCACTTTACCCCGGCAAAGAGGTGTTCGGATTTTTGCCCGTACAGGGCGATGGATTTTTTTGGGATCTGGAATCCAAAGAGACCTGAGATCGCCGTCCCGATGCCTACGGAGAGTGCCGCCGAGGACGACAGCCCGGATCCGACCGGAATATCCCCCGCGATGACCATGTCAAAGCCAGTGACCGGATATCCGGCCTGCTTGAGCAGGGCGACCATCCCCATGACATAAGTTGCCCAATGGCCTTTTTTGGGAGAAAAAGCGTCCAGCTCAAAGGTGAATTCCTGGTTGAAATCCAGTGAATAAAGGCGGCAGCTTTCCCCTCCGTTTTTTTGGATCGCGACCCATATTCCCTGCTCGACGGCGGCGGGAAAGACAAATCCCTCCTGGTAATCGGTGTGCTCGCCGATCAGGTTGATGCGCCCGGGAGCAAATGCAAGTAGGGGAGTGGTGTGAAAGTGGTGTTGAAAGGTTCGGGAAATCGAAGATGTCATGAGGTTGGTTATTAAGCTATCGGTTATTGAGTTATTGGTCATTGATCCAAAAAAAGAGAATAACTAACAACTCAATAACCAATTACTTTTTTGCTTCAAAATGTTGGGAGGATCTCCTTGGAACCAGGGTGGTTTCCAAGACGATGGAGATCGGGTCTTCAGAGGCGATTCCGTCGAGCTGATCGAGCAGGTGGCTGACTGCCAATTTGCCCATTTCATAGCCGGGCTGGGCCACGGTGGTCAGGGGGGGCTCCACGACTGCGGCCGTCGGGTTGTCGGTAAAGCCCGCCAAAGCCATGTCTTCGGGGATTTTGATTCCTTTGGATTTCCAGCGTGTAAGCACATCCACAGCGACCGGATCGATCATGCAAAACACCGCATCCGGTCTCGGATCCATCAGCAGGATTTCTTCGGCCACTTTGATATTACCCTCCGTAGTCAGATCGGTGAATTTGATCAGGGAGGAGTCTTGCTGTACTCCAAACTCCGTCAAAGCACGCTGGTATCCCTCTTTTCTTTTCTTGGAAATATAGAGATCCTCCGGCCCGGAGACATAGACGATGCGCCTGTTGTCCCCTTCGAGCAAATGTTTCACGACTTCATAGGCTCCTCCGGCGTCGTTGAAAGTGACCTTGGAGACCGGGATTTCTTCGTGAACCCGGTCAAACAGGACAAAATTAATTTCCCGGTCGTAAAGTTCGTAGAGGTGATCGTATTGGTTGGTCTCGCGGCTCAGGGAGATCAGCAACCCGTCCACCTGACTGGAGACCAAGGTCCGGATATTGGCCTTTTCCTGGTCGATGGATTCATTGGACTGGCAGATCATCACATTGTAGCCGCGCGTGTTGGCTACGTCCTGGATCCCGCTGATGCAGGACGCAAAAAAATGGGAGGTGATTTCCGGCACGATCACACCCAGGGTCTTGGATCGGCTGATCCGCAGACTTTGGGCCAAAAGGTTGGGCTGGTAGTTCATCTCCTTGGCCATTTCCACGATCTTCCGCTTGGTTTCGGGATGCAGCTCGGGGGAATCTTTCAGGGCCCGGGAAATAGTGGAAACCGACACGCCAAGCTTTTTGGCGATTTCCTTCATCGTAATCTGATGACCTTTTTTCATGGTAATGCTTGTCCTATTCTAAAGCCTGCAATCGAATGCACGCGCACAAATTGCAAAAAACTTTAGAATAATCCCTATTCCTGGTAGACGGTGAACAAAACAGTCTCCCCCACGGCACGCAAGGTGCGCGGGTCGATCAGCTCCATGTTGTCCTGATGGGTGTGGTGGTAGTGGCCAAAACCATAGTCAGGCGAAAACTCGATGATGTCGATCATCGGGATTCCGCCGTGGATATTGACAAAGGCATGGTCGTCAAGGATTTCCGGTGCGTCTTTTTGGATGAAAAAGTCGGAAAATCCCAGCCTGGAGGCGTTGGACCAAACCTTGGAAAGGATGCCACTGGCGTATTGCCTGGAATAGCCTTCCCGATAGAATTTGGCGTTTTTCCCTCCCACCAAATCTACCAAGATTCCATAATAGGCGGAATAATTGGGGATGTGCTTGTTTCTGGACCAATACTGGGATCCATGGCACCACCAGAATTCTTGGGCATTGTTTCGCGTTCTGGAGTTTTCGGGCTCTCCGTCGTCCTCCCCGTCGAAGAGGATGATGTCAATTCCCACGTCTGGCTTGAGTTCCTGGGAGGCGATGGTTCGGGCGATTTCAAGCAAAACGCCGACCCCGGAGCCTCCGTCGTTGGCCCCGTCGATGGGTTCATTGAGCCGCTCGGTATCCTTGTCGGCGATTCTCCGGGTGTCCCAGTGCGCAGCCAAAAGGATGCGTTTGGTGGCTTGGGGGTTATGGGAGGCGATGATATTGCTCAGATCCCAAGTCAATCCATCGTAGGTTTTGGCCTGAAAATCCTGGGTTTGCACGCTCCATCCGTAGCTTTCCAGCTTGGCGACCATCCACTCTTGGGCGTCGCGGTGTCCTTTGGTGCCGGGGACACGGGGACCAAAATCGACTTGCTTCTGGACGAACGCATAAGCGGAATCCGCATTGAAGGCCGGATGGGGCTTGACGATTACTTCCTTTACAGCCGTTTCGCTTGTTTTCTCCCCGGAACAGGCCCAGGAAACTGCCAAAAGGGCAACAAGCCAAATTCTATTCTTCATACGCCCAATCAATTTTTTCTTTCATGTCTTTGACCACAAAGCCCATTTCTTTCAGGCCGGCCCGGATTTCGTCCACTTTTGCATAATCCCGGGCGGTTTTGGCCTCCGCGTAGAGCTTCAGGAGAAGCTGGAGCATGGAGTCCTGCACGTCGCCCTTCTCCTCGACCAATCCCAAGATGTCCACCACAAAGGTGACGAAGGTCTCTTTTAGCTTCGCGAACACGCTTTCTCCCAAAGCTGCCGAAGCCAGTTGCCCGGTGAAGATGGAGTTGATCTTCTTCAGCAGATTGAAGAGATGCCCGATCGCCTGGGCGGTGTTGAAGTCATCGTCCATGGCGTGGTAAGCGGCGGCGATGCCGCTTTCTACCTGCTGGATCTGGTTTTCGTCCAAAGCTATCCCGGCATCCGGAGCAAACTCCAGCATTCTTGCGATGCGAAGCCCGTTGATCAGCTTTTTGTAGCCTTTTTGCGCGGCTTTCAGCGCCTCGTTGGAAAAATCTAAAGTGGATCTATAATGCGCCGTAAGCATGAAATACCGGATCGTCATCGGACTGTAGGCCTGCTCCAGCAGCTTGTGGCTGCCGGTGAAGAGCTCCTGCAGGTTGATGAAATTCCCCAGGGACTTGCCCATCTTCTGCCCGTTGATGGTGATCATGTTGTTGTGCATCCAGTACTTGGCCGGATCGTGGTGGTTGCAGGCATTGCCCTGGGCGATCTCGCACTCGTGGTGGGGAAAGAGCAGGTCCATGCCCCCGCCGTGGATGTCAAACTGGCTGCCCAGGTATTTGGAACTCATGGCCGTACACTCCAGATGCCATCCGGGGAAACCCTTGCCCCAGGGCGAATCCCACTTCATCAGGTGCTCGGGAGAGGCATTTTTCCACAGGGCAAAATCGGCCGCGTTGCGCTTCTCGTCCTGTCCATCGAGCGTGCGGCTGCCGCTCATCAAGTCCTCCAATACCCGCCCCGAGAGCTTTCCGTAGTGGTGGTTTTCGCTGTACTTGAGCACGTCAAAATACACCGAACCGTTGACCTCATAGGCGAGGCCTTCGGCCAGGATGGCTTCCACCAGGGCGATCTGCTCGGGAATATGTCCCGTGGCGCGTGGTTCGATGCTGGGTTTCCAGGTGTTGAGCAGCGCCATGTCCCGGTGATAGGTGTCCGTGTATTGCTGGGCCACCTCCATGGGTTCGAGCTGCTCCAGCGTCGCCTTTTTGGCGATCTTGTCCTCTCCTTCGTCCGCATCGCCCTGCAGGTGTCCCACATCGGTGATGTTGCGGACATAGCGGACGCGATAGCCCAGGTGGGTCAGGTAGCGATTGACTGTGTCAAAAGTGACCGCCGGGCGGCCGTGTCCCAGATGGGCATCCCCATAGACCGTTGGGCCGCAGACGTACATGCCCACAAAGGGCGGATTGAGGGGCTGAAAATCCTCTTTCTGGCGGGAAAGGGTGTTGTATAGCTTGAGCTGGTGTGATTTCATGGGATGTACGAAGTACAAAGTACAAAGTACCAAGTACGGGAATATTCCGATTTTGATTCAGACTGCAAAATAGGGGATTCGGGGCGGGAAATGAAAGGATTGGAGGATGGGGCTGGGTTAAATTCCCAAAGTGTCTGTCGTGCCGCTTTTTCCATACACAGCATTGGCACCAGGATCCAGCGTCCGGAGATGCAGGGCGATGGAAAGAATTAAGTTGAAATTCCCAATCTAACGAACAAAAACTCAGTCTAAATTCGTTATTTTGGTGTAAACTGAAGGCAAATGGATATACTGGCAGAGAAAATTAGTCTGATGGAATGGCTTGCTGGAATTGAAGACAAAGAAGTGATTAGTCAATTGAAGGCTGTCATGAAAATCAATCAACAATCGACTTCAAATTCTCTTAGCTCTGAGGAAAGGGAAGCGATAGCGCGTGGCTTGAAATCCATCAAGGAGGGTAGGATTCATTCTCATGATTCAGTCATGGAATCCCTAAAGACAACTTTCCCTACACTTTTTGAATGATTTATGAAGGTCATTTGGTCGGATGAAGCAAACGAAGATTTGAAAGAAAACATTCGATATCTTCAGGCACATTGGTCAGATAAATCAGCAATTGGACTTGTTGAACAAATTGAAGCTGCTCTATCGTTGATTCAAACCAATCCGAAGCTTTATCCGGAAACCTCGATCGCTGGTATAAGAAAGGCTGTTATTAGGAAGCAAATCTCCTTATTTTATACTGTTGTTGAATCTGAATTATATGTTGTTCGGATTTGGAACAACTATAAAAGACCAGAGTCTTTTAAGTTAAAATGAGTGTAAGGATGGCATGTCCGAACTCTGTTTTGAAGTTTTTTCAGAAGCAGCATTGGCAACCGGATCCGGCGTCTGGAGACGCAGCGCAACGGGAAAAGAAGGGCTGGAATTAGGCAAGCATCAATTTCCCTTTGGGTATGGGGATTGGTCTTGCCAGGGATTTGGCTGTTTCGACCCATTCTCCAATTACGGTTTCTGCATTGGCCAGTGCTTCCGAATACCATTCTCCATCGGCAAGACAACCGGCTAATTCAGGCACTTTGGCAATGAATGCTTGATCTGCTTCACTTCAGTAAATAATGATCTCGTAGCTGGGGTTGGTTTTTGTCCCCATCGAGTTTTAATCTGTATGTCAATCCAAGATTCCTACTTGTTTGACCTGATAAAGTTTGGCCTTTCTGCCCTTTTCCTGAATGTTGGGGATTTCCCCGCCATGGGATTTGCAGAAAATGTGATGGCGTCCCTTGATTCTTTCCTCAAACCCAAAAGTGAGCAACAATCTCTTACGGTCTTAAAAATCAATAGTTTGGTTCGATGTGCCTCTTGGTATTTTTAACAGGAGCGTCTCATGCTTTCCCATAAACAAAAATCCCTCCCGAAATCACTTTCAGGAGGGATTTTATTGGAACAACAGTCTTGATACTAAAATCTTGCTACTTGATACTGAACTTAGTGCTTAAAGTGCCTCACGCCCGTCATCACCATCGCCATGCCGTGCGCGTCGCAGAATGCAATGCTGTCCTGGTCTTTGATCGATCCGCCGGGCTGCACCACCGCGGTGATTCCGGCTTCATGGGCGATCTCCACACAGTCAGGGAAAGGGAAGAAGGCGTCGGATGCCATCACGGCGCCTTTCAGCTCAAAGCCAAACTCCTTGGCCTTGATGATCGCCTGTCTCAGCGCATCCACGCGGGAGGTTTGGCCCACGCCGCTGGAGAAAAGTTGGCTGTCATTGCTCAGAATGATGGTGTTGGACTTGGTGTGCTTGCAGACCTTGGCCGCAAAGACCAGCGCATCCAGTTCTTTTTCGGTTGGAGCTGCCTGAGTGACCACTTTGAAGTCTGCCTTGCTTTCGGTAGCCAAATCCTTGTCCTGCTCGATCACGCCGTTTAGGAGGGTTTTGATCATCTTGGTGCCGGGCAAAGCCATCTTCTGGCGAAGCAGGATGCGGTTTTTCTTGCCTTTCAAGACTGTCAAAGCTTCCTCGGTAAACTCCGGGGCAATCAACACCTCAAAGAACAGCGAGTGCATCTCTTCGGCGGCGGCTTGGTCCACGGTTTGATTGGTGACCAACACGCCGCCAAAAGCAGAAGTCGTGTCGGCTTCAAATGCTTTCTTGTAGGCTTCCTGTACGGTCGGTGCCAAAGCCACGCCACAGGCATTCGTGTGTTTCAGGATGGCAAAAGCAGTGTCTCCTTCAAATTCAGCGATCAAGTTTACCGCCGCATCCACGTCCACGAGGTTGTTGTACGAAAGCTCCTTGCCATTCAGTTGGTCAAAAAGTGCATCCATATCGCCGTAGAAATGCGCTGCCTGATGTGGGTTTTCGCCGTAGCGAAGGGCCTTGGCTTTGGTTTCGGATACTTTCAGCGCGGGGATGTTTTCCGCCCGATTGAAGTAGTTGAAGATATGGGTGTCGTAATTGGAAGAAACCTGGAACGCCTGCGCAGCAAAGTGCCTGCGGTCTGCCAGGGTGGTGCCGCCGTCTTGCTCAGCGAGCTTTTGCTCCAATTCGGTGTATTGGTCTTTGGAGGCGACGATGATCACGTCCTTGAAGTTTTTGGCAGCGGCACGGATCAGGGAGATTCCCCCGATGTCGATCTTCTCGATGATCTCGGCTTCGGACGCTCCGGAAGCTACTGTTTCTTCAAAAGGATACAGATCCACGATGACCAAGTCGATGGCCGGAATGTCAAATTCCGCTGCCTGCGCCAAATCGCCTTCGTTGTCCCTTCTGTGGAGAATGCCTCCGAAGACCTTTGGGTGGAGGGTTTTTACCCTTCCGCCGAAGATGGAGGGATAACTAGTGAGATCTTCTACCGGGATGACTTCAGCGCCTTGCTCTTCGATAAACTTCTGGGTGCCACCGGTGGAGTAGATTTTTACCCCGTGCTTTTTGAGCAAAGCGATGATGGGTTCGAGGTTGTCCTTGTAATAGACAGAGATGAGCGCAGACTCGATTTTTTTGACGGCCATTTCGAAATGGTTTTGGATGATTTCAGGAAAGCGCAAAGGTAGGAAAAAAGCAGGGAAGGCGGGGAATGGGAATGGGGAATTTCGGAACGTGGCCTTTTTTGGCAGAAGAAGAAAAGGAAATTCTGATTGCCAGCCACCTCACAGGTAGGCCAAAACCGAACAATTCCAAATGATCCGGGGAAAAAACGCGTAAGCTGCCGTTGATTTGTTTGTTTCGGTTTCCTCTGCTCCAGCCAGACCGAACAGCGGCTTGGGCCAAAACCATCCTGCGTTGTGAAAGAAGCCTATGCCGTAGGGCTTTTGCGCTGGTTGTTTTTGGAATGGTTTATCGGATCGAATACAGGGATTTGAATGCTTGGCAATACCGGATCAAATCCCGGGCGTTTTCGTATTGGGTATAGTAGTCTTGGGCCCAGGTGGACAGATCCGAATTTTGCAGGGTTCCCCCATTTTGGACAAAGGGAAGCGTAAAGTCCCTAAGCTCCTTCATCTGGTGACTGTGCGTGGCGTTTTCGATCGTTATCAGATGTGAGCTCAGTTCCGGGTCGAAAACCGGATATCGCTTCCATATTTTTTCCAGATCCCGTTTGCTCCACTCATCGTGGGTGGCCAGGGCGCCCAGCCACGACAACTGGGGGGCAAGTCCGCCGTTCAGATACCCGTTGCGCATGGGAGCCAGGGCGGTGGGCGACACCAGGGCAAATTCTTGCTTGACTTTTTCCAACGTCACTGCTTCCGGATCGAGGATGTTTTCTTCTGTGGGATGGTGCGGCATGTTGGTATAATGGAGCATCTGCAAAAAACCGGTGATGTTTCCCGCTACCCGTTCCGCCCATTCCATGACTTCCATGCCCTGGTTCCTTTTTTCGATCACTCTGGGGATCTCCGTAGACAGGAGGTAAAAGATATACCCGGCGATGTTGGCGATCAGGATATGGTTGACCATCTGGCCCAGCTCATAAGCTTTGGGGAAAGGTGCGGGAATAGTATCCAGCAGGACCACCTTTGCGAATAGCAGGCCGACGGACACCAGCAGCAGCCAGTTCAAAAATCCGGAGCAAGTCTTGAGTGCGGTCAAAAGCAGCGTCATGATCGTGGATTATAAAAAGTCAGGTTTGGACAGCCGTGCCGATGACAGGTGCTTGCTGCCCAGAGTCTAAGTTACCATAAATCCCCATTCGGATGGTTTTGGGATCGCTTCTTTTTGCGGAGCCAGCCTGACGGTTTTCCCCCGTCCGGATCCTGTCCGTTCGGGCAAATGGCCGGGCAGGCCTCAGTTTCTTTCGATATACATCACCGCCGAGTCCTCAATGTACCGGGCCGGATTGAAGGAAGAGTAGAACTTGTTTTTCAGCGAGTTGAGCGGGCTGTTTAGGGCGTTGATTTTGGAGGTGAATTCTGGCGGGAATCTGGTGGCATCGGAATACATCGAGATCAGGTTTTCGTACTGCTCGATATTGGCCATCATCCGGGTGGTCAACTGTCCAAAGCGAAGTCTCAGGGACTGGACTTTGTACATGTACGTTTCCACCTGTCCGAGCCATTTTCCCTTGGTCGACGGATTTTTGTCCAGGCCGGAGAGCATGTCCGAGATCACTTTTCGGGACTCGTTTTTGAAGGCTTCCCGATCGCTGTCCAAGGTCGCCGTGAGGTATCGGCTTCGGTAGCGGTCCATGCTGATGCCGTAGTAGCCCATCTGCTCCTGCAGGAGCTCGGAGTTTTCTTTCTGCAATTGTTCCAGCTCCTTGTTGATCAAGGTCCACTCGTGGTCGATGATGGACTTTTGCTGCTCAAACTGGCTGGTGACGTTCAGCAGCAGCAGCATTTGTGGGGTGCTGTCGTAGAGTGCTTTTTCCTTTTTGCCCATGGTCATCACGACGTTGTTGATGCCGGAAATGGCCGTGTTGACCATTGTTCCGTAGAGCGGGACAGCGGAGGAGGCCGCGCTGATCAGACTGATGGAGGTATTGAGGACATTGAGCAGGGGGTCGTCCTGGCCTTGTTTTTTATACCACTTGTCATATTCGGTTTTCCAGGTGCTGAAGCCGTTGTACTGCTGGATTTTGCCGATGTTTCCCAGTTGGTTAAAAAAGGTCTGGGAGGTCAGAAACAGATCCACGGGTTGGATGTCGCGCTGTATGCTCAGCAGTTCGGTAAAGGCCAACTGGCCATTGAGGTTGATCTTGGTCTTTGGGGTTTCCTCCAAAATCCTCAGGCGGTCGTCCAAGGCGAGTTGGAGCGTTTCCAAATCCCGGATCTTTTCCTTGTCGCTGGCAGTCTTGGAGTCGGTCGCAGCCAGTTTTTCGGTGAGTGTGCCGATCAGTTCCTCGTTGGTTTTGAGCTTGTCGTTCAGCTCTTTTAGCTGGGCGTCCCGCTCGTTTTTGATCTGTTCGTCGATGGTGTTTTCCTGGGTTTGGGCAAAGGCAGAGACACTTGCGCAGAGGATCACTATGGGCAAAATGGAATTCCTGAATTTCATGGGGTTGGGAACTTGGGTTTAAGTTCTTGGGGCAGAACCAAAAATAATTCTATTCTCTAATTCCGTACCACTTGCAAGCCGTAAAATCGGGCCTCGGACAAAAATTCTTCGGATGGCGCACTTTTCTGGCAGCGACAAAATTTTGTCGTAAACACGGGGCCCGGCTACCCGTTGGCTTGCAAATCCCGAAAGGGCAAAACCAATTCAGCATTCAATTGAAAGGCGGTGAATCCATAAAAGCGATTTCCTTGGCCAAGGCTTGCCGAAAGCAAAAAAAGAGGGCTGAAAATCCAAATTTTCAGCCCTCTTTCGGCAAGATCGGTTTACCAGCCGCCGCCCAGTGCTTTGTACAATCTCACCGTTGCGGTGAGTTGATACTGGAGAGCGAGCGATTTTTCGAATTCGGAATAGTACAGCTCCCGCTCGGCATCCAAGACTTGGAGGAACGAGGTGTAGCCGTTGTCATAGAGCGCTTTGGAAAGCATCAGGGACTTTGTCGTGGCGGCCACCTGCGTCATCCTGGCGTCATACTCATTGGTATAGGTCCGGATTTCGGTAAGGGAGTTTTCCACTTCGGCAAATGCCTCCAAGATGGTCTGCTCGTAGTTATAGGCATATTGTTTGGCCCTGGCACGCTCCGCTTCCACTCTCCGCTTGTTTTGCCCAAACTGGAATAGCGGTCCAGCCAGTTGTCCTGAGACCGATCCCAAGACTGCATTGGAAACAAAGAGTTTGGAGATGTCCGGACTCGCGACCCCGAAGAACCCGGTCAGGCTCAACGAAGGAAATCTCATGGCCACGGCCACGCCGATCCGCTCCGTCTGGGCCACCAACTGTTGCTCCGCTGCCAGGATGTCCGGCCTTCTTTCCAGCAGTTCGGAAGGCAGCCCGGTGGGAATGTCCAACGGAAGCAACTGCTGGTCATTTTGGAGTCCCCGCACGATGGGGGAGTAGGTCTTGCCTGTCAGGATTCCGATGGCGTTTTCCACAAAGATGATCTCCCGCTCCAGGCTGTATATCTGGGCTTTGGCGTCAGCGGCAATCTGCTCGGCCTGCAGTTTGTCCAGCTCGGACACATCGCCTTTTTCAAATCGGAGCGCAATGATCCGCAGGTATTCCAGACGTGTGTGATAGGTTCTTTCCGTGATTTTCAAGCGGTCATCCAAGCCCCTGAGATTGAAATATAACTCGGCAACCCGCGCGACCAAGCTGATGTAGAGGGACTTTCTGTTTTCCTCGGAGGCGAGCAATTCTGCATAGGCAGCCCGGTTGGCATGCCTCAGTTTTCCCCAGATATCGATCTCCCAGGAGATGTTTCCCAAGACCGAATAGGAGTCGGTGCTGAATCCGACGCCTGCTTGCTCGGCACGCTGGCGATAGTCGGAAGCTCTCGCCGAGCCCCCATAGCCGATTGCCGGGCCCATGTTGGCCTTGTTGTATCCCAGGATGGCCTGGGCTTCTTCGACACGGGCCATGGCGGTCAGCAGATTCAGGTTGGAATCCACGGCATTTTGGATCAAGGATCGAAGAACGGTGTCCTGATAGACATCCCACCAAGCCAGGTTGGTAATCGAATCGGTATTGTCTGCGTTTTGAAAATAGCTTTCAGGGGTTCTGGTTTCGACCGTTTCGGGCCGGGAATATTTTGGTCCCACTGCACAGCCTGCCAGAACCAACAGAAGGAATATCGGTATGATTAATTTTTTCATATCAATGGGTCGGTTCAGAAGGTGAAACAGCGGGATTGGTCGGCGGAGTGGGCTTCTTTTTCTTCACCATGCTCTCGATCAGGACATACAGGCCGGGAACGATGATGACCCCGATGATGGTCGCAATCAAGGTTCCGCTGAATACGGCCATCCCCATGACTTTTCTGGCCTCGGCACCTGCGCCGGAGGCGGTGAGCAAAGGAACCACTCCGAGCATAAAGGCGAAGGAAGTCATCAGGATAGGACGGAGTCTGAGTTTTGCCGACTCAAGGGCAGCGTCGTAGAGTGATTTGCCCTGCTCTTCATGGAGCATCTTGGCAAATTCCACGATCAGGATGGCGTTTTTGGCGGTCAAGCCGATGAGCATCACGAGTCCGATCTGTGCAAAGACGTTGTTGACATAGCTGACGCTCCAGAGTCCTCCCAGCCACAGTCCAAGGAATGCGCCGAATACCGCCGCAGGCACCCCAAGCAAGACCGAGAAGGGCAAGGTCCAGCTTTCGTACTGGGCGGCCAGGATCAGGAATACAAAGACCAGTGCCATCAGGAACATGGTGCCGCCGGTTCCCTCAGCGGCTTTTTCCTGATAGGACATGTTGCTGAAGGCCATCCCGATCTCTTTCGGCATGGTGGTAGCTACCTCCTCCAGGGCCCTCAGGGCATCTGCCGAGCTGTATCCCTCTTTGGGCGCCCCGGAGATTTCCGCGGCCCGGTACATGTTAAACCGGTTGGTGTAGGAAGGGCCTGTGATGTCCTCCACCACAGCCAGGGTACTCAGTGGGATAATCTCTCCCGTCTTGCTCCGGACGTAGTAGCTTGCCAGATCGTCTTGGCTTAGGCGATTTTGGCCCTCTGCCTGCACAAATACCTTGTACTGCCGCCCAAACCGGTTGAAGTCATTGACATAGGAGCTGCCGAGGTAGGTGGAGACCGTGCTGGTGATTTCCGACAAGTCGATTCCCATTTTTTCCGCTTTGTCGTAGTCGATGTGGATTTTCTTCTGGGGGACGTTTGATCGGTAAAGCGTAAAGATATTTCCTATCTCCGGCCGTTTTCTGGCTTCGGCCATGAAGATTTGGGCCTGCTCGTCCAAAAACTGGGGACTGTTTCCCGATCGGTCCTGGAGCTGAAGGGTAAATCCGGCAGAGGTTCCCAATCCCTCAATCGGCGGAGGGCCAAAGGAAATCGTCGTGGCTTCCGTGATGGTTTGCCTGAAAGCCAGGTTGGTTTCGGCGATCAACTGCTTCGCGGTCTTGGTCCGCTCGTCCCAAGGCTTGAGCGAGACGAAAACGAAGGCATTGTTGGTGGAGTAGGTGGTGGTCAGCAAGCTGTATCCCAATACCATGGTGCTGTATTGGATTTCCTCATGCCCTGCGAGGATCGCTTCGATCTTCTGGGCAACTTCATCAGTCCGCTCCATGGAGGAGGCATCCGGAAGCTGCATGTTGATCAGGAAGTAGCCTTCGTCCTCTTCAGGGACGAATCCGCCGGGAATTCCTCCGTTTAGGAGAAATATCCCGCCGATGACAAATCCGATGATGATCAGCGACCGGAAGGATTTTTTGGCCACCGCACCGGCCACGCCGGTATAGCCCAGTGTAAACTTGTCAAATCCCCGGTTGAAGGCATTGAAGAAACGCTGGAGCAATCCCTTCGATTCTTTCTTTGGCTTCAGGATGATGGCTGCCAACGCCGGGCTCAGCGTCAGGGCGTTGAATGCGGAAAACAAGACCGATATCGCGATGGTGATGGCAAACTGCTGATACAGCCTCCCGGTGATCCCTCCCGCAAACGCGACCGGAATGAATACCGCAGCCAGGATCAACGCAATGGCGACCACAGGGCCGCCCACCTCTTTCATTGCTTTTTGTGTGGCTTCTTTGGGTTTCATGCCATGCTCGATGTTGTGCATGACGGCTTCCACGACCACGATCGCATCATCGACGACCAAGCCGATGGCCAAGACCAGCCCCAAAAGGGAAAGCACGTTTACCGAAAAGCCGAGTATGGGGAAGATGATGAAAGTACCCAACAGCGAAACGGGAACAGTCAGCAAGGGAATCAGGGTGGCTCTCCAGTCCTGGAGGAAAAGGAATACCACGATGATGACCAAGGCCACCGCTTCAAAAAGCGTATGGACGATTTCCTCGATGCCTACAGATATGGCCCTGGTGGTGTTGAGGGCAATATCATAGGTGAGGTCTTCGGGAAAATAGGCCTCCAAATCCACCATGGTCGCCTGCACTGCTTCGGACACTTCCAGGGCATTGGAGCCGGGGATTTGGAAAACCACAATGGAAGCCGCCGGTTTGGTATTCAATCGGCTGGTGGAGTTGTAGTTGTCCAGTCCGAGTTCCAGTCGGGCGATGTCCTTGAGCCGGACGATGGATCCCTTTTCGTCGGATTTGACGATGATGTTTCCAAATTCTTCCTCGGTGACCAATCGCTCCTGCAGTGTCACCGTATAGGTGTATTCCACTCCGGCTGGAGCTGGTGGGGCACCGAATTTCCCGCCGGGAGCGATGGCATTTTGCTTTTTCACCGCATTCGACACGTCATTGACGGTGAGGTTGAGCTTGGTCAGCAGATCCGGATCCAACCAGACCCTCATGGAATAGTCGGCCCCGCCAAACAGGAACACGTCACCTACACCCCGGATACGCTTGAGTTGATCGACGATGTTGATGTTTGCGTAGTTGTTGAGGAAGAGCCCTTCATAGGTGGCATTCGGTGAGGAAAGCGACACGAGCATCAGCGGAAACACCAGGGACTTTTTGGTCGTCACCCCAAAGTTTTTCACCTCAAGGGGCATCTTTGCACTGGCCTGTGAAACCCTGTTTTGGGTCAGCATGTTGGCATTGTCCAGGTCGGTACCCACCTCGAAGGACACCTGTAGCGTTAGCGAGCCGTCCGAACCGTTGATGGACTTCATGTAGAGCATCTCCTCGACTCCGTTCACCTGCTGTTCGATCGGCGTGGCGACGGCCTGTTCCACGTTGACGGCATTGGCACCGGTGAAGGTCGTCGTCACCTGGATCATCGGAGGGGTGATATCGGGGTATTTCGAAATCGGTATGCCGCTGAGTGTAATCAATCCCATGAGGATCATGAGGATTGAAATCACCATCGCGACTATGGGTCTTCGTATGAAAAACTCACTCATAGTGCTGGAGTATAAATGTTGGTGTAAAAATGAGAGGGCATCATTTGGTTTCTTCAGGCCATTTCTGATCCACTACCTCGATTTTGGAATCTGCCGTCACTCCGGCCGATCCGATGATGGCGACACGGTCACCCGCCTTCAGGCCACTTTTGATGATCCAGGCATCACCCACCTTGGGGCCCGTTTCCACCGAGGTCACCTTGAGGGAGTTTGATTCGGTCACGAGATAGACTTGCGAAATGTGCTGCAACTGGACTACGGCACGCTGTGGGATCATCACGGCACCGGGATAGGTGCTGAACAGGATTCTGGTTTTCACAAAAAGCCCCGGACGAAGAAGACCCGATGGATTTGAAAAGGATGCCTCGATGGTCATCGTGCCCGTGGAAGGGTCGATCTCGCGGTCCGCAAAATTCACGGCTCCCATTTCACTGTAGGTTGTACCGTCAGCCAGAATCAGTTGAACGTTGTTTTTGGCACCCTCCAGATCTTCCAGGTTGAGCTGCGCGATCCGCAGATACTCCCGCTCGCTGATCTGGAATCTGACCCGGACACCATCGACACTGGATATCGTGGTCAACACCGAGGTGCCTCCCATTCGGCTTACATAGTCCCCCTCGCGGACATTGGAAATCCCGACGATCCCGTCGAAGGGAGCCAAGACTCGGGTGTAGCCCAATTCTACCTTCGCATTCTCCAGAGAAGCGTTGGTGGCCGCCACATGGGCTTTGGCCGCCTCATACTCGGCCACGGCGTTGTCCAGGTCTTTTTGGCTGAGTGCATTCAATTCAGTCAGCGGCCTTACCCGGCTGAGCTCGCTTTCGGCCCTGACCAGCTCGGTAGTCGCTTGGGTGACTTCGCTGGCCTGTCGGTCCAGCCGGTTTTTGTACTCGATATCGTCGATGGTATAGAGTAGCTGGCCTTTTTTGACTGCGGATCCTTCCTTGAAATTAATTGACGTGACCCAGCCTTCGACCCGTGCCCGGATGTCGACGTCTGATTTGCCATAGACCTGGGCCACAAATTCTTCGTAAAGGGGAACGTCATTTTGGATGGCTGTCACCACGTTGACTTTCATCGGAGGGGCTTCTGTCACCACGGCTTCCTTGCAGGCAGGAAGAAGAAAGACGAATAGCAGGAAACCGAAAAGCGTTTTTTTCGAATCAAAGAGAAAGTTCATAGGGGATGGAATTAGGCTGGATAAAGATCTCGCCCGGGTTTTTGGGGCGTGTTGCTGGCAGAATTGTCATTTAGCTGAGATAGCAAGTAAGGGTTTTGGAAAAATTGAACCGAAGTTTTGAGGCTTGTTCCAAAAGTTGCCAATAATTCCAACAAAAAACCTGAGAAAAATCAGGTCAGGAGGCGAAAATGAACTTTATTCCGATTTGGGCAAGCTAGAGTTCTGGGGATTTTAGTGAAACAGACGCTCCCTTAGTGAATGTCCTTGGCCTTTCGGGAGTTGTTTGGATGGTCTGTGTGCTGGCAGACAGCACGTTGTGGCAGCCGACGGAAACTGGAAGCCCAATCCGGGTCTGCGACCGAAAAAAAAGGCATCGATCCGGAGTATGGCTTAGTTTTCAACATAGGGCTTAAAAAGCGCAGCCCAAATCCCATATCCATCGGCATTCAGGTGCAGTTGGTCATCGAGGTACAATTCGGGACGGGGATTTCCGGCCGGATCGGTCAGGGCCTTCCAAGTATCCACGAAGGTGACGCCTTCCTTTGCCTGGCAATATTCTTTCAGTTTTTGGTTGAAAATCAGGTAGTTCTGATTCTTCTCCCAGCGCGAAGGGCTGGGTTTGGCACTGATAAGGAAGATTTCAATGTTGGGATTGATCAGTTGCAGTCGATTGACGATGTTGTCCAGGCTGGTCAGAATGGACGCCGCCTCCACGCCCGCCCAAATATCGTTGTCCCCTTCATAGACAAAAACCCGGCTGGGTTCCAGACGGATGACCAAAGGGAAGAGGTGGGTCTCAAGATCGGAGGCCTTTGAGCCGCCGAAGCCTGTATTCAGGATGGACGTGGTCGGAAAGGCGGACTGTAGATCCTTCCACATCCGGATGGTGGAGCTTCCGGTGAAAACCGTACTTCCCCTTTCCCAGCCCAGGCTGTCTATCCTGGCGGAAATTTGCCTGACTTCGGCTTCAAAAGGCACCTCTTGTGCCTCGGTTTTTCCCCAGGGCAAAAGACCCAGGAGAAGGACAATTCCGGAAAATCGCAGGATGTTCATCGTTTATGTGGCTGATTCGGGGATAAAATAAAACATCATGGCCAATATCAGATACACCAGGATCAACTGAACGCCTTTGTACCAGTTGGAGCGGCCGTCACCGGAGATCATCGCGGCAAGAATGACTCCCAAAAACAGAGACCAGATCAGGGCTCGGTTAAACGAGAGGTTCATTTGCTCCGGTCCTACAAACAGACTCGCCAAAACCAACAGCGGAGCGATAAAGAGGGCGATTTGAATGGAGCTTCCCAGAGCGATGCCGATACTGAGGTCCACTTTGTTTTTCGCAGCCATCACGATCGCGGAGATGCTTTCGGCAGCCCCGCCGATGACGGCCAGGAAGACCACCCCGATGAAAATGCTGGACATTCCCATGACTTCCCCGGTCTCCTCTGCCGCTCCCACCAGGACTTCACTCATAAATGCCGCAAGCACCGAAGCAAAAACCAAGAAACTGATCGCTTTGGTCATCGACCAAGGTTTTTCATGCGCGGCTTGTCCATGGGCACTTCCGCTCTTGAAAAAGTCCGGGTGGGTTTTCAGCATAAAGACCAAGTACAGGGCATAGGCGGCAAGGAGGGCAACCGAAAGGTAAATGTTCAGGCTGTTTTCTGCATCTGCAAACTCCACACTGCCAAAAAACCGGTTGAAGGCGCTGGGCACGATCAGACTGAGCACCGCGATCATCATCATCGAGCTGTACATCCGGATGCTGGTGGAGTTGTATTCCTGGTAATGGAATTTGATCCCCCCTACCAAAAATGAAATGCCCAAGGCGAGCAGCAGATTGGCCAGGATGGCGCCTGCAATTGACGCGAGGACCATTTCATGCAGGCCCGCCTTCAGGGCGATAAATGCGATGATCAGTTCTGGCAGATTCCCGAAGGTGGCGTTCATCAGCCCTCCCACGGCGTCTCCGGTGTAGGAGGCCAGATTTTCGGTGGAGGTGCTGATCAGCCGGGCTATCGGGATGATGGACAATGCGGCGGAAAAGAACACCATGGGGGCCGATGCATGGGAGTATTCCAGAAAAAGCGATATCGGGATAAATACAAACAACCAGTGAATGCCGGGGCTGAAGATTTCGCCCAGAAGTGATTTTGGTTTGGACATGGGGCAGGATTTTCTTGAAGCTAGGACATTGCTTTTTTAAAAAACATGATGAATCTCATCTTTATAAAAGAGCATGGGCTGTCACCGAGCATTTTTTGCCCGAAATTGTACAGGCCGGACAGAAGCAAAGGTTTGACTGGAGGGGATGTGCATCGGAAACTTACCCTCTTTCTACCCCTGAAAAGGGGGATTTGGTCACAATTGGGGGCTGTTCGGCATTTTTGGAAAAGTCCTGCATCTTTTTGGAACTGTTTTGGCGTTCCTTATTGGGATCCAACACTCAACCTCCCTGGTTATGCAGCAAGTCAACCGTTTTTTCTGGTTTTGCAGCGGGGCAAATTTTGCCCTGCTCAAGCGTGCCCCTACCGAGTCCAACAAATATGCCGGGATCGGGGCCACCGTGTTCTTCACCGGCCTGCTGGCGGCACTGGCGGCGGGCTATGCACTCTATACGGTGTTCCAGACCCTGATTCCCGCTGTCTTTTTTGGCCTGCTCTGGGGACTGATGATCTTCAACCTGGACCGGTTTATCGTGTCGAGTATGCGAAAGAAAGCGCATGCCTGGGCAGAATGGAAGGTGGCAATCCCCCGATTGGTTTTGGCTGTGTTGCTTGCCTTGGTCATCTCCAAGCCGCTTGAGCTCAAGATGTTTGAGCGGGAAATCAACAGGAAATTGGACGAGAAAAAGACGGAGTTTATCACCCAATCCAAGATAGACCTAGCCAAAGGCTTTCCGGAAATCCAGGAGCTCGAAGCCAGAATCGACACGCTGAAAGCTGAAGTGGCAGGCGCGGAGTCATTCCGCGACCGGCTCCAAAAAGAGTACGATGCGGAGCGGTTTGGAGAAAAGACCGCCGGCACGAGCGGAATCGTCGGATTGGGTACCAATGCCAAAAAGAAAGAGCAGCAGCTCGATGCCTCGCAGCTTGCCCTGGATGATTTGCGGAAAAGAAACCAAGTCCGAATAGATACTTTGGAAGCACAAATCCGGGAGTTTACTGCCTTGCGGCAGGCGGAATTTGAAAAACAACAGCCTGGGATCGAGGGATTTGATGGCCTTGCGGCACGCATGGATGCGCTGGCGGCATTGACCGCCGAAAGCACCGCGATGGCGATGGCGAACATCTTCATCATGCTGCTGTTCATTGCGATCGAAACGGCTCCGATCTTTGTCAAGCTTATTTCTGCAAGAGGACCGTATGACGAACTTCTGGAATTGCACGAGGACAGAGTGACCTTGTTCAAGGGAGAAAAATGGACTAAAGCCAAAGGGGAATCCGAAGCCCGGGTGAGCTATTTTCAGGATACATACTTTTATGCGACTGATCTCAACAAAGAGAAAACCAACCGGAAAAACAAGGCAGAGGCCAATCGGGAAATGGCTCAATGGGACGAGGATTTGAGGTAGAACTGGCAGATTTTCGGGAGAAAGGTTGATATTACGTAAGAGATTTTTTCTTTACGTGTAACTGACCGGAAAAGCCAAGGATGCCAAGATCACCTTGTCTTTCAACAAAGACATCATCGAGCGGGCCAAAGAGTTTGCGGATCAAAACAGCATCAGCCTGTCCCGACTGACCGAATATCTCTATTCCCAGATTGTCTCCAAAAATTACAAATCCCCGGAAGAATTGCCGGTGTCGGACTGGATCGGGGAGGTGGCCGAGGGCCCGATCGAATACAAAAGGACACCGAGCCGCAAAGCAATGAAGGATGAGTTTTTTGGAGGCAAAAAAAGAGGGTATTCCTGGATGCGAATGTCCTGGTGTCCGTGCTCAACAAGGAATACCCGCCTTTTCCCTATTCCGCCAGATTGCTGAGTCTGGCTGACCAGTCCCGTTTTCGGCTTTTTACTTCGCCGATTTGCCTGGCCATCGCATTTTATTTCGCGGAGAAAAAGGCGGGTTCGGCACTGGCCAAGCAAAAGATCGCGGTCCTCCACTCAAAGCTGAATATTTCCCTTGTTGACCAAGAGGAGGAAGTGGTGTTTAAGAAGGATTGAAAATCCTTGGATAAGAACTCGAGGTTGCAAACCTCGAGTAGCACATTTACTGATAGATGCTTTTTTCGGCCACAAAATCCAATTGATCCATCGTTCGGCTTACTGATTTCCATTCGGCGAAGCACACGATTTTGACCAGAAAGGCCAGAAATTTCCCCGGGTTGATCAGTTTTTGGGCAAGTTTGGAAATGTTTTTGTCCCGATCACTCACTTGAAACTCCTTGTTGGTATCTGCGTGGTATTCGCCGGCGTATTTCCAGGCTCCGTCTCTGGCGATTTGGATGGAGAAGTTGAGGAGCATTTCGTCCCGGCCTTTCGCGAGCGGGATCAGCCAGCCGAAAATCGGTGAAACCGCACTGATGTTGCCTTTTACGCCATCCACCAATTCCGCCAACACCGCGTTGATTTGGTTGAAGTCGCCCTGGATTCCGGCGAGGTCTTTTCCGGCCATCGTCTCGGCGGCAGCGATGCCCAGGTCGAGATTGATGTGGGCGTTGATTCCCAGAAACAGATGCTGGAGAACCAGGTGCTTTGGATCTTCGCTCGCCCCAAAAGCCAGTCTCCAGCTTTCGGTTGGCTTCAGGCCGCCTTTCCACTGATCATAGGCATCAATAAACCGCTTCGCAAAAAGTACGTCCAAGACTTCCATTCGGGGATTGTCCTCAAATTCCCCGGCCAGGATGCCCGCTTTGATCCGGCGTGTGACCTGTCGGTAGAGGATCGCAAAATACCCCGCCCTGGATTGCCGGGTCTTGCACTCTTCCACAATCTCATCCATACGGACCAAAACTTCATCAATGGTTTTCATGTGTTTATAATTTTCTTTCAATGGCCATAGCCTGTCCCGTGACGAAGGAAACGGGATGGAATGCTCTGGATGATCATCCTCCTGTGTGAGATGTGAGAAGTTTTTCCCATGGGCATTTCATCTATTCCTGTTTGATAAAAAAGGCTTCCAAAATATCCCCGACAAAATAGGCGACCACCGCCGCAAGCGCACCCAGGGCGACGGTTTCGCCGATGCTCCGAATCGCCGAAGTCTCGTTGACCTGGCTTTTCATCCACCCGACCACCAAAAAGGCAAATCCGGTCAAAAGGCAAGTCCAGAGAAAGATATTCCCGTCTGTCGGGAAAAAAAAGTCCCAGAGGTAAACGAGCAAAGGAATGATCCCAACCGACACGAAGGACGCCAAAGTGGCCAATCCGATTTTGAACGGGCTTTTGGTGTTGCGGATCATTTCGAGTTCGCCTTTCATCATTTCGGACACCCAAAGGTCTTTGTCCGAGCAGATGTGGTCGACGATTTTTGTCAGGAGTTCCCCTTCAAAGCCCTTTTCACGGTAGATATCGGCTATCTCCCGGCGCTCGCTTTCAGGCAGGTGTTCGATCTCCCAGTATTCGATTTTTTCATGTTTGTCGAAACTGTCCCGCTCGCTTTTGGCAGAGAGATAAGCGCCCACAGACATGGAAAAGCCGTCTGCAAGCAAGTTGGCGAGGCCGAGGAGGATCAGGATTCCCGAGTCGAGATTGGCACCAAATCCCCCGGCAACGACGGCAAAAGTGGTCACCGCGCCGTCGATTCCCCCATAGACAAACTCCCCGAGGTATTCCTGGATTTTGCCAAAGCGGGACGATTGCAGGTGGGTTTTGCGCTCGGTCATGGCTCAGTCGAGATTTTGGAGAAAGAAGCGTTTGACGTTTTCTCCCATCACCGCGCGGATTTCTTCCTCGGTAAATCCCGCATCCATCAGGCCCTCCACGATCAGCGGCAATCCGGTAATATCAAAGGGAACCGCAACGGCGCCGTCGTAGTCAGATCCCAAGGCCACGTATTGGATCCCGACCAAGTCCCGCACATGCTTGATGGAGGCGACGATGTTGGGAAGCTCCGGGGTTCCCACGGCCCCGTCAAAGAAAGCGATGCCGATGATTCCTCCCCGGTCTGCGATCCTCCGAATCTGTGCATCGCTCAGATTCCGCTGGGAGTCCAACACTCCCCGCACCCCGGTGTGGGAGATGATGACGGGCTTGGTGCCCAGATCCAGCACATCTTCGATGATGGCCGGAGATGAGTGGGCCAGATCGATGAAGATCCCCAGTTCATCCATCCGCTTGACCGCGGCTTTTCCAAAGTCTGTCAGCCCGGCATTGCTTTCCCCGTGGGCCGATCCGCCGAATTCATTGTCGAAAAAGTGCGTGGGCCCAATCATCCGCACGCCGGCCCGGTAGACCTTGTCCAGGTTTTCCAGAGAACCTTCAATCGCATGTCCGCCTTCGATTCCCAGCATGGCGCCGATCACTTTTTTGTCGGTTTTTCTGGCTTCGATCAGCCGCTCCAAATCTGCTTTGGATCGGACAAAAATGGCTTTTCCTCCCTCTTTTCCAATGAAATCGGCCAAAGCTTCCGACTGGGAGAGCGTCCGGTTGATCAGGCTAAACCAGTTCCAGGGGCCTTCGCCTTTGGCAATGGTCAGCGGCGTGATGTTGTCAAAGGTGTCCTGGGAGTTTTTCTCCATGTTTTGGCCCGAAGGGGACTTGGACACGATGGTAAACATCTCCAAGGCCACATTGGCCTCCCTCATCCTCGGAAAATCCACCTGGCCTCTCGTGCCTCGTTTGTTCAGGTTTCTGCCCCACAACAAGGCATCACAATGCAGATCGGCGATGAAATCCAACCTTTCATACAGTTGTTGGGCTTCGGGGGAGACGGTATAGGGAGGGCTTTGGGTGACGGGGTTCCGCTGGGATTCGATGTAGGGAGGGATGGTGTTGATTGCGATCAGGTAGAGGGCCAACAAAACGCCGACAAAGACGGAGATTTTTTTCATTGAAATGGGTTTTGGGTCAATTTAAGCCAAAAATCGAAGGGCTGGAGGTTTCTGTCTGCCAATCTCAGTTTTGGAAAAATAAAAATATTCGGGATTTTTTTATCGAAATTTTGAATGTTTGAAGTCTTTTCTTAGGTTTAGGAAACTTTTGCAAACTAAAATATAGCTAAACCCAGCGACTTGCCAAAGTTTATATGGTTTTAATCCATTAGCAATAAACCCTAACCGGGAGCCTGTTTTTGAGCAGGCTCCTTTTTTTTGTCCATGTTTTTACCCATGTTTTGCGAAAAGTCAAAAACACGGTTTAAAAATCGGCCAGTTTTGTTTTGGTTTTTGGCAAAAGTCAAAAAAAAGGTTCCCGGAATTTGGAGGCCATCCAGTTTTCCGGATTTCGTTTTTGGGCCAAGAAGGGGTAAAAGCATTGGGAAAATTCTGTCGGTGGGCTTTTTGCCCAAGTTTTCTTCAGGCAGATTGCTTCTTGATCCCATACCGAAGCGGTCGGAATATTTTCAACCCATTCTACAGGCTCCGATTCGCCGGGGAGGTATTTCAGCCGCCTAGGAATTCAGATGAAGCTCCTGCAAAAGTTTTTTTCTCCGCTGCCCGAAACCGAAATGATCCCTGATCCGACGGGATGCTCTTTCTCCCAAACCAGCGGGTTCGACGGCGGAGATGATCGTTTCGAGCAGCGCAAGGTCCTTGGCTTGGACAACCAGGCCGGCATCGCCAATGATCTCGGGAATCGCCCCCACGGCCGATCCGATCGGCACGCAGCCGCAAGCCATGGCCTCTCCCAAGGCATTGGGAAATCCCTCAGAGGTGGACAGTTGCAGGTAGAACTGGTGGGAGTTGTAAAGATCCAAAAGTGCCTCGGGCTTCAGTTTGCCTAGAATCCTGATGTTCGGATTTTTGGAAACATAACCCGCATCCCCAACCAATGTAAAAGTCCAGTCCGGGTGCTTTTGGGCAAGTTTTTCGATCAGATCATATCCTTTCACAATCGCTCTGGACTGCTTCGAGGTTCCGGTGGCGACAGAGATAAATGAATGGGGGTTGCGAGTCTTTTCTTGATCTTTCCAAAATCCCGTATCAAAGCCGTTAGGAACAACTTTGATTGGCGTTTTGAGATCTGGAATCAGGTTTAGAAGACCTTGTTTTTGGGAGATTTGACGGTCGTATTGATAGTCTTGTTTCACCAAAGCCTCTGCGACTGGCAGGATCAGGCTGCAATTTTTGAAGGAATAAACCGTGGCTTTGCGAAGCCATTTTTTGCGGAAATTGCCATAGCCGATCTCCGGCATGTTCATGCAGTCCGTGCCCCCGGCCTGGATGATGCATTTTTTTCCGAAGGTCTTCCCAAACCAAGCCGGCAAAACGGAGTGGTAGCCTCCAAAAAAACAGAGGTATTGGCTGGTTTTGGGCAGAAGCCAGAGGAGCTGGAGGAATTGGAGGACAAAGTAAAAGGGGAGTTTGACGGGGCTTTGGGTAAACTCCAGCGGCTTGATTTTCATCTCCGGTCTGATCATCTCCAGATCGCGGTCGATAAATGCGGTGCGGATGGGGAAGGTGTAGAGGATCATTTTTCCTCCAATAGTTTTTTTACTTCTTCCTTGAGAATGGGGAGGTTATGATTGATAATATTTGCAATTACATCATAGGTGATTGCTCCGTATTCATGGGCAATAAAACTCCGTGCGCTTATAATTTTTTTGGTATCGGAAATCGCAATAGCAGGTGCTATTTTAAGGAGTTTCTTGGTAGCCTCCCCAATTATTTCAAATTCTCGCTCCACTGCTCTCATGGTCTTGATATCTCCTAACAGGAGCTCAAGAGTTACTTCCTTTCCTTCAAAAAACTCTTCAAGCTCTTCAATACAGGTGAGCATGTCAAAGAGATAGGTTTTAGCTCTCCTCTCCATAGATCAATTCCTTAGTTTCATCCACGTCTTCCTTGAAATAGGGGTTTCTGATTGCAGCGTATTCGATTAAATCCACTTCTCTTCCCAAGAGCTTCTCCAAGGCAAATTTCAATTCAAAATAGTTGCTTGCGAAATCAGGAATGTCGTTTCGCTCAAATTCAACCAAAAAATCAACATCGCTTTCTTCATTGAAAGCAGATGTAAGAACTGACCCAAATGCATAAAGCTTCGCTACTTGGTGTTTTTCACAAAGAGACTCGATGGCTTCGCTATTGGTCTTGAGGAGGTTCATTAATCAAATATAGGTTTATTGGCCAAAACGAAAAAAAGACTCCATCGGAGGGGACGGAGTCTTTGTTTGTACAGGTCAAACCGTCAAATTTCAACCAATCAATATGCCGGTTTCTTGAATTTCTTTTGCAAAAGGGTTTTCTGGGTTAAAATCCTCCAATCTTAATGGGTGTGGCTCAATCCTCAAATCCACTTTTCTTCTCAGCTTTCTTAGCACTTGCTGGGTTTCGAAAAAATCATCCATTCGATCAAAGACCAGGGCGACATCCACGTCGCTTGATTCTTTTTCCAAGCCTTTTGCAAACGAACCAAAAAGATAGGCTTGTTTCAAACCAAGGCTTTCAGGAACCAAGGACAGGAAATCCCTGACAGTTTTTAGAATTGATTCATCAACCATAGCCTTAGATTCTCGATTCGTTCTTTCCATAGCAACGAAAACTCCCTGGTGCAAAGTTTACTAAATTCCCTTTTGTAATTATCGTACCTACCGGGCATTTAGATTGAAGGCAGAGATCTGATCCAGCCAGTCTTTTTGGTTTTCATCAAGCGAAAAGCTGCATTTTTCGGCAAGCCTTAATAGATCATGGGTGAACAGGGCATGTTTTTGGTTGGATTTTACAAAATGTGCTTTTAGGAGCTTTTCCAGAACCAAATGTCCAATAAACAGTGCCCAGTTGTAGTCTTTGGAAGAAAAAAGGTTTTGCATCGTGCGGAAATCCTGATCGGAGGATTCTCTCCAATACTGCACAATGTCCCCAAATTCTTCCAATCGTCCATCCATGGAGGAATTTAAAGAAAATGGGCCAAAAGATTTTCTTTTGGCCCACTGATTTATAACCCAAATGGCTTTCTACACCACCAAATTCACAATCTTGCCCGGCACGACAATCACCTTTTTGGGAGCCTTGCCCTCCAGCCATTTCTGGACGTGGGAGTCTTCCAACGCTGCTTTTTCGATTTCCGGGGCGGCCAGGGAAAGCGACAAATTCAGTTTCGCCCGCATCTTGCCGTTGATCATCACGGGGTATTCGAAGGCACTTTCGACCAGGTATTCCTCTTTGAATTCTGGGAAGGTAGTCTTGGTGATTGAGCCAGAATGTCCCAAAAGTGCCCAAAGTTCCTCCGCGATATGCGGTGCATACGGAGAAACCAGCACAGCCAAAGGCTCCAAAACCGCTCTCTTGTTGCATTTCAAAGCGGTCAGCTCATTCACACAAATCATGAAGCTCGAGACGGAGGTGTTAAAGGAATGATTGGCCATGTCTTCTTCCATCTTTTTGATGGCTTTGTGCAGGGCTTTCATCTCTTCCTTACTTGCTTTTTCATCCGAGACAGCAAACTCACCCGCGGAATTGTGGTAGAGGTTCCAAAGCTTGCGCAAAAACTTGTACACCCCGTCAATTCCATTGGTGTTCCAAGGCTTGAATTGCTCCAGAGGCCCGAGGAACATCTCGTACAATCGTAACGTGTCGGCACCGTATCGCTCGATGATGTCGTCGGGATTGACCACGTTGTATTTGGACTTGGACATTTTTTCCACTTCCGATCCGCAGAGGTATTTGCCGTCTTCGAGGATAAATTCCGCGTCCGCCAGATCGGGTCGCCAGGCTTTGAACTTGTCCAGATTCAGTTGGTCGTTGTGGACGATGTTCACGTCCACGTGCATCGCTGAGGTATCGTATTGGTCTTTTAGTCCGTAGCTTACAAACTGATTGGTACCTTTGATTCTGTACACAAAATTGGACCTGCCCTGGATCATGCCTTGGTTGATCATCTTTTGGAAAGGTTCGTCAATGCTTACTGCGCCGATGTCGTGCAGGAATTTGGTCCAGAACCTGGAATACAACAGGTGGCCGGTGGCATGCTCGGAGCCTCCAATATAAAGATCTACAGCACCCCAATAGTCCGTTTTGGCTTTGTCCGCAAATTCAGTTTCGTTCTTTGGATCAGTATATCTGAAAAAATACCAGCTCGATCCGGCCCAGCCCGGCATCGTGCTTCTTTCCAGGGGAAATTCCCCTTCGGATGTTTTGTAATTCCAGTCTTTGGCACGCGCCAACGGCGGCTCTCCGTCTTCGGTCGGCAAGTATTTGTCCACCTCTGGCAATACCAGCGGAAGGTCTTTTTCCTCAATCAAATAAGGCAAACCATCTTTGAAATACACCGGCAGCGGCTCGCCCCAGTAGCGCTGGCGGGTAAAGATCGCATCCCGCATCCGGTATTGGACTTTGCCTTTTCCGATGCCTTTTTCTTCCAGGAATTCGATGCACTTTTCCATGGCTTCTTTCATATACAAGCCGGAAATCATGCCCGAATTGATGATCAGACCGCCTTTCCCGGGGAAGGAGCCGTTTTCCATGGAGCCGTCGATGACCTGGCGGATCTCCAGTCCGAAGTGCTTCGCAAAGTTGTAGTCCCGCTCATCGTGGGCAGGCACGGCCATCACCGCACCCGTGCCATAGCCGGCGAGCACATAGTCGGCCACCCAGATTTGGATTTCTTCCCCATTGAAGGGATTGATGGCGTAGGAGCCGGTGAAAGCTCCCGAGATGGTCTTGACATCACTCATGCGTTCCCGCTCGGAGCGGTTTTTGGCCACTTCAATGTACGCTTCTGCGGTTTCACGCTGGTCTTCGGTGATCAAAGCGGCCGCCAAGTCGGATTCCGGTGCCAGAGCCAAATAGGTCACGCCGTAGATTGTGTCCACTCGTGTGGTGAAGACCTTGATTTTTTTGTCCGAATCTTTTACATCGAAAATCACGTCCGCACCGATAGACTTGCCGATCCAGTTGCGCTGCATTTCCTTGATCGGCTCCGACCAATCCACTTTTTCCAAGCCTTGCAAGAGCCGGTCTGCATAGGCTGTGATCCGCATGGACCATTGCATCATTTTCTTGCGCTCCACGGGATGGCCGCCTCGCTCGGAGAAGCCGTCCTTTACTTCGTCATTGGACAGCACCGTGCCCAAGGCCGCGCACCAGTTGACGGTCGTTTCGGCCAGGAAAGTCAATCTGTATTTCAGAAGCATCTCCTGTTTTTCCTTTTCGGAAAACGCATTCCATGCTTGGGCGGAAAAGATGGGGGTTTCGTCGTCGGAGACCGCTTTCACCTGCGCATTTCCTTCTTTTTCAAATCGGGAAACCAAGGATGCGATCGAAAGCGCTTTGTCCGCATCCTGATCGTAGTAGCTGTTGAAAAGCTGCATGAAGATCCACTGCGTCCATTTATAGTAATCCGGGTTTGAGGTTCTGACTTCCTTGCTCCAGTCAAAGGCAAAGCCGATGTTTTTGAGCTGTTCGGTGTATCGGGCGATGTTTTGTTCGGTGGTAATCGCGGGATGCTGTCCGGTCTGGATGGCGTATTGCTCGGCAGGAAGGCCGAAAGAATCATAGCCCATCGGGTGGAGGACATTGAAGCCCTTGAGCATCTTAAATCGGCTGACGATATCTGAGGCAATGTATCCAAGCGGATGGCCTACATGAAGTCCGGCACCGGACGGATAGGGAAACATGTCCAGGGAATAGAACTTGGGGCGATTGGGGTCCACTTCCGCTTTGAAAGTCCCGTTTTCCTTCCAGTAGCCTTGCCACTTTTGCTCGATATCCCTGAAGTTGTACTCCGCCATAATTGAAATAGTGTTGATTTTTAAGCTAAACGCCTGCAAAAATAGAAAAATCAGGCGGGTTTGGTAACCAATTTTGCAATTCCTCCCAAATCCCACTTTTTGCCACTGATCAATTTTGTATCAGACACTTGGAGCTTTTTTGTATTTTCCAAAACCTAACCGACCAACCTTATGAGAAAGAATCTACTGGTAACCCTTGCACTTGCCGGAGGAATCTGCCTTTCGGCTTTTCCCCAGAAAAAATACACGCCCAAGCAAATCGAAGCCCTCAAAGCCGAGGCAGCCCAGATCGTCCAGGACCACCACAAGCAAAGTCAGGTGATGGTGGACAAGGTCTTCAGTTTTGCGGAGCTGGGCTTTCAGGAAGTTGAATCCTCCAACTACCTGACCGGAATCCTGGAGCAAAATGGCTTTGCGATCGAACACGGCGTGTCAGGGATCCCAACGGCCTGGTTTGCCACCTGGAGCAATGGGGAAGGCCCGGTCATCGCCCTGGGCTCCGACGTGGACAATATCCCCAAAGCTTCCCAGTATCCGGGTGTGGCCTATCACAAGCCGATTGTCGAAGGCGCGCCAGGGCATGGAGAAGGCCACAATTCCGGAATTCCGCTGAATATCACGGCTGCGTTGGCTGTAAAGCAGCTCATGGAGCGGGAGAATATCGGCGGGACGCTCATCCTCTGGCCGGGAATTGCGGAGGAATTGGTGGCGGCGAAGGCGTGGTTTGTCCGGGATGGGAAGTTTGACGGGGTGGATATCTGCATCTTCACCCACGTGGCCAATAACCTTGGCGTAAGCTACGGCCAAGCCTCTGGCACGGGCTTGATTTCGGTGGAATACACCTTTTCCGGTGAGGCGGCACACTCTGCCGGAGCACCGTGGAGAGGGAAGAGTGCCGCCGATGCGGTAGAATTGATGAATATCGGCTGGAACTATAAGCGGGAGCATTTGCATCCGCTGAAGCGCTCACATTCTGTGATCACCGACGGGGGAGACCAGCCCAATGTGGTGCCTTCCAAGGCTTCGATCTGGTATTATTTCCGGGATGTGAAATACGACGGCATCATGGAGATGTACGCCCAGGCCAATGACATTGCCAAAGGCGCCGCGCTGATGACAGGCACGACGGTGGATTCCAAGATAGTGGGGACGGCTTGGCCGCGTCACTTCAACAAAACCATCGCCGAAACCCTGTATCAGAATATCCTGAAAGTAGGCTTGCCCGAGTGGGATGAGAAGGACCAGACCTTGGCTAAGGCAGTCCAAAAAGAGCTGGGGTCGAAAGAGGAGGGATTGCCCACCAAGTTGGATACCTTGGGACTCCCTGTCAAAGAGCCGGTTTCCGGTGGTTCGGATGACATTGGGGATGTGTCTTGGGTGGTGCCGACGGTGACGCTGAGATTTCCGTCGAATATTCCCGGACTGCCCGGACACCATTGGAGCAATGCCATTGCGATGGCCACTCCGATTGCGCACAAAGGCGTGACTGCCGGTGCCAAAGCGGAGGCGATGACTATTTTGGACTTTCTGCTGAAGCCCGAACTGGTGGATCAAGCTTGGGATTACTTCAAAAACGTCCAGACCAAAGAGGAAACGTATAAGCCGATGATCACCCAGGATGATCCCGCCCCAATTTACCTGAACACGGAGATTATGAGACAATTCCGCCCTCAGTTGGAGAAGTTTTACTACGACGAAACCAAATACGATACGTACCTGGAGCAGCTTGGGGTGACGTATCCGACGGTTAAAAAGGATTGAAAAATTCTGAAGAGATTGGAAAATTTGAAAATTGAAAAATTGTAAAATTGGGGCGCCATGCGACCGATTTTACGTTCAAAACTGCGGTAAAATCTTTCAATTTTTCAATGTTGCAATTTTACAATCCAATGAAATTCCAAATCCGTGAAGCTTCTCCTGCCGAACTCCTCTGGGTGCACGAGCGTATCCCGGAGTTTCCGGGCAAGGCTTCCTTGGAGTTTTATACCGATCGGTTAAAACATCGGCTGTTTTTGGCCTTGGTGGCGGAACGAGAAGGAGAGTTGCTGGGCTTCAAAGTCGGCTATCAAAGCGATACGCCCGACACATTTTATTCCTGGATGGGAGGGGTAAGACCGGAATTTCGAAAGCATGGAATAGCGGATGCTTTGGCCGATTATCAGGAAAACTGGGCCAGGGAAAAGGGATTCAAGGCTGTTTTCTTCAAAACCCGCAACCGCTTCCCGGCGATGATTTCCTTTGGACTCAGCCGCGGCTTCAAGATCATGGAGGTTATCCCCAAAGGCGGAGTGGAGGATTATCGGGTGGTGATGTCTAAAGAATTGTAAAATTGAAACATGGGAAGATTGGAAAATTGTGGCGCTGGGAAAGGCAATTTTGAGTCTACTCCGAAAAGTCATTTTGGTTTAAAAAACATGCTTTTCCGAACCGTGTAAGCGGTGGATTTTATACAAATTTAGATTATCGGAGTGGACTCAATTTTTCAATTTTTGAATTTTTCAATCTTTCAATTCATACCTTTGCCCTCTCAAATTCACCAGCGGTTCAATCGCCCGCTTTACCAAAAATTCATGAAGACTCAAGACCTCATCGCGTCAAGCAAACAAGAATTAGTGGCCGCTGGCCTACAGCTTCCGGTCATGGAGGCGTTTTACACCATCCAGGGAGAAGGCAGATTTACCGGGTATCCGGCGTATTTTATCCGGCTGGGGGGCTGTGATGTCGGCTGCGTCTGGTGCGACGTGAAGGAATCCTGGGAAGCCGAAAAGTGGCCGGTCTTGTCCATAGAAAAGATCGTGGAAGATGCTTTGGCCTTTCCGGGCAGACTCGTGGTGATCACCGGAGGAGAACCCTTGATGTACGATTTGGGGCCATTGACCCAGCTTCTGAAGGAAAAGGGATTTACGACCAATATCGAGACCTCAGGCGCGCATCCTTTTTCGGGGGACTTTGACTGGGTATGCTTTTCCCCCAAGAAATTCAAGAAACCCCATCCCTCGATTTATCGGGTTGCCGATGAACTGAAAGTGGTGATTTCCCACAAAAGCGACTTTGCATTTGCCGAAGAGCACGCTGCAAAGGTGAATCCGCTGTGCGAACTGCGCCTCCAGCCGGAATGGAGTCGGGCCGCCAAGTTTACCCCCGAAATCGTCGAATACGTAAAAAATCGCCCGAATTGGAAAATATCTCTCCAAACCCATAAATTTATGGACATCCCCTGAGTCCATGCGCCCTGTTTTCCTGTTTGCTGTTGCGTTTTTCTTTTTCCTCCAGGCGGAGGGGCAGACCTATTCCATCATAGACGGCAGGGCTATCAAACTCTATCAGGAAGGCGAGGGATTGACGCTTTCCCGACAATATGGCGAGGCCATAGCGAAGTATCAGGCGGCGATTGCCCGGGAGGCCTCTTTTCTGGAAGCTTATGTGAAAGCCTCCCAACTGATGATCACCCAGGGCCGACTGGCCGAGGCTGAGAAAATGGCCTTGGCCGGGAAGTCCAGGCTGGGCGGAAAAAACGCCACTCCAAAAAATGTGGCCGAATTTGGTTGGCTTTTTTCAAACCTGTATCTCAAGCAGGGGAAATTCACCGAGGCCTATCGACAGTTTCAGGAGGTGGATCCGCTTTTTGACGCGGGCTTCAGAAAATCCGTCTATTACGTCGGGATGAAGAAGCAGATGGATTTTTTGGGAACCCAACTGGGGGATATCCGATCCATAGAGAAAGAGATCCTGAAATCACCGCTGAATGAATTTAACCTCCAGTATTTCCCCGTACTGACGGCGGATGGAGAGCAAATCCTTTTTACAAAGCGAGACGGCACGGGGAATTTTGACAAGGAGGACATATTCACCGCTTTTTCGGACGGGGAGGAAGGCTGGACTGTTCCCCGGAGTCTGGCCCAGACGATCAACTCCCCCTACAATGAAGGGACCTGCTCGGTCACTGCCGACGGGAACATCCTGATTTTCACCTCCTGCGATGCGCCGGACTCACAGGGCAGTTGTGACCTGTATGTCGCCTACAAAGTCAACGGGGCTTGGGAGCGGCCGACCAACATGGGAGCCAAGGTCAATTCAAGGTCTTGGGACTCGCAGCCATCCCTTTCGGCGGATGGGCGGATTTTGTTCTTTTCTTCCAACCGGAGAGGGGGATTTGGCGGAAACGACATCTGGTACAGCATCCGGCAAAATGACGGAAGCTGGTCAGAAGCAAAAAATCTCGGAGAAACGGTCAACACCCCGAAGGATGAGATTTCCCCGTTTATGTTTTTCAACAACGAGATCCTGTTTTTTGCGTCTGATGGACATCAGGGATTTGGGGGAATGGACATCTTTCTTTCCAGGGTGAAAAACGGGGAGTTTCAAAAGCCCGAAAACCTGGGCCTGCCCATCAATGACCAATTGGAGCAGGTGGCACTGTTCATCACCGCCAAGAAGGACTACGCCTACTACACGGAGCTCACCACGGAGCAGGAGCAAAATGACAGGTCGCTGCTCTACCGGTTCAAATTCCCGGAGGAAATCTATCTGGGAGAGAACCTGACCGTGACGGAAGGCAAAGTATTCAATGCAAAAACCGGCCAGCCTGTCAATGCAACGCTTTCCTTGGTCTCACTGACTAACGACAGCACGCTCTACCAATTCCAGTCTGACGGCAAGACCGGGGATTTTATGATGCTCTATCCCGAAAATGCCGTGTCGGGACTCTATGTGGAAAAGAAGGGCTACCTGCCGAAAATCTACAACGTGGAGCGCGACAAGATCCAGAATGTGAAAGATCTCAAAGTGGAACTTGTTCCGGTGGCCCCGGGAGAGGAGTTCGTGTTTGAAAATGTGTTTTTCGAGTTTGACAAGTACGACCTGAAGCCGGAATCAAAGACTTCCCTTTCCCGCTTGTTGAAATTTCTGCTCGAAAACCCGAACGTCAATATCCTGATCACCGGCCATACCGACAATGTGGGCAGCGTTGCCTACAACCAGACACTCAGCCTGCAGCGGGCCAAAAGCGTCCAGTCCTTTTTGGTAGCGGCCGGACTCCATCAGGGAAGGGTGCTGGTGGAGGGAAAGGGGGACAAAGAGCCCATGGTACCAAACTCCAGCCCGAAAAACCAGGCCTTGAACAGGCGGATAACCATCAAGATTCTCTGAAATGCGAGCAGGAAAAGTTTAGTGCTGGCACATTGCATGGCCGTTCGTGTAGGTTTTTGCGCGGGGGACCGATTTTTTGCGAGAATTAACTTTTGTCAATAGGTTCTTTTCAAAATAACCAATTGATTTTCATTTATTTATTCTGATTTTCGGAATTTTATTCCGAAAACACCTGCCTGTATATTGATTTTGTTTGCCCCTTCCCATAATCTTTTGTACATTCTTGCCGGGTATTTTGTGTGGGATACCTGAGTTTAAGCAAGGGCATTAGTTATGCTCTTTAACCAAAATCAAACAATATGAGGAAAATTTTACTTCTGGGACTCATGCTGTTTTGCGTAGGCGTCGGGGCGTTTGCGCAAGGCCGTGTGATCACCGGTACCGTGACCTCCGTGGAGGATGGCATGGGCGTACCGGGAGCGACAGTTCTGGTAAAGGGAACCACAATCGGTACCGCCACAGACCTTGATGGCAAGTATTCGATCAACGTCCCGGCCGGAAGCAATGTCCTGGTCTTTAGCTTCGTGGGCTTGACGACCCAGGAAATAACGATCGGGAACCAAACCATCGTCAATGTGGCCATGGAGCCGAATGTGCAAACCCTCTCTGAATTTGTGATGACCTCCTATGGTGATCTGCCAAAGCGGGAGATGACAGGGGCGGTTTCCTCCGTGAAAGGGGAAGTGTTCCAAGACCTTCCGATTCAGTCATTTGACCGGGCGATGCAGGGCCGGATAGCCGGTGTGCAGGTTACCTCGTCTACCGGCCAGCCGGGCGGTGCCCTGAACGTGCGCATCCGCGGTATGGGATCTGTCAATGCGAGCAACGAGCCGCTGTACATCGTGGATGGAGTGCAGGTGCAGGGCGGCGGTCTTTCCGGGCAGGGTTCCCAGAATGCCTTGGCGTCCATCAACCCCAATGACATCGAATCCATCGAGGTGCTGAAGGATGCGGCATCTGCCGCGATCTATGGGGCACAGGCCGCCAATGGAGTGGTGCTCATCACGACGAAAAAAGGCAAAAAGGGCAGGACAAACGTGAGGCTTTCCGTACAGGAAGGCATCGTGAAGCCCTTGAATCTCTACGACGTGATGGATGCCAAGCAGCTTGCCACAATCAAGCGGGACGCCTACATCAATGCGGGGCTGAATCCCGCAAATGCGGCAGCCACCTATGGCAATCCGGAGGATCCGGATCTGAAAAGCTACGACTGGGTGGACGAACTCTACCGCGACGGTCGCTTGAGCGTATATGACCTTTCCATTTCAGGGGGCGATGAAAAAACAACGTTCTTTCTGTCGGGATCCTATACGGACCAGGAAGCGCAGATCATCATGTCTGATTACCAAAGGGCTACGGGACGCCTGAATCTGACACATCGGCCCAATCAGAAATTCACCGTGGCGGCAGCCCTGTCTTTGGCATACCAAAATACCAACGGGAGTATTGATCGGGGTAATTTCGTCAACGGGCCGTTTATGGCAGGCTACTCTGCCAGACCCAACGTGCCGATCTACAACGAAGACGGCACGTATGCTCCCTACCCGTCCAACCACCTGTTTGGATACAATATCGTACAGGGGGTAAACCAGGAAATCAGGAATGCGAAGACTGTCCAGACCGTTTCCAACCTGTCGCTTACCTACCAGATAGCCCCCTGGGTGAGCTGGACGTCCTATTTTGGCCTGGACTTCTCCGACAACTCGGACATCAACAGCAGGCCTTCGACGATTCCGGCCTTCTCGTCTTATGGGGGGGCTTCCGTCTTCACCGCGAGAAGAAAGACCAACTTCAATACCAACCACAACTTCAATTTCAACAGAACCTTCAACGAGGTCCATACCGTGACCGGTATCCTGGGATTTGAGTACAAAGTTGGCAATGAAGACCTCCAGTCCGCCACCGGCAGGGGATTTCCCAACCCCAACTTGATATACCTGCAAAACGCCGCCGTTCCGTTTGCGGTAAACAGCAACTATACCGAGTACAAAAGGGCGGGTTTTTTTGGCCAGGCAAAGTATGATTACGACGACCGATACACCGCCGACCTTACTTTGCGAAGAGACGGTTCTTCCAGGTTTGGGGCCGAAAACAAATGGGGGACTTTTGGTGCCTTCTCCGTGGGGTGGAGACTTTCTTCGGAAAGCTTCCTGCAGGACGCTGCCTGGCTGGACAATCTGAGACTTAGGGCTTCCTATGGGATCACCGGCAACTCTGACATCGCCAATTTCGCTTCAAGAACGCTGGTGGGCTCCAGCGGACAGTACCTCGGCGAAGGGGGACTGACCATCAGCCAACTGGGCAATGACCTCCTGACCTGGGAGGAGGCAGAGACCATGAATATCGGTGTGGATGCTGCTGCTTTTAATGGCAGAATCATTGTGACGGTCGATTTCTGGAGAAAAAACTCCAAGTCGCTCCTTTTTGACACGCCGCTGCCGGTCGACTCCGGCTTTGGATCAATCATCAGAAATACAGGCGAAGTGAGGAATCAGGGGATAGACATTGACCTCCAGACCACCAATGTCGTTGCGGGAAAATTCCAGTGGACGACCGCCTTCAACATCACTTTTTTGGAAAACGAACTGATTTCCCTGTATGACGGACTGGACAGAATCGGCAATGACCTGATTGTGGGAAAACCGATTTCGTTTTGGTACACCAACGAGTACCTGGGCGTAAATCCCGCGAATGGCCTGGCGATGTACGCTGACGGCGAGGGGGGCTATACCTATCTCGTCGGAGAATCCACCCTGGACTACCGAGGGAGCGCACTTGCCAGCAGCTATGGTGGCTTGACGAACAACTTCACCTACGGGCCTTTGAGCTTGGAAGTGTTTTTCCAGGGACAGTTTGGCAACAAAGTATGGAATTCGGACATCTACAATCTGGGATCTTGGGGATCCGGTCCGGACAATCAATTTGTGAGTCAGGCAGAGTACTGGAAGCGGCCTGGGGACATTACCACGATAGGCAAGCCCTATGAAGGGGGACAGGTGCCGGGAACCTCCAATATCGGAACGGAATCGACGAGACTTTTGAGTGATGGGGGGTACGTCAGGCTGAAGCAGGTGACTCTGAAGTACACGCTTGGTTCCCAAATTGCCGGAAGGATTGGGATGACCAGTGCCAGCGTGTTTGTGCAGGGGCTGAACCTGGCCACTTTCACCAAATACAACGGAATTGACCCTGAGGTCAACTCCGTGGGAGGCACTACCTATGGGTCTTATCCAAACGGAAAGCAGCTCACTGCGGGGATCAATCTTAACTTCTAAACGGAACCGGGAATGAAAAATATCATAAAATCACTTATTCTGGGCAGTGCATTGTTTTTGGGATCCTGCGATAGCATGTTGGAAACCGAGCCAAGACAAAGCCTGACTCCCGAGACGGCATTTGCGGATGTGAAGAGCTTTGAATCTTTGCTGTTCTCTGTCTACGGACGGGTCAGAAGCTTCAATTATTATGGCCAAGCGATGATGATTGCACCGGAAATCATGGCGGACAACCTGAGAATCATCGCCAATACCGGAAGATATATCGGTCAGGAGGCGAATGCAGACCGGGCACATATCAATCTGTGGACGTATTCTGGCACGGGCCTTTTCACCGGTATCAACGAAACCAACATCCTTCTTACCGAAATCGACAAAGTGGAGGGGGATGAGGCGCTTCGTACCAAATTGAAGGCGGAGGCATCTTTCCTGAGAGCCCTGTTTTACTTTGACCTGGCCAGGGTATATGGCTATGAGCCCGGCCAGGAAGTCAGCGGATGGAATGCTTCGGTGATTCTCCGGACGACTCCTACTTTGGGATTTTCCAACGCGGACTTTAGGGCAAGAAGCACCAACAGACAAGTCTATGACCAGATCGAAGCGGATCTGAAAGCGGCTATTTCGGGTTTGGATGTTCAGGCCATGGGTACTGCGGGAATCTATCGGGCTACCAAGGGCGCCGCCGAATTGCTCCTTGCGAGGGTATATCTCTATGAGGGCAAAAATGCCGAGGCTGTTGCGATGGCCACGCAAGCCATGGGTTCGCTGGGATTGGGCAATTCCGGCAATGGCTTGGTGGAAGCTGGGGCGTATGAGGCGGCCTTCAATACCTTCCCCAATCCCGAATCCGTGTTTGAGGTGGAAATCCGATCAGTGGACTGGAGCACCGTGGATGGGGTAAACAACTCCATGTGTTCGCTGACGGCAGACGTCTACACCGGGGCCCAGTTTATCGTGACGGCTACCGACGAATTGCTCAATTCCTACAGTACAGGGGATGTGAGAAGAAGCATGTGGGCCGAGACTACCCGCTCCGGGGCTGACGGGATCGTCTATGAGTCCAAAAAATGGTTGGGAGCCAAAGGTGACTTCCTGGAAAACCTTCCCATCCTGCGTGCCTCCGAACTGTACCTGATCAGGGCAGAAGCCCGGCAAAAGACAGGAGACAACTCCGGAGCCCTGGCGGATCTGAATGCCTTGAGAAGCAAAAGGGGAGTGGGCGGTTTTGCGGGCCTTACCGGAAATGCTCTTTTCTCCGCCATTCTCAACGAACGGAGAATTGAGTTTGCACTGGAAGGCCATCGCTGGTTTGACCTGAAGAGAAACGGACTGACGATTTCCAAAGCGGGCACATTCGAGCCGGTACCCTATTCTGACTATCGGATTTTGGCTCCGGTGCCGCAGGATGAAATCACCCTCAATGAGCTGTTGGAAAACAACCCGGGTTACAACTAAAAATTAGAAAAATCATGAAAATGAACAAGTTATATCTATTCCTGGCGGTGCTTGCGGCATCCCTGTCCATGACTGCCTGCTTTGAAGAGCAGGGGGGAGACGTGCTGTTGGGTGGCAGCTACGTTGAGTTTGAAGACGGAAGGCTGCCAAATGGCCGTACGGTTTCTTTTGTACGAACAGGCCCCGACCAAAGCGACCTCGTCGAACTTCAGTTGAACAGGGTTTCTACCAACAGCTCTTCCCCCATTACGGTGAACATATCGGTGGATCCGGCTTCCACGGCCATCGCGGGAGTCCACTATCAGTTTGGCGGGCAGCCGGTGACCATTCCCGCCGGGGCATTTACGGCCTCGGTACCGGTGACCGTACTGACGGGAAACATCGATCCCTCGGAGACCCCAAATCTGATATTGAACATAACCACGGCCAACGGAGCGGAGATTTCGTCGAACTATGGAGACCTTTTGCTTGCCATCCGGGTGATTTGTGCTTCCGAGCTGGCAGGCACTTACAAGGTGTTTTGGGAGTACCTCCAAGTTGGAAATGGCGAAGGCGGAGCGGCCCAGTCGACGACCAACTATGTGATCGCGGCGGCGGATAAAGTCGTATTGAGCGGAGCGGGGACGGGCACATTTCAGGTGAATGACATTTCTTTCGGCCTGTATCCGGGACTGTATAATGACGCCGCACCGGCGGGGAGAATATCCGATGCTTGTGGCGTGATTACCGGCGATCCATCCAATGCCGATCGGTATGGTGATCCTTTCACCATAAGCGGACAGGTAAACGAAGATGGCACACTGTCAATCACCTGGTCCAATACCTGGGGCGATGCCGGGGACGTGATCCTGACAAGGCAATAACCAGTATTCTGTCTGAAAGCAAAAGAGGGTCTCAAGCCCTCTTTTGCTTTTGTCGCGATTTCGGAGGTTAAGCCAAAGTCCGAGGGGTGTTTTTGGGAATGGTCGTTTGCCGCCAGGATGGCCAATTGCCGCCCCCTGAATTGGCTGGGAAGCAGGCCAAATCGACTGCACGCGGTCAGAAAATGGAAATAGGCAAACTTTAATTACTTTGTGTAAGTTTGAAAAATTGAAGCCGAATACGTCGATATGAGAAAAATCCTACTGTATCTATTGAGTTCTTTTTTCTGGATAGCCGCTTCCAAAGCGCAGAAGAATCCTTCCGCTTCAGAAGGTCTGAGTCGCGCCAGAACAGAGATTGCTTCAAGGTTTGAGCGTGAATATGAACATTTGTTTCTGTCCAAAAATGCCGTTTTGCTCAAAGCCGCTGCCAAAAACATTCCCGTGAGGCTCCAGCTTGCCAATGGGGAATCTGCCGAACTGCTTTATTTTGACCTGCTGGATCAGCCGGTATATTACCAGGCGATGAACGTAAATGCGGCAAAAACCACCGGGACGGTTTCGCTCCAGCCCGGAGGTGATTTGGGGGTGAATCTCACCGGAAAAGGCATGATCGTGGGCGTGTATGACCAGACCCGGCCGAAGATCGATCACCAGGAATACAAAAACCGCCTGACGCAGGTGGACGGTTCCACGGAGACCATTTCGAGCCACGCTACCCACGTCACCGGCACAATTTTGGCGACGGGCGTAAGCGCAAATGCAAAAGGGATGGCCTCTGAGGCAACAGGATGGGCATTTAACTGGGAATCCGACCTGGACAAGATGAACAACAATGCCTATGACCCTGTGACCAAACCCGGAGGGCATTTGGTTTCCAACCATTCCTACGGCGTGGTATTGGGCTGGTACCGGAACGCCAGCAATGTCTGGACTTGGGCTGGCAATGCCAGTATCAATCCAAACGAAGACTACAGGTTTGGATTTTACTCTTCAAAAAGCAAAGGGCTGGATGATTTGCTTTTTTCGAAACCCTACTACACGGTCGTGTGGGCGGCAGGCAATGACCGCAGCGACAGCGGGGACGGAACCAAAAACCCGGACGGACCGGATGACACCATTGGGCCAGAGGGTGTTTCAAAAAATGTGATTACCGTAGGCGCAGTCTCCAATGTGCCCAACTATACCCAGCCGTCTGATGTCAAAATGAGTGACTTTTCCAATTGGGGGCCGACAGATGACGGTCGGATCAAGCCGGATTTGGTGGGCATGGGTGTGGGTGTCTTTAGCTCATCGGTCGCAAACAACGGCGCTACGGATGCCTACGCCAGCTTGAGCGGCACTTCGATGGCCGCACCGAATGTCACCGGATCTTTGCTTCTCCTGCAGCAATTGTTCAATCCGCGCAACGGCAACAAGTACATGTGGTCTTCCACCCTGAAAGGCCTGGCGATACATACGGCCAAAGAAGCGGGGCCCTCGCCCGGGCCCGATTATATGTTTGGTTGGGGACTCCTGGACGCCAAGGCATCTGCGGAGTTGATTTTGAATGAAGACGGGAGTGGCCGATTGATCAGGGAGTTGGTCCTGGGGCAGGGAGAAACCTACGAGTACGAGATCGTTTCTGACGGGATCACGCCGATCCGGGCGACTATCGCCTGGACCGATCCCTCGGGAACTCCCGTAGGAGCGAGCCTGGATCCGACGAACCTGATGCTGGTGAATGACTTGGATCTGAGGATATTCGATGAAGACGGCGTGGCCTATTTCCCCTGGACATTGGATCCTTCGTTGGGTGCCGGGGCCAGAGCCGTCCAAACCGGGGACAACTTCCGGGACAACGTGGAGCAGGTGTTGATTTCCTCACCAAAGCCCAAAAAGTATATCCTCAAGGTCAGCCACAAAAGGAACCTGGCTTTTGGGATGCAGCCGTTTTCCCTGCTTTTCACCGCAGGTGTGCTGGACGGTGCGGACGAGACGCTTTATTGGATAGGTGGAGCAACCGGAAACTGGAGCGACCCGTCCAAGTGGTCCTTGACTGCAAATGGTCCCGCGGCCGGAAAAATCCCCACGGGCGGGACCCGCGTGGTATTTGACGGTCCCTCCGGATCCAACAAAACCGTCACGTTGACAGATGCATCTCAAGCATTCAGTGTCAACGTGTTTGGAAATCAGGTTTTGGCTTTTGACTTGAATTCGCAATCGCTGCTGGTGTCCGGCGGCTTCAGAATAAGCAATCAGATTACGGAGGTGAAAAACGGAACGCTGGTGTTTGATTCGGAAAGCACCAATGAGCAGTTGGTCGAATTTGGGCAGGCGCTTTTTGAAAATTCAAAGGTACGGTTTGAAGGGGGGGATTGGCGCGTCATGTCTGCCGTAAAACTGGATGAAGTGGAGATAGAATCCGCCCAGGTCAAATTTGACATGCCCGTGCTGAATGCCAATCAAATCCGTATCCAGCCAAATGGGGTCTTGTCCGGGAATTTTGAGTCCCTGAAATTTTCCGAATCCCTCTCCATAAGCAGCACCGGCCAGCCAAAGGCAAATTTGGTCGCCCGGTTTGAAGGGGCGAGTGGGCAGTTTTCAAATTTTTCGACTGTTCCTTTTGCCGGGCTTGAAATCCGCTCGGGGACTTTGGAGGTGCAGGGCGACGGGATCGACAATCTGGACATTGCAAGCGGAAAAGCGGTCTTGGCTGCGGCTGGGATCGACGTCAACGTGTTGGCTTTGGGTCCCGGAAGTATCCTGGAGTTTGGGCAGACGGGTACGCTCGCTGTGCTGGACGACATCCTTTCCACGGCCACTCAGGCGGCCAAAGCGTTGATTACCGCCCCGGCCGCCGGAAGCGGGCTGTCTTACGATGTCTATCGCAAACTGTGCTTTGAGCACATCAACGTGACCAATGTCAACAAGACCGGACAGGGTGTCGTCAATTTGGGCACGGGAGCCGCCGTGCAAAATGCAACCGGCTGGCTGACGCAAAATTGCGCAGACGTGCTGTTTGCCAAATTTGAAGCCTCCTACACCTGCGTGGGCGCAGCAGTCGCCTTTGACAACCAAAGTGAGGGTGCCGTCTCCGCCTACCTGTGGGATTTTGGACAGGGAGGGACTTCCAGTCTCGAAAATCCCGTCTTTGTGTACAACACTCCGGGGAGCTATCCGGTGAAACTGACCATATCCAACAGCCAGGGCTCTTCCGACTTTGAGCAGACGGTCGTGATTGGCGGCAACTCGCTTCCCAAACCACTGATCGTGGTAAACGGAGACCAGTTGACTTCACAGCAACCCAGCCCGGTGTATCAATGGTACCTCAATGGCCAGTTGATCCCCGGCGCAACCCAGCGCAGCTACGTGGCCAATGCCGACGGCTCGTATCAGGTAGCGATCTTTGACGCGGCCTGCAACAGTCTGTCCGATCCGGTGGTCATTTCCGCGATCCCTGAGCCGAGCCTTGGCAGATTTGGGATTTTCGTGGGACCCGTGCCTTCCCATGACCAGGTGAGGGTTCAGTTTGTCAATGAATACAGGGGGAAAATCACGCTTTCGCTGGTGGATATGGCCGGCAGGGTTTATTTGACCAGGATAGTCGGTAAAAACGGGGACGAATTGACGGAGTACATCGCGCTTCCCGCGACCTCGGGGATGTACCTGCTGAGAATCGAAACCGATCATCTGGCCCTGCACAAGAAGCTGATCAAGTATTAGGATGAAATGGGTATTGGTAATCCTGGCCCTTTTGGTTTCGGAGGGAGGCTTTTCGCAGATTGCCAACCTCGATCTCAACGGTGTTCCCGCCAGGCTGACTCCCTACAATGAGATTGAGGGCTCCCCGTATCTTTTTGCCGACTGGGCAAAGGCAACCCTCGCCACGACCAATGGCGGGCTGAAAGAAGACGTCACCTGCCGATTCGACATCCACGACAATGAGCTGGAGGTGGTCAATGAGGCCGGAAACCACATCATCCTGGACAAAAACTACCTGGAATACGCCATACTGCAGCGGCCGCCCCTGCTGATTGCCGAGAGTGGCACGCCGGGATTGCTGCCCAGTCTGCTTTTCAAGAAAGGCTTTGAATCCATCAGGGGAATCGGTCCCGATGAGCTGGTAAACGTGCTGGCAGAGGGGGAGAAGTACACCTTGGTGCGGAGGTTTTACTCCGACCTGGTGACTCCCCCAAAAAACAGCTACGCGCCTTCTGCAGGGAGGATGTTTGTTTTTGGGGAGACTTTCTATCTGGTCCATTCGAATCAGGCGGTCTCCACCGTCAAAGCCAAAACGAATGCGATCTTGAAAGCAATCGACCCGGCAGACCTGGAAAGGGCAAAACGGGTGATCAAGGATGGGAAATTGGATCTGGGCCGCGAGGATCATCTGGTGGGTTTTTTCAAAGAATTGAACAAATCCTGAGTCTTGGGAGGATAGCCGCTGTCCGGGCGAGTGTGCTGTGACCCTTTTTTTTGGATTTCTTATCCGTATTCTTTTGCCTAACTTTGCAGCGAATTTCCAAGACGATGATCCACATCTCCCGAAAAGAACACTTCAATGCCGCCCACAAACTTTGGAACCCAAGCTGGTCCGACGAGAGGAATTTTGAGGTGTTTGGCCCCTGTGCCAACGTCAACTGGCATGGACACAACTTTGAGCTGATTGTGACTGTCAAAGGACTTCCAGACCCGGAGACCGGTTTTGTGGTCGATTTGAAACAGTTGAGCACCTTGATCCGAGAGCTGGTCATCGACAAGGTGGACCACAAAAACCTGAACGTGGACGTGGATTTCATGCGGGGGAAACTGGCGAGCTGTGAGATCCTGGTGATGGAGTTTTGGAAGATCCTGGAGCCGGCCATTCGGGAGATTGCCAAGTTTGGAGGGCTGTATAAGCTCACCCTCTATGAGACGCCAAGAAATTTTGTGGAGTACTACGGTGAGTGATTTTTTTTGTAAGTTGTGAGTGGTAAACAGTGAGTGGTTTAAGCTCCAATTTTTTATGGCATTTGTTAAATTTTATTATGAGCTGGATGTTTATAAACTTTCCAGAGAATTGGCGAACGAAGTTTATCAGATCTCAAAGACTTTCCCCTCGGAAGAAAAATTTTCCCCTGATAGATCAAATTCGCAGATCATCGAGGTCAATTGGAGCCCAAATCGCGGAATCTTGGGCGAAAAGGAGATATGCCAACCATTTTATCAGGAAGTTGACCGATGCAGATGCCGAGCAGTATGAAACGAAACATTGGATGGAAGTTGCCTTTGAATGTAAACTGGTTTCTGGAGAACACCTCAACTCGATTTGTGCCAAATGTGACCAAATCAATTCAAAGCTGAATTCAATGATAGACAAAGCCGATCTTTTTTTGCTTCAAAAGAGAGGGGAGTTGAATTGACCCAGACCACTTACCACTCACAGTTTACTACTTACTGAAAATTGAAAAGACTCTACATCCTATCCGGCGAGCGCTCCGGTGATCTCCATGCTTCCAATTTGGTTTTGGCCATGAAATCTTTGGATCATTCTGTCAGTTTCCGGGGCATGGGCGGCAGCTATTCCAGAGATGCCGGAGTGGATCTTGCCGTGGACTACTCGGAGATTGCGGTCATGGGATTTTTGGAAGTGGTGTTGGGTTTTCGCAAAGTCCTGAAATACCTCCGTCGGGTCAAAAGAGACCTTTTGGCCTATCGTCCCGATGCCCTGATCTTGGTGGACTACGGGGGATTCAACATGAAAATCGCCGCTTTTGCAAAAGAAAACGGAATACCGGTCCACTATTACATTCCACCGAAAGTCTGGGCTTGGAACCAAAAACGGGCGCTGAAACTCCAAGCGATCACCGATCAGATTTATTCCATTCTTCCGTTTGAGCCGGAGTTTTTTCAGAAATACGACATGGAGGTCCATTATGTGGGCAATCCGCTGTTGGATGAAATCCGGAAATTTCAGCCGCATGATTTTTTCTTTCAAAAGAATGATTTGAGCTACCAACCCATTATTGCCTTGCTTCCTGGAAGCCGAAAGCAGGAGATCGACGGGATGCTGGACAAGATGATCCAGTTGGTCCGGGAATTCCCCAATGCCCAGTTTGTGGTGGCTGGAGTGGACAGCCTGCCCGATACGGTCTATGAGCCTGCCCGAAACGCCGGGATCAAGGTGGTGGTCAACCAGACCTACGATTTGCTTTCCCATGCCACGGCCGCCGTGGTCACATCGGGCACGGCGACTCTGGAAACCGCCCTTTTCCGGGTTCCCCAAGTTGTGGTCTATCGCACCTCTTCCGTGTCTTACCTGATCGCAAAGAGCCTGATCCGTGTGCCTTTTATTTCACTGGTCAACCTGATTGCCGAAGAGGAAGTGGTGAAGGAGCTGATTCAGGAGGACTTTTCTGTGGAAGGCCTCAAAACAGAACTGCACCGGATTTTTTCCAATGTGGTTTACAAAGGCCAGATGCTCCGGGGATATGATTTGATCCGGGAAAAAATCGGGGAAAACAGCGCATCGGAGACCACTGCGGGATTGCTGTTGGATTCCCTGAAAAGAAAAACCCTGCCTCAGTGAAGCAGGGTTTGTGGTCTTAGGCAACCTGGAGTCGCTTGAATTTCGATTTGTCAAATTTCGACCTGGCGTAGCCTTCGTCGATGACCAACTCTTTGATCGTTTCGTCAGAGGGCAGCTCGTACATCGCATCGGTGACGATTGCTTCGCAGATGGAGCGGAGCCCGCGGGCACCGAGGTTGTACTCGACCGCTTTGTCCACAATGAAATCCAGCGCATTTTCTTCAAAACTCAGCACCACTCCTTCCATCGCCAGCAGCTTCGTGTACTGTTTTACCAAGGCATTCTTGGGCTCGGTCAGGATGCGCTTCAGTGCGTCTTTGTGCAGGGGATTCAGGTGGGTCAATACCGGAAGCCGGCCGATCAGTTCGGGGATCAAGCCAAATGCTTTCAGATCTTGTGCAGTGACATACTGAAGCAGATTTTCACGGTCGGCCTGTGGCGTATTGCTGGTTTTGCTGAAGCCCATCGGCTGGGTGTTCAGCCGCTTTCCAATATGCCTGGCGATTCCGTCAAAAGCACCGCCGCAGATAAAGAGGATGTTTTCGGTGTTCACGGCGATCATTTTCTGATCCGGATGCTTTCGTCCACCCTGGGGCGGCACGTTCACGACTGTTCCTTCCAGCAGTTTCAGCATGGCCTGCTGCACGCCTTCACCGCTGACATCGCGGGTGATGGAGGGGTTGTCGGATTTGCGGGCGATCTTGTCAATCTCGTCAATGTAGACAATCCCCCGCTCGGCCGCTTCGGTGTTGTAGTCCGCGGACTGGAGCAAGCGGGTGAGGATGCTTTCCACATCTTCACCGACATAGCCAGCCTCAGTCAAGACCGTCGCATCCGCGATGCAGAAGGGGACTTCCAGGATTTTGGCCAGGGTCTTTGCCAGGTAGGTTTTGCCGGTACCGGTATCACCCACCATGATGATGTTGGACTTTTCGATCTTGATGTCATCATGATCGTCCTTCTGCTGAAGCCGCTTGTAGTGGTTGTACACGGCCACGGTCAGTACTTTCTTTGCCTCCTCCTGGCCAATGACATATTGATCCAGGTAAGAAGTCAGTTCCTTGGGCTTCTTGAGTTTGAATTTGGGTTTGGCGCCTGTTTTCTTGGTTTTTTCCTCTTCACCAAGAATCATGTGCGCCTGGTCGATGCAGAAATTGCAGATATGGGCAGAAATGCCCGATACCATCAGATCCACGTCTTTCTTGTTTCTGCCGCAGAAGGAGCAGGTTACTTGAGCCATGCTTACGCTTTTTTAACTAATACTTCATCGATCAGGCCGTATTCTTTGGCCTCCTGGGCCTTCAACCAATAGTCCCGGTCGGAGTCCCTTTCGATTTCCTCGTAGGTTTTGCCGGTATGGTTGGCCAGGATCTGATACAATTCCTCCCTCATGGACAGGATGAGTTTCAGGGAGATTTCCATGTCCCTGGACTGGCCCTGCATTCCACCGGAGGGCTGGTGGATCATCACCCGCGAATGCTGGAGGGCTGACCTCTTGTTTTTGGCTCCGCCGGCCAAAAGTACCGCGCCCATGGAGGCGGCAATTCCGGTACAGATCGTCGCCACGTCCGGACCGATGTACTGCATCGTGTCGTAGATCCCGAGACCGGCGGTCACAGATCCACCCGGGCTGTTCACATACAGCAATACGTCTTTTTTGGCATCCACTGATTCCAGGAAAAGCAACTGCGCCACGATGATGTTGGCGATGTGGTCGTCGATTCCCGTTCCCAGGAAGATGATCCGATCCATGATCAGTCGGGAAAACACATCGATTTCCCGGAAATTCTGCGGCCTTTCCTCGATCACAGAGCGGGTCATGTTTTCGATATGCTGGGTGTATTGGTCAAACGCCGTCCCGCTGACGCCCTGATTGTGGATGGCGTATTTTCTGAATTCTTCCTTGTTGATCATTTTTTGAGTCTGTTGTGGTAGCAAAAATAAAAAAGTCCTTTAGAAAAGGACTTTTCAATATAAACTCTAAATCGTATTACTTCTCCAAAAGTTCCTTGAATTCGTCGATGGAAATCGTCTTTTCCGTTAGATCAATTTTCTCCTGCACGAATGCGAGCACTTTTTCACTCTGTGCAGAGGTCAGCATGTTCATGTAGTTCTGGCCTTCATTTCCCTTCAGGTAGTTGTCCACAAAGAGATCCATGCTGGCTTCCAACTGAGAACCAAGGCCTGAGGACGCGAATTGCTCGCGGATCATTTCTTTGGTTTTCTCGATCACGTCGGCGTGTTCGGCCTGGATGCCGTGGTCTTTTGCGACTTGGTTGGAGATCAGTGACCAAGTCAGTTGTTTTGCGTAGATCGGGTATTCGTTTTCCACGTCGGCTTCGGATACTTTGCCTTCGTTTGCCCGCAGCAGCCATTCTTTGAGGAAAGCGTCGGGAAGATCCAAGTTTGCCTTTTCGACCAGGACTTTCTTGAGCTCCTCTTCCGTGAAGACCTTGGACTCGCGGTCGTAGCTGCCCTGGAGGGTTTCTTTCACCTTGGCGGTGAATTCTTCTTCGGATTTCACGGTGTCCGGGCCAAAGATCTTGTCGAAAAATTCCTGATTCAGCTCGGCATTCTCGGTTCTGTTGATGTTTTTTACCGTGAAGGACAATCCGCCGTTTAGTTCAGCGGCTTCTTCGTCTGTCAGGCCGAAAGCTTCAGACCACTGCTCTTTGTTTACTTCTTTTGCGTCAAATTCCACCACGGCGTCTTTGCCGAGGCCGATGAATTTTGCGGCAAGGCATTCGGAAAGCTCTGAAGTCGCCAGGGAAAGTGCCTTGACAAATTCCCCTTCTGAGGCCTTCAGATCGCCATAGATGTGGTCGTTGGCTTCGCTTGTTTCGGGATTGGTGCTGTTTCCGTATTGGGACCTGAGGTTGTCGATGGTCTCGTTGATGAGTTTTTCGCCCACCAGGATGGAATATTTGGTGCCTTTGGTGTCGTCCAACGCTACGGACACGCCATCCACAAAACCGATCTTGTATTCAAAGTCAAATTCCTTCTGGGTCTTCCAATTGATCGAATGGTCTTCTTTTTCCACGGGAAGCGGTTCGCCAAGGATCCTGAAAGGCTGCTCTTTCAGATAGTTGTTCAGGGATTCACCAAGAACAGCGTTGATCTCATCTGCCAAAATAGACACACCGTACATGCTTTTCACCATCGAGACTGGTGCTTTGCCCGGCCGGAAGCCTTTGATGGTGGCTTTTTTGGCGTAGTCCTTGAGTTTGGCATCAACCTTCGGTTGATAATCTGCTTCGTTTAGCGTAATTTTAATTGAAGCCTGATTTGCTGAATGCTTGTCTAACGTGATTTCCAAGGTGTATAGAATTAAACAGATGATGAACTAAAAACCCCCAATCGCTTTCCTGTCTGATCAAAAACAGTGGAGTGATTGAGGGCTTGATGCTGTGCGGATAGAGGGACTCGAACCCCCATGCCTCGCGGCGCTAGATCCTAAGTCTAGTGCGTCTACCAATTTCGCCACATCCGCATTGGATTCAATCAGACCGGGATTATTTGATCGACAACCCCCTTTTCCAATTGTGGATGCAAAGGTAAAGACATAATTTAATTTTTCGCAAGTACCAGAAAAAAATATTTCCAAAAAATGTGGAATGATTTAATCCCTGTCCCAATTTTGAATAAAATTCCACCCTTATGATCCCTGTGGACATCGAAGAAGAAAGAAAGGAAATTCTCAAACGATATCGAAAGTTGCTCAAGCAGGCCAAGCCGATTTTGAAGCAGGGGGATACCAAGCTGATCAAGCGGGCTTTCAATATCTCGCTGGAAGCGCACAAAGACATGCGCCGCAAATCCGGTGAACCCTACATCTATCATCCGCTGGAGGTGGCGCTGGTGTGTGTGGAGGAGATTGGATTGGGGACCACCTCGATTATCGCGGCATTGCTTCACGACGTGGTGGAGGATACCGACCTGGAGCTTGAGGACATTGAGCGGGAATTTGGCCACAAGGTCATGACCATCATCGACGGCCTGACCAAGATCTCCGGCGTGTTTGAGTACGGCAGCTCCCAGCAGGCCGAAAACTTCCGAAAGATGCTGCTCACGCTTTCGGACGATGTCCGCGTGATCCTGATCAAACTCGCCGACCGGCTCAACAACATGCGGACGCTGTCGAGCATGCCACGGCACAAGCAACTGAAGATTGCCTCGGAGACGATGTATCTCTATGCGCCGCTGGCCCACCGGCTGGGATTGTATGCAATCAAGTCCGAACTGGAAGACCTGTATCTCAAATACACAGACGCCGATACCTACAAGGAGATCGTCAAAAAGATCAACGAGTCCAGAAGCTATCGGAACAAATTCATCAAGACCTTTATCCAGCCCATCGAAGACGAACTGATCAAGCAGAATTTCAAGTTTGCGATCAAAGGAAGGCCCAAGTCGGTGTTTTCCATCTACAACAAGATGAAAAAGCAGGGGGTTCCTTTTGAGGAAGTCTATGACCTCTTTGCAGTACGGATTATCCTGGACAGTGAGCTGGAAAACGAAAAGGCCGATTGCTGGCAGGTGTATTCCATGGTGACGGATTTTTACCGGCCCAATCCGGATCGGCTGAGAGACTGGATCAGCACTCCCCGCTCCAATGGCTACGAATCGCTCCATACCACGGTGATGAGCAACACCGGCCAGTGGGTCGAGGTCCAGATCCGTACCGAGCGGATGGATGAGATCGCCGAAAGGGGATATGCCGCCCACTGGAAATACAAAGACCGGGAAAGCTCGGGCAAATCAGGCTCGGGCCTGGACGACTGGATCAGCCAGGTGAGGTCCATCCTGGAGTCCAACGACGGGAACGCCATCGAATTCATGGATGATTTCCGGGGAAACCTGTTCCATGATGAAGTCTTCGTGTTCACACCCAAAGGTGACCTGAAAGTACTGCCGACAGGGGCGACGGCACTGGACTTTGCGTTTGAGATCCACACGGAGATAGGGGCGAAGTGCATCGGTGCAAAGGTCAACCAGCGCCTGGTGCCGATCAGCCACAAGCTGAAAAACGGAGACCAGGTCGAAATCCTGACTTCTAGCAAACAAAAACCCACCGAAGACTGGCTCAACAATGTCGTCACCTCAAGGGCCAAAGCCAAGATCAAGGACGCGCTGCGCGAGGAAAAGAAATCGGCGATTTTGGACGGAAGGGAGATTGTCCAGCGGAAGTTGAAAGCCATGAAGATGGACTTTAATTCCGAAACCATCGAACAGTTGCGGGCTTACTTCGAGTTGAAAACCGCCAATGAGTTTTATTACCGGGTGGGAAAGGAGATCATCGATCCGACCTCGATCAAGTCATTCAAGGACTTTAAGGAAAGCCAGAAAAACAAAAGCAAAGTCAGCGAAAAGGTCAAAGACGAGTCCTCCTTTACCAAGGAAATCAAAAACCTGAAGGGTGCGGAACACGATCAGTTGCTGATCGGGGAGGATATGGATGTCGTGGATTATATTCTGGCAAAATGCTGCAATCCCATTCCCGGAGACGATGTTTTTGGCTTTGTGACGATCAACGAGGGAATCAAAATCCACCGCACCTCCTGCCCGAACGCCCTGGAGTTGCTGTCCAACCACGGAAACCGGGTGATCAAGGCCCGCTGGACCAGCCAAAAAGAAATAGCGTTCCTTGCCGGATTGAGAATCCTGGGAACCGACCGGGTCGGATTGATCAACGACGTCACCAAGGTGATCTCCAATGAGCTGAAAGTAAACATGCGGTCCATCACGGTGGATTCTGATGCCGGGATATTCGAAGGGGCGATCAAGCTGTATGTCCACAGTACCGAGCACTTGGACCATCTCATCAAGAATCTCCAACAGGTAGACGGAATCATCAAGGTTTCCCGTTTTGACTGATGGAATCTTTTATGGGTGACAAGAGTTATATTTGAAAAAAAACGCAGAAAATGCCTTTGAATACCACACATTTCGAGGAGGTCAAAAAGATATTTACCGCATATCTGGAGAACCAAAAACTCAGAAAAACCCCCGAACGCTATGCGATTTTGGAAGAAATCTACAGCCGGACAGGACATTTTGATGTAGAAGGGCTCTATATCAGCATGAAAAACAAAAACTACCGCGTCAGCCGCGCGACCGTTTACAACACCCTGGATTTGCTGGTGGAATGTGATCTGGTGACCAAACACCAGTTTGGCAAAAACCTGGCCCAATTCGAAAAATCCTACGGGTATAAGCAGCACGATCACATGATCTGTGTGGAATGCGGCAAAGTGTATGAATTCTGTGACCCACGCATCCAAAGTATCCAGAATACCGTGGGGGAAATCCTGAATTTTAAAGTCATGCACCATTCCCTCATGCTGTATGGACAGTGTAACAACGGCGAATGCCATTCCCCGAAAACCGAAGTAAAGGATGAAGCTAAACTATAAAACCGGCAAAGACGAAAAGGCCCACTACCTGTTTGTCGAGGGAGATCTGATCGGAGATGAAGTGGGGCCACAATTGGTTGAGGTCGTTTCGGATGCAATACAAGAAGGAGGAAAGACCTTTGTCATTGATTTGCGCGAAGTGCGGTACATCAGCTCCAGCGGAATCGGCCTGCTGATCACCATGCTCACCAAGATGCGGAACGTGGGCGGCGAAGTGTACCTGACTGCTCCCTCGGAGCATGTCAAAAAGCTGTTGATCATCACCAAACTAAACAATATCTTCACCGTCTATGATTCGGTGGATGATTTTAAAAATCAAGCTTAGCTTACTTGGGTTGTCATTCATCCTGATATCCTGTTCAGAAAGACCATCTTTCGAACAGGATCTTTTTTTGCAAATATCCGGAAGGAAAAAGCTCCATATCGGCGAAAGTGGATTGGTTCCGGATCGTTTGGGATTGGTTTCGCTTGATGCCTCCAAAAGCAAGGGAGTGATTTTTAACCAAGTCGTCCATTCGCTGGACAGTATCTTTTTGTCGGCTGACTCTGCCTGGGTCAAAGCGGGCGATTTTATGGAAACAGAAGGGCCTTATGGCGTCGGGACGGTCTTTTCTTTTTTTGCCGGTGAGGAGCATATTGTCTATATGAATAGCCAGGAGTTTTTCAAACAGCATATAGACACCAAGGAAGTCTCCCGGAAATTGATGCATGGGTATGGGGTCTTTGGGGATTTGGAATACCCTGCCATTTCGGTGCCCAATTCACCGGAGTTTACTGCGATGGATGCGAGGACCAATACGGCTTATTTTGTGTATGTCAATGACAATGGGGTTTCTGTGATAGGTTACAACCCTGCCGTAGATTCTATGGAGGTCATTCCCATCCCCCTGGATTCTGCCAATTTTTTCAGTTTGAGATTTGAAGTGAGGATCAAAGGCCTCACTCTTTCGGGAAATGATGAACCTCAACTCAGCGTGGTGGGGAGCCGGTTGATTGTCAGCTATCCCTCCTTCAGTGATATTTTCGTTTATGATTTGCAATCGGGAAGTAGGCAGACTTATACCCCGACATCCAATTCATTTCCCTCCAGGAAAAAACTTCCTCAGAACTATGCCAATGAGGTAGACTCTTTCGAATTGTTGGATGAATTGGAGAAATCCTGGAGAAGTCAGGTGCGCTATGGAACCATGGTCTATCTGGAGGGCTTGGAAAAGTTTGTTAGATTGGTCAAGGGAGAAGGAGGGACGGAGCCGCCTTATTTTATGGAAGTTTTTGACTCGGATTTCAAAAAATCGAATGAGTTTAACCTGACAGAAATGAATCCGGATCTATCGGGCAGCTATTTGAACACCAAGTATGGCTTGATGTTCCGGGCCAAAGATCAGCCCAGGGAGGATGTGATGTATTATTACAATCTAACTATCCGCAGCTCCAAATAATTAAGCTGTTTCCCTTGGTTTTCCATCTCTTAATCGCGAGTTTCGCGCTTTAAAAACTCAATAGTAAGCTTAGATCGCGCATCAAATGAAGATGGATGTATTGCTGGGTCTCCAGTGGGGAGATGAAGGAAAAGGAAAGATTGTTGACGTGCTGGCACCTCAATATGAGGTGGTTGCCCGCTTCCAAGGAGGCCCAAATGCAGGCCATACCCTGGAGTTTGACGGGATCAAGCACGTCCTGCATCAGATTCCTTCCGGGATCTTCAGATCCCAGATCCTTAACATTATTGGCAATGGGGTGGTGCTTGACCCCATCATTCTCAAAAAAGAGATCGAAGGCCTGGGCAAGTTTTCCATTGATTACCAAAAAAACCTGGTGGTCTCCAAGAAGGCCACCATCATCATTCCTTCCCATAAACTTTTGGATGCCGCCTACGAGCAGTCAAAAGGAGACAAAAAAATCGGGTCTACACTAAAAGGCATCGGGCCGACTTACCAGGACAAAATCGGAAGGTCTGCGCTTCGGGTCGGGGATATCCTCAGCCCGGATTTTCGCGAGAAATACCAGACCTTGGTAGAAAAGCACAAAACCACGCTTTCTTTCTACAATTTCCCGGTGGACAAGCTGGAGGAAATGGAAGGCCAGTTCTTTGAAGCCGTCGAGTTTGTCAAGTCGCTCAATCTGATCGACAGCGAATACGTGGTCAATGAGGCTCTGGCGGCCGACAGGAAAATACTGGCCGAAGGTGCCCAGGGCTCTCTGCTTGACGTGGACTTTGGCAGCTATCCTTTCGTCACCAGCAGCACGACGATGACCGCCGGTGCCTGCACGGGCTTGGGCGTAGCCCCTTCGAGGATCGGCGAGGTTTTTGGGATTTTCAAGGCCTATTGCACTCGGGTGGGTAGTGGGCCTTTCCCAACCGAGCTCTTCGATGAGACAGGCGAGGCAATGAGGAAAGAAGGAAATGAATTTGGCAGCACCACCGGTCGACCGCGCAGATGTGGCTGGCTGGACCTTCCCGCGCTGAAATACTCCATCATGATCAACGGGGTGACACAGCTCTTTATGATGAAAGCGGATGTGCTGAATATCTTTGAAGAAATAGCAGTTTGTACCAAATACGAACTTCCAAACGGGGAAAAGATTGACAGACTGAGTTTCGAAATCGGGGATACGGCAGTGAAGCCTGTGTATCAATCCATGAAAGGCTGGCATTGTTCCTTGGCAGATGTCCGGTCTTATGATGAATTTCCCGCCGAATTGAAGGATTACGTAGCCTTTTTGGAGTCCGAGCTGAATGTTCCGATCAAATTGGTGTCGGTAGGCCCCGATCGGGTCCAGACCATCTTGAGATAAGATTCCTTACAGTATATTGCAAAGCTCCTGAGGCTCATCTCGGGAGCTTTTGCTTTATAGTCCCAATGTCATTTTATTTATGGTTCCAAAATAACTGGTCGTGAAGGGGAATTTGAAACTTTTGATGCTGTCATTTTTCGCTTTGCTTGCCTCAGAAGCAGGAGCACAGATCGGATTTCCCTATTGTGAATCATTTCAGACGCCAAGCACCCAGGCAAATACGATCTTTGGCGGAGATGCAAGGCTGACGGATGCGGTGCTGAGACTGACCAGCAATCAACAGAACCAGCGCGGTTTTATCTACATCAACGTCCCATTTCCCTCTTCCTACGGCCTGAAGGTCGAATTCGATTACTTCAGCTATGGTGGGACGGGGCAATTTCTGGCAGATGGGCTTTCGGTTTTTCTTTTTGATGGAGATACCCAGAGTTTTAATGCGGGTGGATTTGGAGGATCCTTGGGCTATGCCCAGCGGGACAGTGAACCCGGGCTTTCCAATGCGTATCTGGGGATCGGGTTTGACGAATTCGGGAATTTCGGAAACGTCTCCGAAGGAAAAAACGGAGGATTTCCGGGGATCGGATCGGGTGAGCTTGTTCCCAACGCGATAGTCTTGCGGGGGCCTGGAAACGGAAATTCGGGATATCCCTACGTGATCGGGAAAAAGACAATGGGCACAGGCAGTGATGGCTTGCTGCCGGGCGGACAGTTTGAGATCAGTTCAGGTGGCGCCGGAACTTCCCGAGTCACCGATCCAACTGCCGTCGGATATCGAAGGGTGAATCTCGACCTGGAGCCCAATCCGAATGGCATTGGGTTTTTTGTGACCCTTTCCATGGTGGTCACCACCCAGCCCAACCTTCCGAGGCAAATCACGATTTTCGAATATCCCTACAATTTTCCCGCTCCCAAGAATCTCAAAATCGGGTTTGCCGCTTCCACCGGCGGCTTTTCAAATTATCACGAAATCCGAAACCTGAAGGTGGAAGTCTCGGCGGGAGACCAGTTGCTTCTGCCCCAGGGTGTGGATTTCGAGGGGATGGCTTCCTGTGCCGGGCAGGAAAACCAATTTCATGTAGCAGAGGAAGAGGTAGTCCTGCCGAATGAAAACAGCGTGATCCGGTGCCTTCAGTTTTACAAATCGCTTGGGGATATTGACGCCGAAACCGACGACGTATGCTCCCAAGCCAGATGCCTGGAGCAAAATCGCGTTTTGATATTGCCTGAGGGGATTTTTAGGGCCAGTGATCAGAAAGCAGGGTTTACTTTTTTTCCAAATGAGGAATACATCGGAAAGACGGTCACGGTTTACTACACCCTCACTGACAGCTACGGCAAAACTTCCAAGGGGAATTCGATCTCCATCAAGATCGAGGAATCCCCGAAACCCATTCGTCTGTTGGTTTCTGGGGAAAGCGTGGTGACCGGCCAGGTCGATATCTGTCCGGGTGAATCGGTGACGTTGGAAGGAACCGGAGACGAGGTTTATGATCGATATGAGTGGTACAAAGACGGTGAATTGCTCGAAGGTGCTGTCGGATCCACTTTTGCCGCCAGTGAAGAGGGAGAATACGAAATATTGGGGTATAACAGAGAGAATTGCCCGGCGGCAAGCAATGGAATCAAAGTGGACCTGCCGGACTTCCCCTCACTGGACTTGGAGTCCCGGGTGGTGGGATGTACGCCTGGACAGGCTGTGGATATCACTGCGCAAATCTCCGGATACGATGAGACGGCCTATGACTATCAGCTTCTGGGTATGGGACTCACCTTTCTAAACGAAGCCCTGAAGTCGGTAAATGTGGCTGGGGAGTATGAGCTGAGGGCCAAATTGAAAAGCCTCCAATGCTATTCCGATCCGGTCACATTGGAAGTGGTGATCCAAGAGGTAGAGCTGACGGCGGATTTTGATTTTGGGGTGAAAGGAACGGGCGTAAAAGATGAGACGGGAGGCGGGATTTTTCCGGACGACGAGATCCAGTTCGTGGATCAATCCGACGAAAGGGCAGTGAAGTGGGAATGGGACTTTGGTGATGGAAGTGGCTCGTTGGAGCGAAACCCGCTGCATGCATTCGGGAAGAAAGGGGAGTTTGGGGTAACTCTGGTGATCACGGACCAATACGGCTGCCAAAAAAGCGCAACGAAGGCGGTCTCGGTCACACGAAGCTATCGCCTCATGGTGCCGACGGGATTTACTCCTACAGAGTCCCAAAACAAGACTTTTCTCCCCAAGCAAAAAGGATTGGTCAAATTTGAGCTGTTGGTTTTCAATACCTGGGGCGAATTGATCTTCAGATCCGAAGACCTGGAAACGGAAGGATGGGATGGCACACTGGACGGCAAACTATTGGGAGCTGGAGTATATGCCTATCGGATCAACGGGACGGCAACAGACGGGGAACAGGTAAAGGAAAGCGGCAAATTCAGATTGATCCGATGAGAAAGTCCTGCCTTTTTGTTTTCTTTCTTTTTTGGAGCTTCTGGAATTTTGCCCAGGATATCCAGTACAGTCAATACTACGCCAACCCGATTTATCTAAACCCGGCATTTGCGGGAAGCACCGGACTGACGAGAGCAGGAGTCAACTACAGGAATCAATGGCCTGCGATGGACGAGAGCTTTGTGGCTTATACAGCCTATTTCGATCATTTCGAGGAGCGGATCAATTCCGGCTTTGGACTGATCTTTCAAGGGGCCCAGGAATCCTTCACCCAAACCAGCCTGAATGAAATTGGTTTGGTGTATTCCTATCGGCTTAGATTGACCGAGCGCAGCTATATTCAGGCCGGTGTCCAGGGTAGTTTCGTGGCCAGAGATGCGCTTTTTGACCGGGTGATCTTGGGGACGCAATTGGATATTGACAGGGGGGTGATCTTGGGAGAGCCTGGAGATTCCTTCGAAGGCGACAGCCAGATCCGATCGGCTGATGCTCACGCGGGCCTCTTGTACTATGGGGAGAAGGCCTGGTTTGGTCTGGCGGTTTCCCACTTGCTGGAACCGGAGATTAGCTATTTAGCCGACGATACCAACCAGCTTCCGATGAAGTATTCCCTTCACGGCGGCTATCGGATAGACTTGGCACCGGGAGACATCAACGATTATTTTAACAATACAGACCAGGAGCGTTCAGTTGCTTTGGGGTTCAACTATAAAAAGCAAGGGGAGTTTTCGCAATTGGATCTGGGGGTCGAGTTTTTCTTTGAGCCCTTGGTTTTGGGATTCTGGTATCGGGGTCTGCCGACCAAGTATTCCCTGCCAAACAACGAGGCTTTGGTATTTTTGCTTGGGGTGAACATTCCGTTTGGAATGGATCTCGGTTATAGTTTTGATTACACGATTTCCAAACTTGGCTTGTATTCGTCTGGTGGAGCCCATGAGCTGTCCCTGAGGTACGTTTTTTCCCCAAAGAGTGCCAAAAAGCAGCACTATTCCAGCCGATCATTCTTTAGGTATTGATTTTCAGTAGGTTTTTAGAATATTATTCCGTTTCTCTGGCAATTCGGGCCTTGGAGTCAGAATATTTAGTCTGCTTTTTGGGGAAAATGGAGATAATTTTTTCCCGATCATTTTCAGGGAGTTAGGGTTGGATGCGATTTTTTTCG
>CAZGYC010000015.1:71134-72797 GCA_964530015.1 uncultured Limnohabitans sp. | reverse complement strand
CTGATTACCGGTTCGCCGAGAATCACCAATCGTTCCACTACATTCCGGAGTTCCCGGATGTTCCCAGTCCAGGGAAAATCCTGCAGCATCAGCAGTGCGTCCTTGGCAATCCCTTTTTTTGCGTCGCCGTTTTCCTGCGCGATGTCTTCCAGAAATTTGTCCACGAGCAGTGGAATGTCTTCCTTGCGGTCTTTCAGCGCAGGCACCTGTACCAAGATCACGCTCAGTCGGTGATAGAGGTCTTCCCGAAACCTTCCCGCTTCGATTTCTTTCTTCAGGTCTTTGTTGGTGGCCGCCAATACCCGCACGTCCACTTTGATGTCTTTGTCGCTTCCGACCCGGTTGATCAGGTTTTCCTGCAAGGCTCTCAATACCTTGGATTGGGCGGATAGAGACATGTCACCGATTTCATCCAGAAAGAGCGTTCCGGCTTGCGCCTGTTCAAACTTTCCGTTTCGCTGCTTGTGGGCTGAAGTAAAGGCTCCTTTTTCATGCCCAAAAAGCTCAGACTCAATCAGTTCTGATGGAATTGCGGCGCAGTTGACCGCGACGAAGGGCTCCGATTGGCGGTTGCTTTTCTGGTGGATCCAGTGGGCTACCAGTTCTTTTCCTGTGCCGTTTGGGCCGGTGATCAAGACACGGGCATCGGTCGGAGCGACTTTCTCGATGGTGTCTTTCACCCGTGCGATGGCCGGAGATTCGCCTACCATGTCAAACTTCTTCAAAAGCTTCTTTTTCAGCACCTTCGTCTCGGTGACCAATTGCTTCTTGTCCAAGGCATTGCGGACGGTGAGCAACAGCCGGTTGAGATCCGGTGGCTTGGGGATAAAGTCGAAAGCCCCTTTTTTGGTGGCTTCTACCGCCGTCTCGATGCTGCCATGTGCGGAGATCATGATAAACTGCGGGGAGCGGTCCATGGCTTTGGCATGATCGAGTACTTCGATTCCGTCCATCTTGGGCATCTTGACATCGCAAAGGACCAAGTCGAAATCTTCCTCCTGTATTTTTGCCAAGCCTTCTTCGCCGTCTTGGGCCTCGGACACTTCAAATTTTTCGTATTCTAAAATTTCCCGAAGGGAAGCGCGGATAAACCGCTCGTCGTCGATGATGAGAATCTTTGGCATGGCGTAAAGTAAAGAAAAAAGTGCAAGTCTGTAAGCCGGGTTCTGTATCCCATTTTCGTCCCGATAGCTATCGGGAAAAACGGGCTCTTGCCATTTATCTAGTCCCGACTTCACAATCGGGATCCATCGATCTACCCACCCCGGAATCCTCCCGACAGATCGGGAGAAATCGAACGAGCAGCTCTTTGCCCGGGGTCTATTTGATCTTTCAACCCATAAGGTTTGCCTAGCTTCCGGTGTCACCATCGGAACGGTGGGCTCTTACCCCACCTTTTCACCCTTACCCCGATAGCTATCGGGGCGGTTTGTTTCTGTGGCCCTGTCTGTCTTTCTGCCGTCACCAGCCGAAAGCCTTCCCGTTAGGAAGTATGGTGCTCTGTGTTGCCCGGACTTTCCTCCCTCCAATTCCGATAGCTATCGGGACCGGACGGCGGCAAGACGACTTGCACGGTGCAAAGTACGGCATTTTTTGTGGATAGGTTGAGTAGTGGGAGGAAAGAGCAGGGAAATCGCTTTTCAAGCAGTCCCTTCATTTCCAT
>CAZGYC010000015.1:0-71034 GCA_964530015.1 uncultured Limnohabitans sp. | reverse complement strand
GTAGTGGGAGGAAAGAGCAGGGAAATCGCTTTTCAAGCAGTCCCTTCATTTCCATCAAAGAAAGCTGAAAACGCGATTACAGACTCGCAAAACAGGAAGGGAATGAAGGACGTGAATCATGCTCCCAGCAGCGGGGAGATTTTTAACCGCGAACACCAAGATTTTTCCCCGGAGAAACCTTGGTGCCCTTTGCCGCCTTGTACCCCTGATTTGTGAACACATAAACATAGAATCAAAAGCCAACCTCCCCGTGTCCTTTGCTTGTGTCTCCCATTTAAAAACACAAAGCCACAAAGCTTCAAAGACCAAGTCTCCTTGCCGCCCTTTGATGCTTCTTAGGGGTTCAAAATCACGAACATTGGAGTTACCAAGGAGAAAAAAACAAGGGCTTTCAAACCTTATCAGGAACTCCAGCCCAACTGACCCTGGCAGGCCTTTTTGAGGGCTCAAAGGGGAAAGCTTCGCTTTTCTCTGTGCTCTCAAAAAATGCAAGAAGCCGAAATAGGGATTGAAATCCGTCCTACGAGCAGGCACTATCTGCTTCTTCTTTTTCTGTGGTTAAAACTCCTTGTGGTTCAAGGACACACCTGAATTGCCCTCCCATCGTGCCATTTTAATCGAAGGAATCCAAAAGCGATTTCCCCGGAGGAAAGAGTGGTTTCAGCTTGGATGATTTTAGCAGCCGTACCTTCAGAGACCAAAAGAAAGGAAGTCCGAAAAAGCAGAAGCTTTCAGGCTTCTTGTTGACTTAAAGCCTGATTTGGTTTGAGAAAACCGCCTTGTCGCAATACCCCAAAACTCTGAAAAAGACGGTTCATTGTCCCGTTTTGCCTTGTTTACCACCCACCATCTTCCAAAAAAATGCCTCCAAACCGAATAATCTCCACCAGTTGAACCCATTTGACCGCAGTTGTAATATTCGCATTGAATTGAGCTCATAATAGGAGTACATTAGTGCATACAGAAGAAAACCTAACCATATAAACAAACATCGATTGAAAAGAAGAGATTTTATCCACCTATCCGGCTTGGGACTTGGAGCGCTGATGACTCCCGGAGTCATGGCGATGGGAAATTCCGTCTCAGCCGAGCGACTGATCGAGCCAGGGATCGACGTGGCTGCAAAAAAGCTCCTTGCCGACACCGCGCTGAATGCCGCCAAAGCCAAAGGAGCAACCTACTCTGACGTGCGTATCGGACGATACCTGTCGCAGAGTATTTTCACCCGGGAAAAAAACGTCCAAAACATCGCCAACACAGAGACATTCGGTGTGGGTATTCGGGTCATTGCCAACGGCACCTGGGGCTTTTCGGCCACTTCCGATGTGACTCCCGACGGAATCAAAAAATGTGCGGAGACTGCCGTAGCGATTGCCAAGGCGAACTCCAAACTCCAAAAAGAACCGGTCGTCTTGGCACCTGAAAAGGGCCATGGAGAAGTGACCTGGAACACGCCAATCAAGAAAAATGCGATGGCGGTGCCGGTGAAAGAAAAAATCGACCTGATGCTGGCTGCAAACAACGCCGCGCTGGACAATGGCGCTGCTTTCGTCAACTCGGCGATGTTTATGATCAACGAGCAGAAATATTTTGCTTCTACGGACGGGTCGTACATCGATCAGGATGTTCACCGTTTGTGGCCAAATCTTACCGTGACCGCAGTAGACAAGTCTTCCGGTGGGTTCCGGTCCAGACAGGGGCTCAGTACTCCGATGGGAATGGGCTATGAATACATGGATGGCTCGGCTTCGGAAAAAACCCCAAATGCGGCAGGTTTTAATAGCTATCGGTATTCCTATGACATGGTCGAGGATGCGACTACAGCCGCCAAGCAGGCAAAAGAGAAAATCACTGCCAAATCGGTCACACCGGGCAAGTACGACCTTGTACTGGATCCGGATCACTTGGGACTGACGATCCATGAGTCGATCGGCCACCCGCTTGAACTGGACAGGGTATTGGGCTATGAAGCAAACTACGCCGGAACGAGCTTCGCAACATTGGACAAATGGAAGTCCGGCGATTTCAAGTATGGTTCTGATATTGTCAATGTGATAGCGGACAAAATTCAGCCCTATTCCTTGGGCAACATGGGCTATGACGACGAAGGCGTGAAGTGCAAAGAATGGGATCTGATCAAAGACGGGGTTTTGGTAAACTATCAGGCGATTAGAGACCAAGTAGGGATTTTGGGTGAAAAAGAATCCCACGGCTGCTCATTTGCCGACAACTGGAGTTCTGTTCAGTTTCAGCGTATGGCCAATGTGTCCCTGAAGCCGGGCAAAGAGAAGATGACCCCGATGGACATGATCAAGAATGTGGAGAAAGGGATCTACATCCTCGGGAGAGGTTCCTTCTCGATTGACCAGCAGCGTTACAACTTCCAGTTTGGCGGTACGGTATTCTATGAAATCAAAAATGGTGAGATAGTGGGTATGCTCGAAGATGTGGCGTATCAGTCCAACACCCAGGAGTTTTGGAATTCCTGTTCCGCTATCTGCGACCAAGACGACTACCGGTTCATGGGGACTTTCTTTGACGGAAAAGGGCAACCTTCCCAGGCATCTGCGGTATCCCACGGAAGTTCGACCACGCGCTTCGACGGAGTGAATGTCATCAACACTGCAAGAAGTATTTAACCACAACACGAGCATTATGGCCATTTTGACTAAAGAAGAAGCAAAGAAATATATAGACAAGGCGTTGTCTTATGCCAAAGCCGACGAAACCGCTGTTTCGGTTTCCGGCGGAAGGACAGGCAATATCCGCTATGCGCGTAATACAGTAAGTACCAGTGGCGAATCGAATGAAATCCAACTGAGTGTCACCTCGGTTTTTGGAAAAAGAATCGGCTCGTCGTCTATCAATGAGCTGGATGATGCGTCCCTGAAAAAAGCCGTGGAGAGGTCCGAGGAAATCGCCAAGTTGGCACCGGAGAACCCGGAATACATGCCAATGTTGGGCCCTCAGCCTGATCCGGAAGCTGCGACCTTCAGTCCAGCCACCGACAAAATCGATCCGGAGTACCGTGCGCAGTTGGCGATCGACTCGATAGAGCCATGCAGCGCGGCAGGTTTGGTCTCAGCAGGGTATCTGGAAGATTACTCGGGATTTGTGGCCCGGGGCAACAGCAAGGGACAATTCAATTACAATACCAGTACCTCCGTTGACTTTTCGGTAACGGTAAGAACAGAGGACGGAACGGGCTCTGGCTACGCCATCCGTGATTTCAACGATGTGAGCTTGCTCAATTCCAAGGAGGTCACGACTGTGGCAATGCAAAAGGCACAAGCCTCCAAAGGTGCCCAAGCGATCGAACCGGGTAAATACACGGTGATCTTGGAGCCTACGGCAGCAGGGGATCTCCTGAGATTGATGTTTGGCGGCCTTGATGCGCGAAACGCGGACGAAGGCCGAAGCTACATGAGCAAAAAAGGCGGGGGAACCCGTCTTGGAGAGAAGCTTTTTGACGAACGGGTGACCATCATTTCCGACCCAGCCAATAAGGAGATTCCCATGGCTCCCTGGGATGGCGATGGCATGCCTAGACAGAAAACTGTCTGGGTAGAAAACGGCGTGGTGAAAAACCTGTCCTATTCCCGCTATTGGGCAGAGAAACAGGGAGTAGCACCTTTGTCCAGACCAGGAGGCGGTGGTTTTGGCGGTGGTGGATTTGGTGGAGGAGGCTATATTTTCTCCGGCGGAGACCAGTCGGTCGCAGACATGATCAGTAACACAGAAAGAGGTGTCTTGGTGACCCGCTTTTGGTACATCCGGGCGGTGGATCCGCAGACCTTGCTTTACACGGGTTTGACCCGTGACGGCACGTTCTACATCGAAGACGGCAAGATCAAGTTTCCGTTGAAAAACTTCCGGTTCAACGAGAGCCCGATTATCATGCTGAACAACATTGAAGCGTTGGGCAAGCCTCAGCGGGTTGGCGGAAGCATGATCCCGCCAATGAAAATCAGAGACTTCACCTTCTCCAGCTTGTCTGACGCGGTTTAATGAGTTTGTAGTTTTTAGACCATGGCCCATAGCAGCACTGCAATGGGCTATGGTCTATTAGCTATGGTCTAATCACCCAAAAATGTCGACCTTCTTTTTCACGAGAATCAAATACAACTCCGGCAATTGGGATACGGATCAGCGCATGCCGTCCAATCTCCTGCACAGCCTGGTAGAGTATACGACCATTCCGGTGGATGAGAAGGAAAGGATCATCGAACTCAGCAGCGAGGAAATCTTCAAAAGCCCCTTTTGCTACCTCAGTGGACACAAGCTGGTAGAGTTTTCCCAGCAGGAGCGAAAAATCTTCAAGACCTACGTCGAGCAGGGTGGATTTATCTTTGTAGATGACTGCAACCACGACATTGACGGGCTTTTTGCCAAGTCTTTCGAAGAAGAGATGGCCCGGACATTTGGGGAAGATGCTTTGCAAAAAATCCCCAACGACCACTGGATCTACCGCTGTTTTTTTGAATTTGAAGACGGGCCGCCCGCGACTTCCTTTGAACTCAATGGCTGGGGAGATGACTTGGTCCACGATTACCTCAAAGCAATCCAAATCAACGGACGGATAGGGGTATTGTATAGCAACAAAGACTACGGCTGCGAATGGGACTACGACTTTCGCAACAAACGCTTCAACAAGATCGACAACACCCGCTTTGGAGTCAACATCGTGGTGTACGCCTTAACCTAAACCAACCTTGGAAACCGAACTGAAAAAATACCAACAGCTCGTGGAGAAGATTCCCCTGCTGAAAAAAGAGATCGCCAAAGTCATCGTCGGGCAGGAGGAAGTCCTGGACGAGGTGATCATCACGCTTTTGGCCGGAGGGCATTGCTTGCTGGAGGGCGTGCCTGGGCTTGCAAAAACCCTGATGGTCAAGACCATATCCGAGGTGATGGAGCTGAGCTTTAAGCGCATCCAGTTTACACCCGATCTGATGCCGGGAGATATCCTGGGTACGGAGGTGCTGGAGGAAGACCACAGCACGGGCAAGAAGTTTTTCCAGTTTACCCAGGGGCCGATCTTTGCCAACATGGTCTTGGCCGATGAGATCAACCGGACCCCTCCCAAGACCCAAGCGGCCCTGCTGGAAGCCATGCAGGAAAAGAGGGTGACCTACGGAGGCAAAAACTATAGCCTTCCTGATCCATTTTTGATCATTGCCACGCAAAATCCCATTGAGCAGAGCGGCACCTATCCGCTTCCCGAAGCTCAACTGGACCGTTTTCTTTTGTATATCAAACTGGGCTATCCCTCCGAGCAGGAAGAGATGGAAGTCCTGAAAAAGACCACCGGAACCTACAAAGGCAAGCCGGAGAAGATCCTTTCGGGCGAGGAAGTCAAGCAGTTGCAGGAATTGACGCGGGAAGTTCACCTGGATTCTGCGCTCTTGGGCTACATTACCCGATTGATCCGGGCGACCCGTCTGGAAAGTACCACCGTGCCGGAAGTCAAGACCTACGTGGAGTGGGGTGCCGGAACGCGCGCGGGACAGGCATTGGTGCTGTGCGCCAAGGCGAGAGCGATTGTCAAAGGCCGGTATTCGGTCATTCCGGAGGACATCGAGCATCTGATATTTCCGGTGCTTCGCCATCGGATTTCCCTCCATTTCCGGGCGGAAGCGGAGCAATTGGACACGGACTACGTCATTTCCAAGATTCTAGCCCACACCCCGGTTCATGCCAAGTAACCTGGAGATCATCAAGCTCAACGACCTTCGCCTGTCCGCCCGGCTGATTTCCGAGCAACTCCGACAGGGCATCCATTCGGGCATCCGGGTGGGAGTGGGGAGTGAATTTGAGCAGTACCGGCACTATCGGCCGGGCGATGATCTCAAGCGGATCGACTGGAAGTATTTTTCCCGGTCCGGCAAGTACATGGTCAAGGAATCCACCACCGAAAGCAATCTGCATATCCGACTGATGCTGGACCTTTCCGGCTCGATGAATTATGCGGAAAATGGCTTTTCCAGGTTGGACTATGCGAAAAATCTCCTCGCCTCACTGGCCTATCTGGGCTATCTGCAGGGAGACTCCCTGAGCTACTACACGCTTTCCGGGGGAAAAATCGAGCAAAAAGTCTCGCCGACTCCGAAGAGTTTTCAGCGGATTCTGTATCATCTGGAGCTGGAAAAGGCCAACGGAGCCTGGCCTTTGGAGCCTTTTCCGGAGGTTTTGACCCAGGGTCGAAACCGGGAGTTGATCATCTGGGTCTCGGATTTTTTGCAACAGGAAACGGAATGGGAGAGCCTCGTCAAGGGCTTTCTCCATCCCCGCAAGGAGCTGATTCTGATCCAGCTTTTGGGGGAGCAGGAGCTGGATTTCAGTTTGGAGGGAAACTTCGTCTTTCGGGATTTGGAATCCGGGCAGGAATTTGTCCAAGACGGCAAGTCCGTCCAGGAGGAATTCAGGAAGAAATTCAAGGACTACCTGGACCAATTGGATCAAAACTTTCAGTTGCCTAAGGTGCAGTTGCTCCGAATCTCGATGCAAACGCCACTTTCGGAGGTGGTACGCCGTATTTTAAACCGAAAACACCTGTCCTGATGGAATGGATTCAGCCGGCTTTTTTCTGGGGTTTGCTGGGGATTTTGGTTCCACTGGCCATCCATCTCTGGAATGGACGAAGGGGGAAAGTCATCGCCTGGGCCGCCACGGCTTGGCTCAATCCCCAGGAATCCCAGTCCAGCCGATCGCTTCGATTGGATCAATGGCTGCTGTTGCTGGTCAGAGTCCTACTTTGGTCGCTGCTGGTGCTATTGGTGGTTGGATTGTTCTGGAAAACGCTCGATCAATCCGGTTCTCCCAAGATCGCCCATGTCGTGATCCCCAACCCGCAGGTAGAATCCGAATTCCGCTTTGAGTTGGAGCGCGCTGTCGAAAAAGGAGAGGAGGTATTTTGGCTGGCCCAGGGACTTCCCGCTTATGAACCGGGTGAAGCTCCGACGGCGGGTTTTGACCCTGAAAAGACCCAGGATTACTTGGATCTCCTTTCGCCCGCGCTGGATTCCCTGCATTGGTATGCCGCTGGATTGGAGTCAGAGATCGCCCTGGCGAACCTCTGGGTGCCAAAATCTCCGCAACTCCATCTCGCAACCCAACTTTCCCCTCCGGCATCTTCCAAGCGGGTAATCCAATTGGAATCCGGAGACTTTCTGGGTTTGGATGGGCGGGGAATTTTGGTGCCGATCCCCTCGGAAGCCGGGATTCCGGAAGACCGCATCGCTTATTCAGGGCCGATTCCCGTCCATTTTGATTTGGCAGATGGGGAAAGGAAGGAAGAGCTACAAGCTGCCCTGAAGGCCTTGCAAGAGGTTTATGGATTGGGCTTCGCGGATGTAACCTTGGAAAAGGCGATGGTGGTCTTTGCCGATCATTTGTCGGAGAACGCGGAAAACGGCGTGTTGTATTTTTATACCGATCCTGTAGAAAATCCAGCTTCCAAACTTCATGTCCCATTGGACCAACCGGTTTCCCTGCCTTGGACTGAGGCCGTGGAAAAAGGGATTTTGCCCGAGTTGATCCTGTCGCCTTTGCCGGATTTTCTTGGGATTTCATCCAAAGAAATACCTTTGACCAAAAGCCATCTGGAGCAGAAATTCGTGGAAATACCCAAAGCCAAAAGCTCCGTCGCGGCGAATACCACCGAGATTTTCTTGGTCTTGATTGTGCTTTGTTTTGGTCTGGAGCGGTTTTTGGCCTATCGAAACAACCTGTGAAAACACTGAACCAACATATCAAATCCCTGGAAAACCAGCTTGCGCTCAACGCATGGATTAAGGGCCTGTTGGCTGCCATTGCGTTAGGTGGGGTTTTGACGCTCTTTGAGCTGGGAGCATTCGTTCGGATGGGACTTGCCGGTATATTGCCAGGTGCTTTCAGCTTTTATTTTGGAGCCTTTCGCCCGCAGCGTGCCCATGCGGTACAGATTCTCCATGATCGGGCTGGTGGCTTGGAGTTCAGTCTTGAACTGTTGCAAAAGTCAAACCCAAGCATTGCCGAGCGACTCCAACTTGAGCGTATCGCATCGCGTATCCCGTCCAAGATCTGGGTAGTCCAAAAGGGGCTGCTGCCATTTTTCGGTGCCTTGCTGCTTGCTGTTTTGGTGACTTTTCTTCCCGGGCAGATTCCTTCCAGTAAAGAAACAAATTCCCCAAATTCCCTTGGTGAAAGCCGTCCAGCGAGTGCATTGGTTGCGAATGCCCCGGTACTTTTGTCCCAAACACAAGTCCAGGTCAGTTCACCAGCCTATACCGGAATTCCGATTCAGACTCAGAATAGTTTGGATATCAAAGCCTTAAAATCTTCTCTGATCACCTGGAAGTTGGGTTTTCAAAGCTCTGGCAAACTGGAGGTTTTCCTCGTGAATTCCTCTGGTGAAAAGCTGGCTTTTTCCCTAAATGGAGACCAGTATCAGTTGAAAGAGGAGTTGGCGGGATCCGGGATCTATTCGGTCCAGGCGTTTCAAGGAGAGAAGCTGGTTTATGAGTCGGATTTTCACACCCTGGAATCGATTGAAGATGAAAGTCCCCGAATCGTGCCTGAGGAAAAGGAAACGTACAAGTTCTTTTTCCCTGGAAACGATCCCAAGCTTTCGCTCAAAGCCCAGATCAGCGATGATTTCAAGGTCAGTCAAGTCGAGATTGTCGCCACCTTGGTGAGGGGTAGAGGAGAAAACGTAAAGTTTAGGGAAACGCGGCTAGCCGTGGAAAAGACGCCGTTTTCTTCCAAAAAGTCATCGTTTATACTGAATGTGTCCACCCTGGATTTTCAGCCTGGAGATGAACTCTACTATTATTGGACGGCCGTGGACAATAAATACCCCGAGGCTAACATCAGCCGTACCGATACCTATTTTATCAAGTATTTTGACGACAGCGAGGAGAGCAATGCGGTGCTGGAAGGCATGGCGATCCAGGTTTTGCCGGAGTACTTCCGAAGCCAGCGACAAATCATCATTGACACGGAAAAGCTCCTTGCGGAGAAATCGAAGAAACCCGAAAAGGAATTCAACTCCACTTCCAACGAGATCGGCTATGATCAAAAACTCCTTCGCTTGCGCTACGGGCAGTATCTGGGAGAGGAGTTTGAGACGGCGGCGGTGGGTGTCGTGGTAGACGCTCCCGAGGACGGAGACCTGCTGCGGGGCTACATGCATTTGCACGACCAGGAAGGTGAGCACGAGGAAGGCTTGCCGCTGCCTGCCCAATCCGCCGAAGCTGGCCACGACCATGGTGCAGGTGAGTCCGAAGCCGGAAGCATGGAAAGCCTGATGAGCGAGTATATCCATGCGCATGACTCCGAGGAGATGAACACCTATTTTGAGGAGTCTACCCGGGGAGCTTTGAAAGCCGCCTTGGAGCAGATGTGGCAAGCGGAATTGTACATGCGGCTTTTTGAGCCGGAAAAATCGCTTCCCTATCAATACAAAGCACTGGAATTGCTAAAGACCGTGCAGCAAAAATCCAGGGTATATGTGAAGCGGACAGGCTATGATCCACCGCCCATCAAGGAGGAGGAAAAGCGTTTGACTGGGGAATTGAAGGATCTTGGGAAAGAAATCCGAAAAGAACAGCTCCTGCTGGATCGGCAGATAGAACCCTTGGCTTCGGCGACTTTAGGCTTCTTGGCCAAAGCCGAACTTAGCGCGCAGGATCGTCAGACCGTTCGCGAGTTTGGCAATCTATGGACCGAAAAGATGCAAAACTCCAAGCTCGCCGACTGGAATCTCGTGCTGCATCTTCAGCAATTGGAAGCCGGTAAACTCGACGAAGCCGGCAAAAAGCAACTCCGGGAAAAACTCTATCCACTGGCCAAGAATTACAAGAATCCAGACGCTTCCTACCTTGCGAATGAGGCCTTGAAAGCTGCTTTCCGAAAGAATCTGAGATGATTTTCGAAACCCAACCGCTCGTTTCCTGGCCCTTCTTTTTCGGAATCCTCTCCGTCTTGGCGACTGTGGGTTTTGTGGGCTTGTTTTTCCAGTGGAAAAAGGGGCTTTCCCCCAGCCGTATCGGACTCCGTTTGCTGTTTTTTCTTGGGTTCGTTGCCTGCCTGAGTATGGCGGTTTTGCAGCCACAACGACGGATCAATACCAGCGGCAACCCAATCCTGGTGTACGTGGAGGGCTTGGAGAAGCCGGTGGTTGACTTTTGGAAAGACAGTCTTGGAATCAAAAGAGCGGTGGCCTTGTCCAAGTTTCAGCCTACTTCGGAAAAGGTCTTTTTGCTTGGGGAAAAATTCACGCTGGAGCAACTTTTTCCGCTGAAAGACCTGTCTTTCGAGTGGATAATACCCGAAAGACAGGGGGCAATCCGGGAACTTTCCTGGAAAGGCTACCTGAGAAAAGGAGAGATTCAACGCTTGGGCTTTGGGATTTTTTCCGGGGAAGAGGGAACGAAATTGGAGATCGCCGGAGCAAAACTGGAGCCGAGAACCTTGAAAAAAGGCTGGAACGACGGACTTTTGGAGTTTTATCCCAACGGCTTGGGCAGGGCGGAATATCCCTTGGTGCTGGACAGGGATACGTTGACATCGGTTCGATTTTTCATCGGCGCATCATTGCCCAAGAAGTATCATTTCCAACTGGGCTTTCCCGGCGCGGAAAGCCGGACACTGAGTTATTGGCTGAGGGAAAAAGGGGAGAAGGTGACCGAGGAGATCAGGCTTTCGCGCGAGACGCTCCTGCAAAGCGGAGCGGCCGATTCCCTTCAAATTCTCCTGATTGACCCAGCTCAATTAGACCAGAAATCCGTGCAGGACGCCGTGAAAACGGGCAAGACGGCCCTGGTGGTGCTAAATGTCAGCCAAGCCGCGGAGACTGCCCAGAAGATCAATCGATTGTTTGGGACGGATTTCCACTTGGGGCAAACCAGCCAAAATGAAACCCGGATCCTGGAAAACGGAATCGAGGCTTTGCCTTTTTCCTTCTCAGAAAGACCGGGACAAAAGCTGCTTCAGGACGGGTCTGTTGCCATCCAATATGCCGGAAGCAATCCGGTTGCGATGAGCCTGGTCAGCGCAAGTTACCCCTTGGCTTTGCAGGGCAAGAACGAAGCGTACGAATCTGTTTGGGGAGAATTGTTCGGAATTCTGGAGCCGGATGAGCAAGAAGCCTGGAGGATGGGAGCACCCTTGCTGGCCGGCATTTCCGGGCAAATCCAACTTTTGAACCAAGATAGTCTTCCGGATCGATTGATCTGGGAGGCCGATACCCTGGCGCTGCAGGGCAGTAGGGTCAATCCGTTTTTGGCCCGGGGAAATCTCCAGATCAGGGACAGCACCTGGGTGGAGCTGGATTCGGGCTTTTCGGTTTATGCCTATGGGGAACGGGATTTGGCGAGTCTGGCGACTGCCGCGTTTGTGCGGAACATGAAGGGGGATTTCAGCCAAAAACCCGCGGATGAATTCGGCATAACCAGCTCCCTCTCGGCTTGGATTTGGATGCTTGGGATGCTGCTCAGCCTGGGACTGATGTGGCTGGAGCCGAAGCTGCAAGGGTAGGGATTTCAGGCAATAGAGAGAAAAAACTCCGATTGCCCGGCACTTGGAATCTTCATCTTGGGCGGAATTTTTCAAAAGTGCAGCCCAACCTGCCAAAAATTCCTTCGTGGGCTTATCTTTGGGTTTACCTCCAAAAACAATGGCCAAAAAGAAACCCAAGCCCCAAAAAATCGCTTTCAATCCGATCTCTTATCTGAAGTCAGGAAACGCCCGAAAGTTGGAGCTGTTTGAATGCCTTCTGCCCAAAGACTGGGAGGAAATCAAGAAGTTTCCTGCGATAGTGGCCAGAAAACACGTCAATGGAAACATCACGTTTGTTTCCGTGTTGGTGGATCTGCTCTGCACCGGGGCAAAGGACGTGATGTTTTTTGTCAACGAGCCGGAATTCCTCTACCGGGAAATCCTCGAAAGGTATGAAGGTGAGCTGTTGTTGGAGTTTTTGCCGGTATCCTATGAGTTGGTCCACAATGTCATATTTGAGTCGGTGGCTTTTGCGGAGGAGTATGGCATTGCGCCCCACGAGGATTTCAGATATGTGGAATTGGTGTTGGAGGCGGATTCGGATGATTTTCCCAGAATTGACATTCCCCTGGGAGAGGGGGGAAAAGCACAGCTCTACCTCAATGAGGAGGATGAACGTGCCGCTTACTTTGAGCGGCAGATTTTGAGGTATGGCCAGCCAGGAACCTATGAGGTTATCAGGGATGATTCTGACCCCTTTTTGGATGATTTCGAGGAGGACGAAGAGGAGGATTGGGATGAAGATTGGGATGAGGATGACTATATAGATTCCTGTTTTGACTGGGATGAACTGGATTGGGAGGATTTTTATGACGAGGGGGATTTTGGGGAGCTGGGATCCGATATTGTTGATTTCACGATTCCCAGGCTTCCCGGGTATTCGTACATAGCAATGATAGAGGAGCCGCTGTTTTCGCCCTTTATGGAGGTGGAAGTGACCGATTCGCCCACTTCAAAATATCTCTTTGGCAAAGCCGAGATAAAAACCATGGAAGGGGTGTTTGCAAAATTGGAGGAAGCTGACCTGGAACCGGGCGCGCCAGATTTGGAATTGCTGGAAGGGATCGAAAAGGGGATCTTGGCCTATCCCGACAACCGGGTCATCCACCAGTACAAATGGGAGTATTTCTCGCGGACCGGGGATCTGGAGAAAGCTATGGAAGTGGCATTGGAGATGAAAGAAAAATTTCCTGGCTATCTGTACGGCCTGGCATGCCATGCACAGACCTTGATAGAGATGGGAGACGTGGATGGTATCCCGGAAGCGATGGGCGATTTTACCAAAATCCAGGATTGTCTGCCGGACCGGACAGAGTTTCACCCCGCGGAATTGCAGTCGTTCTATTCTCCCTGGATCTATTACTATGCAAAAACGGGCCAACTGAGGGCGGCGTTTTTCCTGGTCAGTTTCCTGGAGGACCACCTGATCTTGTTCGAATATCCACTTCATGAACTGGTAAATGCCGCCTACCTGGAGGAAGCCGCCAAGCCGGTGAAGGCCTATTTTGCCGAGGTGGAATCAGGAAAGGTTTCCAAGGAGGAGTTTTTGGACCTGATGCTGAGCGAACCGGATTGATCGGTAAAGATGTAAAGGGTTAAAATGTTAAATGTTAATCGTTAAGACGTTAAACGTTAAGAGTTAACAGTACTTGATTCTTGATACTTGCGTCTTGATACTCAATTCTTGGTTCTTGCTTCTTGGCTCTCTTCTCTCGCCTCTTGCTCCCTGACTTCTTTTCGGGGTTGGAAAAACTTGTCCCCCGTGGCGGATTCGGGTTAAGCGTTAAATGGGAAAAGCGTTAAGGGTTAACAGTAATTGATTCTTGATACTTGCGTCTTGATACTTGTGTCTTGATAGTTAATTCTTGTTTCTTGGCTCTTGTGTCTTGATACTTATGTCTTGATACTTCGGGATGTCGGATGACCGATGCTGGGTGCCGGGTGACCGATGTGTGTTTCATCTCCTCTTGTATCTTGCTTCTTGGTTCTTGCTTCTTGATACTTGCGTCTTGAATCTTGTGTCTAATGTCTTGAATCTTGCCTCCGTTAGGGGTCGAATGGCTTTGCCCTACCACATCCAAGTGCCCACGGCTCCGGGGTTCAGCGCCGCATCAAAAACCGTTTCCTTGTCTTTGATCTTGAAGCTTTTGGCTTGGTCCGAATCGTTGAGGATGATCAGGACTTTTTTCCGGTCTGGCCTTGTAAAGGCAACATTGGCCAAGCCCTGAAGCATATTGGAATCGATCCGGACCGAACCGGGATCCACAAATTTGCTGGCGTGTGCGATGATGTAGTACGCCGGATTGCGGGTCACGCTGTCTCCACTGATCGTCACTGCTCCGAGGCACCGGTCGCAGCCCCCGCGCTCGGTGTGGGGAGTAAGCGTGGGATTGGAGCTGAGGTTCCACTCCAGGACGGTTTTGGCCCAGTTGCGCGAAGCCCCGACGAGCAGGTTTTTCACATGCCAGGGCAGATCGCCCTCCAGACTTCCGGGAGCCCCGATCCATTGCTCGGTGAAGTAGATGTTTTTGTCCGGAAAAGCCTGATGGACCTCCGAGAGTGCATTGATTTTCCCTCCATACAGGTGAAATGCCGACCCATCCACAAAGGGATTGGCCAGCGTGTCCCGCAGGACGGCGATGGGATAGTCCGGCCGGTCGGCATTGTGGTCGTAGATCACAAGCTTGGTTTTGATCCCGGTCTCCTGAAAAGCCGGCCCGAGGTGAAGGCCCACAAACCTGGCCTGCTGCGCCGGAAGCATGAGGAGGGAGGGGTCATTGCCGGGATGCAGGGGTTCGTTTTGGATGGTCAGCGCATCGATGGTGATGCCCTGCTTTTCCATTTCCTGTAGGTATTTGACCAGATAGCAGGCGTAGACGGGTTCAAATTCTTCCAAAAGCGAGCCGCCGCGAGTGTCTTTGTTGTCCTTCATCCAAGCGGGAGGAGACCAGGGAGAGGCCATCAGCCTGATATTGGGGTTGATTTTCAGGATTTGCTTCAGTATCGGAATCACGTCCAGGGTGTCCGGCCCGAGTGTGAAGTGTTCCAATTCGGGGTCAGTGGCCAGGGAATCCTCCAGGTCGTTGTAAGAAAACGGATAATCGTTCAGATCCGAAGCTGCGACGGAAAGCCTGAGGTAGGAAATCCGGATGTCGTTTTCCCCCTTTCCAAAAAGCTCCTGCAGCACCGACTTTCTGGCCGAATCGCCCATTCCCAGCAGGTGCTTTGCGCTTCCCTGGCTCAGGGTGAAGCCAAATCCATCCATGGTCTGAAAGCTTGTCTCGCCGTCGACGGTCAGCGTGAGCTCACTGTCTGAGGCTTCGGGCGAGCCGCTTTGCTTTTGGAGCAGCACGTTGGCCTTTGGGTCGGTGAGCCAATGTTCGATGGGCAGTCTTTCTTTGCCGCACCCGATGCACAAGGCAAGAATTAGGAGAGGGAGGATGTATTTCATGGGGGAAAAGAAAAAGCCCTGGAAGGGTTTCCAAGGCTTCAAATTGACTGAATTGCCGTCAGAATGCAAGGGCCGCCAGCCCCAATTTTGATTTGAGCGGATTGATGGACTTGAGGACATTGCCCATGTATTTTTGGGTCAGCTCATTACCCAGCAGGTCGTTGAGAAACTTCATCCGGCCATTTTTCAAATTCAGGATACTGGATTTTTTTGTTTCTTCGGAATCCGACCCTCCCGTGATCTTCATCAGTTGGTCGACAAACGACTTGTTGTTTGCTTTCAGTTTGGTGCTTTGGTCACCGGACAGGTTGAGTCCTCCGGTGTTGTCCAAGATACCCAAAACCTGGCTGGAAAGTGCCGATGCGCCTGCATTGGGGACTTTGGGAATTTGGGCATGGGCAGCAAACGCAACCATGAACAGTAACAGAAAAGCGGAGAGAAATTTGGAACAGTTCATAAAATTTGATTTTAAAATTCTGTCTAAAAATAGGATAAACGGCTTGAAATGTGAATTCAAGGACAAAAAGATTTCCCCAAAACCGACAAAGTCCCGAATGGGATTCCTCCTTTTTACAAACCAAAAAAGAAGCAAGGGGGGTATTGGTTTGCCCTACACAGAGAAATCGAAAAAGCGGAAAAAGCGGATTCTGATCCGAAGATGGGAGGATTGGCCCACCTGCCCAAAAGTTTTTTTTGGGGCTTTACTTCAGGCTTTCTTTTTGTCCTACCTTTGGGAGGTCAACCCGAATGGATGAAAAAGCAGGTTTTTTTTGGTGTTCTGTTATGCAGTTGGATTTTTGGCGTGTCTTTGATTTGCCTTTTCCCTCCTGTTCCGGACTATCAGGTAGTTGACCAAGATTCGGGATACTTGAGCCGGGATTCGGCTCCGGAGCTGAACTTAAGGAATTCGCCCCAAGCCAGTTGTTCCCAGCCGGATTTGGGAATTGATCTGATCGGGCTGAACGCCGGTGTCGGATTCCACTCCGGCCTGAAGCTTCTCATTGCTTTTGAATCCCTTCAGTTCCCTTTCGAAATCCCGTCATTTTTCGATGCAAAAATCCTGTTCAGGGCATTTTTTGAAACTTGGTAGAAGTTGGGCCCACGCGCTTGACTTCTGACATCCGGCTCCTCTGCCGGTCCAATACCCCAGGATTTTAAACCTTTCATTCCGTTTCCATGGATTCATTAATCAACCATCCCGGCATTATCGTCGGTTTTGTCCTTATTGTAGGATTTATGCTTTTGCTCGATTTGGGGATTTTCAACAAGAAGAGCCACATTATTTCCAACAAAGAAGCAGCGGTTTGGTCGCTGTTCTGGATTGGGCTTTCGATGATGTTCAGTGTGTTCATCTACATCGCCACCAGCGAGGAAGTTGGCTTGGAGAAGTTTTCCCAGTTCCAGTCCGCCTACTGGATCGAAAAAGCCCTGTCTGTGGACAATCTCTTTGTCTTTATCCTGGTCTTCAGCTTCTTCAAAGTCCCAAGGGAATACCATCACAAAGTCCTCTTTTGGGGTATTATCGGGGCTTTGGTGATGCGGGCCATCTTCATCTTCGCAGGCGTGGGGCTCATTTCGATGACTTACCTGCCGGAGATGGGCATCTTCGGACATGCTGTTCGGATCAACGTGGTTTTGACGGTTTTCGGGGCTTTTCTGATCTATGCGGGATACAAGTCATGGTTTGCCGACCAAGACGGGGATGAGCACAAGGACTACAGCAAAAACCCCGGGGCAAAGCTGATCTATCACTACTTCAAGGTGACCCCGGAATACCACGGCGACAGGTTTTTCATCGTCAAAAAAGGCGTGAAGATGGCCACCCCGCTGTTGGTGGTGGTGGCGGTGATCGAGTTTACGGATTTGTTGTTTGCGGTGGATTCCATTCCGGCGATCTTCGCCATCGCGCCAGACGATCCGTTTATCCTTTACACCTCCAATATCTTTGCGATCCTGGGCTTGAGATCGCTTTATTTTCTGCTGGCCAATTTCATCCACATGTTTAGCCGGCTCAAATTCGGACTGGCCATCATCCTGGCCTTTATCGGTTTTAAGATGATGTCGGCCCCGTTCTATCATTTCGGATCTACGCCTTCACTGGGAATAGTAGGAGGGATTTTGGTTGCGTCCGTATTGGCGTCGGTGATCTGGCCGGAACAAAAGACGCATCATTAGAACCTTGAAAATGAGCTGAATGGAGTGTTTTTGACAGGGAAATCAGAGAATCTGCCCTTAGTCTTTGACAAGCTCCAGGGTCAATTGGGCGTCTTGCAGATTGGCGGAACTCAAGCCGATGCGATAGGTGTAAAAACCGTTCCGAAGGGGAGTTTCGCCGACATAGTCAATGGGAACCAAAGAGAAATCCAAGCCCTCTGCCCTGAGCCAAACCGCGCCGTAGCGAAAAGCATAGTCAAACTCGCGGTATTGGGAGGCGGTTCGGGAAAGGATGCCCCCAAAAGCCCGCTCCTCATTGCCCGTTCGCACGGTTACTCCCTCAAAATTGACATCCGAGTTGTTGTGTACCCGGATGAAAACGCCGTTTGGCCTGCCGTCCTGAATACCGCAGGCACCGAAAACAAGAAAAAGCAGCCCAAGAATCCCACTGATTTTCATGTCAGAAGATAGCAAAAATCGGATGGGATAAAAAGCATGAATGGGGAAACTCGCCGATGGCTATCGGACCACAGGAATGAGAGTGGTTTTTCCGAATGTCTGATGCCCCGCGTCGGATGTCCGATGTTTTGTCATTCCCTCCCTTGTATCTTGGCTATCGGCGGGACGTGTTTCGAAAATCGGGAATCTTTCGAAAAAAACGCCCTTTTGATGGGTTCCAGGCAAATATTTTTCCATGTCCGGAAAAAAAATCCGATTTCCCCCTCTACGGAAGCTTCATCGGACAATCCGCTGGTCCAACTGCAAAGGGTACACCCGGTAGCTCACCTTATCGAACTTTTCTGATTGGGGATTGACCAGGAAGTTCAGCGAGGTCTTGTCCACCACCGAGGGCACACCCAGGCACAGCAAGCCGCTCTTGAGAAACTGTGTCCCGTACTCCTGCGATTCGCGCTGCGGCGGTATTGCATCCCAATCTTCCGGCAGGTCGATCAGATCGGGGACAGACACCAGCTTGTCCGGTACATCCATCTCCATGATCGAGTATAGCACATACCGCTCAGAGGCAAACAATTCCGAGTCGATCGTAAGGCGCTCCAGCAGGGAGGACGAGACCGTGGCACTCCCGTACAAGGCCGGATAGCCGGGAAAATTCCAGCGGCCTCCATAGCGTTTCGCCCCCTCTCCGCTTGCATCGCAATAATCCGTAAGCGCAATCCGGTACACCTTCATACCCCCTGATTAAATGGCAATGCCGTGCTGAAGGCGCATGATCTCTGTCTTGAGTAGCGCAAGACCCGCTGAGACATCAATAAGATCGAGCGGCTTGCGGTGCCCAAGCGTGAAAAGCGGACGCTCCATCCAGCGTCGGAACCCTTCCCGGCCAAAATAATTGGTGCCCAAGGCATACAGCTCCGCCAGCTCGTACATTTTTTCGGACTGCACGACATCAAAGATCTCCTTGCGCTGCAGGGTCTTGGTGGAAACCGCCAGCGCGGTAGCCAGGGTGTGGTAGTCGAGGCCGGTCACTTCTTTTAGCTTGTCAAAAGATCCTTTGGTGAGGCCGCTACGAAAGGTCTCCACACGATCCAGCGGCTCGTCCAGGCGGCTTTCATCCACGTCCAAAATGTCACAGACGGACAAATAGGCTTTTCTATAGTAGGCTACTGCGGGCTCATTTACTTGTGGGGGCTTCTTGGACATGGCTCAATCGGGTAATTTGTCCTCTAATATAACGTAATTTGTCCTGTTTTCAAATTTCCCCCCCCCCATTTTTTTCTCCCGACAGCTTGGTTGGCGATCGTGTCTTGACTGTGCCCCTATAGGTTTTTCATAGGACAGCGTTTATCGCCGTCAAGGTGATTGCGGATAAAATCCCCTTCTTTTTGGTCGGCCCCTTCGGTCATCGGTTAGCTTTCCGAAAAAAAAAGTTCTCCAACTCCCTTGTTGTTTTTGCCGCGAAGATTGTCTCGAAGAGATAGAAGGGGATTTGGCGGAGGTGAAAAAAAGTAATACGAAGGCATCCCTCACAGCTCAACGTTTTCCCAAAAACATTTGTGCTTTCTTCCGGCTGGCTGGATATGCACCGCCAGGATTCAAGCCATTTTTTTATTTCCTTGACAAAATATAGAATAATCCCTTTATTTGTTTTACAAAACACATAGAAATGGGAAAGGACTATCTGGGCGAATTTGAGGAGCTGGTGCTCACCATGGTGGGCATTCTGGGAGAGGAGGCTTATGGCAATGCGATTGTAAGCGAGATCCGCGAAAGGCTTGGCCGCGAGGCCAACCTCAGTGCCGTGCACGTCACCCTCTACCGGCTGGAAGACAAAGGGCATGTAAAATCGCAGATGGGAGGGGCCACCAATGCCCGTGGCGGCAGACGGAAAAGGATTTTCACCATCACCAATGCGGGTCTGGCCATGCTCAGGACAATGAAAGAAGCGCGGATGGATTTGTGGAAGCTGATCCCGGAACTGAAAACGGTTTCTGTTTAGAACGTGTCAATAAACTCTCTCGGAGATAGGATGGAAATGGTTTCAAACGGGTTCAGCACCAACAGGTCTTTGATACAGGAGGCTTTGGCAGACACTGCCAACTCAAGGAATTTATTGTCCTTGGCGTCACGCGAAGCATGGATGATTTTGCTTGGCTCAACCCATTCGCAGCAGCCAGTAAAAAGGGTGAGGATTTCTTCGCGCGATTTTTTGGAAATAAAAAGATCAAACTTTTTGTCGAGTAACCGGGCATTGTATTCAGCGGCCACTTTAGTTGACAAAACAATCCTGCCTAAAGAAAGACATCGTTTAAGTGCATTGGTGGGGTTTTGGGATTTGAAAACAAAAGCACTGATCAACACATTGGTGTCGATGACAAAACGACTATTGTTCATTGCGAACAGCCTCTTCCCCAAAGAGATTCTTCACCGTCTGTTCGTCCCACTCCATTATTTCGGCAAGTTTTGCAATGGTCAGCCCGTTCTTTTTCGCCTGCGCAGAAGCATCACTCATGATGTCAAACAGCCGATCAACAGCTTTTTGCCTAAACATTTCTTCCAGAACGTTTGCCAATACTTTTTCAACCTTCCCTTTTTCCTGGAGAGAAAGGCTGTTGAACTTATTTGCCACGGAATCAGCAAGATTGAGCGTGAGAGTTTTCATACTACAAATATAACGGTTGTCGGCTTTGAAAAATACAGATAAGATCTTCCCGCTGCGCTTTTTGCGTTTCTTCTGCCCGCCCGCATTGTACGAAAGCATCGAAGGCGATCTACTGGAGCAGTTTGAGGAAGATGTGAAACTAGTGGGGGAGAAGAAGGCGCGACGGAAGCTGGCCTGGAATGTACTCAGGTTTTTTAGGCCAGGAATCGTATTGCGAAACAGTTTTACCATACAACTAACCAACACCATCATGTGGGGAAATTACTTTAAAGTTGCTGTGCGCAACGTCGCCAAAAGAAAGCTGTACTCCTTTATCAACGCCATCGGTCTGAGCATCGGCATCGCCTTTAGCGTGCTGATCTACCTGTACATCCAGGATGAGAAGAGTTTCGACCAATTTCATGCGAACAAGGAAAATATATACAGGCTGAACGGATCCAGCTATAGTGTATCTGCCATGCAGCGCGGTGAATACCCGATAAGACGGTCGGCTTATTTATCTCTTCCTTTGGGCCAGGCGTTGAAAGATGAAATTCCGGAAGTGCAATACCTCACCCGATTTAGGAGCGGAGAGGCTGTTTTCCGCTACGGGGGAAAAGTTTTCGCCGAAGGACTGACCTTTGTCGAGGCTGATTTTTTCCGCATGTTTTCCTTCCCTTTGCTGGCAGGTTCGGCCGAAAGCCTGTTCCGCGATAAGCAGGAGGTTGTGCTGACTCCCGACATTGCCGCAAAGTATTTCGGCAGCGAGGACCCTCTCGGGAAAGTAATAACACTTGATTTGCAAGGCGAGAAGCAATTTATGGTTACGGGAGTGATTGAAGCGCCCCCGGCCAACTCAAGCCTTTCCTTCAAGATACTTGTTCCCCTCGGAAATAGACCGGGATATGAACGTAACCGTGAACAATGGGGCAATTCTTCTTATCCCACATTTATTCAGTTATACGCTCAGGCAAACATTGGCAGCCTGAAAGTAAAAACCGATACGTTGGTTAAAAAACACATGGGCGAAACACTGGAACGTTGGCGTAAAGAAGAAAACATCCCGGCTGAGTTTCCGGTATTCGAACTGGCCTACACCAATCTGACTGGCATCCATTTGGACACGGAAGTAAGCTGGGACAAGCGGAGCGATCCGAAGTATTCCTGGATACTGGGCGGCATTGCCCTGCTGATCATTCTGATTGCGGCCATCAACTACATCACACTGGCGCTGACCAGCTCCGCCTCACGCAAAACCGAGGTCGGCATTCGAAAAGTGGCAGGAGCACAAAGGAAGCAGCTCGTGGCCCAGTTTGGGCTGGAGTCGATCGTATTGGCGATGGTCTCCATGCTGATCGGGCTGGGGCTGGTGGTGTTGTTTCTTCCGGCATTCAATGAATTTACCGGAAAAGGGATCGCCCTTGCCCCGCTCGATATGTTCCAGGTGACAGGCGCATCGTTGGCCATTACGCTGGTCATCGGGATCTTGGCCGGAAGTTACCCTGCCTTTTTTCTTTCGGGATTTCTGCCCGCGGCCGTGCTGAAGGGCGGCATTACCTCGAAGCTGAAGGCCGGTTTTACCAGGCCTCTTGTAGTGTTCCAGTTTTTCCTCTCTGCTTCCATGATCATCAGCTCGGTGATCATGTACCGACAGATGGAGTTTATTGCAAGCAAGGACTTGGGCTATGACAAAGAGCATGTAATGGTGATCCCTACACAAGCCGGGGGAGAAGAAGCCGACAAGGTAGTGGAACAGTTCAGGAACAAAATGAGCGCCGAACCTTCGGTGGTAAGCATTGCGGGTACAGGTTCTTCATTTAACAAGGGCTGGTCACAGTATAGTTATAAGATCAAAGACGAACATAAACATGCTTATGTCTATCGGGTTGACCCGGAATACATCAATCTGCTGTCGTTGAAATTGACGGAGGGAAGAAATTTTGACGAGCGGATGACCGATCAAAGCGCCGTGATCATCAATGAGGCGCTGGCACGTGACATGGGCTGGGACAACCCGCTGGAAGAGTACCTGAACTGGCGGGAGGACAGCGTCGGGCCGGGGGCACCCGTGATCGGTGTGCTGGGCGATTACCATTTCCTTTCGCTGGAGCAGGACATTGAGCCGATGTTCCTGACCATGGATACCGAGGAAGCGGGCTACCTGACCACCATGCTGGTCAAGCTGTCACCGGGAGATATTTCTCAAAAAATCGAAAAGGTAAGAAGCACATGGACCGAACTGTATCCCGGCAGCCCCTTCGACTATTCATTTATGGATGAAGATGTGGCCCAGCAATACAATTCGCACAAGAGATGGATGAGTATTACGGGGCTTTCCACAGGCTTTGCCATCCTGATTGCCTGCTTGGGCTTGTTCGGCTTGGCCGGGATCAATGCCGTGAACCGCACGAAAGAGATCGGCATCCGCAAGGTGATGGGGGCGGAGCTGTCGCAGATTTTTCTACTGCTCAACAGGCAGTTTGTATGGCTGGCGGTCATTGCCTTTTCGTTGGCCACGCCCCTGTCCTGGTATTTTATGGACCAATGGCTGGCAAGCTTCAAATTTGCCGTCGCCATCGACTGGAAACTGTTTGCCGTGAGCATGCTGCTGGGACTGACGCTGGCCCTGCTCACCGTGAGCTACCACGCCGTCAAAGCGGCTCTGGTCAATCCGGCAAAAACGTTGAAGAGTGAGTGAGGCAGGAGAATCCTGCTCCCCGTTATGCCCACCGGGATTATACGAAGGGTTGGAGAGTAGCTGGATCAAATCTCCACGAGTTTGGGATTAGGCATCCCACCTCTTCAGGGCTTGATGGGATTACGCGATTTGGAACCGCAGGGCGTATTGCCGCCGACTGCTACCGGGGATTCCGAGCGCATCAGATTCGGGGCGGAACAGATGTCCCTAGCCGAAACTCTTCAATGCAACCGCCTACCGCCCACTTCCTTACCAGGCGATCCCATAGTCATCCCCGTAGTTGCTCGCGCCTCCCCAGAGCGTGCCGTGCTTCCAGTCGATCCAGATGGCGGTGGTCGGGCCGGAGGTTTTGGCCCAGAAGTCCATCGCATAGCCACGCCTGAGCAGGTCCCTTCTCACCCAATCCGGGGTGTCCTGACGCAGAGTGATGCCTCCCGGCTTGATTTCGTGGGCACCAAAGCTGCTTTGCATCTGATAGGAATTGAAATTGGCAGCTTCCACGGCTTCCTGCACGTTCATGTCAAACTCGACCATGTTCAGAAAAAATTGCAGCAGGTTTTGGTCCTGGGAGTCCCCGCCCTGCACGGAAAATGCCAGGATCGGTTTGCCGTCTTTCAGAGCCAAGCTTGGGGTCAAAGTCACCCTGGGCCTTTTGCCCGGTTCGGGGAGGTTGTAGGGATTGAGATGTTCGTCCAGCACAAAACTCTGCATCCGCTGCGAAAGGCCGACTCCGGTATTTCCCGCAATGACCGCGGGAATCCATCCTCCGCTGGGGGTCACGGATACCACCCATCCCTCCGCATCCGCAGCCTGCACGGAGGTCGTTCCGCTTTGGAATCCGGCCAGGAATTTTTCATCCATCGGTGAGTCAATCCCCTTGGGCTCCAACGCAAGTTGTTTGGTTTTCAAGAGATCCAGATGGGGGTTGGTTTCTCCCTGAAAAGGGTAGGGGTCTCCGGCAGTGATCTTGGGATCATTCACCGGACCGATCAGTTTGGACCGTTCTTTGGCATATTCCTTGGAGAGGAGGCCTTTCATGGGGGACTTGACAAAAGCCGGATCCCCGTAGTAAAAATCCCGGTCGGCAAATGCCAAACTCATCGCCTGATAGACCGTGTGGATGTAGTTGGCCGAGTTGTAGCCCATGGATTTGAGGTCGAAGTTTTCCAGGATGTTCAGCGACTGGAGCAATGCCGGACCTTGGGTCCATTCCTGGAGTTTATAGACATCGATGCCCCGGTAGTTTACCCACAGGGGTTCTTCGATTTTCACGGTCCAGTTGGCCAGATCCGATTCGGTGAACAGCCCGCCCTGTTCGCGGGTGCCACGGACGATCTCTTTGGCAATGTCCCCTTTGTAAAACCGTTCGTATGCGGCATAGATGGCTTCCTTTCGCGATTTTCCGGCAGCCAGCGCATTTTTCTCTGCATCCACCAGCTTGGATAGGGTCAGGTACAAATCCTCCTGAACGAATATTTCCCCCGCCTCGGGAGCTTCCCGATGGTCTCCCGGATGGGTGAGAAAGACTTTTTTGGAATAGGGCCATTCTTTGATCCGGGCTTTTTGGGCCTCGATGGCATTGGCAGTCTGTGCTTCGATGGGATAGCCTTTGGCCAGCTCCATGGCGGGTTTCAGGATATCCTCCAGGCTCAGGGTTCCGTATTCAGCCAGCATGGTCAGGATGCCTCCCGGAGTGCCCGGGGTGGTAGCCGCGAGAGGCCCATACTCGGGAGGATAGTCCATCCCCTCGGATTTGTAAAACTCCACGGTGGCACCGGTCGGCGCATAGCCGAGGGCGTTGATGGCGATGACCTTCTTTTCGAGGGGATGATAGATCAACGCCTGGGTCTCACCACCCCAGGAGAGCACATCCCACATCGTGGACGTGGCAGCGACCATGGCGCAGGCCGCATCGACGGCGTTTCCCCCTTCTTGGAAAATCCGCGCTCCGGCGGTGGCTGCCAGTGGTTTGCCGGTGATGGCCACCCAGTTTTTGCCGTGGAGGATGGGCTTGTTGGTGCCGATGGTGCCGGCGCCCAATCCGGGCAACCCCTGGCCCATTAAATTGAGTGGGAAGATCAGGAAAGCAAACAGGTAAAGTTTTTTCATTGGTTTGGGGATTGGCAGGTTAACGGTTCTCATCCAGCAGTTGGTCCATGATCGGGACAAATCCCGGGAACAGGGAATTGTAGTAGGTAAAGAGCTGGAAGATGGCTCCGGTCTTTTTCAGGTTGATTTCATTTGCAGCCACGAAGGCTTCCATTTCCGCGGCCTTTTCCCCGAAGAGGGGATAGAGGTTTTTACGCTTTTTGGGCACTTCAAAAAGATCCTTGCCTTTCAGGTAATAATAGACATTCCGTTTGATGATCTGGTCGTTGCGGTTGCCGACCATCAGCGCGGTGTTGTAGTTGGATTCTTTAAACACGGCTATTGTCCTCCTCATCAGCGGCAATTCACCGTCCACGATCACTTCAAAAAATCCGGAAACCGGCGTTCCGTCTTCTTTGAAGTCCATGCCGTTGACAAAATACCGGGGGACTTTGTAGGCGCTGTCCATCCAGACGATGTTTTGGATCCGCAATCCCGGCATCACGGAGACCAGGTTTTTTTCCGGCTCCATGAGTTCAAACATATTGGAATTGATGTTGTACCGGGCGCGAAATCCCTCCAGAACGGTCTGGTCGCGGTAGAGCAGGATCGAGGCCGCATTCCATTTGCTGTCCAGGTAAAAGTCGCCTTCCACTTTCTTGGGCTCTGGAGGGATCCCATAGATGGGGCTTCCCATCAGATTGGGCCGCTCTACGAGCAGCCGACTGACATTCGTGGTCCGGATGGTTTTTTGCAGGGCGGTGCCTGTTCCCTCGCTTCCGTGCCTGACCAGATAGACATTTCCGAGATCGAGGTCCCCTTCGAGCCGGATGGTCTTTTCATAGGCATTATACCCGGAGACGGTGACTGCGAGCAGGTATTTTTCCGGCAGGACGTTTTCGATCCGGAAATTTCCGGTGCTGTTGGAGAAGCCTCCAAATGCGGTGTTCCGAAGCGTGACCGAGGCCCCTTCGAGGTCTTCCCCGGTGTCCATATCCATCACACGGCCTTTGAGGCTGTGGTTTTGCCCGTTGGAAAGAAGCGGGATTCCCAAAAAAAGACAAAAGAAAAAGCCGGCAAGCCGCATTTGAGAAGTCATTCAGAGTGCAATTGAAACGTTAAGTAATATAAGGCAAACATAGGATTGTTGCCAAAGGAATTGCTTTTGTCTTGCAGAAATGCCATCTAAATGCCATCGATTGGCTTTCTATCCATTAAGGGCGTATATTTGAGGAGGTCATGCGTTGGCAAGACCCAATTTTACCCTCTAAAATCACCATTAATTTGAGTTTTATATCATTCAATTTTGAGCCCTCACTTCAGGAAGGGCTCGACGCCATGGGTTTTGATCGGCCCACCCCAATCCAGGAAATGGCAATCCCGGTTATTCTCCAAGGCCGCGATTTGATCGCCTGTGCACAGACCGGCACCGGAAAAACCGCCGCTTTTGTACTTCCGATTCTCAACAAAATCTCCAAATCCGGTTCGAATACACTGAATACCCTGATTTTGGCTCCGACCCGCGAACTGGCGATACAGATCGACCAGCAGATCCAGGGATTTTCGTATTTCCTCGGAATCAGCTCAGTGCCGATCTATGGCGGAGGCGACGGCATCGTGTGGGAGCAACAAAAGAAGGCATTGGAAACAGGGGCCGAAATCGTGGTGGCGACACCGGGCCGACTGATTGCCCTGCTCGCCGGGGGAAAGATGGATCTGAGTACCCTGGAGCACTTGGTCCTGGACGAAGCCGACCGGATGATGGACATGGGTTTTTCGGATGATATCCTGAAGATCGTCAACTACCTTCCGCAAAACCGCCAGACCGTGCTGTTTTCGGCGACCATGCCGCCCAAGATCCGCCAGTTTAGCATGAAATTCCTCCGAAACCCCGAGGAAATCTCCCTGGCTATCGGCAAGACCGCCGAAGGCGTGACCCAGTCCATGTACTCGGTCTATGATGGACAAAAGGAGGATTTGGTACGCCATATTTTGTCACAAAAGCCCTACGAGGCGGTGATTGTTTTCGCCTCGACCAAAGACAAAGTCAAAGCCCTCTACAAGGTGCTCAAGAAGCAGTTTGACATTGAGGCCTTTCACTCCGATCTGGAGCAGGCGGAGCGGGAAAAAATCATGTCCGATTTCAAGAACAAGGCGGTGAAAATCCTGATCGGCACCGACATCATTTCCAGGGGGATCGACGTGGTCGGGATTGAGCTGGTGGTCAATTTTGACACGCCAAGCGATCCGGAGGACTATGTCCACCGTGTCGGAAGAACCGCCCGGGCAGACAAAGAGGGCGAGGCGATTACTTTTGTCAACCCAAAAGACCAGCACAAATTTGTAAGGATCGAAAAACTGATCGGGATGAGCGTGACCCAAAACCCGCTTCCGGCAGGATTTGATGCAGGGCCGGTTTACCTGGGAGAAAAAGCCAAGCCATCGGATTTTGCCCCTTCTCCCGGACCCAAGTCCAAGAAAAAGAAAAACAAGAAACCAGGCCAAAAACCCGCGGGCGAAAACCAGGCCCAGAGGCAGGAGCCAAAGCCCAGGAGGGAATCCCCGGAAAAGCAGCTCTCCCCCAAACCGGAGGCCCCCAGAGCGGAGCCGACGGCCGGTTCCGGATCGGAGAAACCCGGCAAATTCGGGCAGCGGAAGAATGTGATCGAGTCCTGATTTGTGGGGAATTGTTTTTGGTTTTTGTGGAGTACTTCAGGTAACTTGAAGTACTTTTCATTTTTAACCCCATGCCATGCAAACCATCAAGACAAAATCAAGGGGCCCATCGGTCTCCTATCTTCAGGAGCTTCTCGTCAAACTGGGCTATCAGATTCCCGCGACGGGCTATTTCGGGGACTTGACCGATGCTGCCGTCCGGGATTTTCAGCTAAAAAACGGCCTGGTGTCAGACGGGGTAGTAGGGATAAAAACCTGGACCGTCCTGATTGACAAAGCCAAACCAGCCCAGGCACTCGGGGGCAAGTTTTTGGCGGAGCAGGACTTGGGGGATTTTGCGGAAAAGCACGATCTCGAACTTGCCGCCGTGAAGGCGGTCAATGAAGTGGAAAGCAGCGGAAAGGGCTTTTTCGTGGATGGCAGGCCAACGATTCTTTTTGAAGGCCATGTCTTTTGGGACCAGTTGAAAAAGGCGGGAATCGATCCTGCATCCATCGCCAATGCATCCAATGCAGATGTCCTGTACTCCAGATGGACAAAAACCCACTACCTGGGAGGGCCGAGGGAGTACGACCGGATGGAGAAAGCAGCGGGAATAGCAGCCAACCCGAAAGTGAGAGAGGCAGCCCTGGCCTCGGCCTCTTGGGGAAGCTACCAGATCATGGGATACCACGCCTCCAAACTTGGCTATGCGTCTGTGCAGGAGTTTGTGGACCAGATGTATGTCCACGAGAGAAACCACCTGGATGCCTTTGGCAGATACATCACGGCCTTCAGATGCATCACCCATCTCAGGGCAAAAAACTGGGCTGCATTTGCCAATTGCTACAATGGCCCAGCCTACGCCCAAAACAAGTACGACATCAAGATGGCCGCTGCCTACCGGAAATTCCTAAGCCAATCCTGATGAACGCCAAAGAACTGAACCAACTTTTTCAGAGGGATTTGGAGCGGTTCGGAGCGGAATTGGCTGCCTATTCCGACGAAACCAAGCTGTGGGCAACCGACGGGGAAATCGCCAATTCGGCGGGCAATTTGGCCCTGCACCTGTTTGGGAATCTCCGCACGTACATCGGCCTGGATCTTGGCCACATCCCCTATGGGAGAAACCGGGAACGGGAGTTTTCCGCCAAGGGCGTATCCAAAGAAGCCCTTTTGGCCGAATTGGAAGAGGTGAAGGCGGTCATCTCCAACTCACTTTTGGGACTGGATCCCAGCAGGTTGGGAGACTTGTCAGTCCAGACATTTTTTGGATACCAGATGTCCATCGGTTATTTTTTGATCCATCTGTATGGACATTTCAACTACCATCTGGGACAGGTGAATTACCACCGGAGGCTTTTGGGGAATTGATGGCTCGACACAAGAGACAAGATTCAAGAGGCTAGAAGCAAGAAACAAGAGCCAAGAGACAGAAGACCGATGTCGGAAGAAGTCTGATCCCGATAGCCATCAGGACAAGCACCGGACATCGAACACCTAACATCCGACTCCTTCCGTCTCCGGTCTGCCATCCCGTACTTAAAACGGGATTTTGCCGCAGGCAGAGCCGAGTATCATCACATCATTTAACTGCTGAATAGTTGGGTTCAAAAAATCCAACCCCTATATTTAGTAGTTGCATACCGTGCATTTAATTAACCTAAATAAACCCGAGATTCAAGTTTCATGATGACATTTCTTACTCCTCTATACGAGGATGTTAAGCCGCTGCTGATTGCGGTCGATTGTATTATTTTTGGTGTCCAGGACGCGGAACTGAAGCTGCTGATTTTTAGGCGGGAGGTTGAGCCTTTGGCCGGCAGTTGGTCTTTGCTCGGTTCTTTTGTGAACATGGAGGAGTCTGTCGATGATGCAGCCGAACGGATTCTGTTTGAACTCACCGGGCTGGAGGATATCTACATGGAGCAACTGCATTGTTACGGTGCGGTGGACAGGGACTCCGGGGGCAGAGTCGTGGCGATTGCCTATTGGAGCCTGATCCGCGTAGACCAAAACCACCTCGAATTCCATGTCAGGTCCCATGAGGCAAAATGGGTTTCGATAGACCGGATTCCGGAGCTGGTGCTGGACCACCGGAAAATGGTTGATAAGGCAATCTCCAGTCTGAGGGAGCGGGCCAGATTCCGGCCCATTGGGTTCGAGCTTCTGCCGGAGGAATTCACGCTGGGTCAGTTGCTCAAAGTCTATGAGGCAATCTTTGGCCATCCCATCGACAGCCGGAATTTCAGAAAAAAAATGCTGAAGTCGGGCCTGCTGATTCCGCTCACCAAAAAAGACAAATCGACCTCAAAGAAGGGTTCGTTTTTGTACAAGTTCAATCAGGAAACCTATGGGAAGCTTTCCCAGGAAGGATACAGTTTTGGCTTTTAGCTGAAAGTCCCTGAATAGTTCCGGCAGATTCCCACAGAAAAGAACACAGATTTCCGCGGAATTTTTATATCGGCTTAATCGCTTTCATGCCTGCTTTTGCCTGTAGGAAGGACATTCATCCGACATCCCCCTATTTCCATCCTTCCTTTCCCAACAGCGGGACAAACGAAAATCCGTCGAATTCTTCCCTGACGATGTTTTTTGCGGACTTCTTGGTGATTTTCACCATGGCCTGCCGTTTTCGGTCACCAACCGGTATTACGAGGATTCCACCGATTTTCAATTGCTGGATTAATGCCTCCGGAACCACCGGAGCTCCGGCCGTGACGATTATTTTGTCGAATGGGGCAAATTGCGGCAAGCCTCCGGTGCCGTCGCCATAAAACAGGTGCATCTCAATTCCGAGCCTTTTGAGAAAACGTTGGGTTCCTTCAAACAGCTTCTTTTGATACTCTATCGTGTACACCTCCGCACCCAGGAGGTGGAGAATACTTCCCTGATAGCCGGATCCGGTGCCGATTTCGAGGATTTTGTCGCCGGGTTTCACGTCGAGCAGCTCTGTCTGGAAAGCCACGGTATAGGGTTGGGAGATTGTCTGGCCCTCACCGATGGGAAAGGCCTTGTCTTCGTAGGCGTGTGAGACCAATGCCGTGTCGAAAAAAAAGTGCCTGGGCAGGGTGTTGATGGCCTCCAATACCTTCTCGCTTTGGATACCTTTTTCACGGAGTTCGGCGACTAGGGCGCGGCGTTTTCCCTTGTGTAGGTAGGTATCTTCGAGTTTTAGCATGCCGGGGAGGGTTGGGTGTTCGAAGATAAACGAATATTTGCCTTACTTTGAACCCAGAAAGGCAATTTTTGCTTATCCGTTTGATCCATTGAAGTTTAAATTTCCGGCATGTTTACAGGAATAATCGAGTCTTTTGGGATGATCGAAAAAATCACCAAAGAAGGCAGCAACGTACATTTTGACCTCAGTTCGGAAATCTCCCCCGAGCTCAGGATTGACCAATCGCTTTCCCATGATGGCGTCTGCCTGACCGTAGTGGGTGCAGGCCCGGAGTCTTACCGCGTTACGGCCATCGATGAAACCATCCAAAAAACCAATCTTTCCGGATGGAAAGTGGGAAAGAAAGTAAATCTGGAGCGTTGTATGCCTGCCAACGGAAGGTTTGACGGGCATATTGTCCAAGGTCATGTGGATCAGACTGGTGTGGTAAAGAAGATAAGCGATGAAAATGGTTCCTGGGTTTTTGACCTGGAATTTGACCCGTCCACCGGCAATGTAACTGTCGAAAAGGGCTCGATCACCATCAACGGTACCAGTCTGACCTGCTTTAATTCAAGACCTGGAGGATTTTCTGTCGCCATCATTCCCTACACTTTTGCCCATACCAACTTTCACCAGCTTGGGGTCGGGGACTTGGTAAACCTGGAGTTTGACATCGTGGGAAAATACATCGCCCGGATGATCAAGGGATATTGAGGGTTCAGTGATCAGTCTCAGTAGGCAGTTCTGCCTACTGGTTCAATCCCAAAGTTCGCTGCACGGGGTCTTTCACCAGCCTGAAGCCCACGTTGGAGGTGCCGGAGTCGTAGGCGGTTCCCTGTCTTGCGGAGGGCCGGTAGTTCACGCAATAGTTTGGGGCACAGAGAAAAGAGCCGCCCTTCATGACGCGTTCCATGGCGTAGGGATTGTCGGGGTTGTAGCAGGGATTCATGTTGGCGTCCAATTTTGGGGCTTGGCCCGCCAGTCGTGCCAGCTTGAGGGCATCGTACCAGTCGGAGGTGAGTTCCCAGACATTTCCGATCATGTCATGCAGGCCGAAAGAATTTGGAGCAAAAGTGCCGACCGGGGAGGCACCGAGGTATCCGTCTTTTCCCTCATTGTCGTGGGGAAAAACGCCCTGAAACGTATTTGCCAGATACTGCCCGTTGGGATGGAGCTCATCCCCCCAGGCGAAGCGCTTCCCGTTGACGCCTCCACGGGCTGCAAATTCCCATTCAAACTCGGTGGGGAGCCGCTTCCCAATCCAGGCTGCATAGGCCTCGGCGTCTTCAAACGACACCTGGACGACCGGGTATTTTTCTTTTCCTTCAATGGAACTTCCCGGACCTTCCGGGTTTTTCCAGTTTGCCCCGTTGACCCATTTCCACCAAAGTGAGATGTCCTGGGTTGGGACGGGGTAGGGGGGCGGGGAGAAAACCATCCCCCCGGGGACCAGCACCGAATCGTCGGGCTTAGGAGTGCCGGGAGGGAGTTGCTTCCTGAGCTCTTCCCATTCGGGCTTGCGTTCCGCTACGGTGACATAGCCGGTGGCCTCGACGAATTTCGCAAAGGCTTCATTGGTGACTTCATGCGTATCCATCCAAAATCCGGACACTTCTACCTCCACGGCCGGCTTTTCCGCAGGGTAGGCATCTGCCTCGTTGGTTCCCATCGTGAATTTTCCGCCCGGAATCCAAGCCATGCCCGGTTCCTTTTGCGGCGGCTCAGGTTCGGAAAAAGTGACGCTGGCGGTGTTTGCAGCGACTGTCGCCCCCGTTTTTTCGGGAGCGCTGCATGAAACAAGCATTCCCAATGAAACAAAAGCCGCGCAGAAAAATTTGATGGTGGTAGTGCATTTCATGCGGGGAATTTAAGCCAAAAAGCGCTCTATGCCATGTAGCGGGGCCAAATTCCCTCAAACTTCCACCACGAGCATCTTTGATTCGACTTTTTTGCGAAGCTTGTTGAAAAACTGCCTCCGCTCTTTCTCGCCGGTCCCGCTGATCAGCGTGGATCTTTTCATCAGGTTTTCCAGGTTTTTGAACATGGAGTCGTTGAATTTTTGGTCCATCGACCCGATGAAATACATCACGCTGTGGTTCAGATAGGTGATCTTGGAGTCCCCCAACTCGGCCATGAAGGTATTGTCACCCAGCACGATATCGTTGAGATACATCTTATATTCTCCGCAATCGTCGGTCGGTGCGTGCCCGAGGATGGACTTTCTTCCCGAATCGGCCATTTTTTCGAGGTGGTCAATGACTTCAAGGACACATTTGTACAGGTGCATGGTGTCCTCGGCGTATTTGATCAGTCCCATTTCGTGATAGACTTCAATCTGCCGGAGGGTGGTATTCAGGCCTTCCTCGTTCCAGATTTCCGAGGTGGGTACCCGGTTGTACACTTTGATGGTTTTTTGGGTGATTTCACGGAACCGCTCGAAATGATTGTCCTCGATGGAAAATTTGGCGTTTTTCAGGTTTTCAAAAAGCAGGATTGACTTCATCCAAAAGAAAAACTTGAAGCCGGCAAGAGCGGGATGATAGTAATGGTGGAACGGCGGCATGTCTTTGACCAGAAAGTAGACATGCTTGCGGCCAAAGCTGTTGACCAGATTGAGCTGTGACAGTACATCCTCCATCCATTCCATAAAACCTTCGCCGTGATAGGAATTGGTCTTTCCCTGGAACATGATGGAGTTGGAATCCATGCTGAAAAATTTGTCCAGGGAGACATTGAACCGCTGGCAGAGAACCCTCAGTTCTTCGAAATCCAGGAGTTTTTCGCCCCTGATCCTCCGATAGGCACTGTCCAGGCTCAGGTTGAGCGCTTCGGAGACCTCGTCTACCAACGAAGCGTAAGAGGGGAGGGTTGATTTTAGACTGTGGAAAAACTGAGCTTGGATCGAAGATGAAATCGTCATGTCAAATATAATTATCTGTGGTTTGTACTCATAAAAATGTAATTAAATATAAGAAATGTGAAAAATAGTTTCAATAGCGGATAGAATATAATTTTGATTGTGTGTGCCAAAAATTAAAAATATTTCGAAAATAACTAATAAATCAAAATAAAATTAATTATAGAAAAGGTTGCCTTTAACTTGGGTTGAATTTTTTCAATTTTGATTAACCCTTTTCTTTTTGAACAAAATACGAGAAGGAAAGCAACAGCTCCCCGGCAGGCTACCCGTGTATGGCCAGGCCAAAACGGAAAGAATGTTGGGATACGGCCACCCGGGACGACCCGCAAAAGGAGACTGGCTGGCACGTCGGGCAATCTCCGGTGATTAGTTCCCGGCCAAAGCCTTTTCCATAATTCTATTTCTTATTTTTGGACGTATTATTCTAAATCCAAAGCTAATGAAGAAGTTATTTACAATTTTTCTATTTTTTGTCACATTGGGAATTGCCTCAGCGCAGGACTCTACCGAAACGGCCCCGGCAGACACGACCTATTGGCTCAAGGAGATCTCGGGCGGACTGAACATCAACCAGGCGGCTTTCAGCAGCAACTGGACAGGTGGAGGCGTAAACTCGGTGGCCTTTAGCACCAGCTTGCTGGGAAGGGCGAATTACGCCAAGGGCAAGTGGTCTTGGGACAACACCCTGGATCTGATCTATGGCGTGGTGAAAAACCAGGATGAAGACGGACGGAAATCCAACGACCGGATCTACCTCGATTCCAAGTTGGGTTATAAAATGAGCGAAAACTGGAATATCTATGTAGCCGCCAATTTCCTGTCCCAATTTGCCCCGGGGTATGATTTTGACGAAGAGCCAAAAGCACTCATCTCCAACTGGCTGAACCCCGGATACCTGACCACGGGTGTCGGGTTTGAATACAAGCCCAATTCCGAATTCAGCCTGAGGCTTTCGCCGTTTTCCCCAAGACTTACCCTCGTGACCGACACGACCCTTTACCGGCAGGTGGAAGACAACTATGGCGTAGAGATAGGGGAGAAGGTGCGATACGAATGGTTGGCGTGGAACATCCAGGCAGACTGGAACAAGAAAGTTTCGGAAAACCTCGCGCTGACGATACGGTATTCCATGTACGCAAATCTGGAGACGCTGGCCTTTGATACCATCGACCACCGGCTGGATATTGGCCTCGTTGCCAAAATCACCAAAGCGGTGAATGTGTCGCTTACCTCATTGACTATTTACGATATCGACCAGGACAAAAAAATACAATTCAGCCAGGGACTTGCATTGGGAGTAGCATTTAAGCGGGGAAATTTCCCTGAACCCAAATAAAAAAAATACAAATTATTCTTTGGGATTTTGATTTAAATGGAATTGTATTATTTTTGAATTCATTGTGGTAGTTAAATAATAGTTGGTTTAGTTTTCAAATAAAGGGCAGGGGATCTTCTCCTGCTTTTTTATTTGCCCATCTCGGAATAGTCCAATTTTTTTGAAACCAGTCGTTTTTTGCAACAAAGCGTCTCGAAGAACACAAAGGAATTTTAACCACAGAGAGATCAAAGGCCGTTTCTCCAAAAAGCCGGGCTCCTCCGTGCCCTTTGTTCCTTTGTGATTCTGATTTACAACACATAGAACATAGGGATCAAAGACCCTCTCTTCCAAAATCCAGCCTCCTCCTTTGTGGCAAGAAAAAAGGCAATGAAAAAGCCCAGACTTTCGCCTGGGCTTTGTGCACTCGGAAGGATTCGAACCCTCAACCCTCGGAGCCGAAATCCGATATTCTATCCAGTTGAACTACGAGTGCGTACTGTTATTTTTAAGCTTGGAGTACCGCTTGTACTTTTTCTGCCGCTTCTTTCAATGTAATCGCTGAAGAGACCTTCAATCCTGACTCATCGATGATTTTTGCGCCTTCTTCAGCATTGGTGCCCTGAAGTCTCACGATGATCGGAACCCGGATGTCTCCGATTGATTTGTAGGCTTCCACGACCCCGTTGGCAATTCGGTCACAGCGGACAATACCGCCAAACACGTTGATCAATATTGCTTTTACGTTTGGATCCTGCAGGATGATTCGGAAGCCAGCCTCAACCGTCGTGGCATTTGCTCCTCCTCCCACGTCCAGGAAGTTGGCAGGCTCGCCGCCGGAAAGCTTTATCATATCCATCGTCGCCATGGCAAGTCCTGCGCCGTTTACCATGCAGCCGACGTTGCCGTCAAGCTTGACATAGTTCAGTCCGGATTTGCCGGCTTCTACTTCCAAGGGATCTTCTTCGGCCAAGTCTCTCAGTTCCGCAAGCTTTGGCTGACGGTAAAGCGCATTGTCGTCCACGTTCACTTTGGCATCCACTGCGAGGATTTTGTCATCGGAGGTCTTCAATACCGGGTTGATCTCAAACTGGGAGGAATCGGTGGCGACATAGGCATTGTAAAGTGCCGTGGTGAATTTCACCATTTCTTTGAATGCGTTGCCGGAAAGGCCCAATTTGAAGGCTACTTTACGGGCTTGGAAGCCCTGGAGACCCACTTTTGGATCGATCCATTCTTTGATGATTTTCTCAGGATGCTTTTCGGCCACTTCCTCGATGTCCATGCCGCCTTCGGTAGAGGCCATGATCACGTTGGATCCGGTGGCCCTGTCCAGTAGGATGGACATGTAATATTCCTTTGGTTCGGAAGCCCCCGGATAATAAACGTCCTCTGCGACCAATACCTTGTTTACTTTTTTGCCTTCGGCACCGGTTTGGATGGTGACCAAAGTACCGCCCAGGATAGCGGCTGCTTTTTCCTTGACGTCATCGAGTTTTTTGGCAAGGACCACCCCTCTGGAGCCGGTCTCTTTCACTTCGCCTTTTCCGCGTCCACCTGCGTGGATCTGGGCTTTGATCACATACCAGGAAGTACCGGTTTGGGCGTTGAGTTTTACGGCAGCCTCGTGGGCAGCCTCAGGAGAATCAGCGACGATGCCTTCCTGAATCCGTACCCCGTAACCTTTCAATACTTCTTTTGCCTGATATTCGTGAATATTCATGTGTGTATGATTATTTTCTCAAAGGTCCTCCCGATAACTATCGGGAGGAATCTCGCATGGCTGGTGACATTCCCAGTTTGGGACTTTTCAGTCATGCCCGATTCCATTCCCTGGAAATTTTGCCCGAAGATAAGCGGATGATATGGATAAATCAAACCCGGTTTTTTCAATTTTGTTCAAGAAATGGCTTTAATTCCTGTATTTGAGGGATTTGTTTTACTTTTAAAAACTCAAAAAAATCTATTATGCTGATAGCCAAAGGGATTCACAAATCCTACGGAAGCCTCCATGTTTTGAAAGGTGTTGACCTGGAAATCGCCGCATCGGAAATTGTTTCCATCGTGGGTTCGTCGGGGGCCGGAAAAAGTACGCTGTTGCATATCTTGGGGACTTTGGACCAGCCCGACAAAGGGGGGCTAAACATGCAGGGCAAGGATTTGCTGGCACTGAAGGGCGACCGCCTGGCGGATTTCAGGAATCGGCAGATCGGGTTTATCTTCCAGTTTCACAATCTTCTGCCCGAATTCACCGCGAAAGAAAACATCCAGATTCCGGGATTTATCAAGGGAGCTTCCGCCGCTGGCCTGGAAAAGAAATCCGGCGAGCTCGCCGAAATCCTCGGGATCAGCCACCGGCTGGACCACAAACCTTCCACGCTGTCGGGAGGGGAGCAGCAGCGGGTGGCCGTAGCCCGAGCCTTGATCAACAGTCCTGCGGTGGTCTTTGCGGACGAACCCAGCGGAAACTTGGACACCGCAAACGCGAGAAGCCTGCACGGGCTGTTTTTCAAACTGAGAAAAGAGCTGAAGCAGGCATTTGTGATCGTCACCCACAACGAGGAACTCGCCGGAATGGCAGATCGGCAGGTAGTGATGCAGGATGGCCTGATCGTCGGCAAGTAATCAGGGTTTTCTGAGCAGGCCGATCATCGCGCCCACGTGTTTTTTGTTTTCAAAAAGTCCCTCAAAAACCCCGGCGATTTGATGGTTTTCGTCGAGAAGGTAGGTGACCCTTTTGGGGATTTTGAGGATTGGGATCAATGCATCGTAGGCCTTGCAGACTTTCCCGTCGGGATCCGAAAGTAGCTCAAACGGCAGTTGGTGGGCCTTTTTGAATTTTTCATGTGTGGGAATATCGTCCCGGCTGATTCCAAAAACCGGAATTTCAAAACTTTGAAATTCCGAAAATTGATCCCTGAATTCACAGGCTTCGGCGGTACAACCCCGCGTGAAGTCTTTGGGATAAAAGAAGAGAACCAGCGGTTTCCCGAAAAAGTCCCCGAGTCGAAAAACTCTGTCCGAAGTGGACGGAAGCCGGATGTCCGGTGCCTGTGAGCCAATTTGCAGTGCCATATTGGACTAGAAGCGGATAAACGCCCGGAAAGTTTCTGCCAAACAGAATTTGCCTGGATGAACTTATCCGTGGCTGTGTTACTTTGTCAAACTATACCACCTCAAATCTTTCCTTTCAGTTGAAGATCAGCAGTGTCCAGTCCATGCTTTTGGCGGGGATTTTCTTTGCGATGATGAATGTGTCTGTCAAGTTCATTCCGCATATCCCTGCCATTGAAATCGTCTGGTTCCGCTCGGTTTTCAGTTTGGTTTTCACTTTTTTGATTCTCAGCCGAAAGGGGATTTCCGCTTTTGGAAACCACAAAGGAAGCCTGGTCATCCGGGGGATCGTGGGTTCGATCAGTCTGATCCTTTTTTTCTATACCCTGCAGCGCATCCCGTTGGCCAGCGCGGTGACGATGCAGTATTTGTCCCCGATCTTTACCACGATCCTGGGCATCTTCATTCTGAAGGAAAAAGTCAGGCCGATCCAGTTTCTGTATTTTGCGATGGCTTTTGCCGGAGTTTTGATCATCCAGGGAGTCGATCCCCGGGTGGATCCGCTGAGTGCCGGCATGGGGATTGTTTCGGGGCTGGCGGCGGGCATCGCCTACAATATGATCCGAAAACTGAAGACCGCCGAACATCCCCTGGTGATCGTGTTTTATTTTCCCTTGGTGACACTCCCCGTCGCTTCCCTCATCATGTATTTTGACTGGGTGATGCCTACAGGATGGGACTGGGCGATTTTGCTTTGGATTGGGTTTTGTACCCAAAGCGCCCAGTATTTCATGACGGTGGCCTACCAGACCGGCAACCTTTCGAGAGTGTCGAGCTTGAGCTACATGGGAGTCTTCTACGCGTTGATTTTCGGGTTTTTCCTGTTTGGGGAAACTTTCCCGCTGGCATCCTATCTGGGAATGGCTTTGGTGCTTGTGGGGATTTTGCTGAATTTGCGGGTGAAAAGCTAGACATTAGACGTTAGACGCAAGAAGTTAGACTTTAGACACAAGACTTTAGAGATAAGATCATTGAGTTTCCAACGGAAAGTCATTTAAGTTTAGAAATAGGCTTTTCCAGGCCGTAAAAAGGGGGTGATAAAAATTTTGATTTCACAGTGGAGTCATCAATTGTAGATTTGCTAGGAGAAATCTATCTCAATTACCGGCCTCATTCCTTTTATACCTCTGACCTAATATGATTGTCCACTTTCTTGCCAGTAATTTGATACTACAAAATGGCCTCGACTTAGTTCGACAGGCTCACTACAAGTCGCTCGGCCACCGGAACTTTGGAGTTTAAGAGATCCCATCGGGCACCGAGCGACGTCGAGGTGCCATCAAGAGTTAATTTGGCTACTGGCAAAGTAGTGGATATACAAATTGTCTAGATTCTAATGTCTTGTGTCTAAAATCTTCCGTCTGTCATTCCCGGCATCCAAACATCCGTCACCGGACATCCAGCATCGACTGTCTTGTATCTTGTTTCTTGCGTCTTGTTTCTTGTGTCTAAAATCTTGCTTCTTTTGTCTTAATGGGAGTTCGGCTTACCTTTAGTTCAGTTTTCAAAGGCTTTTTATGAAAATCACCAAGGACCTCTATCAAAGCAGCCTGGTCTTGCTCACGGACTTTTACCAGCTCACGATGGCCTATGCCTATTGGAAGTCGGGAAAGGGCGAACAGGAGGCCGTTTTCAATCTCTTTTTCAGAAAGCATCCCTTCCAGGGCGGGTTTACGCTGGCGGCGGGGCTGGACTATGTGGTCGATTTTTGCAGCAATTTCAAGTTTGAACAGGCGGATCTGGAGTACCTGGAGCTGATGAAAAACAAGGATGGAAGCCCGATGTTCGAAGAGGGCTTTCTGGAATATCTCCAAAACCTCGAATTTACATGCGATATCGACGCGGTCGAGGAAGGGACAGTGGTATTCCCAAATTCTCCCTTGGTCAGGGTCAAGGGGCCTTTGATCCAGTGTCAGCTCCTGGAGACTCCGCTTCTGAATATCATCAATTTTCAGACCCTGATTGCCACCAAAGCGGCCCGGATCAACTTGGCTGCGCAGGGCGAGCCGGTGTTGGAGTTTGGGCTGCGTAGGGCTCAGGGAATTGACGGGGCCCTGGCGGCAAGCCGCGCAGCCTACATCGGCGGCTGCACCTCCACTTCCAATGTGATGGCCGGAAAGCTCTTTGGGATTCCGGTGGCAGGCACCCATGCCCACAGTTGGATTATGTCATTTGAGACCGAATTGGAGGCATTCGAGGCCTATGCCGATGCGTTTCCCGACCACTGCATCTTTCTGGTCGATACCTACGATACCCTAAATGGTGTGAAAAATGCGATCAAAGTCGGGGAGGTTTTGCGAAGCAAGGGAAAGGAAATGATAGGCATCCGGATAGATTCCGGCGACTTGGCCTACTACAGCTCCAAAGCCAGACAGATGCTGGACGAAGCAGGGTTTTCTGATGCCCGGATCGTTGCTTCCAATGACCTGGACGAGCACATCATCGCCTCGCTCAAATCGCAGGATGCCGACATCAACGTCTGGGGAGTGGGCACCAAGCTGGTCACCGCGTATGACCAGCCTGCCTTGGGAGCAGTTTACAAGCTATCCGCGATCAAAAATGCAGCCGGAGAATGGGAACCCAAAGTGAAGGTTTCCCAGCAGTCGCTCAAGATCAACATCCCGGGGCTTCACAACACCAAAAGGTATTTCAGCAAAGGCAAGGCTGTGGCGGACATGATTTTTTTGGAAGGCCAGGAGATCGATCCCCGGGGAGTGGTGATCATTGACCCGGTGGATGCCACACGAAGAAAGCGGCTCATGCCCGCTTTTTACCAGGAGGAGGTGCTCCTGAAGCCGATTTTCCAGAAAGGGGAAAAAGTGTACCGACTCCCGAGCCTGAAGGAGATCCGGGACCGTGCTTCCAGGCAACTGGAATCCCTCGACAAGACCCACATGCGCTTGGTCAATCCCCATCTCTATCCCGTGGGTTTGGAGGAAAACCTGCACCATTTGCGCATGGAATTGGTTTTGAAGGCTAAGAAGTTTGAGAATGATGAAGATTGAAAAGAGCGACGCGCTGATCATTGTCGATGTCCAAAACGATTTTGTGCCCGGAGGAGCCCTCGCCGTTGGTGAGGGTGATCTGATTGTTCCTGTCATCAACGAATTGCAGAAAAAATTCACTACGGTGATCGCCACCCAGGACTTCCATCCGACGGATCACGGAAGTTTTGCGACCAACCATCCGGGGAAAAATCCCGGTGAGCTCATCGAATTGGCAGGACTGTCCCAAATCCTCTGGCCGGTTCACTGCGTGCAGAATACCTTTGGATCAGACTTTCATCCGGATTTGAGTCCTAGTCAATGGACGGCGGTTTTCCAGAAAGGCAAAAACCCAGAGGTGGATTCGTATTCAGGCTTTTTCGACAATGCGCGAAGGGGAGCTACCGGCTTGGGGGATTATCTCAACGCTCTGGGCGTCCAGCGGGTTTTTGTATGCGGACTCGCTTTGGATTATTGTGTGAAATTCACTGCGATGGATGCCAAAGAGCTCGGTTTTGAGACTTTTGTGATCCTCGATGCGACACGCGCAGTCAATTTGCATCCCGAAGACGGATCGAAGACTATCGCCGACTTGCAACAGAAAGGAATCCACGTAATATCCAGCAAAGAACTCTAAGCCATGTTTCAATACGATCCCGACAAGCACTATCCCAGCGAAACCGAAAGCCGGGTGGTCATCCGTTTTCAGGACTGCGATCCGCTCCAGCATTTAAACAACGCAAAGTATTTTGATTATTTTTTTAACGCCCGAGAGGACCAGGTTCCCAAGCTCTATGGCTTGGAGCTCATCGACCTGATCAAGACCTACAAAGCAGCCTGGGTGGTGTACAACCACAACATCAGCTATGTGAAGCCGGCCATGGTCGGAGAGTGGGTGCGGATCATGAGCCGGATTCTTTGGCACAACCACAACACCATCGTCGTGGAATATTACATGACCGACGATTCCAAAACCCAGCTAAAGACGGTCCTTTGGTCAACCATGCGCTATGTGACGTTGGCCGAGGGAAAGTCCACGGACCACACCGGAGCAGTACAGGATTTCCTGAAGGCCACCTCGCTGCATCTCGATGTTTCAGGCATTGAAATTCGAGACCGGGTAAAGACTCTTGCCACAGCGCTTAAAAAAGACTGATAGTTTTCACTTAGAAAACAAAGAATTTCTGATTTCAAAGCTCAAATCCATAGTCGCGTTCCACCAACGCGACACGGGTTTTGTAGGCCGAATACCATTTTTCCCTGCCATATTTTTGGGCGACCAGGTGGTCGGTATTCGCTTTCCATTTTTTGATCGCCTCCGGATTTTCCCAATACGAGACCGTGATTCCCAATCCGTCCCGGGCGCTTTCATGCCCCAAATAGCCCGGCTGGAGCTCGGCCAACCGGACCATTTCATCGGCCATTTCGGCATAGCCTTCTACGGCATCCGTGCGGAGACTGGAGAAAATAACTGCATAATAAGGCGGCTTCGGAGTGTTTGCTATCATTTTTTTCAAAAGGGAATAGGGGTAAAGGTTGTACCCGGTTGTCTTGGCTAAAAGTAAGGCCATTTACTGTCAATCCTACAACACAAACCAACGATGAGATTTAACAACTTCAGTTACGGTACAAAAAGCGCACTGCTACTGCTTGGGGCATGGATTGCCTTCAGTTCCTGCGAAGGGGAACTGGAAGTGGCGCAGCGCATCAATGAGGAATTTTCGGGGATAGAGCGGATCGAAATCGAATCCTCTTTCATGGAGGTCAACTATGAGGGAAGATCCGGGCAAACGGCCGTCCTGTTGGATGGGCTTTTGGAGTCCAGCCGTTCGGGGAATTTCAGGATCGAATACGAGCAGAAAGGAACTACGCTCTTGATCGAATTGGACAGAAACGGGATGTTCGGTGGGGGCAGGCACAGAGCAGTGCTCAATCTCCTGGGCCCAAAGAGCTTGGAACTGAACGTGAATTCGGGCTCCGGCAAGACCGTGGTTTCCGGGATCGAGTCCCCCAGCCTCGAACTCAACTCGGGTTCGGGAAATATCCGGGTGTCTTCGGCCACGGTACCTTCCATCCGCCTGCAGGTCGGTTCCGGATCGATCGAGGGGTATAATCTGATCGGAAATGTGGACGCTGAGGCCTCATCCGGCAAGATCGGGATTGAGCAGATGGAAGGAGACTTGGACATCGAGGCATCCAGTGGCGCGGTCCAGGTCAAGAGCCTCAGCGGAAAACTGAACGTGGAGATGAGCTCAGGCAACGTCAACTTGGCGAATGTCACCGAAATCGAGGACCTGAAAGTGAGTTCTGGAAACATTTCCGGAACAGGGGTAGGCTTGGGTCCCAAAACCAGACTGGCAAGTTCATCCGGCCGGATAGCAATTCAGACAATTTCGAATCTGGGCGGATACAATTACGATTTTCAGGCCGGAAGCGGCCAAGTGACGGTCGGCGAGAGTTCGTCTTCGGGTTCGCTGAAGATCAACAACGGAGCGTCCCATACCATATCCGGCTCGGTATCGAGCGGGACGATTGAGATCAGGAATTGACCGGGAATTCACGACGGAGCCCCGGCAATCTGCCGGGGTCTTTTTTTGCCCGAATGACACATGGTTTACCATTTTCTGTACTTGGTTTTGAAAGCTGGGTATTTTGGAGAAAAGGGGGAATCTTGTGCAATTCTTTTGCATAAACCGGCAAACGTGCCGGTTTGACATTTGTCAAGAAAATCTGACTGGCTAATTCCCAGCCAATTATCTGCATAACTTTGTATGCATGACGAGTATATGGGTTTTTGATCCCGAACGTTATTTGGTACAAAATCATATTGGATCAATTGGCAAAAAGAAACGCAGGCCTTGCATCGGTTTGCCTTGGACTTGGCCAAAAAAATGCCACAGGGCCCAACGACGTTGAAACGCCCGCTTGAAAGTTTTCCATGCAGTCTTCCTTTCTGTGTCGAATGCCAGTGTCTCCATTGGCAAAAAAAAGGGAATAGTGAAAAGTTGTTTCAATCACCCCAACCCCGGTCCAACCCACCGGGGTTTTGTTTTTCCGACAGGCTTCCGATTTACGGCCGCTGTGCTTGGCATATCGGGACCAGTCAGACTTCTTCTTCCGGCTATCGGGCAACACCGGACACTCCGCATCCCGCACCGGACACCTAACACGCCCCTTGGCGGAATTGAGTCCAATCCGTCAAAAAATTGGGGAGGGCCTCCCTTTTGTGGGGATTGCAAAAATCCATAAATTATTTGTCGGATACGCGAGTTTTTTTTCTGTGTCCTTTTTTCAAACATCAACCCCATTCCGTTTTCATGACAAACAAGTTTGCACGACTTGCCGGCCTTCTTCAGAGGCATCTGGAAGCTGTTCCGCCTTCTCCCCGGAGAATTCCGTTTTCATTGGTTGGGCCGGAAGGGGAAGAGCGGGTCTTTGGAGGCGAAAAACCCCGCTTTTCGCTTTTTCTCAGAGATGACCAGGCCATTTCGGCGATCAGTACGATGGATCAGGAGCTGATCGCAAAGGCGTATTTGACGGGACAAATCGACGTTGAGGGGGATTTCATCCAAGTTCTTTCCCTGAGGGACTATTTTTCCGACAAAAGGGGAATCAACTTTTTCTGGCGACTGATCCAGCCTTTTCTTTTCGGGCAGGTCAGGAGCGACAAAAGATGGATTTCCCAACATTACGATCTGGAGGAGGACTTTTTCCGGCTGTTTTTGGACAAAAGACACCGGGCTTATTCGCAGGCTGTTTTCGGATCGGACGGGGAGTCGCTGGAAGATGCGGAAACCCGGAAATTTGAGTTCGTACTGGATGCTGTCAAAGCCAGGCCCGGTGACCGGATTTTGGAGGTGGGCGCTGGCTGGGGATCCTTTGTCGAATTTGCGGGCCAAAGGGGGATCCGGGTCACTTCCCTGACCATCTCAGCGCGTTCCCGGCAATTCGTCCAGGAGCTCATCGACACCCAGAATCTGCCCTGTCAGGTGGTGCTGGAGCATTTTCTTCAATACAATCCCGGAACCCGGTTTGATGCAATCGTCAATTGTGGAGTGACCGAGCATTTGCCGGACTACAAGGCTTCCCTCCGGCAATACCAGCGGCTGCTCAAACCGGGCGGCCACCTGTATCTGGATGCCAGTGCGGACCGGATCCGCAATTCCCACGGGACGTTTATGAACAAATACGTCTTCGCGGGAAACGGGCACCTGATGGTACTCCACGATTACCTAGCCGAGGTGGCCAAGACCCCCTTTTTGTTGCGGGGAGTCTGGGACGATACCCGTAGCTACTACCTGACTTGCCGGGAGTGGGCCAAGCGACTGGATGCCAACAGGGCAATCATTGAAGAAAAATGGGGGAAAACCCTCCACCGGACCTTCCAGCTTTACCTTTGGGGGAGTGCCGAGGGGTTTCTTTCCGGTTCGATCCAGGCCTACCGGGTGGTGCTGCAGTTGCCCGGGTAGCCGGAGACAGGAGGGATGTTGTCTGCCGCGGCCTCTTCCGGCCTTTGGTCCTGTGAAACAGGCAGAGACTGGTTGTACGGACATATTGGTCCAGGTGGCTGAAAAGCGATGGGTATTCCCCTGGAGTTTTTGGGGAGGTCAAAAGATATAAGTATCAAGATGTGGTGTGTAGTGCAAGTCTTTGGGATTTGTGCTGCTGACTCCGTTAAATTCAGGGTAGAACCTTATTTTCGTTTGCCCAAAGTTGCAATTAAAAATATAAGTCCTGTAAAAAACAATCCTAAACCCATCAACAAACAAATTGTGTTGGCCGGGTGTCCCCATGTTGTTGTCCACGCAAATGCGTTTAATAGCCAACCTAAAATGATTGCCCCTACTGAAGTTAGTATTTTGGTTTTTCTTGTCAATATGCAGGATTATAGAGTTTGAGTTTGATTAAATATGGTCTCAGTAATTTAAAAACTTTGTCATTGTTCAAAAATTCTGAGACAGGTTTTTTGTCAAGTAGTTGATAAATAATTTTGCTCATAAAAAACCACAGATACAAAGAAGTTGTCGCAACAAAAACTGCAAAAGTCAGAGCTCCAGCAATTCCCAAAACAATTGCAGGTGTCCGCGGAATGTAACCGATATTTGTCAACCAAAAAAATAAAATTGCTGGAATCAAGAAAATGATTATACACATAAATCCCATTGCAAGTAAACAAGGGAATGAAATCAGTACTGTCGCAATAACTTTTTTTGCAAATAATTTTTTTGTGTCAATGAGTAACATCGGAGCGAATATGACAAATGTCATAGCTGTCAATCCGATATAAACGATAAGTCCAAGAAATATAAGAAAGGTTGGTGGCATTTGTCTTAAAGGTCGTTTTTGTCAATTGTCCAATGTTATGGTTTTTTGTCGTTCATTAATATAGAAGAATAAAGATAAACGACTTAAATCTTTTGTTGCGCCTAATGCGGCTAGTTCCTTCATTCTATAAAACCCGTTAATCCTTCTATATCGTTCCAATTAATTATTAAGGAGTACTTTGTTGCCTTTAATACTTTTCCTTTTTGAACAAACTCATTGTAGTAAATTGTCAAAGAGTCTCCGTCTAAGATGTAAGGCATACTTCCGTCTCCGCCATAATCAACTACGTAGAAATCATATTTCGTTATGAGAAAGTTTGCATGAGGTCCGTTTGGATCCAATGTCCATATCCTAAAGAGCATTGATGTGTCAATAGAAGGACTAATAATTTGAGGATCAGGTCTCTAATGTTTTCTATGTCGACACGGCCTGTGTTACATTCTGAAATGGTGTAAACAGTACTTCCGTCTCCGCCAGCAAGTTCATTATATCCCTGTAGTTTGTTCAGGGTGTCCAGTGACTCCGCCGTTGTCTCGTACACGCACTTACCAGTTTCGCAATTCCACCGTCCACCGCTGTCAAGACAGGAATCAACTTCTGAAAATTTGTCAACCTCAAATTAACCAAAGACCAAACCAGTGGTGGCCAGTAGTCCAATGATTAATGCCTTGGTCTTTCTGATGCCCATTTTTATTGGTGCATTGTGCAACAATCATGTTTACGAAACTCCCCTATGTGTAATGGGCTTCTCCGGCTGTTGTAGGGTTCAAATTAAGTGTTTTGGAGCTATTGTCAAGAGGAAGCCGTGTCTTTTTGTTGGATTTGAAGGATGAGATTGTCTGGGAATTGCAAATTCACAAACAGGAGGGCGGGGATTACAGATCCCGCCCAGCCCGTGAATTGCCGAAAATCCCAGATTTCACATGCTGTTTCCCGCTTCATTGCTTCTTGTTTCTTGACTCTAATGTCTTATATCTTGATACTTATGTCTCCAGAAACCAGCCCGACCTATCGAATTTTTTTCGGTTCCAGGAGCTTGGTCAGCTTGTCGATCTTGTTGCTCAGATCCAGGATAGCCTTGGCGTAGCGTGTGTCCCATTCTTCGAGTCTAGCGGTATTTTTGATCGCCACCTCGTACTGGATGCCCGGCAGGATCCAAGACGCATAGCCGGAGAAGGGATCGTTGCACACGTACAGCGACTTGTACCATGCCCCATAGTACATGCCCTTGGGATCGATCCAGCTTTTCTCCAAGCTGATCAGTCCTGCATTGATTTTCTTCAAACGGCTGGAATGAATAGTCTCTTCGGAAATGGACGTGTGCAGGGTCGCGTGATAGGCTTGGGTGCTGCTTTGAAGTTTGGCGAGTGCCGCATCCACCTGATCAAATCCGGCAAAGTTGGGATCGATGGCTTTCACATTTTTTACCGCCTGCTCGAAGTGTCCCTTGAGGTCTTTGGAATAGCGATCCACATCGTAAGGGATCACGGCGGCATTGGCCTGTCGGATGGCGACCAAACCAAACAATTGGGCGACCGCTCCACCCATCTTGAAGCTGGGATCGGAAAACTTGGAGTAGTAGTGGAAGTTGTCGTAGTTGGAGTGGTAGGCGCTCGTCCCGCCTGAACCGCCGCTGAGCGATGGCACGCCCACGTGCATGTAGAATGCGATGTGGTCGGATCCCCCACCCAGGTTTCCGATTCCCGGTTCTGGATTTTTTCCGGCCCAGACTTCAAAAACCGTCTTGGCAGAGTCCGGGTAGGAGACCTCCTTGGAGGCATCGATGATCAGTTTTTTCAGGGTTGGGGCCGCAGCCGCGCCGAAACTTCTGCCGGATACACCGCCGTCAAAGTTCATGTAGGAGATGGCCTTTGCGCCCAGTTCCTTTTTCAGATGCTCCACCCATTCGGTCGAACCAATGACTCCCTGCTCTTCCGCATCCCAATGGCCGATCAGGATGGACCGCGCCGGTTTTTGCCCGTTTTTATACAAGGTTCCCAAGGCTTCCGCGAAGGTCAACAACATGGCTGTACCGGAGTTTGGATCTGTGGCACCAAAGCTCCAGGCATCGTAGTGGCTTCCGAGGATGACCCATTCGTCGGGAGAATTGCTTCCTTCAAATGTGCCCACCACGTTGTTTGCCCGGATAAACTCGGGCTTTTGGTCCACCATCACGCGGACTTTCAGCTCCGGGCCTCCGGTGATCCGGTAAGTGAACGGCAGACCGCCCTGCCAGGCTTCAGGCACCTCAGATCCGGTCATCCGGCTCAGGATTTCCTTTGCGGCACCGTAGCCGATCGGGGTCACGGGGATGGTGTGAAAGGGCACTTCCGTAGGATCCAGGCGCTTTGTCTTTTTGTCCCCATCGAGAGGTAACGCAGGCACGTTTGGAGTCAAAGGGTCGCCCGTGTAGTCCAGGGTCAGCATGGAGCCACGCTGGATGGTGGTTTCGTTGAAAAAGGGACCGTTTGGATAGACTTCGCCTCGGGTGAATCCCGAGTCTTTTGGATCGGTGTAGACCACCAGGCCGACCATCCCGTATTGCTCTGCAAACTTGGCTTTGTATCCCCGGAAATTGCCCCCATACCGGGCGATGGCGATCTTCCCGCCCAGTTCTACGCCCATTTCAGCCAGCTTTGCGAAGTCTTCCCGGGTGCCGTAGTTCACATAGACGACTCCCGCCGTGACGTCACCGCTGCCGGAGAAGGCATTGAATCCGAGGTGGAGTCTGGGATCTTTGGAAAAAGGGTCTTCGTCGATCTCGCCTTCCTTTTGGGAAAGTGTCATCTGAACGGGAGCGATGAGCTGCAGTTCGGATTTGCCGGGATGGTTGGGCAGATAGACATCGTAGGGCCAGACCTTGACATTCATGCCTGCCTCGGACATGATCTTGACCAGGTAGTCCTTGACCAGCTCGTTTTCGGGAGTTCCGGCGATGTGTGGGTTTTTGGTGAGTTCCTGCAGATGGACTTTGAACCGGTCATAGTCCACTGCCTGGAGAAAATCCGTCTCAAACTTCTTTTGGTCCGCAAACTGGGAAGGGAGAAATCCGTCTTGCTGTGCAAAAGTGTTGAAGGAAAGGAGGGAGGCGGTGGTGAGAGCGAGTAAGGTCTGTTTCATTTTTTAGAATTGAAAGAGTACAAAATTTGAAAATTGAAAAATTGGCTACAAGGACTTTGGGGTCGAATTTTCCAATTTTCGAATATTTCAATTTTCAAATTAGAAAACAAAAAAGGCCATGAAATCACTTCCATGGCCTTTTTTGTCAATTGACCGTCAGGCCAGGGGATCTTTCCAGAAATTCCTGGTAGAGTCGGATGTGTCTGTTGGACATTGGGATCATGTATCCGTCGATGAAGACATGCAGGATCTGGGATTGGGTCTCCAGCGGATCACCGGTAGCAATGACCAAATTGGCACGCTTGCCGGCTTCCACCGAACCGTATTGATCTTGGATACCGAAGATTTCGGCCGGATTGATGGTGATGGCTTTCAGGGCTTCCTCTTTTCCCAATCCATAGGCTGCCGCAAACGCGGCGTGGAACGGCAGGTTTCGCACGTTCTCTTCCTCATCCGTGCGGATGGCAACTTTGACACCGGCTTTTGCCATCTTGCCTGCATTGGCATAGGCGGCATCGTAGCGGTCCGACTGGCGGGTGGGAAGGGCCTGTACCGGGCCGGTGATGACCGGGATTCCGGCTTTGGCGATTTCGTCAGCGACTCTCCAGCCTTCGGAAACCCCGGAGAAGATCACCTTGATGTCTTTGCCATCCACCCACTTGATCGCATTCTGGATGTCAGATGCCGCATCCACGACGATGAGCAGCGGGAGTTCGCCGGAAACGGCTTTGGACAACTGGTCCATTTCGGGATAATACTGGAGTTCGGCACCGGCCTTTTTCAAAGTCAGATAGTTCTTGGCATTTTCCCAGACCTCATTGGATTCTTTTAATGCTTTTTCCGCATCTTTTTTGACGTCTTCGTCTGATCTGCGGTCAAATCTGCCACGACGCCCAGAGCTGGGGAAGTTCATGACGATCGCCTTAAACCCGCCGTACATCTGATCCGGTGTATAGCCGTTGAGATTGATCAGGGCAGCAGTGCCTGGGAAAAGTCCACCGGTAGGAACGGTCAGGACAGTGGTCACTCCGGAAACCCGGGTAACCCCGATCGCCTCGGCGCTTGGATTGACGGTAGTCAGCGCCTGCATGTTTGGGGTCACGTTGCCGATTTCGGCATAGTCCACTGTCTCCGGGACGGAGCTTACTTCGACCAAGCCGAGCCTGGTGCCGCCGTCGATCATTCCCGGATAGACGAACATCCCGGTACAGTCGATCACTTCCGCGTCGCCTGCACTGATGCCAGTGCCGACTTGGGCGATTTTCCCGTTTTCGACCAAGACAGAGGTATTGTTGAGCGTGCCTTTGGTGACAGTCACCACGGTGGCATTTTGCAGGAGAAACTTTCCGGTACGGGGTTTTACAAATTCCCCGTCGATCTGTGCCATGGCAGCCGCTGGAAGCAGGGCTAGCAGGGAGGCGCAAAAGGTTTTTAAAATTCTTTTCATGATCAATTTGAATTTTCGGGGTGATTAAAGTTTTTCTTCAAGGAAAGCTCCCTGGAAGGCCTCGAAATACGCATCTACTCCCTGGAGGCATTGATGGTCCTCTTCGGTATGGAGATACACGGGCTCTACCATTTCCGTAGCACTTACGAACTGACGCTGGTCATCGGGATCTGCCTTGATGTCAAAATACTTGACCCCATCCACAAAGGTCATCTGCGGTACCGCATAGGAAGAAAGCGGGTGGCCTTCGAAGATCACCAAATCCGCCTGCTTGCCGACCTCGATCGAACCGACTTTGTCGTCTATTCCCAATTGCTTGGCTGGATTGATGGTGATCATGGCCAGCGCTTCCCCGTCGGTCAACCCTCCATAGCGCTGCGTCTTGGCAGCTTCGTGGTAGAGATGGCGGATCAGCTCTGCGGAGTCGGAATTGATCGAAGTGAGTACACCGTTTCGCTGCAGGATCGCCGCATTGAAGGCAGTGGAGTAGTACACTTCCATCTTGTAGGCCCACCAGTCGGCAAAAACGGAGGCTCCCATCGTGTATTCGGCGATTTCAGGGGCCACTTTGAAGCCTTCGTTGGTGTGCTGGAAGACCAGCTTGGTAATCCCGAAGTCCTTGGCGACGTTGATCAGCATGTAGATTTCATCCGCGCGGTAGGAGTGGCAGTGGATGATGATCTTGCCGTCCAGGATGTCCGCAAGGGTCTGAAGACGCTCGTTGAATGCCGGAGGAGTGAGCGTGTTGCCTTTTTGGCCTTTTGCCGCATTGTAGGTTTCCCAGCCTTTTTTGTACTGGAGGGCTTCATTGAAGCCATTTCTCAAGATCGCCTCTACACCCATGCGGGTTCTCGGCTGGATGCTGTTGCCACGGCCATGGACGCGGGTGGGGTTTTCGCCCAGCGCAAACTTGATTGTTCTCGGGGCATCCTGCATGATGATCTCAGCCGGATCGTCGGAACCCCAGCGATGCTTCAGGGTGGCATTTTGGCCGCCAATCACATTGGCGGATCCATGCATGGCGTGGGAGATCGTCACCCCGCCAGCGAGGGCACGGTAGATGCCGATCTCAAAGGGATTGACCATGTCTTTCATCCGCACTTCGGCCACGATGGGGGAAGTGGCCTCATTGACCACATCCAGTGCCACATGGGAGTGGGCATCGATGATTCCGGGCATCAGGAATTTGCCGGAGGCGTCGATAGTCTGCACTCCGGAGGGTGCGGTCAGGTTTTGTCCTACCTGCCTGATGATCCCGTCCTGGACCAGGACATCGGTGTTTTCCAGGTTGCCCTTGGTGATGGTGAGTACCGTCGCATTTTTTATCAGCAGGTTGCCTTTTGGCGTTTGCGCCTGGGAACAATTCAAGCCTATTCCCAACACAGCAGCAAGTATCAAATTGAGCTTTTTCATGTTTTTAGAAGGTTAGGCTGGGAGTGGTGAGTTTGGCAGTGAGCGGAAAAGAGCCGAACTGGGCGACAGACATGCTGCCTTCCATATTCGTTCCCGTGATCTCTCCGGTGATGGTGACGGTGAGATTGTTGCCGCCTGCGTTGACTTCAAATTCGAAGGAGAGGGTTTTGCCCGTGACCGTCACATTTTTGACCGGCGCACTCACTTTGCCTCCCCCAGCCGGATCGTCGTAGGTGATGGCACCGGATAGGTCAGTCCCGGCTTTTACAAGGGAGATTTCACCGCCCGAGGAGCCGCCGGGAGTTTCGGAAGTATATTCCCAAACGCCTTCCACTTTGACTGCGCCATTTTCGGCCTTTCCGTTTCCGTTGGCTGCTTTTTTCTTCACCTCATAGTCAAATACATAGCCGTCTGCCACGACATGCCTGATCTGGGCGGATTCTTTGAAGATCGAATCGTTGCTGAGGACGAAGTTGGCCATCTTGCCTTTTTCGATGGTTCCCGCCACTCTGCCGATTCCGAGAATCTGGGCAGGATTGGTGGTCAGGGCAGCCAAGGCAGCTTTTTCACTCAGGCCGTTTTTGACCATGGTCTGGATCGCCTTCAGGGCATCGCCCGGCTTGGCATCTACGGTAGAGAAGCCAAAGGGTATTCCAGCCTTTTCCAACAGCGAAGCTTGCTTGAGAGCCTTGTCGTAGGCCTCTTTGACCCGATCGTATTGTGCTTTGGTGGCGATGGACGCGCTGTCCGGTTTTTGGCTTTTTATGGCCTTGTCATCCGGTACTTCCAGCTTGATCAGAACGGGAGTTCCTGAGCTTTTGATCAAGTCGATGACGGTCTCATAGTGTTCCAAACCGGAAAGGATCAGCCTGAAGCCCAGTTCCTTTTGCAGGGAAAGAACTCTCCTCACTTCCAGGTCCGTGGCTGCGGTGAAGATCACCGGGATTTGGTTTTGCACTACTGCCGCCATGCCGGCTTGGGTTGGGGTGACTTCGGGTCTGCCCACTCCTGCGGTAGAGGCATAAAGTTTGGAGTGGTCCAGGGCCAGGGTGCTGTTTTGATAGACATCCCGGAATTTTGCCATCACGCCTACGGCGGTGGCGGGATACATTCCCCGGGAGCCTTTGAAGTTTGCCGCCAAAGCACTGTTTTCCACAAGGACATTGACCGTGCCGACATTTCCCAAGACCATGATGGAGGCCTTGCCGGGGATCATTCCCCCGTCAGGCAGGACTTGGCTGATGGTAAACCCTGCTTTCCTCCAATCATCGACCTGATTGCCGGAGATGGAAAACTGCTCCGAAATGGACCTCCAAGGAGTGATGCCCGCGATCTCATCGGGCGGAGTGGAGGATACGAAATCCTTGGGTCTTTCGGGATCCTTTGGTTTGGTGATTCCGGCCATTCCGGCGCCGTCAATGAAGCCGGGATAGACAAAGAGGGAGTCTCCGGGAATGATCTGTGCTTCCTTGGGGAGCGGGAGGTTGGCTCCGATACCCAAGATCACACCGTCCCGAAAAAGCACGCTTCCCTTGGTTCCCTGCTGGCCGGGAGATGCAAAAATCGTGGCGTTGGTGATGGCGTAGGTCTCGGTTACTCTCCGCTTTCCGGATGGGTCGCTCTGTGCCCATACCCCCTGCGAGAGCATACCCGTCAACAGCAAACCGGCCATTCCTGCTTTCAGAAATTGTCTTTTCATTCGATTGGTGGTTGTTCTTCGACAGGCAAGCTAGCAAAAGGTGATTCATCAATTGGGGGGAATTATTTTTCGGAAACTATTTTTTTGACCAGTGGTCTGGATCTGGCATCAAACTGCTTTTAAGTGCATTTCATATACATCCCCTACGGGAAGGGCCTATTATGAACGGTCTGGGGACTTTGCATTTTGCACTTTGATGCTATCTTTAAGTTCGCGTCGCCCCCTGCTATGAAAAGAATCCTGATTATCGAAGACGATAAGCTAATTTCCAGTTTGGTACAGTTCAGACTGAAAAAGGATGGATATGAAACCTTCCTGGTCTGCGACGGCAACGAGGGAATCCTGGCCATTGACGCGCTGAGTCCCGACCTGATCATTACCGATGTGATGATGCCGTTCCGAAGTGGGATAGAAATCATCCACCATGCCAAGCAGTCCCGGCCCGATACCCCGATTATCGTCCTCAGTTCTCTCGGCGAAGAGGAGCAGGTGGTGCTGGAGGCATTCAACATGGGGGTGGCGGATTTTGTGCCCAAGCCTTTCAATCCCAACGAACTGGCCATCCGGGTGAAGCGAATACTCAAATAAGGCGGTATGTCGAAACTTTTGTGCTGGATGGTCATCGGTCTGTTTTCTTTTTTGCCTGGATTGGTTCAGGCGCAGGACGGGGCCATACCTGAAGATTCGGCTGGATTCCGTGATTTTCTGACCCTGCAAAAGGAAGTGCCCGGGCTGGGCTACCGTTTTTGGGTCAAGGGGAAGAGAATTTCCGAATCCCTCGCCAGGGATTCCCTGTATTTGTTTACGCCGACCGATTCGGGCTATGAATCCGGGGTTTTCGTGGATTTTGGCAGGGGAAAAGAACTGGAAAGCCGCCTGGCCCAGGACAGCCTGGCGTATCGGATCGAGTATGTGGTGCTTTCCCAGACGGTTCCCCTCGACGCGGCGAGAGAATTTGTCGCCGAACGTGTGAGAAGCGGGGATTACCTGATCAGGAAAGGCGAACTGGCCCCTGCCGAAGACCTGGTTTCGCTGGCGTCCAAATCACCCTATTCCCCCACCGAGAAATTTAAGCTGAGGGTTCTTTCCGACTACAGGCTTTTTGGAGTGGCGGTGACCATCGTCTTTTTCTTCCTTGTCGCCTCGGTCATGATTGCCGGTATGCTGATCATGAAAGTGGGGAAAAACAACCGGGAAAACCTGCAAAAGGAATATACCCGGCTCATCATAGACCCTTTGACTTCTTTGCTTTTCGAAAAGGAATTGCAGGAGATTCAGGAAATGGACCAGGAAGAGATGCATTCCCACTTTCCCAAAAACCTGCTGGTGAAGCCGCTGTATCAGCAGGTGCTGATCGACAGCATCATCACCCTGAACAAGAAAATGAAGGGTGACTTTAAGGAAAAGCTCAAAGTGCTGTACAAAAAGCTGGAGCTGGACAAGCTATCCATCGACATGCTGCACCACAAAAAGTGGGACAGGGCCACCATGGCCTTGGTGCATATCAACGAAATGGATTTGGTGGAGGCGCTTCCCGAGGTCCACAAATTCACCAACTCGGGGAATTTTTACATCCGTTCGACGGCTGTGGCCACCTTGCTCAATCTTTCCGAGAAGGTGGATTTGGTCTTTCTCAGGGACCAGACCTATCCACTTTCGCTTTGGCAGCAAATGAACTACCTGAGAATCATCCGGTTTTTGAGCCCAAACAAAGACCTCAAGCTGGAGATTCTTTTCGACTCCAAGAATCAGAGTATCCGGCTCTTCGGAATCAAGCTGGTCAGGATCTTGGGAAGGATGGACTTGATTGAAGTGTTGGCGGGCTTTGCCGCGAATGCTTCGGATGAGGAAAAAATGGAAATACTGGAAACCTACGCGGCCTTGGGTGCCTACATGGAGACGGGCTTTGTCAATGATTGCCTGAGATCCCCAAACCCTAACCTGTCCTTGGCGGCCGCCAAAGCCGCCGGAGCCGTCGGAGATACGGATTCTGCGGATATTTTGGTCGATTTGATCCACTCGGAGACTGCCTTCGGAAGAAAACTCAGCTATCTGAAGGGGCTTTATGGGCTTGACGTGGACAAATTTGCCGAGCTCACGGCACCCGATTCCAGTCCCGAGCTGCTGGAAATCCGAAACCACATCCTAGACCCGATGCTGCAACATGTATAGTTTTTTGTTTTACATGATCCTGGAGATTTTTGGGCTGCTCTTTCTGACGCTCAGCTTCTCGGTGATCGCGATCTATTTTGTCCTGATGGCACTGAGTGCCTTGGAGATGCGGGATTTTCTCCGCAAAAACAGGTTTGCGGATTACGGTGACATCATCACTTCCCCCCTTGCCCCCGGCGTGTCCATCTTGGCACCAGCCTACAACGAAGGCCAGAGCATCGTCCAAAACGCACAGAGTCTGCTTTCCCTTCACTATGGGAAGTTTGAAGTGATCCTCATCAATGACGGATCCACGGACGACTCGCTCGAAAAGCTCATCCGTTCGTTTGACCTGGAAAAGACCGACTATGCCTACAATCCCGAGATCCAGACCAAGACAGTCAGGGGGATCTACAGATCCAAAAACCGGCCCTATCGGCGTCTGACGGTGATCGACAAGGAAAATGGCGGGAAAGCCGATGCGCTCAACGCAGGAATCAACATCGCGGCTTTGGAGATCCTGGCCTGCATCGATGTGGATTGCATCCTTTCCAGCGAATCGATTTCCAGGATGGTGAGGCCGTTTATGGAGGAAACCAACCGGAAGGTGATCGCGGTCGGCGGGGTGATCGGCATAGCCAACAACTGTGACGTGCAGGACGGCACGGTAACCAAGTATCGGATTCCGGAGACCCTCTTGGGCAGATTTCAGGTGATCGAGTACTTCCGGGCTTTTCTCATGGGCCGCATGGCCTGGTCGAGGATCAACGGCCTGATGCTGATTTCGGGAGCGTTTGGGTTTTTCAGAAAGGACCTCGTCCGGGCGGTTGGCGGGTATTTTCCAAAGACCGTGGGAGAGGACATGGAGCTGGTCGTGCGGATGCGGCGCTACATGGTGGAGCAGAAGATCCCCCACAAGGTCGGCTTTGTTCCCAATCCACTTTGCTGGACCGAAGTCCCCGAAAGCGAGGAGGTCCTTTCCCGCCAGCGCAACCGGTGGATGAGAGGCACCATTGAGACACTGCAGCTCCACCAGGCCTTGGGGCTCAATCCAAAGTATGGCGTTTTGGGAATGATCTCGTATCCGTTTTGGTCGGTTTTTGAGAAAGCGGCACCGATCCTGGAAACCGCCGGGATTGTGTATACCCTCATCCTGCTGGTGATAGGGGATTTCAGCGCAGTTTATTTCTTTGCATTGCTGTTGATGATGTACCTGTTGTCGCTGTTGGTTTCATCCTTCAGCGTGCTTTACGAGCAGATTGCCTTTAATCATTACAAAGACAAAAAAGATCTCAGAAAACTGATCTGGATGATTGTCACGGAGCCATTTCTGGTCCATCCCAAGATCATCTTCTGGGGACTGATGGGCCATATTGACTTTGTCAAAGGAAAGGGAGGGTGGGGATCCATGATCCGAACGGGCTTCAAAAAGGCCGAAGACAAGAAAAACTTAGCAGAACAACCCAGCACATGACCAGAAAGACACTTTTGACCGGAATTGTCCTGATTCTGGCGGTTTTTTCCTCCCGGGCCCAGGACTCATTTGATCCGGATGAGCTGTTGGCGCAGGCCAGGACGCTGATCTTGGATGGCCAGTATCAGAGCGGGAGAAAGATCGCATTTCGCGCTTTGGAGCAGTACCCCGCCTATGCGGATATCCTGATCCTGGTAGGCAGGAGCTATGCCTGGGAGGGAAAAAACGACTCCGCCAGCCTCTACCTGGAGCGGGCCATCGTAGCCTCTCCCGACTATGCAGACGGCTATGTGGCCTATTTGGACAATCTGTTTTGGTCTGAAAACCTGTCCAAAGCCGATGAGATCCTGGCGCGGGCCAAGTCAAACCTCGGCACACCGAGCCCGGATGAAATCGTCTATCGCGAATCGCGGCTGCTGTACTACCGCGGGCGATACAACGAGGCCTACGACGTGGTAGAACCGCTTTTTGACAAGGGATCCAACCAGGAAGGACTGCTCGGCTACATGAGAAACCTGGAAAGACTGAAAACCGTCAATGCCGTCGGAGCCACGTACGACTATGACACCTTCGAGGGGCAGATTGATCCCTGGCATACCTGGTCGGTCTATGGCCGCACCCGGACCAAGCTCACGGGTACCCTGATTGCCCGGGTGACACAGTCTGTGAGGTATGATGGTTTTGGGACCTTGGTGGAGCTGGATGCCTATCCGTCCATCGGAAAGGATGGCTATGCCTATCTTAACCTGGGGGGATCCGGAGCGGATTTCTTTCCAAAATTCCGATTTGGCGCGTCGTATTACCACAATCTGGAGAAAGCATGGGAAGTCGAGGGCGGATACCGGTATTTGGGGTTTTCGACCGCCACGCACATCATCACCGGATCTGTAGGCAAATACCTGGGAAACTGGTGGCTCAATGCACGGCTGAACGTAATCCCGGATGATGCCGGCACCAGTACCTCCACCCAGCTTACGGCCAGGTACTACTTCAGGACTGCGGAAGACTTCTTCAGCCTGCAGCTCGGCACCGGCGTGTCGCCGGATGAGGAGACACGGGACCAGTCCCAGTTGCTCAATTCCTACCGGGCGAGGCTGGGCTATCAGCAGTTGGTTTCTCCCAAATTCATGATCTACGGATACACAGGCTACAGCCGGGACGAACTGAGTGCGGACCATTTCAGAAACAACATCAACCTTTCCCTTGGATTCGAATACCGATTCTAGGCCGATTTAATCCATGAAAGAGGAACTGAAAATCTATCTCTACCGGCTTTGGCCATTTCTTGTTTTTGTCGTGGGCTTGCCGCTGCTGAGTTTTGTGGTCTGGGCGGCGATTCCTTCAAAACAACTGGACATCCTGGTCATCGACAAGACCGTGACAGACGGGAGCCATCGGGAGCATGCCGGATTTTTTTGGATCCTGGATCACCACAAATACAAAAAAGCGTCCGGGGATTACTATTCGGGGGACAGGGATTACCTGGGTTTTTTCCCAAATGGAAAGGAGGACTTTGGCGTGGGCAAAGATCTGGCGGGCATGTCGGAGGAGGAAATCGGAAAACTCGCTTCCGACACCGATTTCGTTTATCTGGCCGATACCTATGGGGTCTATGAAGGTGATTTTGGTGAGACCGCCCGCGACGAACCCAGCAAGAAGATCTATGGGGGAATGAATGAGACGGATCTCCTCCTCGTCAGGATGGCCCTGCAAGCGGGCAAAGTGGTCGTGGCGGAGTTCAATTCCATCGCATCGCCTACCCCGGCGGTGATCCGAAACGAGTTTGAGCATCTGATGGGCCTGAAATGGACCGGCTGGATCGGCCGGTATTTTGACGAGCTGGACACGCTGGCCACTGCCGACATCCCCGAATGGATGATCCGGCAATACCTGCACCAGCATGGGAGATGGGGTCTGGCTGGTCCGGGGCTGATTTTTGTCAAAGAAACCGGCGAGATAGAGGCTTTTGTCTACCAAACCGACTACGACAACAAAATCCCCCTGATCCGGACGCAAAAGGTAAACAAACACGGATTCAAACTCCCCGAAGTGGTGCCCTATCCGGACTGGTTTGATGTGGTGATGATCGAGCGGGACTACGAGGTGATCTCCTACTATGACATCAATCCCACCGGCAGAGGGAGCCAGCGGCTCAGGAGCATGGGCTTGCCCAGGTTTTTTCCCGCCGCGGTAGTCCGCAAGCTGGAAAAAGGCAGCCAATACTATTTTTCGGGCGATTTTTCGAGTACGCGGGGACATCTGGGATCGGCCCGTTTCTTTGGGCTGCCGATACTCTGGAGAGGATTGTACGTCGCGTCCGACTACACCGACAGGCAGAGTTTCTATTGGAACTACTATTATCCGCTGGTGAGCCAAGTGTTGGGAGAGGCCAAAAAGCAGTCGCAGTAGACAGTAACCACCATTTACTCACGGCCAACTGTTTGCTGCCCGCCGCTATCTGGCCACCGGCAGGAGCCTTCCGGTTTGTACCATGTAGCCGTTTTTGTTTTTAAACTCCTCAAATTCCCCGGTGAGGCGATTCAGTACATTGCCATCCTCCACCGGGTCGATTCCCAGATTGTCCAAGACAAGGAACAGTTGCCCGTCGGACAGGAAATAGTTCCCGTGGATGTATTCCATCAACTGGTTTTTGTTTCGCATCAGGGGCATGGCGATGAGTGACTGGAAGTTTCGAGCGGTGTCCAGTACCTGTCCTTGCCAGATGACTTCCTCCGGGAGTGTGACCAGGCCCTGTTTTTGGAGCAATGCCAGCAGCGAAGGCGTGATTTCGTAGTGGCTGGTGACACCTTTGAAATAATCCCTGCGCTTTAGCATCGGGGAATAGATCATCAGGGGGACGTGAAAACGGTCCAGCCGGGAAACCATCGGGATTTCGGGAAGCCGGTGGTCGCCGGTGATCACAAAGATGGTGTTGGCAAATTCGGGCCGCTTCCGGTATTCCCCAAAAAACAACCGCAGCGCATCATCCGCATACAGGATGGTCATGTAGATGTTTTCATAGGCGAGGTATTCCCTGATTTTTTCGGCAGTCAGATGGAGACGGTTGGCGAGGTGGTCCCTCAGTTTTTGCCGGTAGATTTCCCTCTCGGGCACCAGATAGGGATCATGGGAGGTCAGGGTCTGAAAGATCCGCACTTCGGGCGAAGCCGCCGTTGCAGGGAGGGTTTCGATCCCGTACCTGAAGAGGTCTTTGTCCGTATATCCCCAGGAAAATCCGCTGTTTGTCGGCGCTTTTTCAAACCCCGGGGGGAAAGCGGATTCGTCGGTGATCTGATCCACTCCCTGGAATTTCAGGAAAGGGGCTTCATTGTCGAAATTGGCGTCTGTGCCGACGAAGAACCTGGTTTTGTAGCCGTTTTCCCCCAGGATACTCAGCAGCGACTGGTGGTTGGGAAACTCCCGGTAGAGTTCCAGAAAGCCTTTTTCGCCGAAGGGAAGCCCTCCAAAAACCGCAGGAAGCAACCCGAAAGTCCGCCCGGTAGAGGAGAGCGCGTTGGTCCACACCAGGCTGTGCTGCTCCAGCGAATCCAGAAAGGGAGTGAAGCTGCCCAGGTAGGCGTCCTTTCCGGAGTAGGCCTTTCCGAAGCTTTCCATGAAAAGAAAGACAAGGTCCGGAGCCTGGGCCAAACTGTCGAAAAAGGGACTCAGTACATCGGGGTAGTCGTTTTTGTGGAGAAAGGGATATTCGTCATTGGTATGGATTTTTTTGACCAGGAGATCGTCGTTGGCACCCCTGAGGTAAAAGTCAAAGTAAAACTCCCCCCCGTACATCAGGTGCTCAAATGACTGTTCGGCCAAAAAGCGGGACTTGTTCAGTTCGATGTTTTGCTTGGCTTCATTGACCTCCGATTCTGTCTCCTGTGGCCAAAAAGCGATGGCCAAAAGTACTGCCAGGTGAGCTGAGGTAATCAAAAGAAGGCTTTTCAGGCTGAAGTCGAAAAGCCGGATCCCCAGGTACAGCAGTCCGAAAACAAAGGCGGCGAGAACCAAGGCGAGGGACACGTTCACCGCATTCAACTCTCCCGAGGCTGAAACGGTCCTGACCAAGTCGGTGTAGTTGTAGGCAAAAAGGTCCTTGCCCAACGGCACGAATGTTTTCAGAAAATAGAAGACCAAGCCCAGGTGGATGAGGACAAAGAGGGTGAATGTCACCTGGAGCAGAACCCTGGCAACCCTGGCGGAAAGCAGACTGAGCAAAACATGGAGGATCAGGAGCAGTCCCAGGACGTACAGGATCCAGCCCAGGTCGTGAAACAGGCTAAATCCGATGACTTCCCAAGGCGAAAAATCCAGGACGTGGGCTCGAAAGACCAAGATGGTTTCCCAAATCCGGATCAGGACCATCAAGGCCGCAAAAACCAGGGACATGCCCCAAAAATCCCGGAAGATTTTCTGTATGCGAAGCGGTAAAGTCGAACGGATTTCAGCCTTTTGGGCCATATCGTGCAGTCAGATTTTTGGCGTGAGGCCGAAAATATAAGCCAAAATCGGGTATCTTCCGTGGTCATTTTCATTTTATGGGTAAATCGGATTTGCTGCTGGAGCTCTATTCCAATTTGGCTACCACGGGAGCTGTGGCTTTCAGCTCCAAGGCGCTGGTCAACAAGATGCTCTCCTACACCGATATCGAGCACGCGGGGCTCATCCTGGAGTTGGGCGGGGGAGACGGCAGCATTACCCTGGGGATTGCCGAACGGCTGGCCTCCGATGGACAGTTGCTGGTGTTTGAGATCAACCGCTCCTTTTGCGATTCGATGAGGAAGCAGTTTCCCCAGCCGAATATCCGGATCGTCTGCGACTCTGCGGAAAACATGGACAGGTATCTTGGCGGGAGAAAGGCCGATTGCATTTTTTCGTCGCTGCCCTTTGTCATCCTGCCCAGGGAGGTGACCGACGGTATCCTTGCCAAGAGCAGGGATTCGCTCGCTCCCAAGGGGAAAATGGTCATCATGACCTATTCCTTCCATCTCAAAAAGCTTTTCAGAAGGTTCTTTTCCCATCTGGAAGTCAAGTTTACCTTCAGAAATTTGCCTCCGGCATTTGTGATGGTCTGCCATTGACGCGAACACGATGGACGTACTCCGCACGGCGATTCTGGATTTTTGCAGGAAGAGTAAAGGTAAACCGTTTTGCCCCACTGAGGTCGTCCGCCGGATGTTTCCCGAAGATTGGGAGCTTTTCGCGGAAGATGCCAGGAGGGAAATGATGCGGATGCACCGGGAGGGTCTCATCGAACTTTCCCAAGATGGAGTTTCGATAAGCAAGCTTGACCAAGCCGATGGGCAAACCCGGATCGTCGGACTGCGCAAACCAAAATGACTTCCTGTTTGTTGGCCCTAAAAAACAGCACCATGAGCGATGAACCGAAACTTCCGTTGACCACTGTCGAAATCCCCGAAGGACTGGAATTGATCACCCTTGGCGCGGGGTGCTTCTGGTGCACAGAAGCGGTATTTCGGCGGTTGGAAGGCGTGGAAAAAGCCGTCTCCGGCTATGCAGGCGGGCTGGTGGAGTCCCCGGCCTACCGGGAGATCTGCACCGGCACGACCGGACATGCCGAGGTGGTCAACGTGTATTTCGATCCGAAGAAAGTCAGCCTGGAAAGCTTGCTGGAGGTCTTTTGGGCTACGCACGACCCGACTACGCTCAACAGACAGGGCGGGGATGTGGGACCCCAATACCGCTCCGCCATCTTCTTTCATTCGGAACGGCAAAAGGAAATAGCCACTCGCTTGAAAGACGAACTGAATGCAAAGAACGTCTTCGATCGGCCGATTGTCACCGAGATCACACCCTTTACGAATTTCTATCCGGCCGAAGACTATCACCAGGAGTACTTTGACCATAACGGGATGCAGCCTTACTGCCAGTTTGTGATCAAGCCCAAGGTGGACAAACTGAAGAAATATTTTGCCGAAAGGATGAAGTAAGCTTGCCGAAAAACGGAAGGCATGTCCAAACAAAAAGACCTATTTTTGAGGAATTTAATCTTTTTAGGAAAGCATGAAACGAACCAGAGCACAGGAATCCCGGGGAGCCATTGAGCGGTTGTATATCACGATGCGCCACCTTTTTAACCGGGGCAACTATAAACCCATGGGAATCTCGGGAGACGGCCTGGTCAATGCGCTCATGACGCTCAGCCCGGAGATCTACGGCCTGGTGACCGATCCGGAAAAGGTGGAGCTCGATGGGCTGCTCTACGTCATGGAGCGCCTGCCCAGGGGAATCGAAGAATGCCGCTTCATCAGGCTGGTCAGCAGGGAGGGGTATGAGACTTCCCATCTGAGCCCGCTGATCCCGTCAAAAAGAAAGCGAAACTGCTACCGTCTCGACGATCAGATCATGTATGTGGAGATGACCCGCGGCAGATCGGACATCTATGACATTCTCACCCACCTGACCTTTCTCTACATCGAATCCCGGAAAATCCTCCGAAACAGCACGGATCCCAAGGGGAGGATTTCCTCCAACTGGACCATGCTGGCGGAGTTTGTGAAAAAAGAACAGGCGGGGGAGGAGTTTGACAAAGAAACCGCCAGTGCCTACCTGAGCCACATCATCGGGAGGACCTTTGAGGAAACCATGACGGCGGTCGATAGATTCTCCAAAAGTTCCAATTCCAACAGCCTCGTTTCCATCATTTACCACTTGGGCAAGGCGGCCTTGGACGAGGCCAATCACGGACTGGACCGGGAAATCAGCTTTTCGGCCACGCTGCGCGAGCGGGTCGGGCACCATGTCTATGGCGAGCTTTGGGCGGACCGCATCAAGGAGACCCTGATGAATCTCGGTCTGCTGAAGCGACCCATCCACATCATCTCCGCCAATCTGCACTCGGTGGTCAATACGATCTACGGACACCAGGCACTGGGACTGAAAACCTTTGAAGAGCTGGAGGCGGCTGCGATGGATATTTCGGTGGATAAAAAAAACAACCCCGGCAAGGCGATACGCGAATATGCGATGGCACATGGGTTCATCGACCTCCCGGACAATTCGGGCACCAATATCGGGGCGCAGATTATCGACACGGCCTGGCTGGAAAAAGACACGCTGATTCCAGGAATAGTACTCCCGGAGGAAAAGGACAAAAGACCGGTCTTCGTGGTGATGGACTATGCCTTTGGCGAGCAGGCCTATGAGTGTTTTGACGAATTGCTGAAGACCTATACCAAGGACGGCAAAAAGCACCGGCTGAACGTGATCTCCACCTCCATCATGGGAAAAGCGGGGATCCTGCACGGCGGAAAAGGCGATTTGATGGTTCCAACGGCCCACGTTTTTGAAGGCACTGCCGACAACTACCCGTTCCGAAACGAACTGAAGAAATCCGATTTCGAGGGCTATGGCTTGGGGGTCTATGAGGGTTCGATGATCACCGTGCTGGGAACGTCCCTCCAAAACCGCGACATCCTGACCTATTTCATGGAGTCCTCCTGGGGAGCTGTCGGCCTCGAAATGGAAGGTGCGCACTACCAAAAAGCCATCCAGTCCGCCTCAAAGATCCGCGGCAGTATCCGGTCCAATGTAAAAGTCCTCTATGCCTACTACGCTTCGGACAATCCCCTGGAAACAGGCAGCACGTTGGCCTCCGGAGCCTTGGGGATGGAGGGAGTCAGGCCCACCTATCTGATCACCTACAAGATCTTGGAGAAGCTGTTTGGGACATGACAACCGGTCTTTGGGACAAGAGACAGCCACTTCGGATTTGCGATTTCGGACGTGTGTGCTGCCCATGAATTGTCAGACTTCAGACTTCTGATTTCAGACTTCTTCTTCCGTCCTCGGTATTCCAACACCCAACATCCCGCACCTCTTCATGGCTTTGGATGAGTTTCAGCCAGTTACATGGATGTTTTTTTTCGGGGAAATCAGGGATTCTATTAGTCGTTTTGGGCGGTTTTTCAGTAATTTAAAAGAGAACTGTGCCGAACGGGGATTTTATGTTTCCTGCTTCGGTGAAACTTATACCTTAGCCCATACCATCGACAGCAGAAATTGTATGGGGAACAATCACCCCAACTGCTGCCATTTCCTTTTATGACCAATTTCTTCTCACTGCCTGACAAAGAAAGGAACTATCAAAGCTATATGGTCTCTGTCCTGACGATCGTTTGGACCGGAGCTATAGGTGTGGTGGATCTTTTGGGCCTTGTTTTATACCCTGACAATTCGCAACGCTGGCTGACTTTTTTGGGGATTTGTGTTTTTATAGCCGTTACCAACCTTTCGCTCAATCATTTTGGAAAAACAAGGCTGGCAAGCTGGTCGCTCACGCTGATGATCTGGCTTTTCATTACCGGATCCTGCTATACGTCGGGGGGAATTTCCGCGCCCAGTGTCCTTTCGCAGACCAGCGTCATCCTGACAGCGGGTTTTTTGCTGGGATGGCGAGGCGGCGTCGCCTTTGGCTTTTTGACGATCGGGGCAGACTTTTGGCTGGCCTTTCTCGAGGTAAACGGACAATTGCCCGAGTCTTCCATACCTGTTTCACCCTATGGCCGATGGTTTGGCTCGATCATCCCGTTCTGGACGATTCTTGCCCTGCAATACTATGCTACCCAGCACCTGCATGTTGGGTTGATGGCGCTGAAGCGCGAGATAGCAAGAAGGGAGGAAGCAGAAAAAGAGAAAGACCAGACCGTTCACAATCTGGGAGAGCGGGTAAAAGAACTGAAGACGCTCTATTCGGTAAGCCGGCTCCTGCATAGCGAAAACCCTCCGGAGGAAATGTTTTGCAAGCTGGTTGAACTGGTACCCCAAGGGTTTGAATGCCCGGATCTGACGGGCATTTTGGTTTATTGTTCCGAAAGTGAGTTTGTCTCCCCGAACTACAGACCATCAACACACTCCATCAGAGTAGAGGAAAAAACAGCAAAGGGAACCAAGCTGGGTGTGGAAGTGGTGTATTTGGATGAAGCGGCAGGGCCTGATGAAGACAAGTTCCTGACTGAGGAGAGAAGCCTGATCAACATGCTCGTGGAAATGCTCAAAACGGACCTGGAGCGTCGGGAACGCAAGGCGGAACTGGAGGATTTCAGATATGCGTTGGATTTGGCGGCGATGGTAAGTATCTCTGACGCAGACGCCACCTTCAATTTTGTCAACGGGAATTTTTGCAAGGCCAGCAAATACCATCCGGAAGAACTGATGGGAAAGCACCACCACATCCTGTGGTCGGGGGTTCATTCACCGGATTATTTCGCGGAAATGCGCAAAGCGATGCAAAGCGGCCAGCCCTATCGCGGGGAGTTCTGCAACAGGGCAAAGGATGGCTCTTTGTATTGGGTGGATACGACAGTGGTTCCGTTTTTGGACGAGTACGGGAAGATTTACCAGTTTCTGTCCATCAACTACGACATTACAGCGCAAAAGACAGCAGTCGAGAAACTGAGACAAAGTGAGGAACGGTACAAATCGATCATCACGGTTTCCAATACCGGGGCCTGGGAATACCACATCGATACCCGTCGGGTCTGGTACAGTGCGCAGTATTTTGCCATGATTGGGATCGATCAGCCCGATGGGATGTGGGACGAGGAGATGGGCAATTTTTGGATGGAACGGCTCCATCCCGAGGACCGCAAGCAGGCCGCTGAGGTTTTTGAGGAGTTTCTGAAGCGCGGCTCGATGGGGATTTACGAAGACATCTTTCGTTTTCGGCATCAAAACGGCGACTGGATTTGGATCTGGTCGCGTGCCAGAAGGCTGAGGGATGAGCACGGAAACCTGACCGAGGTCACGCTGGGCAGCCATATCGATATTTCGGAACGGATCAGGGCAGAGGAGAAGATCAAGGAAAGTGAACAGTTGATCAAAAAAATCACGAGCCAGGTTCCCGGCAATACCTACATGTTTGAGATAGAAGAAAGCGGCCAGACCAATATCCTCTTCATGAATCGCGGAACCGATGCCTATAACTATCCCTTTGGATTTGAGGAAGTCTCGGGAAATCCCGAAAAGCTAAGGGAAGCCTTGCACGAGGACGACCGGACAAAGTTCAACGACACGATGAAGCAAGCCTATCAGAAACCGGAGGTAATCAGCTTCCAGTACAGGATGATCTTTGATGGGGTGCTGCGCTGGCGCTGGATGCAGGCCATTCCGGAAAAGGACAAAAACGGCAAGGTCGTATGGTATGGCGCTACCAGCGACATCACTCCGCTCGTGGAATACATTGCTTCGATCGAGCAGATGATTTTTGACGTGGGGCACGTGATCCGTCGACCCATCTCCACCATGCTGGGTTTGACTACGCTGATTCAGGCGGCTGAACTCGGGGAGCAGGAGATCCGGGATATTTCCAGACATCTTTGTGAGATCTCAGCCGAAACGGACAAATTTCTCCGGGAGCTGAACGACGCCTATCATCTGAAAAGACAGGAAACGGAACTTAAGATCGATACTTCTTCCCTTTTGGATCCCAGAAGCTCGTTGTTCAATTGATCCGCTTTTTTGGACCAGGTGCCTTCTGGACAATTTAAGGTCCATCCTTTGATAGGCAAAGATGGCATCCAAAGCTTTCAACAAACTTCGGAGATGCCATCACAACGCACTGGAAAGGCGCTTTGTCAGTACCCCGCATTCAATGGCGGAGGGCCATCGGGCAGAATTCCCTTGTAAACGTAATCCCCTTTTTTCTTGGCGAACTCAGCTTGGATTTCATTTCTCAGAGGTTCGTTTTGGTACAGGTCTACCATCGTCATGGCAAGCGCCTTGGCAGCATAGCCCATTCCCTTGTGGCCGATGGACATGCCGCCCGAAGCCACTACCGCCCAAGAATGCCAGGGGGTGCCGTTGGGTGCCGTGGTCGCGCTGAGCCGGATGGTCGGCACCACCCAGCTCACATCGCCGACATCGGTACTTCCACCCATGCTGTGTTCCAGGGTTTCTTTCATCGGTTTGATTTCTGAGACCAGGCCGATTTGCGGCTTGCCGGTGGCCTCCTGGATTTTTTTGGCAAATTCCTGCTCTTCCGCCGTATAGCTGATCGGTCCGAGTGCTTCGATGTTTTGCTGCATGTAGGCCGATCCGGTCCGGTTGACCAAAATTTCATGCACACCCGAAACCAAGGTGATCCTGTGGCTGACATTGGCCAGAATGGCGGCACCTTCAGCCATTTTTTCCACCTGCTGCCATACCGGCATCAGTCCCTCCCGGCTGGTGTCCCGGACGCGCACCCAGAGGCGGCTGTAGTCCGGCACGACATTGACCACCTGACCCCCGTCTTGGATGTGGTAGTGGATTCTTACGGTCGGTTTGATGTGCTCCCGGTAGTAGTTGATCCCTGTGGTGTAGAGCTCCAGGGCATCGGAGGCAGAGCGGCCGTTCCAGGGATCACCGGAGGCATGGGCAGCCTGGCCGTCAAACTCAACGATGAAATCCACCAGGGCCAGTCCTTTTTGTACGTCGGTTTCGGTCTCATCCCCGGGATGCCAGTCCATCATGACGTCCAAGTCGTCCATCAGTCCGGCCCGGACCATCCAGAGTTTGCCGAAGTACTTTTCTTCCGCGGGCGTGCCATAGAACCGGACGGTGCCTTTCAGTTTGCCTTCGGCAATGAGGTCTTTGATGGCCGCCGCCGCGCTGAGGGAGGCCACGCCGAAAAGATTGTGTCCGCAGCCGTGTCCGGGGGCGCCTTCGTGCAGGGGACTTTTGTAGGGGACTTTGTTTTGGGAAAGGCCCGGCAAGGCGTCAAATTCGCCCATGATGCCGATGATCGGAGCACCCGAACCATATTCTGCCACAAATGCGGTGGGGATTTCCCCGACTCCCCGCGTGACTTTGAATCCCAGCTCCTCGGCATAGGCTGAGAGTGCCGCTGCCGATTGGGTTTCCTGAAAGGCGATCTCTTCGAAAGCCCAGATCTTGTCGCTGAGCTCGGTCATATCGGCAAATCTGGAGTCGATAGATTGTTGTACAGCTTGCTTTAGCGGATCGGGTTTGGGTGCATTTTTTTGTCCAAAAAGGGGAGAAGCCGACAGGATTAGCGCTGCGGTGATTCCCAGGTAGCGGTTTTTCATTGGTGGTTGGATTGCTTGCAAGGTTAATTGCAATAAGATAGGCATTGTCTTCAAAAAGTCGGTGCTGTTGAAATTTGAATTTTGAAAGGTGAAAAGGCTGTAATACTGGATGCTCGGAAGGAATGATCTCAAAACAGTCTTGGTTCGTGGTGTTGTTTTTTTGTAATCTTGAAAAAAATCGACCCATGAATTTCCACTATCTCCCCAATTATGCCCAAATGAGCCGAAAAGGCTTTGACCTGGTAAAAACAGCGATTGACGCAAAGCCGGATTTGCTGTTTTGCGTGGCGAGCGGGGGCTCACCCTCGGGGCTTTATGCCGAAATGGCAAATTGCCAGAAGCAGAAACCGGATTTTTGCTCCAAACTGCGGGTAGTGAAACTGGACGAATGGGGAGGCTTGGAGCCGGGTTCAACGTTTACTTCAGAGCATGATGTGCAGACTAAGTTTCTTCAGCCTTTGGGGATTTCTTCCGATCGCTATTTGACCATTGACCCGTTTATCGACGATCCTTTGGGAAGTTGTGCGAGGATGAAAGCCGAGCTTGAACGCTCCGGTTCCGTGGATGTCTGTATCCTGGGGATCGGTGTCAACGGGCATATTGCGCTCAACGAGCCTTCCGAAGTTCTTCAGCCGGGATTTCACGTATGCAAACTGGCCGAATCCACGCTAAACCACGGCATGGTCAAATCCCTGAAACAGCCGCCCACTTTTGGGATGACCATGGGAATGGGGGAGATCCTTTGCTCCCGAAAGATACTTCTGTTCATCTCCGGATCAGGGAAAAAGGAGGCTTTTCAGAGACTCCTAAAAGAGGAAGTGAGTACCCAATTCCCCGCTTCCTTGCTGTGGCTGCATCCCAATGTGGAGGTGCTGGTGGATGAAAGCGTGGTTTGAATAAGTGCCACAAAGTCGCGAAGGCCCCAAAGTTTTTTCCTCACAGATGGCCCAGATGGGCATGGTTTTTTTGCGGTACAGTGTTCCCCCGCAGATTTTGGAGCGAAGCATTACTCCGTGGTTGAACCGCATAAACTGAAAAACAAAAAAGTCCCGGATTTCTTCGGGACTTTAAAGCGGAATGGACGGGACTCGAACCCGCGACCTCCTGCGTGACAGGCAGGCATTCTAACCAGCTGAACTACCACTCCGTTTGTTGTTGAGCGTTGAACTCTGACCAGC
>CAZGYC010000014.1:0-74413 GCA_964530015.1 uncultured Limnohabitans sp. | reverse complement strand
TTTTCGGAAAAACCTTCGAGGTCCCGAAGACCTCAAAGGTTCCGCTACTCGAAATCCTCGATAGCCATCGGGATGCCATCCCGGCTTGATTTAGAAAGCCTCTGACGTGTCGGGGCTTGAGTCGTAGTGTCCTGAAAATAATTGCGAACTTCACAAACGCGAAATCGAGGCGTTACAAAGTCCGAATCGCGGTATCGTGGAAAAAATTGAGGCATGACCACGCAGTGGTCGAACTTTTGAATAGCCCCTGGTGCAACCGGGGGCAAATGAAATCAACGATGGACAACAACCCCGGCAGGGGTTGAACTTGTCCGACAGAAAACCACTCCCGACATCTGCATGGAATCCAAGATGAAAACCAAAAAAACGGCCCAATCCCCATAGCTACCCCACCGTGCCCATGGCTATTGGCATCCTGCAACAGCTTCCCGCATAGCCATCAGGATCATGTTTGGCTTCGCAAGCCGCACGAAAACCTGGTTGTTATGGGCTGCCATTTTAATTTTTAATATCCGGAAATTCCTCAGCATTTCTGTACAAGATCATTTCCTTTTCATCATTTGTTTCATTGCCAGACACGCTACAAAACACAATTTTCTTTGCCCACCCGACACTTTTTCAAAATAAAATTTGATGGGTGTCCGCTTTCGAAAGAATGGGTTAAACCCCATTCCTATTCATAAACCGGGAATAATTGATCAATTCCGATGAATTACCTCCAGCTTCAGCTCGGGGACCATCAAAAATCCCCAGTTAGAATTCGGGCTTTAGCCAAATCATCGTCTTCTTTTGGCTAAAGCCAATTTTAGGGGATTGGATTTCCAAATTAGGAATGGGCTAAAGCCACATTCCTATTCATGGATTCCTGTTAAATCCGGAATGGATCAAAGCCGCATTCCAATTCATAGACCCAAAATAATTGATCAGTTCCGCCATCAATTCCCTCCAGCTTTAGCTGGGGGATCATCAAGGCCTCAAAACATCTCCCGGCTTTAGCCGAATCATCTGTAACAAAACCATTTTTTGAAATGTGACTGTCCGCTTTCCGGCACGCGGCCAAACGAAGCGAAGGTTTGATGCTGGCCTTTTGCCTAGGCAACTTTCCGGATCCGGCGTTTATTTGCCCCGGATGGGATCATTTTCCCACCCACCCATCAAGTTTTTGGTATTTTTTGCGCTACTTACCCCGAAATTCAGCACTTGAATTTGATTTAAGTTTATCCCCAACCAAACAAACTGATTTAAATGAAGGAAATAATAGATGCCATCAACGGCGTAATCTGGAGCAACGCGCTGATTTTTTTGTGCCTGGCCGCAGGAGTGTATTTTTCTTTCGCGCTGAAGTTTCTCCAACTGACCTATATCCGCGAGATGGTCACATTGCTGTTTAAGGGAGAGGCTTCCGAGCGGGGCGTTTCCTCTTTTCAGGCCTTTGCGATTGCGATTTCGGGACGGGTCGGCACGGGCAATATCGCGGGGGTGGCCACGGCGATCGCCATGGGAGGCCCGGGAGCGGTCTTCTGGATGTGGGCCATCGCCTTTCTGGGAGCCTCATCGGCATTTATAGAATCCATGCTCGGCCAGATCTACAAGGAAGTAAACGACGGGCAATATCGGGGCGGACCGGCCTACTACATCGAAAAGGGGCTCGGGGTAAAATGGTACGCCATGGTTTTTGCGTTTGCCACCATCCTCAGTACGGTGCTTTTCCTGCCAGGGGTACAAAGTAACAGCATCGCCCTGAGCGCGCAAAACGCCTTTGACATTCCCGTCCACTACACCGGGATTGCGGTCACCCTGTTTCTTGGACTCATCATCATCGGTGGGGTCAGGCGCATCAGCAAGGTAGCCGAGGTGGTGGTTCCCTTTATGGCTATCGCCTATATCCTGATGGCCGTGATCATCATCGTCCTCAACATCACCCAGGTTCCTGCAGTCTTTGCACTGATCTTCAAGTCGGCATTCAACTTGGAAGCCGCGTTCAGCGGGGTATTCGGCATGGCAATCGCCTGGGGAGTGAAACGCGGGATCTATTCCAACGAAGCGGGCCAGGGTACGGCTCCCCATGCCGCGGCGGCGGCGGAAGTAAGGCATCCTGCGGAGCAGGGTTTGGTCCAGGCGTTTTCCGTGTATGTGGACACGCTGTTTGTCTGCACGGCGACGGCACTGATGATTCTTTTTACGGGCCAGTTCAATGTGCTCAATCCCGAGGGCGGTTTTCTTGTGGAGAATTTGCCGGGGGTTCCTTTTGGACCGGAATACACCCAGTATGCGGTGGGCACCCACTTTCCCGCTATCGGAAAAGGATTCGTCGCCATCGCGCTGTTGTTCTTCGCATTCACCACGATCATGGCCTACTATTTTATTGCAGAGACCAACCTCAGCTACCTGACCAGAAACAAATCGGCCAAATGGGCCGTGCGCGTGCTGCAGGTGGCGATCTTGGGCGCGACGTTTTACGGGTCCATCAAGACCGCCGAAATGGCCTGGACACTGGGCGATATCGGCGTTGGCCTGATGGCCTGGCTGAACCTCATCGCCATCCTGCTTCTGAGAAAACCTGCCTTCCGGGCTTGGGAGGATTACAAAAAGCAAAAGAAGGCAGGGAAAAAACCGGTGTTTGTCGCAAAAAACGCGGGAATCGAAAATACCGATCTGTGGAAGTGATTGGCATTCAAGCCTATCTCCAAAAATGCCTTGGAATTTGGATTTTATTGGAGGCAGGGCTTGGTTTCAATACCAGAGATTTGCTTTATTTGCAAACCGATTCAAGGATGCGGATGTGGCGAAATTGGTAGACGCACTGCTTTCAGGTGGCAGCGCCCTTGGGTGTGAAGGTTCGAATCCTTTCATCCGCACAATCCTTCAAAAGCAGATCTTCGGATCTGCTTTTGTTTTTTTCGGGGTATTGTTATTTTCAGGGGTACATTACCCAGCCTCTTTGGCTCAGTTGAGGGGCGAGGGTAAAAAAACCTTCCACGGGGAAGGTTTTACCGAGCAGCCGGGTTGCAGGGCTGCACCAACTGAGCGGTATCAAACATTGTCTTGTTTCACGCCTCTTTAGCTCAGTTGGTAGAGCAACGCTTTCGTAAAGCGTGGGTCGCAGGTTCGAGTCCTGTAAGAGGCTCCAATACCGCCTTTGGCTGTCTCGCTTTTACGCCTGCTTTTTGAAATACTTTCTGAGCAGCAGCTTCCAAAAATTCTCCGACTCCTCACTGACCGGCACCTCATCCCCCAGCAGATAGGCAAAGGGCTTCAGGCCTTCGCTTCGTTCGAGCGTGATCTTCAGGATCCCGGTGAGGGGGATAAAGAGAACCATGCCCGAGATTCCCCACAGCCAGCCTCCCAGCAAGATCGCAATGATCACGGCCAGGGCATTCACCTTGACTTTGGAACCCACCACCAGGGGCGTGATGAGGTTGTTTTCCAAGAGCTGTATGCCCCAGAGCACGGCAAAAGTGAGAATCGGGTAAAGCAGCGAGTCTGTCGTCAGAAAGACATACAGGACGGCGAAAACCGAAGACACAAACACCCCCACATAGGGGATCAGGTTCATGATGGCGATAAACGCCGCAAAAAGAATGAAGTACTTGACTCCGATGAGGTAGAAGAATATCCCCGCCAAAACGGCCACAATTCCCGTGACACGGATCATTCCGGCCAGGTAGGACTGGATCACCCTTCCCGAGTCCGAAGCCCAGGTGATGACGAGTTCCTGGTTTTTGGAGGAAAAACGAATCAGAAACTCGACGAAAAAATCCTTGTAGTACATCAGCAGAAAGGTGTACAGGGGGATGATTCCCGCCAAGGTCAGCGATTTTCCGGTCGCAAACAGGGTTTCGTTGAGGTTGCCGCTCGGCAGGAAGGAATACACGTCGGACCCCCTGCTCGGATCTATCAGGTCCTGGCCAAGAAACAAGCTCAACTCGTCCAAATACCGGCTGAGCTTTCCTTCCAGATTCCCGCCGATTTCCGGCACTTCTTTGATCAAGCCGACCATCTGGTTGAGCAGCAAATACAGGATCCCCAAAGCCACCAAGCTGACCATCAGAATGCTGAAAAAAATGGCCAAAGCCCTTGGCACTCTCCTTCGCTCAAGCCAGAAAGAGATCGGATGCAGCGCAAATGCAAAAAAAATCCCCCAGACCAAGGGCACCAGGATAAACGATCCTTCTTTTAGCGTGATGGCCCCCAGCACAAGTGCGATCAGAAAATAAGCGGTAAGCTTCAACCGGTTCATCATGTTTCCTGACAGAATATTGTTTGGAATATACAAAGAAGACGTATGGTTCTGACATTTGCTTTTCCAAAACCGAATTGATTCTTTCCCAAGTTTCCCTATTTTTCAAAAACATATCCCAAAAATCAACTTGCCCATGCTCCGTCTGCTGATTCTGCTGTTCCTGTTGCCAGCCCTTGCCTTTTCCCAGGCAAAAACCGACACGATTGAGGTGTACAGTCCGGCCATGAAAAAAAGCCTGAAAGCCGCTGTCACCACCCCCCACTCCTACCAAAACGGAACCCAAAACTATCCCGTCCTCTACCTGCTCCACGGAGGCAGCGGCGCATTCAGTGATTGGCACCAAAAAGTCAGCGAACCGGGGCTTGTAGACCGCATGGCTGAAGCCTACGACCTGATCATCGTGACACCCGGTGTCGGGCCTGCCAGCTACTACTACGACAGCCCAATGCTGGACTCGGTCCGTTATGAGACCTATATCACCTCCGAACTGATCCCACATATCGACAGCCACTACCGGACTTTTGCAAGAAAAGAATCCCGGGCGATCACCGGCCTGTCCATGGGAGGTCACGGGGCGATCACCCTCTCTGCCAAGCATCCAGAGCTGTTCGCGGCTGCCGGAAGCATGAGCGGCGTCATGAACATCGACACGCGGATGTGGAAAGTAAATGATGAATTCCGAAAACTCCGGCAGGATGGCCAAAAAGCGATGCTGGGTGCGGACCTGAACTACGATACCCCGGCCTTCAACCCCTACACGGCTGTGGGCTTGGCAGACCGGATCAAGGCAAACGGCCTGGCTTTGATCATCGACTGTGGTGTCGAGGATTTCCTGATCGACACCAACCGGCAGATGCACCGACTTTTGCTGGAAAACGGCACGCCGCACGAATACATTGAGCGGCCGGGCGCCCACACCTGGCCCTACTGGACCGAAGCGCTGCCCGTGCATCTGCTCTTCTTCGACAAGTATCTGAAACGGGACTGATTGCCCAAGCAGCCATCACCCAAAAGGTAATTTAACTTCGATTTCTCAGGTAATTTTTGCTTTTTGCGGAAGCAATGTCACCCCCCTATGTCCAAATTTGATTCGATAAGGCCTTTTTACGATTCCGAGGCAAACGCCGCGATCGGTAAGATCATCGACGATCCGATGCTGGAGGCCATGATGAATTTCACCTTTCCCAGCGACACCCCCTCCCATTGGAAAGACCTGATGCGCCACACCCATTCGCTCAGGGATTTTCAGATCAACTTCATCTATCCCGCACTGATGAAAGTCCTGGAGAGAAGCTCCGAGGGGCTGAGTACGGACGGTTTTGAGATGCTCGAACCGAATACGGCCTATCTTTTCATCTCCAATCACCGGGACATCATCCTGGACACCTCCCTGCTCAATGCCTGCCTCTACGAAAAAGGCTTGGTCATGACGACCTCCGCCATCGGCGACAACCTGATCAAGAAGCCTTTTCTCCATACGCTGTCCCGCCTCAACCGGAATTTTGCAATCCGAAGAGGATTGTCCGGGAGGGCGCTTTTTGAAAGCTCCCTGATGGTTTCGGAGTACATCCACAAGTCTTTGCTCCGCGAAAACCGATCCGTCTGGACTGCCCAGCGGGAAGGAAGGACCAAAGACGGCAACGACTCCACGCACAAGGGCGTACTCAAGATGCTGACTTTGGCGGAAGGGGGAGACAATCCCTTTGGTTTTTTTGAAAAAATCAGGGTAGTCCCGGTCTCCATTTCCTATGAATACGACCCCACCGACATCCTGAAAATGCCTGAACTTCTGGCAAAATCCCGGGACGAAAAGTATGTCAAAAGCGAAAACGAGGACTTCGTCAATCTGCTGAGAGGCATTATGGGTACCAAAAAGCGGATCCATATCCAGGTCAACGGGACACTGGACCAGGAGATCCGGACAATCTCCAGCGCAGACAGTTCCCAAGCCGAAAAGCTGGCGCAACTGGCGTCTTTGATCGATCTGAAGATCTGGAGTGGCTACCGGCTGTGGCCCAGCAACTACATCGCGCATGATCTGCTGCACGGGACATCGCACTATGGGACATTTTATACCCAGGCCGAGAAAGAAGCCTTAGAAAAAAGACTCCACGGAAAGGTGGACACCACAAACCCCTTTCTGGTAAAAAGCTTCCTTTCGATGTATGCCTATCCGGTGGACAACAGCCGAAGCGCCGCGGAACACAACCAACCGGGATAGACAAAGGGTCCAAAACATACCTAGCCATGAAAGGAAAAACATTCCTGAATTTGGACTTCAAAAACGGGCATGAAAGTGGAGTCCTTATCCAGCTTCTGGAGAAGCAGGGTAACAACAAAGTGATTAAGCCGACATAAAAGACCTGTGGAAATCCGTACCCTTTTCCGCGGAAATCTGTGGGAACTGTTCAGGGACTTTCAGAAAAAGTCCGGCGGAAATGGTACAAAACCGACACTCCAAAAGAATTTGAATGACACCTGTTTGACTTGTCGATGGCCCCGCGTTGCGGGGTCTTTTTTTTTTGAGAAAACTGCCAAACAACTTTCAACAGGTAGTATATTCACTACCTTTATATAGTCGGTCAAAAATAGCGGCTCCATGAAATGCAGCGAATTTATCAGGGAGGCCTCACGGGACGGATGGCACTTCCTCCGACAAGGAAAGGGAAGTCATGAAATCTGGGAAAAGGACGGAAAACAGGTAACAATTCCCAACCACGGCTCCAAGGAACTCGGAAAGGGGCTGGAAAGGAAATTGCGGAAGGAGATGGGGATGTGATCTCCGTCTCCTTCCAAGAAAGGCGTAAACTATAAGCTATGAAAACAGTCAAAATCATCATCGAAAAAAACGCAGACGGCTTTTGGGCCTATGCCGAAAACGAGCCCGGCATCACCGGGGGCGGCGATACTGTGCAGGAGTGCAAGCAGGACGTGCTGGACTGCATCGAGACTATGAAGGATATGGACGGGGACAACAAGTGGTCCCACGCCGATGGCGAGTACGAGCTCGTCTATCGGTTTGACGTGGAGAGCCTGCTGAGCTACTACAAGGGCATATTCACCAATTCCGCGCTGGAGAAGATCACCGGGATCAACCAGCGGCTGATCCAGCACTATGCCTCCGGGCTGAAGCATCCCCGTGAGCCGCAGCGCAAAAAGATCGAGGCCGGACTGCACCGCCTGGCCGATGAGCTTTCGCAGTTGGAGCTGTAGTTTCTTGACTGCCATCGAAAACTCTGCTCTCAGGTTCCACCGGCAGTTTGTCCCAAAGTACCGCCCTCCTTTTGCATTGCTCCCCACCGGGCCTGGCATTTAGATAACCTCCCGAAATATGTATATTGAGAGTCTGCTTGATCCTGCTTAGCCCCACCGACCCATGTATGCTGTCTTTGTTTTCGAGCTGTTGCTCAGCTTTCTTTTTCCGGGTGAAAAACTGCCCGTAGGCCAGATCATCACACCCTATGGAGAAATCCTCGTGGCCTTGGATCCCCGTACCCCACACCACCAGGCGAGTTTCATCGAATTGGCCGAGGCGGGGTATTGGGATTCGCTGACCTTCAACCGGGTGATCCCCAACTTTGTCGCCCAGGGCGGCTGTCCCGACACACCGGAAGGGTTTACCGATCCCGAATACCTTTTGGAGCCGGAATTCCATCCCGACCTGAGGCATGTCTATGGCGCCGTCGGTGCGGGGCGTGACGACAATCCCGGGAAACTTTCCGCCCGATGCCAGTTTTACATCGTCCAAAACCCGCAGGGAATCCCCCGCCTGGATGGAGACTATACGGTCTTCGGACAGGTGATCAAAGGCATGGACATCGTGGATCAGATCGTCGCAGTCGAGCGGGACCAAACTGACGAACCCGAAATTCCAGTGACTTTGGAAATCCGAATCATCTATCTTACACCAGAAGAAATCGCCGCTCTGAAAAAGGCAAAATAAATCCGGGAATCAACTACGCTTTTTAAGATGAACCAACTTTTGAGATCGAAGTATTTGAAATTTGCATTGGGAGCGGCTGCTTTTGTGCTGATTTTTCTGGCGGTTTTTCCTTTCTTTTTTCAGGACAGACTAAAGTCCGAACTGGAAAAGACCCTTCAGCAACAAGTCTTGGGAGAGTTGCGGTTTGAGAAAGTCCACCTCAGTTTTTTCCGGCATTTCCCCTCGCTTACGCTTTCCCTGGACAACCTGTATCTCGGGGGATCGGCACCTTTTGCCGCCGACACCCTGCTCCATGCCCACGAGCTGGGCTTCGGAGTGGGCATTGCTTCCCTCTTTTCTGACCGGATCAAGATCAACGAAATCTACCTCGATCGGGCAACAGTCAAGATCCTTCGCGATGTCAGGGGAAATTCAAATTTCGACGTTTTTCCCCCGAGCCAACCGGACAGCATCCCCGGCGATTCCAGTTCGTTCGAATTGGAAATCGACGGCTTTTTCTTCGAAAAAAGCCGGTTTGTGTACCAGGACACCTCATTGGACATGGTCTGCGAAGCCAACGGGATAGACTATCGCGGAAGCGGCAACCTGGCAGGGGGGCAGTTTAACCTCCAGAGCAATATCCAGATCGGGGAATTTCATCTGATCTATGAGGGCTTGCCGATCTTCGACAGAAACAGGCTCGCCGCGGATCTACTCACCCGGATCAACACGGAAACCACGGCCCTGACTTTTGAAAGAAATGCGCTGAAAATCAACGATCTTCCGCTGAATTTCGTCGGCGCGTTTGAGTTTATCCCGGGAGGATATGACATGAACTTCATCCTGGAATCCTTCGATGCCAATCTCAGAGACATGCTCTCGCTGATTCCCCCCGAATCCATGCCGGGCTTTGAACAAACCAGGTTTGGGGGCAAAGGGGATATTGTGGGCTCTTTTCAGGGATTCTACCTTCCCGAAAAAAACCAGTTTCCGGGCCTTGTGCTGAATCTCAGACTGAATGACGGAATGATCTCACACACTGCCACAGGTCCGGGGATTGAGCACCTGACCGTCCGGATCAACCTGCGAATCCCGGAGCTGGACCCCAACCAAGTGCTATTGGACATCGACAGTTTGGGATTTGATTTGGGAGATGGATTTTTCAGGGGAGAGCTTCATCTGGAAGGCCTCAATCCCATGCGCCTGGATTCCGATCTCGAAGCCAAGATCGACCTGGCCCAGCTCCGCGCCGCCCTGGGAACGGAAGGGGTGGACTATCGCGGCCAGCTCGAACTCCTCTTTCATTCCCGTGGAAAATACCGGTTTGCCCCCGATCCCAACGAGCTCCGCCATCCCTCTCCCACCGTCCAGAGCATTCCGGCCTTCGATTTTTCGGCAAAACTCGAAAATGGATTTCTGCAATGGACGGACTTGCCCGAACCGATCCAGGACCTGGAAATCCAGATCGCCGCCGATTCCCCGGACAGCCTGGTGAGCCACATCAACTTGGGGATGAAACGCCTTCATTTTCAGGTATTGGATCAGGTCACGGATGGCTTCTTCCATTACCTTGGAAGGGATCAGCACCGGGTCGAGGCCAATCTCAAGAGCAGTTTCGACCTGGCCGACATTCCGAAATTTTATCCCTTGGATTCGGGATTCCAATTGGCAGGGCAACTTCGGCTTGACCTGGTGGCCGACGGAAACTACCGGCCGGAGGAAAAAATCGCACCGAAAGTAAAAGCCGATTTTACGCTTCGGGAGGGATATGTGCTCACTCCCTACTACCCCGAAGCCATTCAGGACATTTCCTGCATCCTGACCCTGATCAACACCTCCAATTCATTCACGGACCTCAAATTCGAAATCCAGCCCGTTTCCTTCAGTTTTGCCGGAAGTCCCTTTGTCCTCAAGGCAAATCTCGAAAACCTGGACGACATCCGATACGACCTGCAGTCCCAAGGCCGCTTAGACCTAGGCAAACTCGCCCGGGTATTTGGGGCTGAGGAAGCAGAGGTGGAAGGATTTCTTGTCGCAGATTTGAACCTGAAAGGACGTCAAAGCGACGCAGCGGCCGGCAGGATCAGCCAACTGGACAACCGGGGTACGCTGGAAATGGAAAAAATCCGGATCCGGACCGAGCTCTTGCCAGAGCCCCTCAGCCTGGACAAGGGCACCTTGAGTTTCAACCAGGATAAGATCGAATTCGTCGATTTCCAGTTCAGCTACGCAGCCAACGAGCTCCGCGCATCCGGACAACTGACCAACTACCTTGGCTATCTGACAGACGAAGAAGAGATCCTGTCGGGCAGCGTGGAGCTAAAAACGAAATTTGTCAACCTGGACGATTTCATGTTTTTCGGTGAAGAAGACCCTGTCAAAATCGACACGCTGGGCGTGGTCACGGGCGTGATCGTGCCTCCGTCCAATCTGAATGTGAAGGTGACGGCCAGTGCGGATTCGATCCGGTTTGGGGAGTACGGCGTCAGCGATTTCAGGGGCCAACTGGGCACTTCAGACCGGGAAATCCGGCTGGACCAAACCGGTTTTAGCCTCATTGGCGCGCAGGTCGAGATGAAGGGAGCCTATCGGGCCACCACGCCTTTCTCGGCCAATTTTGACTATGAGATCAGCGCAAGGGATTTTGATATCCAAAGGGCTTATCGGGAGGTTCCCATCTTCAGGGAAATGGTATCTTTTGCAGAATATGCCGAAGGCAAGGCAAGCCTGGACTACAAGCTGAGTGGCAGGCTGAATGCCGACATGTATCCAGTCCTGCCCTCCATCAAAGGCGGGGGCACGCTGGGATTGAAATCCGTCAAGCTCAAAGGCTTCAAACTGATGAATACCGTGGCGGAGAAGACCGAAAACGAAGAGCTCAACGATCCCCAACTAAACGACATCGAGATCAAAACAAGCATCGAAAACAACCTGATCACCATCCCCAGAACGCGGATGAGGATCGCGGGATTTAGGCCCAGGATGGAAGGCCAGGTGAGCCTCGGCGGTGACCTGAACATCGGAATGCGGCTCGGCTTGCCTCCGTTGGGGATTTTTGGAATTCCGATAAAAATCACCGGAAACGCAGAAAACTTCGAGATGAAAGTCGGCAAATCCACCAAGGAGGATAATTTAGAGGCCGAATTTGACGGGGAAGCCCCGACTCAAGAATCCAACCCAAAAGACCAAAATGAATAGACCCATCCGTATTCTCATCGTCGGCTGCGGCAATATGGGAGCCTCCCATGCCGCGGCTTACCACCAGATGCCCGCCTTCGAAATCTGCGGCTTGGTCGCGAGAGGTGACAGCAAAAACCGTGTCAACCGGGACCTCAACGCGGCCTATCCCCTGTTTGGCGATTTTGACCAGGCACTTGCGGAGACCAGGCCCGACGCGGTCTGCATCTCCACCTATCCGGATACCCACGAGGGATTTGCCCTGAAAGCACTGGAAGCAGGCTGCCATGTCTTCATTGAAAAACCGCTTGCCGATACAGTTGCCGGATGTGAGAAGATCATTTCCAAAGCAAAAGAAACCGGCAAGAAGGTGGTCGTCGGATACATCCTGAGGCACCACCCTTCCTGGATCAGATTTATCGAGGAAGCCCAAAAAATGGGAAAGCCGCTGGTCATGCGGATGAATCTCAACCAGCAAAGCCAGGGCTACATGTGGGACGTCCACCGGAATCTGATGAAATCACTGAGTCCCATCGTGGATTGCGGGGTGCACTACATCGACGTGATGTGCCAGATGACCCGGTCCAAGCCGGTGTGGGTTTCTGCCATCGGAGCCCGACTGACCGAAGATATTTCAGCGGACAACTACAATTATGGCCAGCTTCAGATCCGTTTTGAGGATGGATCTGTCGGGTGGTACGAGGCTGCCTGGGGACCGATGGTCAGCGAAACCGCTTTTTTTGTAAAGGATGTATTTGGCCCAAAGGGAGCAGTCTCCATCGTGGCGAAGGATGCCGGAGCAGCCGGAAAATCCGACCAGGTCGACAGCCACACCAAGACCGAATCCATCCGTGTCCATCATGCCGCCATCGATGAAAAAAACCGTTTTTTGAAACAGGACGAATGGATCGACATGACCGACGAACCCGACCACCAGGAGCTTTGCAATCGGGAGCAGCAGTATTTTCTCAGAGCAATCCGGGAAAACCTGGACCTGACCGATCACCTGGATGACGCGCTCAACAGCCTGAAAATAGCCTTTGCCTGCGATGAGTCCGTCAAAACCGGGGAAATCGTGCGGTTATAGATTTACAGAATCATGCACTTGATAGGCCCTGAAATCCAAACCGTCTATCTTTTGCCCTTCAACCACTCATACCATGGGAACCCGTCCCAAACTCACCGAACATCCGAAAGCCGACAACACTCCATCCACACACTTGGAAAAAACCGCGGCGCTGCTCCGAAAAATAGAGTCCTTGGGCAATATCGGGCATTGGGAAGTCGATCTGGCCACGGGCAAAAACACCTGGTCCGAGCAGTTGTTTCGGATTTTGGGCTTGGACCCATCCACGGCGACCCCCGGCCATGCGCTCGCCATTGCCGCGATTCACCCGGAAGACAGGGCCAAGGCGACCGAGGTTTTCAAGAGGTTCACCAAATCCGGAGATTCCTTCAAGATCGAAAACCGGATCGTCAGGCCAGGCGGTGAAATCCGCCACCTGATCTCCGAGGGAGTCCTGGATCGCGGTACCGACGGTCGGCCGCTTCGGATGTTTGGAATCTCGAAGGACGTATCGGAAGAAAAACAGAAAGAAGCGAATCTTCAGAAATCCAACCTTCAGCTCGAAAACATCCTAAACACCACCCATGACCTGATTTTGCTGGCTGATGACGACGGCTTTTTCGTGAAAGTCTCCAAATCGTGCGAAAAAATCCTGGGCTATTGCCCAAATGAACTTTTGGGAAAGTCTTTCCGGGACTTTATCCATCCGGACGATTTCCAGGCCACGGCCGACATTCGGGCTCAGATCATGGCGGGGATCTCCTCCTCCGATTTCAGAAACCGCTATTTCAAAAAAGACGGGTCGATCATCCATCTAAACTGGTCCGCCACGCTGGACAGAAATACCAATACCGTATTTGCCATAGCCAGGGATATTACCCAACTCCTGCAGACCGAGGAAAGCCTCAGGCAGGATCGGAAAAAGCTAGCCATCGTCCTGGACTCCTCCCCCGAAACGATCTGGGCATTGGACCGGAATTACAACCTGATCACCGCAAACAACCAGTTTCTCCGATCCATGAAGGAAATTTTCAACTGGGAAGTTTCCCCTGGTGACAACCTGGTCTTCGACATTCCCCTGCCCGGCGAATTTGTCCGGGAATGGAAGCTTTGGTATGACCGTGCCTTCGCGGGGGAAACCTTCTCGGTAGTCAGAAAGGTGACCATGATGAAAAAAGGCGGCTATATGGAGATCAACTTCAAGCCGATCTATGAAGACGGAAATCTGGTCGCCATTGGCTGCTATTCGATGGACATCACCCAGCGCAAGGAAGAGGAACTCCATATCCGGGAACTCGTCGCAAGACTTAATCTGGCCCAGAAAATCGGCAAAATGGGCTACTGGGAATTTGACATCCAAACCGAGGCCATTTATTGGTCAGATGAAGTCTACGAAATCTGGCAAATCGACCGCAGCCGGTTCAGGCCCAATTTCGATTTGTTTTTCAACACCATCCATCCGGAGGATCAACTCGGGTTTTTGGACCACCACAACAATGCCCTGGCAGAAATCGCCCCGCTGGATGTAGTTCACCGCATCCTGTTACCATCCGGTGAGATTAAGTTCGTCCATGAAAAGGGCGCTTTGGAAACAGATCCGGAGACTGGAACCCGGCGGTTTAGGGGAACCGTGCAGGACATTACCCAAGAAAAACTCATCGAGAAGGAACTCCTTGACCGAAATGATTTTATAGAATCTACCCTGCGGAATCTGCCTTTGGGCATTGCCGTGAACAAAATCAGCACCGGAGTGGTGACCTATCTCAATCCTTCCTTCAGCAGGATCTATGGATGGCCCCCTGAGAAAATAAAGGATGTCGGGACTTTTTTCAGCAATGTCTTCCCAAACCCGGAGTATCGGGAATTTATCACCAAGCGGGTCATGGGGGATATCCAAAGCGGGGATCCCAATCGGATGGCCTGGAAAAACATCCCGATTTCCACAGAAAGTGGCGAAGAACGGATCATTTTTGCGAAAAACATCCCTCTTCCCGAGCAAGATCTGATGATTTCGACGGTGATCGATGAGACAGACCGATACTGGGCGGAGCACGCCCTGCGCACGAGCAATGACCGCTTTCACCTGGCCACCCAGGCGGTCTCGGATGCCATTTGGGACTGGGACATCAAGAAGAACTCCATCTTTTGGGGCAAAGGCTACCACCGGCTTTTCGGCTATCCCGAAGAGATGGAGCACGTAAGCGAGGACCTATGGCAAACCAAGATCCACCCTGATGACCTGCCGGAGATCCGCAAATCCATCCTCAAGGCCAGAAACAACAAGGAGACACTGCGCTGGACCGGGGAATACCGTTTTATGAAATTCGACGGAACCTATGCCTTTGTCGTGGAAAACACCGTGATTCTCAGGGATTCGGGCGGAAAGCCAGTCCGGATGGTGGGGGCAATCCGGGATATCACCCGCCGCAGGACCTATGAGGAATCCCTGAAAAAACTAAACGCAAAGCTGGCCGATTCCAACCGGGAGCTAGAAATCTCCAACAAAGAGTTGGAGCAGTTTGCCTATGTTGCCTCCCATGACCTGCAGGAGCCGCTTCGGATGATTTCCAGTTTTCTGGGCCTGATCAAACTCAGATACAGCCATGTGCTGGACCAAAAGGGCCTGCAGTACATCCACCATTCGATAGACGGGGCCAAGAGAATGAGGGACATCATCCTCGACCTGCTGGAATTTTCCCGGGTAGGAAATCACACCAAGTCCAAAAAACCCACCAAAACCGCCGAATTGGTCCAGGAGGTGCTCCTCCTGAACAAAAAAACCATCCAGGACAGAAACGCAACCGTCCATGTGGGGAAATTGCCCGACATCAATTGCCACGACAGCTCGATTGTCCAGCTTTTTCAGAACCTCCTGATCAATGGCCTGAAATACCAGCCGAAAGACAACAACCCCGAAATCTGGATCGAAGGAAGGGAACTGGATCTGGAGTGGGAATTTTCGGTACGGGACAACGGGATCGGGATAGAGTCAGAATTCCGCGAAAAAATCTTTGTCATCTTCCAGCGTCTGCACCAGAGAAACCAATATTCCGGCTCGGGAATAGGATTGGCCATCTGCAAAAAAATCGCCGAATTCCACGGGGGAAGAATCTGGGTGGACTCAGTTCCCGGTCAGGGAAGCACGTTTTGTTTTACGATAAAAAAATAAACCGGAAAAGCTTTGAAAAAGATCAAAAACCGGATTTTCAAACTCGTTTTCTCCAGTCCCAGACTGACCGGATGGGTTGCCTTTTTGGCTACGCTCTCACTTACCATGTTCCTTACCCTGGTAGAGTACCGACTCAAACTCTCCGAGGAACGGCAACTCGTCGGCAACAAGTTGAATGAGTTTGAAAACCTGCTTACCAGTGCCCTGAACGACGGGATTTCAGCCGCAAAAACCCTGGCATTTTTTGCGCAAAACCAAGAAGATGTCGTCCAAAACTTCGAAGACCTCGGACGGCAGATCCTGGAAAGCAATCCCCAAGTCGACGTCATCGAGTTTTTGGACAGCGGAACCATCGTCGCGGTCTATCCCATGCAGGGAAATGAGATGGTCCTGGGATACAATGTGCTGCAGGGATCGGCAAACTACCGGGAAGTGGAAGAATCCATCCGGAGAAAGGAGGTCTATTTTTCGGGTCCGGTAAATCTCCGCCAGGGCGGCAAAGGGATCGTGGGCAGGTATCCCCTGTTTGATGGGGGAAAATTCGTCGGGCTCTCGGCTGTAATCATCCACTTCGACAAATTGGTGGAGCGGGCTTCACTGGCCATTCACAACGAGAATATTTTTGAAGTTCAGCTAGACAGGGCCAATCCAAACACGGAAAAACCCGCGGCCGGAGGGGATTCCCCGCGATACACCGGCCACAAGGCCACCGTCCCCATCGAGGCGGGAGACTGGATTCTTTCGGTCCAGCTCAAAAAAAGCATGGCCTTGCATGACCTGAGGTGGTTTATCCTGGGAAGAATGGTGATCTCGATGCTGCTCGGCTACGCGGCCTGGAATTTTGCCCGGCAACCCTCCCTTTTGATCAAAAAGCTGAAAGAAAAATCCGAGGAGATTCTCCATGCCAATGAGCGATTCGAACTCGCCGGCAAAGCCACCTCGGATGTGCTTTGGGACTGGGATTTGGCATCGGATCAGGTGTACCGCTCAGACCGTTTTTTTGGGATTTTGGGATACCGCGACAAAGCCCTGACCGGCAACAGGGATTTTTGGGAAAGCATCATCCATCCGGAGGATCTGCCCGTCATCAAGACAAGGCTTTTTCTGACCCTGGAGGGTACCGAGCAGTATTGGTCTCAGGAATTCCGCGTCAAAAAAGCCGACAATTCCTATGCCTACATCATAGACAAAGGGTTCATTGTCCGCAATGCCAAAGGCAAAGCCATTCGGATGATCGGCGCTTTTCAGGACATCTCCGCCCGCAAAGCTGCCGAGCTCGAACTCCTGACGGTCAACCGAAGGCTGAGCAACGCAAACGACGAACTCAAAGTCTTTGCCTCACTGGCATCCCATGACCTACGGGAACCCCTGAGGATGATCAGTTCATTCCTGTCATTGCTCGACACAAAATACGGCCCAGGCCTGGATGAAAAAGCCCGGCAGTACATTTCCTTTGCCATGGACGGCGCCAAGCGACTGACAGTGATGATCGCCGACCTGCTGGAATACTCCAAAGTGGGATTTGAATCATCGGCGACCGGGCAGATCAATACCCAGGCCCTGGTGGAAGAGGTGCTAAAACTAAAATCAAACCTCATCAGGGAATCCGACGCGGAGGTGACCGCGGATCGCCTCCCTGATATCCAAGGAGTAAAAACCCCCATTCAGCTCGTGTTTCAAAACCTGATCGGCAATGCACTCAAGTACCGGCGCCCCGACACCAAACCCAAAATAGAAATCTCCGGAAGGGAGTTGGAAGATTTTTGGGAATTTTCCGTCCAAGACAATGGAATAGGCATTGATGGTGAGTATCTTGAGCAGATATTTGGTATCTTAAAGAGACTTCATCCCAAGGAAAAATACCCCGGAACAGGAATGGGACTTGCTACATGCCGGAAAATCGTCTCCCAACACGGGGGGGAAATATGGGCTGAATCCGCTATAGGCCAGGGCAGTAAATTTGTATTTACAATCAAAAAACATGAGCAAAGACCCGATTAAGATCCTGTTGGTAGAAGACAACGAAGGAGATATTTTGCTGACGACCGAGGCCTTGGAGGAATGCAAGGTCCCCAGCGAGCTCCACATACTCAGAGACGGAAGTGAAGCGCTCCATTTTTTGATCACCAAAGCCCGAAAAAGCCTCAAAGAACTGCCCGATTTGATCCTTCTGGACATCAATCTTCCCAAAAAAAACGGGTATGAAGTATTGGAAAGCGTCAAAAACCACCCGGACCTAAAACATATCCCCATCATCATGCTCACGACCTCTTCCTCGGAAACAGACATCCTGCGGGCGTATCGGGAGCACGCCAACTGCTACATCGTCAAACCCCTGGAAGTCAGTGATTTTCTCAATGTCACCTCAAAAATCGAAGAGTTTTGGCTGAACACGGCCTGGCTGCCCAAAAACTGAGCCGCATGAGGATGGACAAAAAAGCATACAGCACCCTGGTCATCGAGGACAATTTCGGGGACTTCATCCTGATAGAAGAATACCTGGCAGAGAATGCCCTGGAGGTGAACCCCAAACGGGCGGAGACATTCCTGGCTGCAAAAAAAATCCTCCAAAATCCCTCCCACAAATTTGACATCATCTTTCTCGACCTCTCGCTGCCAGACCTTTCGGGAGAGCAGTTGATCGTGGAGGTCCTGGATCTTGCGGTCGGTACCCCGGTAGTTGCCCTCACCGGGTTTTCCGATTTGGATTTCAGCATCAAATCCATGTCGCTGGGAATATCCGACTACCTGCTCAAGGATGAACTGACCCCGGCGATCCTCTACAAAACCATCATCTATTCCGTACAGCGCAGGAAGTTTACAGATCAGATTCAGCGATCCGAAAAACGCTACAGCGATCTTTTCCAGTTGAGTCCCCTTCCCATGTGGGTTTTTGACCTGGAGACTTTGGCTTTCCTAAACGTCAACAAAGCCGCCGTCAACCACTATGGCTATTCCGAAGAGGAGTTTCTTTCCATGAATCTCAGCGACATCCGCCTTCCCGAAGATGCCGCCCAGTTAAAACATATCGTCGAAAATGCCCTGAACGACCAATCTGCCAATACAAAGTGGGTCTTTCGCCATCGGAAAAAATCGGGCGAACTAATCACCGTTGAGGCCACGGTCAACAGATTGGTCTTCAATGGGCGGGATGCTGCCCTCGTGCTGGTAAATGACGTCACGGACCGAAACAGGCACATCGAAACGATTGAGAAACAAAACCAGACCTTTCTGGAAATCGCCTGGATCCAGTCCCATGTAGTCCGGGCACCGCTTGCCCGGCTGCTCGGACTGGTCAACCTCCTGGAAACGGAAATTTCAGACCAAAATGGGGAAGTGAGGGACTTGATGGGATTCATCAAAGATTCGGCCTTGGAACTCGACGAAATCATCAGGGATATCAGCAAGAAATCAGAAATAATCGAACTCCTGGACAAGAATGATAACTGAACTAGTCTTAGTAGATGACGACAAAGTCCTCTTGGTCATCCTCGAAAAAATGATCCGAATCGTAAATCCCTCCCCTCGTCTGTCATTGTTCAGTTCGGGAAAAGAGGCCCTGGATTACCTTTCCGAAAACCCGGATTCCGAGAAGTCCAAATGCCTTCTCCTCGACATCAATCTCAGGGACATGAGTGCTTGGGAATTCATCGATGAACTTGAAAAAAACGCAGGCCCCTGTCCAGGCATCATCCTGATCACCTCCTCCGTCAGCTCATCAAACTCAGAGAAGGCCAAAAAATACGCGCCCGTCATAGGATTTTTTGAAAAACCGATCACCTTCGAAAATATCCGCCAGATCTTCGAATTGGCCGGGAAGCTTTAAAAGTCCTTACTATATTTGCCTAATTGACCTAGTTTGATTTTTGTCCCGAAGACAACTTAGACCCTAACCTATTACAATGAATTCGAAAACCGTACTGATCACCGGCGGAGCCAGTGGAATCGGCCTTGCAATGGTAAAAAAGTTTGCCGCCGAAGGAAGCCAGGTCTATTTCATAGACACCAACCACACCGAAGGTACCAAAGCACAACTCGAAGAGCACGAAAAAGGCTTTCAGGTAAAGTTCCTTGAAGGCAGCATCGCCGACTACTCCCAACTGGAGCAACTGATCCAAACCATTCCCGGAAAAATCGATGTCCTGATCAACAACGCCGGGATTTCCCATATCGGAAAAGTGGAAAACACTTCTGGGGAAGACTTTGAGCGCCTTTTTCAGGTGAATGTCAAAGGGATGTTCAACTGCATCAAAGCCTGCCTCCCCAAGCTCCGGGAAAACGGCGGAGGCTCGATCCTGAACATGTGCTCGATCGCCGCCACCATTGGGATTCCCGACCGGTTTGCGTATAGCATGACCAAGGGCGCGGCGCTTTCCATGACCCTGAGTGTGGCAAGGGACTATGTCCAGGAAGGCATCCGCTGCAACTGCATCTCTCCAGGCCGGGTCCATACCCCGTTTGTGGATGGATTTTTGGCCAAAAACTATCCCGGACAGGAGAAGGAAATGTTTGCCAAACTGGCCGCAACCCAACCGATCGGCAGAATGGGGACTCCCGGGGAGGTGGCCGAGCTGGCGTATTTTATCAGCTCAGATGCCGGGAGCTTTATCACCGGAGCCAATTTCAATATCGACGGCGGCTTTATGGGGCTTAAGATGTGACGTTTGGATTGCAAGATTGAAATATTAAAAAATTGTAAATGTGTATCCGTTACTTTGGCAGTAGGTTAAAAAGGCCTCGACTTGGTTCGACAGGCTCACCAACCGTCGCTCGGCCACCGTATTGGATTTAATATAGGAGTGGGAGAAAATGCGGCTTCGCCGCATTTTCTCCCACTCCTAATAAAACAATTACAATCGGGCACCGAGCGAAGTCGAGGTGCGATAAAATAAAATTTGATTACTGGCACAATTCCGTATATCCACTAAATTGTAAAAATTAGTCCCAAGAGATCAATCTTGATTCTCGAAAAACTTTCGTCTCAACAATCCTGATTCTGAATTCTTGGATCTTGCCTCTTGATACTGGATACTAATTACTTGATACTAATTACTAGATACTTAAAAACATGAAACTCATTCGATTTGGCGAAGCCGGAAAAGAAAAACCGGGAATTCAGGACATCAACGGAAAAAACCTGGACTGTTCCTCTTTTGGAGAAGATTGGAATGAAAACTTTTTGGGAACCGACGGGCTGGACCGACTGAAATCCTGGCTGGAAACCAACCAGTCCAGCCTCCCGGAAGTCCCCCTCAATGCCCGAATCGGCTCGCCGATTGCGCGCCCTTCCAAGATCATCTGTATAGGTCTCAACTATCGGATGCATGCGGCCGAAGCTGGCATGGCCGTGCCGGAGATCCCGATCATATTCATGAAAGCCACCTCCTCCCTATGCGGACCGTATGACCCGATCTACATCCCGAAAAACTCCGTCCAAACGGACTGGGAGGTCGAGCTGGCCGTGGTGATCGGCAAGCGGGCCAAGTATGTTGCCAAGGAAGAGACCTACGATTACATTGCCGGCTATTGCCTGCACAACGACGTGAGCGAGCGGGACTTCCAGCTTCGCCACGGAGGCCAGTGGGTCAAGGGAAAAAGCGCCGACCACTTCGCCCCACTCGGGCCCTTTTTGGCAACCCGAGATGAAATCGCCGATCCGCATCAACTCCGCCTTTGGCTCAAACTGAACGGGAAAACACTGCAGGACAGCAATACTTCGGACCTGATCTTTGACATCCCGACGATCGTCTCCCACATCAGCCAGTACATGACCCTGCTGCCGGGTGACGTGATCTCCACAGGCACTCCTGCCGGTGTGGGAATGGGCCTGAAGCCCGAACCCAGATACCTCGAGCACGGCGACATCGTCGAGCTGGGAATCGATGGATTGGGGGTTTCCCGTCAGGTGGCCATGGACGATCCTGAGGCATGAGACTGGATTCCCATCAGCACTTTTGGGAATATGACCCCAAGCGGCAGGATTGGATCAGTCCCGATATGAACCGAATCCGGAGGAATTTCCTTCCGGGGGATCTTTTCCCTTTGCTCCAAGATTCGAAAATCGATGGATGCATCGCCGTGCAGGCGGAGGAAAGTCTCCGGGAGACCGATTTTCTGCTCGATTTGGCCCATCAGCACGGGTGGATTTTGGGTGTGGTCGGTTGGGCCGATTTGAAAAGCGACCAGCTCGATGAAGTCTTGGATCAGTATTCCGATGTCAAAAAGCTGGTGGGTTTCCGGGAGGTGCTCCAGTCCAAAGATCCACGGTATATGCTTCAGGAAGAATTTATCCGTGGAGTCCAAAAAATCGGCAAGCGCGGCTATGCCTATGACATTCTCATCTTCCCAAATCACCTTGCCGCAGCACTGGAATTGGTGAAAAAATGCCCGGAACAGCGCTTTGTGATCGATCACCTAGCCAAGCCCTACATCAAAGCCGGGGAGTGGAAGGAATGGAAAAAAGCGATGGGCCTATTGGCCGAACGCGAGTTGATGCATTGCAAACTTTCCGGGATGATCACCGAGGCAGATTGGCAAAAATGGACTCCCGACCAGCTTCTCCCCTATTTGGAAATCGCCCTGGAACTCTTCGGCCCTGGCCGCCTGATGTACGGCAGCGACTGGCCGGTGTGTCTGCTTGCCGGAGAATACGAGCAATTTTGGGAGGTCATCGAGCAATTTACCGACGCACTTTCTCCCTCCGAAAAAGCCAAAATCATGGGCGAAACTGCCGCTGAGTTTTACAAAATATAAACTAAAAGGTCAAAAAGTACTCTCGGCTCCCTGCTGACTGAATACTGAGACTGCCTACTGACAATGAACCTAAACCTAAGCAACAAAGTCTTCCTCGTCTCCGGCGGAGCCAAGGGAATCGGAGGCGCAATCTCCCGCGGACTGATCGAAGAGGGAGCCATCCCGGTCATGATTGACCCTTCGGAAAAAGAAGGAAATGAAATCCTCGAACTTGCCCAAGGCAAGGCTTTGCAGATTCCCATCCGGCTTTTTTCCCCCGAGCAGGCAAAAGAAGCCGTTGACCTCGCCATCCAGACCTTCGGCAGGATCGATGGTGTGGTAAACAACGCCGGGGCCAATGACGGCGTGGGTCTGGAAAACGGAACCCCCGAAGCATACGCCAATTCGGTCGCCAAAAACCTCTTTCACTACTACTACCTGGCCCACTATGCACTGCCGCAGCTCAAAGAGCACATCGGTGCCATCGTCAACATTTCCTCCAAAACTGCCGTGACGGGACAGGGAAATACCTCCGGATACATCTCCGCCAAAGGTGCCCAACTGGCACTCACCCGGGAATGGGCCGTGGAGCTTCTCCCCTACCAAATTCGGGTCAATGCCATTTTACCAGCGGAAGTTTACACTCCAATGTATGCCAACTGGATCCAGTCATTTTCCAATCCGGAAGAAAAGCTGGCAGAAATCAACAACCGGATCCCCTTGGGCAAGCGGATGACCACTTCGGAGGAAATCGCTTCCATGGCGATCTTTCTCCTATCCGAAAAAGCCTCCCACATCACCGGACAGCACCTCTACGTGGACGGTGGCTACACCCATCTTGACCGATCCCTATGACCCAAAAACCAGCACTCGTCCCAAAGAACCTCGTCGTTCCCTTTATCCTGATCACCTCCCTTTTCGCGCTTTGGGGCTTTGCAAACGACATCACCAACCCCATGGTGGCGGCATTTAAGCGGGTCTTGGAGCTGAACAATACCCAAGCCTCCTGGGTCCAACTGGCCTTTTACGGGGGCTACTTTACGATGGCTTTGCCGGCGGCCTTCTTCATCAAAAAGTATTCTTACAAAACAGGCGTGCTGCTTGGATTGGGGCTGTACGCTTTTGGCGCTTGTCTGTTTTATCCGGCCGCCGCATGGGAAAGCTATGGCTTCTTCTTGACGGCACTTTACGTCTTGACGTTTGGTCTGGCCTTTCTGGAGACTACGGCCAATCCCTACATCCTGTCCATGGGACCGGAGGCCACGGCTACCCAGCGCCTGAATCTCGCGCAGGCGTTTAATCCCATGGGAGCTTTGGCGGGGCTTTTTGTAGCCAAAACGTTTATCCTCAATTCCCTGCAGTCCAACAATACCGACGAAAACGGAAACATCATCTTCAGCAGCCTGGATGAAGCGGCCAAAGCCGTCATTCGCACCAATGACCTGATGGTCATCCGCAATCCCTATGTGATGCTCGGACTGGTAGTCATCGCGATTTTTGTGGTGATCTCCATGATCAAGATGCCCGAAAGCAAGGATTCCACCGGGAAAATCGACTTTGGCCCCACCATGAAACGGCTGGTGAAAAACAGGAATTTCGTGGAAGGAACCTTGGCGCAGATGTTCTATGTGGGTGCCCAGATCATGGTCTGGACCTACATTTATCAATATGCCGAATCCATCGGCATCACTACCTACGATGCGGTCAACTATGCCTACGCATCGCTCGGAGTATTCTTGGTAGGGAGGTGGATTTGCACCTTTCTGCTTCGGATTATGCCTCCTGCCAAGCTGTTGGCAGCATTTGCGGTCTTGGCGATGGCCTTTACACTCGGAGCGATTTTTCTGGAAGGAATGACCGGACTGTATTCCCTGGTGGGGATCAGCTTTGCGATGTCTTTGATGTTTCCGACGATTTATGGCATTGCCCTGGATGGCTTGGGGGAAGACTCTAAGTTTGCTGCCGCGTTTCTCGTGATGGCTATCGTCGGTGGGGCAATCATGCCAACCCTTCAAGGAATGATTTTGGACTGGGGTGGAACAGGCTATACCGACATCCTGGTCTTGGGCGTACCGGAGGTCAATTTCTCCTTTTTCCTTCCCATGGCTTGCTTCCTGATGGTGTTTTTGTTTGCTGTGAGGGTGAAAAGATTGGAAAATTGAAAGATTTTGGAACTCCAAGACTTCGATATTCAACATTCGGTGTTCGGTGTTCGATATTAATTGGAAAATTGAAAGATTAGGTTGAAATGTTGCAAAGTGGCAAGGTTGCTAGAATCAAAAACCCTAAAAGTACTCGAAACCTCGTAAATCGTACTTCGTAGATCGTAAATCAAAAACCGTAAATCAATTCGGTCCATTATTCATGCCGTTTAAACCTTCGAGGTTTTAAAAACCTCAAAGGTTTTCAGAGACGCCGTAAATCGTACTTCATAAATCATAAATCACAATGCAGACCTTCCTTTTGATCTGTGATCTCAAAGACGAGCCTGAGGCCATTCAGGCCTATGTGGAATGCCACAAGTCCGTTTCTCCCGCCATTCTGGAAAGCATCCGGGTGGCCGGAATCCTGGAGATGAGCATCTACCGCTGGAGAAACCGACTGAGCATGATATTGGTTGGAGATGAGAACTTTAGCTTTGAGAAAAAGGCGAAACTGGACAGCTCCAATCCCAAAGTGCAGGAATGGGAGGCTTTTTTGGGACAATATCAAACCAATCTGCCCGGCACTCCGCCAAACTGGCGATGGGCGATAGCCGAGAAGATTTTTGAGTTTAAGGGGTAAAAGGGTTATTGGGAACCTCTCTTTTCGAGGATCATTGAAATTATCGTATGATTTAACGATAAATCAAAATATCATATAATTACACGATATTTTGATTTATCATCTATTTCTACGATATTCAAGTCTATGATTGCTGTCATCAAAGGAGATATCATCAATTCCAGAACCCTTGGAAACCCCGAGCCTTGGTTGATTCCGCTTCAATCCATTTTTTCCAAATGGGGACAAACCCCGAAAGATTGGGAATTGGTTTGGGGGGATTTTTTTCAGTTGGAAGTGAGCCAACCGGAAGACGCCCTGCACAAGGCAATCCAGATCAAGATCCTGGTCAAAAAAATCCAACTCCTGGATCAGGGAAAGAACAGCAGTCCAGTCGATGTGAGGATGTCCATAGGGATAGGCGAAAAAACCTATTCCGGAGCGAAGATCTCGGAAAGCAACGGTCCCGCCTTTGTGTATGCCGGGGAAAAGTTTGACAAGCTCAAAAAAGAGAAAACCAACCTTGCCATCTGTAGTCCTTGGGGGGATTTTGACCGGGAAATCAACCTCTACCTCAGGCTTGCGAGCCTCTTTATGGACAACTGGTCGGTATCCTCCGCCGAATTGATGGACATCGTCTGGAATCAACCGGGGATTACCCAGGAAGAAATCGGGGAAAAATTGGGAATCAAGCAAAATTCGGTGAGCGGGAGATGGCATCGAACCCATGCCAGCGAGTTGCTTGAAATAGAGGAAACTTTTCGCGAAAAAATAAAACGATGGATTCCATGATCCTGTTTTTTAAACTGTTTTTGGCCCATCTGATCGGGGATTTTTTGCTTCAACCCAAATCATGGGTTGCCGAAAAAGAAAAGAAGAAAGGGAAATCCCCCAAAATCTATCTCCATTTCCTGATCCACGGCCTGTTGGTCTTGATCCTGCTGGGAATGGACTATTGGACCTTGGCTGTTTGCGCAATGATCGTCCATGGCGTGATTGATCTTCTCAAAATTTATTTCCAAAAAAAATCAAACCGGGTATTCTCGTTTTTCGCGGACCAACTAGCGCATCTGGTCAGTATTCTGGTCCTGGGCTATACCTGGTTTCAGCCTGATTTGGGTAATTTGGGGTGGATTCAAGGCCCGGCGTTTTGGATTTTTGCCACCGCTTTGATCCTGATTACGCAAGTATCGGGTATCGTCATTCAGGTTTTGTTGACAGGCTGGTCCAAAGATTTAAACCTCTCGGAAGAAGCTTCCCTCAAAAACGCCGGAAAATACATCGGAATGCTGGAGCGGCTCTTTGTGTTTGTCTTTGTCATCTCCGGAAATTGGGAGGCGATCGGCTTCTTGCTGGCCGCAAAATCAGTTTTCAGGTTTGGCGACCTGAGAAAATCAAAGGACCGGAAATTGACAGAATACATCCTGGTCGGCACGCTATTGAGCTTTGGGATTTCCATAGCCACGGGACTGGCAGTATCCTGGCTACTCGAAATTTAAAATGTGTATCCATGAAACTGCACGTATTTTATTTGAAGCAAATGCTAGAGGTTTAAATTTGGCAACTCCCCCTTTCCAAAAGGGGGGAAGGGGGATTTTTCCCAATTGAATCAAAGAATAATTTATAGCACATGCGTTCATGCGGATACACATAAAATTTCATCCGTAAAATTTTCACTCCAAATTTCATCCAAGTCAATCATGAAAAACCCCATTTTAACCCTCCTTTTCCTCCTGATGGCAGCATTTGTCCAAGCCCAAGTCCAAACCCTTCCGCTCTGGGAAGGCACCCCTCCCCTTCAGACCGACATGGACTTGAAGGAAGACGTCCGACAGGAGGGAATCATCCGGATCGCCAATGTGCAGATCCCCACCATTGAAGTGTATCTCCCCGCCAAGCAGATTGCCAACGGGCAGGCGGTGGTGATTTTACCCGGAGGGGGCTATGGGATTCTCGCCTACGACTGGGAAGGAACCGATTTTGCCAAATGGCTGAACTCCCAGGGAATCGCCGGAATCGTGGTCAAATACCGCCTTCCCATCTCCAAATCACTTACTGATGCCAAGGAGGCTCCGCTCATGGATGCGCAGCGGGCCATCCGGCTCGTCCGACAAAACGCCGCCGCCTGGAACATCGACCCGGCCAAGGTCGGCGTCATGGGTTTCTCCGCTGGCGGACATTTGGCGTCCACCCTGAGCACCCAATACAAGCATGAAGTGGAAAGACCCAAAGATGCAATTGATGCCCTTTCGGCCCGTCCGGACTTTTCTGTTCTGGCCTATCCGGTGATCTCCTTTCGCGATGCTGCGGTCCACTCCGGATCCCGAAAAAACCTGATCGGAGAAAACCTAAGCCAGGAATTGATCGACCGGTTTTCTGGCGAACTGAATGTCAATGCCGAGACTCCGCCCACTTTCCTCGTACATGCCCAGGACGACACGGGGGTTCCGATAGAGAATTCCCTGCTTTACTACAAAGCGCTGCATGCCCAAGGAGTCAAAGCCTCTCTCCACATCTACCCGACTGGCGGACACGGTTTTGCCTTTGGATTGGGAAAAGGCGCTGTGGAGACCTGGAGAGCGGTACTGCTGGCTTGGATGGCCGAGACAGTGAAGTAGACAATGTCACCCTGAGCGGAGTCGAAGGGTCCTCGACTCCGCTCGGACTGACACAAATTAATTGGTTATAAAAACAGCCTAGAAACGCTAAAAACCAACTATACATGTCCCTCAAAGTAATTGCCTTCGATGCCGACGACACCCTCTGGGTGAACGAACCCTTTTTTCGCGAAGCGGAAGAAAAATTTGCCAGCCTTCTGGAGGATTTTATGCCGCAGCACGCGATCATGAAGGAACTGTATCGAACCGAGATCGAAAACCTTGGACTTTATGGCTATGGAATCAAGGGCTTTATGCTGTCGATGATTGAGACGGCGATGCGGATTTCCGACCATAAAATGCCTATCGCTTTGACGGAAAAAGTAATCCGCATCGGAAGGGAAATGCTGGAAAAACCCGTGGAACTTCTGCCCGGCGTTGAGGAGGTTTTGAAGGCACTGAACGGGGACTATCGGATGGTCTTGGCCACCAAAGGAGACCTGCTGGACCAGGAGCGGAAGCTCAGGAAATCCGGGCTTGAAAAGTATTTTCACCACATCGAGATCATGAGCGAAAAAAGGGTTTCGGATTTTGAGAAAATCATCCGTCATCTGGATGTGCAACCCGCTGAATTTCTGATGATGGGCAACAGCCTCAAATCGGATATTCTGCCCGTTTTGGAACTGGGTGGACATGCAATCCACATTCCCTTTCACGTCACTTGGGTGCACGAGCAGATCGAGCATGAAGTGGAGCACGAACAGTTTTATACCGTCACTTGCATCGCCGACGCCGCAGCACTCATCAAAACGATGAATTAGGAATGGACACCATGGATCTGAATATAGCCACTGAACTCCACGATATCGCTGGGATCAGGGCTATTTTAGAGTCCGGAAAGGCCGAACGATACCCCGCCGGAAAACCGCTGATTTGGGTTTTGATCGGAGAGTACACGCGGAGTCCGAGGTTTAGAGATTGCGCCAGGGTATTCTTGGAAAATGGACATGGCTTGAATGATTCTATCCTGGAATCGGTTCTATTGGATGACGTTGATCTTCTAAAGAACGCCTTGCAGGAAAACCCCGAAAGAGTACATAAAAAATATACCCTTCCCTGTGCGTACACTCCATTTTTTGAAGTTTCCCTGCTGCACCTCTGTGCCGAGTTTAACCATCTCGCCTGCGCGGAAGTTTTGGTTGGTTCGGGACTGGACATCAATTCAAAAGCCGGAGTCGATGGATTTGGCTTCGGAGCCCAGACTCCGATCTTTCACACCGTCAATCAGAATACCCACCAGTCCAAAGAAATGCTGGATTTCTGCCTGGAAAACGGAGCCGATCTGGATCACGCGGTTCGGGGATTGATCTGGGGAAAAGGGTATCCCTGGGAGACTCTCATTCCGGCGGTCAATCCGATCAGCTATGCGATGATGGGCCTACTGCCCCAAATGCACCGAAAAGAAGCGGTCATCGCCGAAGTTGTCTCCAAGCTGCTGAAGCACCGGTTTGGAATTGACTACAAATCGCCGAATATCCCGAATAAGTACCTGAAGGGTTGAAGGGATTTATTGACTTTTCAAGTATTTGTTTTTCCAGAACTTAACCCGAAATTTTAAATAACTTACTGAAATATAATTTGTCTACCATGAATTTAATGTAGAACTGGCAGACCTGTGAAATTCATTTTTTGAATAGACCTCATAATGTGTTGATTTTCAAAGAAAAATGACCATTTTATCGTTGATTGATTTGTGTTTTAGAATCCATAATATATACTCCACTAACTTAGGGCTAGTACCATATAATTATCCGCTTGTTTACAGGTAATTTAATTTAGCCGTTGAGAGTAAAGAAATTATCTGATCAACCGATAAAACACTCCACAAATTTGGAATCTGAAGTCCAATTAATGCTTTGTTTGGTCTTATATATCAGTGGATAATACATATGCAAAAAACCCGGCAAAACACGAAGGCACACAATATCAAGGCCAATTTCGACAAAACCATACCATCAAATTAGCATCACTGTTTCCGATGCAGACGTATCGTCTGCATCTTTAGCACCGGGCCGCTGATCGTGCAAGAAACGCATGGAGCCTGTCCCGTTGAATGGAGCGAAACGGAACGATGTCGGGCGGGGGAATGTGGCTATCACGACCGGGCCTGATTCAGTCGGTTGACCCATTCCCGGATAGTCAAGTCTTCGATGATTTGCTTTTCGTAAGGCTTTTGCTCCAGGTTCTTTATTTTCTTGATGTATTGGCGCGTGGGCTTGAAATTCATCCATTTTTTGAGTATCAGAATGACAAGCTGTTCCGAATTGTAAAGCTTCCTGGTGCTTTTGAGCTTGCGTTCTACCGAACGCAGTGCATAGTGGACATAATCCATATTGTTCAGCATCGAGTTGATCTGTAAGTTGAACAGCAGGAAATTGGTCCGGGTATAGCCATCCATTAGACCCGCAGGCTTGTTCAGCGTCTGGTTGACCAGTTGTAAGGCGGCGTTATAGTTGGCGGTCAGAAAGTAAAGCTTGCAGACCGTAAACACCAAGCGGGAGTTGACCTGGGCGGGGAGGTTGGATGCGCAGGACTCGAAATCCGGGCGGAGTCGCTGCCATTGGTCAATCGCTTCGTCAAATCGTCCCCGGCTGATCAAGGACTGGAGCTCGATGTTGGCAATGAGGTAGGGAATGGACAGTTTGGTGACACTGTCCATGGCCTCGACTGCTCTCAGCCTGTCCAGGAAATAGGAGATTTGCTCGTACTTTCTGTCATTGAGCAGGCCCACCAGGGTTCCCTCCAGGATTTGGATGTAGGTTTCGGGCGTATTTCTCCACAGCGTGATGTGACGCTGCAAGAGCTCGTCCATCTCGTAGTAGCCATCCAGGCTCGCCTCGGTATTTCCGGTCATCCGAAAGTACACCGACTGAAAATGGAGATGGAGCATACTGGACTCGAAGGAGTTGCTTGTCTGCCTGTTCAGCAGTTGGTATTCTTCAAGTAGGAGGTCATTGAGCTGGGCGATCTGGGCATCGCTTCTGACCAACCCGGAGCGCAGGTACCTGAACAGCAGGATCTCATAGAGCGCATGGTGCCTGTTGACCCAGGACTCCAGATCGATCAGTTCCCGGATGCGGCTTTGGCGCTCGACCAGTTCTTGCTCGTCCATTCCAAAAAACTGTTTTTCGGCCAGAAATCTCATTTCCTGCCTTGCGGCCAGGAGGAAATACATGTTTTTTTCGAAGGTTTCGGCCTCTTTTTTGACTTTTCCCAACACATCCAGACTCATTTGATGCAGTCCTTTTCTATGGAGGATACGGCTTTCATGGAGCATGTTGCCCAGTTTTGCCTCGATGTCCTTGCTGCCGTCAAACTGCCGGAGGGACTTCATGACTGCCTGGTGTAGGTGCTTGCGCGCGGGCTCGATACTGGTGTCAGGAAAAGCCGCCGTCAGCTCCTCCAGGGCGGTTTTATCGAGGACCAGGTGCTTTTCCAGCAAATCAAATAGGGCGAGGTACTTTTTTTCGCCCTTTTGCAGGTCGGAGTTCAATCTGAAATACCGCTTCTCGGTCTTAGTGAGGGATTGGACCAGCGAATGAAGGGAAGAGATCGAATGCATAGGATTGTATAAATAGGGGTGATTTTCATCTCCGGTTTTGTGGAACAGAAAACGAATCCATGCTGGAATATAGGCAATGGATGAAAGTAAAACCGATATTGTTCCATGAACGGGGATTTTTCCCAAGTGGCTATCGCGTCGGAAAGCTCGAAAAGAGGGACTGTTAGGAATAGCTGGGTTGACTTTTTTTGGAAAAGTATTTTTCGGGAAAAGAATGATATTCAGCTCCAGATCTTCGGCTTGTCGGGAAAAAGTTTCTGATGGACGGGCTATTTTGGAGGTGGGGTAAGATCAGTGCCGACCACGTTGGGAAAATCGCTATACTGTGGTAGTTTCTTGACAGGGTAAGGACTAGTGTCGTGTCAAGCCTGCTTACCCGTCATTCAAGCATTGATACGACACTGGTTGGCCACAGGAGTTTGATACAATTCATTGAACCATATATGAGTACACCTATTTATGTGATCGGCAGTTCCAATACGGACATGGTGGTAAAAGCCGAAAAGCTCCCGAGCCCGGGCGAAACTGTCCTGGGAGGAAAATTTTTGATGAACCCAGGGGGGAAAGGCGCCAATCAGGCCGTATCGGCCGCGCGCCTGGGGAGCGAGGTCACCTTTATAGCCAAGGTGGGCAACGACCTTTTTGGCAAGCAGGCGGTACAGCAGTTTAAGGCGGAGCGGATCCATACCCAGTTTATCAGCTCTGACCCGGAGCTGGCGTCGGGGGTGGCGCTTATCGGAGTGGACCAGAAGGGGCAAAACAGCATTATCGTGGCTCCTGGGGCAAACAAGAAGATGGATCCCCGTATCGTGGAGCAGGCCCTCAGTCAGCTGGACACGGATGTGCTGGTGCTGATGCAGCTGGAGATTTCCTTGCAGGTGGTCGAGTTTACCATTGCGTTTTGCACGGCCAGGGGTATCCGGGTGATCCTGAATCCCGCCCCTGTGCAACTGCTCGACGAGAAACTCTTTAAAGGTCTCTTCGCCATCACGCCGAATGAGTTTGAGGCCGAGATGCTCACCGGGATCAAAGTGACGGATGGCCAGACCGCTGAGCTCGCCGCCAAACAGCTGTACGACTTGGGAGTCCAAAACGTGGTGATTACCTTGGGGGACAAGGGAGCCTATCTGTACAATTCGTCGGAATCTGTGCTTGTCCCGGCCCCCTTTGTGACGGCCATGGATACCACTGCGGCGGGGGATTGCTTCAACGGGGCCTTGACCGTCGGGATCTCGGAGGGCATGCCCCTGAAAGATGCGGTGGAATTTGCGGTGAAGGCCGCCTCGATTTCCGTCACCCGTATGGGTGCCCAGTCGTCCTTGCCCTACCGCAAAGAGGTAGATGAAATCGCCCTTGTTTCTTCGCTCAGACACCCTTAACTATCCCCCATAAAGAGATGTTCGTAGTAGATTCGTATGTTTTAGCCGTTGTGTTTTGCCTGGTCACCATGATTTGTTGGGGATCTTGGGCGAATACGCAGAAGTTTGCCGCCGCAAACTGGAAATTTGAGCTGTTTTACTGGGATTATGTCCTGGGAATCGTGTTTTGGGCGACCTTGATGGCATTTACGCTGGGAAGCATCGGATCGGACGGGATTTCTTTTGTGGACAACCTGCGGCAAGCGGACACCCAGATGCTGTATTCCGCCCTGCTTGGCGGGGTAGTGTTCAACGCTGCCAATATTCTCCTCGGGGCGTCCATTGCCATCGCGGGCATGGCGGTGGCTTTTCCCGTGGGGATCGGTCTTGCCTTGGTCATCGGTGTGGGGGTCAATTACCTGTATCAGCCGGTGGGAAACGAGTGGTTGTTGTTTGCCGGGGTTGGGCTGGTGATCGTGGCGATAGTCCTGAACGCCTACGCTTATCGGCGCCTGAAGGGAGGCCTGAACGTCTCTGCCAAAGGCCTCTTGCTGGCCGTGGTGGCAGGCGTGTTGATGGGCTTTTTTTACCGGTATGTGGCGGCATCCATGTTTACCGATTTTACGCTGCCTGAAGCGGGCAAGCTAAGTCCCTATTCGGCCGTTTTTGTGTTCGCATTGGGTGTTTTTGGGAGCAATTTCCTGTTCAACACCTTGCTGATGAGGTATCCTTTTGAAGGTGCTGCAGTCAGCTATGCCCAGTTTTTCCGCGGTGGCTTGTCCGATCATTTCCCGGGATTGCTGGGCGGGAGCATCTGGTGTCTGGGAATGTCCCTTAGCATCCTCGCCTCCGACAAAGCGGGTCCCGCGATTTCTTATGGACTCGGCCAGGGAGCCACCTTGGTCGCCGCCATTTGGGGGATATTTATATGGAAAGAATTCCGAAACGCGCCTAAAGGCACGACGCCTGTTCTTTGGGCCATGCTGCTGTGCTTTGCGCTCGGGCTGTCCCTACTTGTGGTCGCACGCTGAAATCCCCGTCGTTTTTATTTAATCAACCTTGTTACATCAAACATTACCTACCCATAGTATGAGTTCCAGACGATCATTTATCAAGAAGACCACGGCCGGAGCAGCCGGTTTTATTTCATTGGCATCCCTTGCATCGGCCGGGCCAAGTATGCGAGAACCCAAAAAGAAGATTGTGGTCACGGGTGGCCATCCCGATGATCCGGAGTGTGGGGCTGGTGGCACCATTCCGGTGCTGGTGGCAGCGGGACACGAGGTGGTCATCATGTATCTGACCAACGGGCAGGAAGGGATCGAGGACAAGGACCACCAAGATGCGGGAGATATCCGTACTGCCGAATGCCTGCGCGCCTGTGAGATTCTTGGGGCCAGGGCGTTGTTTGTCAATCAGGTAGACGGAAACAGTATCGTTTCCAACCAGGAAATGAACAGGTTTCAACAGTTGCTTTGGGACGAGGAGCCAGACGTGGTCCTCACCCATTGGCCGATCGATTCCCATAAAGACCACCAAATCTGCAGCCTGCTGACGATGCAGGCCTGGCAGGAATCCCCCCGGCCCTTCACCTTGTACTTTTATGAAGTGTGCATGGGATACCAGTCCTTTCTTTTCCATCCTACGGACTACGTGGATATCACCGGTACGCTTGAGCTGAAGAAAAAATCGCTCGCCGCCCATTCCAGCCAGGGACTGATCGATGAAGCGGGAGACTATACGCCGATGATGGTGGACTGCGGCCAGCCTTCCATGGAGGATTTCCGGGGCAGGGAGCTTGGAGTCCGGTATGCCGAGGCCTTTATTCGAATGGTGGGAAAAGGCAGCGGAAAACTACGGTTTTGAGTCTATTTCCGATTGGATTACCGTTGTTTTCTTTGATTGACGAGCTCCCAGCCTTATGAAGTTATTGATTCTCATGTGGATATGGGCTGGATCCGTTTCCCCGGATTCGGTTTTTTTTCTCCATACGAATGCCGAAGTATGGGCTGTGGACCAGCGGATAGAAGGGCTATACTATGGCAGCCAACGCCAAGTGGATATCTACGTAAATGGGGAGAAATCCTCTGTGCAGGTCTCGGAAAACCGGTTTTCCTTCCCGCTGACCCTAAGCACCGACCTGACCCAAATCGTGGCCGCTACGCGAGATGTAGGGAAAAAGGGCGGCTCGGATACCTTGCGGCTGACGCTGGGATATCGACCTGTTCCGATGCTTCAGCCAGGAATCAAAGCGCAGGGGCAGTACCTGGAATTGACCGCCTTAGTCCTGGAAAATCCCTATCAGGAGCCGCTTCAGCTGGCTTGGGAACCCTCGGCGGAGAATCCGGAGTCGGTTCCTGTCGAAGTGGACAGTGGAGGTTCTTTTCGCATACGGACCCCGGGACTGGACGGGGACTATCGTTTTTTTCTGCGAAACCAGTCCCGAAAAGGCATCACCCAATTTGAACTGCTGCTGCGCAAAAGCCAGGGGAAAATCCAGGTCTTTGATGCAGCCCAGTCAGCGCATCCTTGGATGGAAGAAGCAGTGGTCTATCAGCTTAGCCCCTACAATTTCTCCAACGAAGGCGGGTATACCGGGATTTTCCGCAAATTGCCCGAGCTGAGGGAAATGGGGATCAATACCCTGTATTTCCAGCCGGTCTACCAGTCCAACCGCCGGGGCCAGGGCTACGACGTCACGGGTTATTTTCAGGCCAACACAGACTACGGAAGCGAGTTCGAGTTGAAGGAGCTGATCGCGGGGGCAAAAGACCTTGGATTCCGGGTACTGTTTGATTTGGTGTTGAACCATACCAGCATCCAGCACCCCTATGCGATAGATCGTGTGGCCCATGGGCCCTATTCCCACTACGCTGATTTCTACCAGACCAGTCGGGACGCAGCGGTGTATTCCTCGCATTACCAGCAGGACAGTCTGGGGTTTATCAGCTATTTCTGGAAGGATCTGGTCAATCTCAACTATGACCAGGAAGAAGTCCAGCGCTGGATGCTCGAAGTGTGCAAGTATTGGCTGCTTGAGTATGACCTGGATGGATTTCGTTTTGACGCCATCTGGGGAGTTTTGGCCAGGAAGCCTGAATTCGGGCCGCGCCTTCGAAGGGAATTGAAGAGTCTCCGTCCGGATATCCTGCTGTTGGCCGAGGACAAGGGAAGGAAAAAAGACCTCTACGACCTTGGTTTTGACGCGGGATACGACTGGACCAACGACACGGTCTGGGTGTCGCAATGGAGCTGGGAGTACGAGTATGATCCCAGAGCGGCCAAAACGCTGTTTGGCAGACCCGATCCTGCCGCCCGTGTGTCGGGGATGACCGAGGCGATCTTCTCGGACTTGGGGCAATCGGCCCGGCTGTTGCGTTTTACCGAAAACAATGACCTCCCACGGTTTCCCGCACATCATGGACAGGAAAAAAGCCGGGCGGCCTCCGCACTTTCCTTTGCTTTGCCGGGGATACCGATGCTTTACCAGGGCCAAGAAATCGGCGCCTTAGCACATCCTTATTCTCCCAGACCGGTGTTTGACCATTTGCAAAGTATCTCCCAGCAGGATACCGTGGGGGGAATTGATTTCTATACCCGTCTGATTCGCCTGCGATCACAACACCCGTCACTTTCCAGGGGAAGTATCAGACCGGTAGAATTCGCAAATCAATCGGCTGTGCTGGCTTTTTTGAGGGAGTCGGATGAGGAGCGCATTCTGGTAATCCTCAATATGGACGACAAGCCGATAGCCTTGGTCCTGGCTGACGCATCGCTGCAACTCCCCGATAATCAAGGGGCTGGCTACCGTCAGCTCCTCAGCTCCAAACCACTTGTCGGGCCACTTTTGTCGGAAAAAGAAACAATAGTCCTCGATTCATTTGAAATCGTATGGCTAAAAGTCGATTGAATCATCGATAGGATTAGCTAAATCACTGTGAATTTATTGTAATGACCTGACTTAGGAATGAGGATTCTAATGGGGGTGACGGCAGCACGTCATTGCGAGTCCGAAAAAATTGGGATTTACAAAAGAGGAATGACGGTTAGACTGGGTAATATGTCTGGATGAAATGCCGTAGGCCTGCCTTTGCCGGTAGGCAGGCATGAATGATTTTTTAGCCAGCCATTTTAATGGCTGGAATTTAGAAGCTGACAGGTTCCCAAAATGCCGTAGGCATGGACGATAATTATTGAATGGATTGGTCATTTGAATTTCGGGAATCAGAAAATCCGTCGTTGGTAGGGGCTTTTCAATGAAGTTAAAACTGAGTCGGGAAACCTGGTGCTCCGAAGCAATCTCATCGGTGGAGCTATAGTAGAGTAAGAGACTGCTTTCCGCCATGGCGGACAGGCTGCTCGTTCCTCACCCGCAGTGACGGCTCCGATTCGCAGCTTTTCCCTTCTTATAGGATTGACTGAAATGATATTATTTTGGTTTTATTGATCTCTGACAAAATCCTAATATTCAAGAGCCGATCAGATGATTTCCATAGCGATGGGATGTCGTACAAACAAATCCAGAATCCTCAGCCTTCTGCCAGTACTGCACACGACGCTTCCTGAGATCAACCCTTGATAAGGCCGCATAAGAAAATCAACATTAAACCCTTCCTATATGAACGAAAAACCTTTACCTCATCGGCCAAAGGGCATGAGCTGGATCCAGATCTGCTTGCTCTTGAGCCTGATTTTCGGCTGGTCAACTTCCGTCCCGGCCATGATGCCGACCGATCCAGCGTCGGAGCCAAGAATATCAATCCGTGGGACAGTCACTTCAAAAAGTGACGGGGAGCCGCTTCCCGGAGTCACCGTATTGGTGAAAGGAACCACAAATGGAACCGCCACTGATATCGACGGTACCTATCGGATAGACGTACCGGGGCCGGAAAGCGTGCTCGTGTTTTCCTTTATCGGTTTTGAACCCCAGGAAATTCCGGTCGGCAACCGAGCTTCAATTGACGTGGTTCTGGCCGAGAACGAAAGCCAACTTAGTGAAGTCGTCGTGATCGGATATGGCACCCAGAAAAAAGAGACCATTACCGGGTCTATCGCCAGTATCAAGGCTGAGGACTTCAATCCTGGGATGATTGCGGATCCGCTCACGTTGATCACGGGAAAAGTAGCGGGCTTGGCAGTGACGAGACCCAACGGAGCCGATCCAAATGCAAGCGCTGACTTCTCGCTGAGAGGAGCGGTATCACGGGAGGGAAATGCCCAGCCCCTCATCGTCATCGATGGCGTCCCGGGGGGAGACCTTCGGACCATCGCTCCCCAAGACATCGAATCGATCGATGTCTTGAAAGACGGCTCGGCGGCGGCGATATACGGTTCACGGGCGACGGGCGGGGTGATTCTGGTCACTACCAAAAGCGGCAAGGCCGGCCCGACCAAAGTGAGCTATACCGGCTATGCCTCCACCGAGCGGATTGCCAAGCGCTACCAGATGCTCGATGCGGAGCAATACAAGCAATTTGCCCTTGAAAACGGGCTAGAGGCCAACGACCAGGGAAGCGACACCGACTGGTTCAATGAATTGCTGCGCGACTTCCCACTCAGTCACGGCCACAATGTATCGGTGAGCGGAGGCAACAACTCAACCAACTACTTTGCCTCTGTAAACTATCAAAACTTTGAGGGAATGGATCTGGCTTCCTCCAGGCGGTTTATCAACGGGTCGTTCCGACTGAACACAAAGGCATTAAACGACAAGCTCAATCTGTCGGCAGGATTGACCAATTCCTTTGATACCAAGAGCTTTGCGGAGTACTACGGCTTCGGGCAGGCTTTGAACATGAACCCGACTTTTCCGGTGAGGGACGAAAACGGGGAGTTTTTCGAAGCTCCGCAAATCGGCCAAGGCAGCCAATGGAATCCCGTAGCCAATACGGTCTACAACACGAATGACAGCAAGGAGAAACGGATGTTGGGATCGATAAACGCGACCTACAACCTACTTCCCAATCTGGCATTCATAGCCAGTTATTCCTTTACCGTACAAGACGTGCTATCGGGTTCCTATACGGACAACAACCTGCTGTACATGCGCCAAAGCGGTCTGAACGGCCAAGCCTCCCGAAGAGAGTCAGTTACTACAAACAATATCTTTGAAGGGCTGGTTGACTATAGTCTGGAGCGGGGTGACCACAGTTTCAATTTCCTTGTGGGATACTCCTATCAGAACATCTTCTCCGAAGGATTTGGTGCAGGAAACAACAATTTCAATACCAATGCCTTCAAATACCACAATCTTGGCGCAGGGGCGGCTTTGAACAACCTGACTCCCGGATTTGTACGCGGAGGTGTTTTTGTGGACAGCTACGCCGATGAGCGTACTATTCTTGCGTATTTCGGCCGGGTTATCTATGACCACAAGGAGAAATATCTGCTAAATGCAACCATCCGCCGTGAAGGAGCATCTGTGCTCGGGGCGTCAAATAAGTGGGGGACGTTTTACGGATTCTCCGGGGGATGGATGATTTCAAAGGAAAGCTTTCTTGAGCAGGTGGATTGGCTGCGCAACCTCAAAATCAGGGCCGGGTACGGAGTGACCGGAAACCAAAATGCGCTTAGCCCCTATCAGTCCCTGGCTACGGTGGGACCATTTCCCTGGGGAACCCAAAATGCGTACTACGGAACACCGGAGAATCCTTCCTGGATCCTATCCTATGGACCGAATATCAATCCCAATCCCGCACTGCGCTGGGAAACCAAAACGGAAATCAATACCGGGCTTGATTTTGCCCTGTTTAGCTCGGGCTGGCTGTCCGGATCACTCGATTACTACAGCAGGAGCATCAATGACCTGATCGGCAACTTCACCGCCCAAATGCCTCCAAATATTTATCCCCAGATTTTTGCCAACGCGGGCGAGATGAAAAATACCGGGGTAGAGCTCCTGCTCGACGCGGCAGTGCTGCGCAAGCCCAATGCCAACTGGAACATCACCCTGGTAGGAGCCAGGAACATCAATGAAATCGTCTCTGTATCGAGCGACCAGTTTCATGGATCCGCACAGAATATCACAGGGATAGGCTTGGGTTACGGAGGAGACGTGCAGCGGCTTGCACCGGGACAGCCCGTCGCTGTATTCTATGGCAGAAAGTTCGCGGGATTTGATGAAAGCGGTCAATGGCTGTTTTATGACAAGGACAATGTGGCGGTCACCAAAGACCAGATAGGGGATGACGACTACCACTACTTGGGCAACAGCATACCTGAATTCAATTTTGGATTGACCAATTCGATGAGGTTCGGAAGAGTCGATGCCAGTGTGTTGATAAGAGGAGGCCTGGGGTTCAGAGCCCTAAACGCCAAAAGGATTTTTCACGACAACATCAACACTTTCACCTCGACAAACCTTCTGGTGTCCGCATTGGACAGTCCTATCCGGGATCAAGCATTGTTTTCCGACTATTATTTGGAAAGCGGGAATTATGTGAAGCTTGACAATGTCACCGTGGGTTACACCTTCCCTTTCGCCAATCTGAGGCTATACATGACCGCCATGAATCTGGCAGTTATGAGTGATTTTTCGGGGATGGATCCGGAGCTGGCGATCAATCCCTTCAATGGAGCGGGTGTTGAGTTCAACGATCGCTACTACCCACGCACACGAACCTTTACGCTCGGACTATCAGCCCAATTTTAACCTTTGATCCAATGAAAAAGCAACTTCACTCCCTATATCGAATAGCGCTCGGTCTTGTAATGGCCGGATCGCTCTTGTTGTCCACTTCCTGTAGCGATCTCGACGAAAACGTCTATAGCTCAACGACCACGGCCAACTATTACCAAACCGATGACCAGGTCATGGCGGCATATTCCATGCCCTACAGTTTCCTCCAATTTATCCACTATGATATGCACTGGTCTTTGGTGACTTTCGGGACTGATGAGGCCGTGGCCACCGTCAAGAACAACCAGGGCTTCGAAAACGGCCGTTGGATCCAGTTTCATCAGCATACCTGGACCTCCAGTCTGGATTGGCTGGAGTGGAACTGGTACAATTACTTTCAGGGCATCGGGTATTGCAACCAGTTTCTTGGCGTGTTGGAAGGACTGGATTTCAGCAAGTTCAATCTACCGATCAGCAAGGAGCAGATGACCGCCGAGATCAAACTTCTTCGTGCCCTGTATCACTACTATGCCATGGATGCATATGGCAATATCCCCGTCGCTGACGGCATGAGTACCGCCGTGCCTACCAATTGGCCGCGGGCGGAAGTCTTCGCCTGGATCGAGCGGGAAATTCTGGAAAACCGGGATCTGTTGTCCGAAAAAGGCGAGGGCAACTGGTACGGACATTTCACCGAGTCGGCCGCCAATGCGCTGCTGGCACGTCTGTATCTGAATGCCGAAGTATATACCGGTGTCGCGCGTTGGCAGGACGCGGCCGATGCGGCCCAGCGGGTGATCCAGTCAGGCAAGTTCAGCCTTGACCCGGCCTGGAATGATCCGTTCAAAGTCTACAATCAATTTTCCGCCGAAAACATCTTTGTGGTACCCTATGACTTCAACTTCGCTCCGGGCTTCAACATGTCTGCACAGAATCTCCCCGGCGCAATGAAGGATGTCTATGACTTCCCTGACTATCCTTGGGGAAAAATCGTCACACAGGAAGCTTTTTTCGAGCTCTATTCCGAAAATGACCTCAGGATCAATCAATGGATCTACGGTCCTCAATGGTACGACGAGGCGCAGACAGAACCTGTGATGGGCTGGTGGGACCAAGACGGCGAGCAGCTGGTCATCCATCCCGAGATCGAAATGCTGATGAACCCAAGCGGGGGATACGGGGACGGCGTGAGAAACAGGAAATACGAAATACAGAACGGTATGATCTGGAGCATAAACAACGACTATGTGGTGTTCCGTCTCGCGGAGATGATGTTCATCAGGGCTGAGGCGCTGATGCGTCTCAATGGCGGGGTCGCTTCACCCGAGGCCCTGGAGTTGGTCAATACGGTCCGCCAAAGGAGTTTCGCTCCTGGAGACCCCGACGCCCTGTACACTGCGGGCAGCCTTACCCTGGAAGAGTTTCTCAACGAGCGGGGCCGCGAGTTTGCCTACGAGGGAAAACGGAGGGAAGATTTGATCCGGTTTGGGAAATACACCGAAGCCCGCTGGGAAAAGCCCCAGAGCGAGCCTTATCGCACGATCTTTCCTATTCCCATGAACATATTGACCGCCAATCCAGCCCTGGTACAGAATCCGGGGTATTGATTGTACCTTATCGGTGCCGGGTGACTATATTTCCCGGCACCTAATTGAACATTCGATTAATCTCACTTATTCCATGGAGTTCACTTATGCTTCTTTGGCCCGGACGCTTTCCGTCTTAGGGGTCGTTTTTCTGCTTGGCTGTTCAGGCTCCCCTGATCCTGATTTTACCGGCTGGAGCAAAGTCGGGGGCAATGGGGCCGGAAACAAATATTCGTCCCTTGACCAGATCAACCGGGGCAACGTGCATCAACTGGAGGTTGCCTGGGTGTTTCAGACCGGTGACGCGGATCCAGAGGCCAGCTCGCAGATCCAGTGCAATCCCATCATTGTCAACGGAACCCTGTACGGTACTTCCCCCCAGTTGAAATTGATCGCCCTGGATGCAAGGACAGGAAAGGAGAAATGGAGTTTTATGCCTTTCCAGGAGATCGAAGGCGATAAATTCGGCCATTTTAACCTGAACAACAACCGGGGCGTAGCTTACTGGACAGACGGAAAAGGGGACGAAAGGATTTTCTACGCCACGGGACATTTCATGAATGCCGTCGATGCCAAGACAGGAAAACCGGTGCGGGACTTTGGCGACAATGGCCGTATTGACCTGCATTTGGGTCTGGGCAGGGAGGTAGGCGATTTGTTCATTACGGCTACTTCCGCACCCTCTGTGTACAAGGATTACTTGCTCACGGGCACGCGCGTGTCCGAATCGATGGATGCAGCCCCGGGACATATCCGCGCTTATGACGTGCGTACGGGTGAGCAGAAATGGATTTTTCATACCATCCCCGAGCCGGGTGAGCCTGGCTCCGAAACCTGGGAAGACCAAGAGGTGCTGTCCATGACCGGAGGGGGAAACAACTGGATGGGGATGACCATCGATCACGAGCGCGGGATTGCCTTTGCACCCACCGGATCTGCGGCGATGGACTTCTATGGAGGCAAGCGCAAGGGATCCAACCTGTACACCAACTCCCTACTGGCATTGGAAATCGAGACCGGCAAGCTGCTTTGGTATTTTCAGTATGTCCATCACGACACCTGGGACTACGATCCTTCTTCCTATCCGGTGTTGCTTACGGTGGACAAAGTCGGCAAAAAGGTCGACGCCGTGGCCCAGACGACCAAAACGGGGTTTGTATATGTATTTGAACGGGAAACAGGCACTCCTGTCTTTCCGATTGATGAAATGCCCGTGGACACCGATACGGATTTGGAAGGAGAAAAACTCTGGCCTACCCAGCCTGTACCTCGGCTACCTGCTCCTTTTGTCCGCCAGTCTTTCACGATAGCGGACATCAACCCCTACTTGCCCGAGGAATCTTATCAAGAGGTGAAGTCACGACTGGAGAGATATCGGACCGGTAAGATGTTTTTGCCCCAGTCCCGCCAGGGGACTATCATTTTCCCGGGATTCGACGGAGGTGCAGAATGGGGAGGGCCGGCGGTGGATCCTGCGACCAACTACCTGTATGTCAATGCCAACGAAGTCCCTTGGATCATGGAGATGTTTGATGCCGAGCCGGATCAAGAGGGCGAAGAACTCTTTTTGGATGCGGGCCTACGGCTCTACCAGCAGCACTGCATGACCTGCCATAGCGCTGACCGGACAGGCACAGAGACGAATCCTTCCCTCCTGAATATTGGTTCCAAACTCGACGAAAAGGCGGTGTTGGATTTGATCAGCTCGGGGAGGCGAATGATGCCGGCATTTCAATACCTGGATGACCTAGAGAAAGAGGCGATTGCTTCCTACGTCTTGGACAGCAAATCGGGTCGGGAGAGGATCTTCAGCAAGTCCGTGTCCGACATCGAGCGCTTCAGGAAATTGCCCTATAATATTTCGGGCTATAACAAGTTCAGGTCCAAGGAAGGACTGCCGTCTATTGCGCCGCCTTGGGGCACGCTCACGGCAATCGACCTCAACACCGGCGAGCATGTGTGGAAACAGGTGCTGGGCGAGGATGAGGAAATGAAGGCATTGGGAGCCGAGATCACCGGGACGGAGAACTACGGAGGACCGGTGGTCACTGCCGGAGGGCTTCTGTTTATCGCCGCGACCAAGGACGAAAAAATACGGGCTTTCGATAAGTCCACCGGCGAGAAGCTATGGGAAGCCCAGCTTCCAGCGGCCGGTTTCGCCACACCTGCCACTTACGAAGTGGACGGCAAGCAGTTTCTGGTAATTGCCTGCGGCGGGGGCAAGCTTGGAACCAAATCGGGGGATTACTATGTGGCATTTGCCTTACCGGACACGAGATGAAGACAGGCGAAGGCATATCCCGTAGGCATGCGCTGAAAGTACTCGGGGTGGGTTTGCTGCTTCCCCAGTCCCTGGCGTGCGCCCCAACTGAAAAAGTCGCTTCCACTACCCGTGTGTTTGCGCATATTTGGCCCTATGCCAGTCAGTTTCCTCCCGATTGGGACGCTACGCCGGTTCTCGATCAGGTATTCAGTGATTTCCGCTACGCGGGTATTGACGGGGTCGAGGTGATGGACTCGGTTTTAAGAAATCCCTCCGGCGTCGAGGGACTTCAGCGGTGCAGGGATGCCTATGGACTTCCCGTCGTCGGCGCTTCCTACTATGCCGACATGTGGGACAAAACCCGACATTCGGATATCCTCGAAGATGCCCGTACGGTGATCGGGCGCCTGGCAAAGCTGGGAGGGACGCTACTGGGAATCACGGTGGGTGACGCATCGAGACAAAAGACAGAGCAGGAGCTGGATGATCAGGCAGAGTTGTTGGTTCGGATTATGGAGCTGTGCAAGCAAGAAGACGTGCTGGCCACCTTGCACAACCACACCTTTGAGATGGCCTACGGCAAAGTCGACTTTTTGGGCACCCTGCAGCGGGTACCAGAGCTAAAGCTTGGGCCGGATATCAACTGGCTGCTGCGCTCAGGCATTGATCCGGTGGCTTTCCTACGTGAATATGGGGAAAAGATCGTCTTTCTGCATTTGAGAGACCAGGCCGAATCGGGCGAGTGGACCAATCCACTGGGCTCCGGTAGCACGGATTTCCAGGCCATCGCGGCAGAGCTTAGGAACCAGGGCTTTTCCGGAGATATGGCCATTGAATTGGCCTACGAGGGCAATCTTCCCGGTGACATCCGCGGAGACCTCAAAGCAAGCCGAACTTACGTCAAGCGTGTGTTTGGCTGGTAATCAATCGTAAACTGCAAATTTCCACATGGCACATATTCATTTAAAGGACAAGCAAAGCAGAACATACGACGCGATCGTGGTGGGCTCGGGGATTTCTGGAGGCTGGGCCGCCAAAGAACTTTGTGAGAAAGGGCTTAAGACACTGGTACTCGAGCGGGGAAGGGACGTGGTCCATGGACGGGACTACCCCACCGCCATGCTGAAGCCCTGGGAACTGGCCCGGCGTGGGATGCTGTCCGCGGATTTTCTGAAAGAAAACCCCATCGCCTCATCCTGCTATGCGGTCAGCGAGGCAACGAGGCATTTTTTTGTGCCTGATGCGGATCAGGTTTACGTCCAGGAGAAGCCCTTCCACTGGATACGGGGATATCAGGTAGGCGGGAAGTCGCTTACCTGGGGCAGATGGACCCAGCGCTGGAGCGACCTAGACTTCGCCGCCAATCTGAGGGAGGGAATCGCCGTCGATTGGCCGATACGGTATGCGGACTTGGCACCCTGGTACGGATATGTGGAGCGCTTCGTGGGCATAAGCGGAAACCGGGACGGAATCCCCCATTTGCCTGACGGGGAGTTTCTGAAACCCATGGGAATGAACTGTGTGGAGAAGCACTTTAAGGAAGCCATCGAAAAGCAGTGGACGGACCGCAGGCTGATTGTTTCCCGCACGGCCAACCTGAGTGAGCAAGTAAATGGCAGAGGGCTGTGCATGTATCGCGACCGTTGTGCGAGAGGTTGTCCTTTTGCGGGGTATTTTTCCAGCAATTCGGCCACGCTGCCGGCAGCTGCCGCCACGCAAAACCTGACGCTGCGACCCGATTCGCTGGTGGAGTCCATCATTTTTGACCCGGACACACAAAAAGCCACCGGGGTACGCGTACTAAATCCCGAAGGGAATGACCTGGAGGAGTTTTATGCAAAAGTGCTTTTCGTAAACGCGGGCACGCTCAATACTACTGCTTTGCTGCTCAATTCGGTTTCCAGCAGGTTTCCCGACGGATTCGGCAACGATAGTGGAGCTTTGGGGCATTACCTGATGGACCACAACTACCGGGCGAGCCTCGGTGGGGAGCATGAGGGATTCCAGGACAAAACCACTTATGGAAACCGTCCAACCGGCGTGTACATTCCCCGCTTTCGCAATCTTGGAACGGACACACAGACGAGCTTCAGCAGAGGCTATGCCTTTGCCGCAGGTGCAAGCAGAAGGATTGGGGACTACTCCGTGGATACGCTTGGGGCCGAACTGAAGGCCGCGCGAAGCCGCCCGAGTGTCTGGGATATCTGGATGACGGGCATGGGCGAATGCCTGCCCTATGAGGAAAACAAGGTGACCTTGTCAAAAACTGAAAAGGATAAGTACGGCCTTCCCCAGCTGGTGATCGATTGCGAGTTCAAGGACAACGAGCAGGCGATGCTGGCGGATATTCTGATCACGGGCAGGGAAATGCTCGAAGCTGCCGGATTCACCGGCATCTATGCGGAAGACAGCCAGAAGCCGCCGGGTCTGGGCATTCACGAGATGGGTACCGCACGGATGGGGCGGGATCCTAACACCTCGGTACTAAACAGTCACAACCAAGTCTGGGGAGCGACCAACGTCTTTGTGACCGATGGGGCTTGTATGACGTCCAGTGCCTGTCAGAATCCGTCCTTGACCTATATGGCACTCACGGCCCGGGCGGCACAGTACGCGGTGGATGAGTTGAACAGACGAAATTTGTAAAAATCGAACAGCAAAATGAAATCGAGTCTGCCCACGTTGGCAGGTTCGAGATTCTCCCGAATCAAGCCTGCCTGCAGCAGACAGGTTCGGGACAGGCTATCCCGTATCCTTCGTCACAGGACGGGTTATGACCATTGAAAAACAATCATAAACACATGAAAAAGTTTATTCTTCCTTTCCTGCTCTATATCGCTATGGCGGGCACCGTGAAGGTCTTCGGGCAAGAGCCGGTCAAGGTGATTTTCGATACGGACATGGGGCCGGATTACGATGATGTGGGCGCCTTGGCCATGCTGCATGCGCTGGCGGACCAGGGTGAGGCCGAAATATTGGCGACCATCGCCTGCACGCGGTACCAGCACGTGGGGCCGGTGCTGAGCGTGCTCAACACCTATTTCAACCGCCCGGAGCTTCCCATCGGTGTCGCGGGAGACTATGGACTGGAGCTGCGGGACTGGCAGTATTGGTCGGATTCGCTTGTGTCCCGCTATCCCCATGCGATCCGCTCCAATTCCCAGGCCATGGATGCGGTCAAGCTCTACCGCAAGATCCTGGCTGAACAGGAAGACCAGAGCGTGGTCATGATCACGGTGGGATTCCTTTCCAATATCAGTTCGCTGATGCAGTCAGGGGCAGATGAGTATTCTTCCCTGTCGGGCATGGAGCTGATCAGGAAAAAAGTAAGACGGATGGTATCCATGGCGGGTATATTTCCCGAGGGCATGGAGTTCAATATCGAAGAGGATGCGCCGGCCGCCTACTACACGTTTATGAATTTTCCGGTGGAGCTGATCTTCAGTGGCTTCGAGATCGGTGTGGCCCTCAAGTCAGGTCTTCCTTTGGTCCGTGATGCGTTCATCAGGGACAGTCCCGTAAAGGACGTGTATGAGCTGTCGATCCCGATGGCGGAAGAAGACCGGGAAGGGCGCATGAGCTGGGACCAGACCGCGGTATTGGTCGCAGTGAGGGGATATGCCCCTTATTACTCTCTCGTTCCGGGAAGGATCGTGATGCAGACCGACGGGTACAATTCCTGGGATGCCAAGGGCACTGGGCAATTTTACCTTACCGAGCAGATGGCGGCCGAAGAGGTCGAACTACTGATCAATCAACTCATGCACCACCAACCTGGCCACTGACCAGCCTTCCATCTAGTAATTGCCAAACCAATCCTCCATGTCATTTGCGTTTCGAAATCCCTTAAAAGTCTTTTCTTGGTTGGCGCTTGTAGCTGCTGCATGGGGCTGCGATGGCCCTCGGCAGGATACCCAATGGCCTGGATATCTGGGAGGCCCTGAACGAAGCCACTTTTCCTCGCTCAGCCAGGTCAACCGGGAAAACGTCCACTTGCTCGAACCGGCCTGGTCTTATCATCTGCCGGATTCCGGGCAGCTGCAGTGCAACCCCATTATCGTCAGGGGGATTCTGTACGGCATGACGGCCACGGCCCAGCCTTTTGCACTGGACGCCGCCACCGGAGAGGAGATCTGGACCAAACCGACGGAGGGGCACGACGAGTTCAGCACTTCCCGGGGATTGGCTTACTGGGAGGATGGTGAGGATCGACGGATTCTATATACTTTCGGGGAGTGGCTCTACGCTGCTGATGCCCGGACAGGGCAATTGGTGCAAAGCTTTGGAACCGATGGCCGAGTGACCCTAAAAAGTGGATTGGGGGAATCGGCAAAAAACAAAATGGTCCTATCCAATACTCCCGGCACGGTTTACAAAAACCTGATTATCATGCCTACCCGTGTCTCGGAGGGGGCGGATGCGGCGCCTGGATCTATCCAGGCATTTGATATCCGCACCGGACAAGTGGCCTGGGTGTTCCATACCATCCCCCAGCCGGGGGAGCTGGGCTACGACACTTGGCCCAGGGAAGCTTATACCAACCGCAGCGTGGGTGGGGCCAATAATTGGGCAGGGATGGCTCTAGATATGGAGCGGGGGATAGTTTACGTCCCGACTGGCTCGGCAGCCTACGATTTCTACGGGGCAAACCGTGAGGGAAGCAACCTTTTTTCCAATACACTTTTGGCGCTGGATGCGGCCAGTGGGCAACGGATCTGGCATTTCCAGCTGGTACATCATGATCTGCTTGACCGGGATCTGCCCGCACCTCCAAACCTGCTGACGGTGACACAGGACGGGAAAAAAGTGGACGCCGTAGCCCAAGTGACAAAACACGGGCAGGTATTTTTGTTTGACCGGGTGACAGGCCAGCCGCTTTTTTCGATCGAGGAGCGGGCTGTTCCGGTCTCTGATATCCCGGGAGAGAAATCCTGGCCGACGCAGCCTTTTCCCATCAAGCCCAGACCATTTGCCAGACAGTCCATCGGAGAGGGGGACATTAGTCCATTTGCCGAAAACAGGGAAGAGCTCCTTCAGCTCTTGGCTGAAATCCGGGCGGAGGGGCCTTTTACTCCCCTCGCCGAACGGGGCACCTTGGTTTTTCCGGGATTGGATGGCGGCGCTGAGTGGGGAGGAGCCGCAGTGGATCCGGAAGGAATACTGTACGTCAACAGCAGTGATATGCCCTGGGTGCTGGGTTTGGGTCCCTCGGCTACCAGGGACGAGTTGGACAAGTTGTCTTCGGGGCACCGGATTTATAGGCAGCATTGCACCTCCTGCCACGGTAGTGGCCGCAGCGGCAATCCCGAAAGTGGCTATCCATCCCTGCTCGCGATAGGCGAACGCCATGACCGGGCTTCCCTAGAGTCGGTGATCACCAAAGGGAGACGTATGATGCCGGCGTTCGGCACGCTAGGATCCGATGAGGTGGCCGACCTGATCGATTTTCTGGTCGACACCGAAGACAAGACCAAGTTTGAAAAAGAGCCGGGACTAAAGGGAGGGACAGGTGAAGCGGTTTCCTATACCATCAATCGCTTCGGAAAATTTCTCGACAGCAATAACTTGCCGGGGATTTCACCTCCCTGGGGCACCTTGAATGCCATCGACATGAACACCGGCGAGTACCGCTGGACCATCCCCTACGGCGAATATCCCGAACTGGTCGAGAAAGGCTATCCCGTGACCGGAGCGGAAAGCTACGGTGGGCCGGTGGTCACCGCGGGCGGGCTTATTTTCATCGCAGGCACCAAGGACCGGAAGTTCCGTGCCCTGGACAAAGACACTGGGGAATTGCTCTGGGAAACGCTTCTTCCGGCAGCGGGATTTGCCACACCAAGTACCTATGAGGTAGATGGAAAGCAATATGTGGTCATAGCCTGTGGCGGGGGCAAGCTAGGAGCACCTGCGGGCAACACGTATGTGGCTTTTGCGCTGAAGACTGGAAAATAGTTTCCGCGGCTGTGCCGTAGCTCTTACATGATACTCGTCATGTGTTTCTTTACGCATGGCGGGAAATGCCAACGTCTCTGCTGTAAATAGTAAATCCAGCTAATTGATAATCAAGTCCGGGTGATTGGATTTGAATCTTCTTCATTGGTCGAACAGTAGTGATAACCCTACCAAAAACACAGCAAATGACGATCAAACAAATTCTTAGGATTAAAGGGGATCAATTGGTCATCAATCTGCCTGAAGGTTTGAAATCTTCAGGCAAAGAGGTTTTGGTGACCATAGAAGACAATTCTGAAACTCGAAAATCCAAGATTGAGCTGATGAAAAAAGCAGCTAACGACCCTCTTTTCCTAGACGACTTGAGGCAATTTGGACTTTGAAATTGAGGAAATTTCCCCAAACCCGGTTTCTAGTTCTCCAGCACCTGCTTTTCCTCCAAAAGCACTTCTCTCAGCTTCTTATAGTCCAAATCCTGCACGGGGATCTTTCCGTCGATGGAAAGCGATGCCGCGGCAGCCGCTGACTGCCCCAGGATCATAAAGACCGGCTCCATACGAATCGAGCCAAAGGCTGTATGCGAACTCGAAACACAAACCGGGACGAGCAGATTGGTGCACTCCTCTTTCTTGGGAACCAAAGTCCCATAGGAAATCGAATAGGGCTGCTTGGGATGCACGCCGATATCGCCCTCATTTTGCACAAAGCCTCCCGGAGTCACAAATCGTTGGGTATTGTGCGAATCCAGAGAATACGATCCCATACCCACGGGATGCGGCACCTCCTTGGCTCCCAGCACATCGTGCTCGGTCATCACATAGGATCCGACCATCCGCCTGGCCTCCCGCACGTAGATCTGGTGCGGCCAGTTGCCGTTGTCAACAAACTCATCCTTCGCCAAGCCGTAGTTGGCCATCTCGGCTCTCACCTCCCCGGGAACCCGCGGATCATGGGATAGAAAATACATCAGGCCCTTTTGGTAGTCTTCATGCTCCTGGATGATTTCCTTTCTCCGTTCGTAGCCCGCCTCGGGGTAATCGTAGTTTTTGCCGATGTAGTCGGTACTGAAAGGGCCATGATTGTTGGTATCCGTCTTCAGGTTGGGAATGGGGTCATACTTGTCAAAGGTTTCGGTCCAACCTGCCGCATACACCCGAGCCAACAGCTCATAGCGTGCGGGATCGTAGTTTTCCGGCTTGGGAAACGGAACCCGGTTTGCGGGATTACGGCTCAGCGCCATGCGGAAATTGTAGGCCTGAAGGAGCCGATCCCCTGCTCCGTTCCTGCCGGGAGGATTAGGAGAGATCTCCGGCAAAAGTCCACTGGAAGGATCTCCGGGGATCTGATAGGCACTGATCGAATCCTTGAAATAATGCCGGTGTTGGTAGGTTCCGACCTGAACGCCATTCCAGGATTCACCATAAACCGAATTGGCCTCCCTTCCGACGTGGTAACCCACCCCGGCTGCCGCCATGAGATCGCCTTCGTAAGTTGCATCAATGAAGACTTTCCCCTGATACTTCTTCCCGGAAAGCGTTTCAATGGAAAGGATTTTTCCATCTTTCACCGTAACACCGGCTTTCCGGTTGAGCCATTCCTCCCGATGGATTTCCAGCCCATTTTCTTTCACGAAATCCTCAAAAACCCGCTCTGCCGCATGGGGTTCAAAGATCCACATCGTGCGGTTTTCCCCGTCAATGGCTGGCGTGCCCTGTCCCTTGTTGCCATATTCCTCCCGCTTCTGCCATTTCCAGGCCGAGTCCTGCTCGTAGTGCAGGTACAATCGGTGGTAAAATTCCCTTGCCAACCCGCCGATCACGGCCTTGTTGCCCGTATCGGTAAAGCCCAATCCTCCCGATGACAATCCTCCCAAGTGCTTGTCCGGAGACACGACGAGCACGGATTTCCCCATCTTTTTGGCCTGTACGGCCGCGGTGATGCCAGCGGAAGTCCCGCCGTAGATGACGATGTCGGCTTGGTACGTTTGGGAATAACCGGGCGAAACAAGGAATGTCGAAATGAAAACGACGATCAGGCCGGGTAAAAGTTTCATGGGTTCTGGGTTTGGAATCAAAAATTTAAGGAATTGACAAGCGAAAAACGAACTGGAGATGAATTTGACTTTCGAAAATATCTTTCTGACATTCTTAGAAAATGAAAAATCATCTAGAATTATGCCTGGGAAGATTTTACGCGATGGATTTAGAAATTAATGCCACAGATGCGCAGATAAATCTGTGCATCTGTGGCATTAATCAGTTTATTTTTGGACTGGAGTAGCGTCGGTTCCATCTCCACACCACAATGTCAATATTCTATCCCCTTCCGAAATGGATATCCTATAAAATAAGGAAGGGGGAAAAATCCCCCCTTCGACTTTCGACTTATTTCACCTTGCTAAAAGCTTCAAATTCCTGATTTAGCTTCTCGTCGCTTTCGTCACCATCCGAATCCACAACAATCCTGTACCGGAACGTGGCCGACTTGCCCGCAGCAATCTTGAAGTTCAGTTCGTCTTTGCCATTGCTCAGTGCCTTTTGTCCCAGTGTATTCGCGGCAAACAAGCCATAGCCTCTCGCGTGCCAGTAGGTCGGGAAACCGGGATTTTTCGGATGGTCGATGATCGCAAGGTCGATCTTTTCCCCGTTGATTTCACCGGAAAGATCCACCCAGTTGGCTCTCGTGCCCCAAACCGCATCGCCTTCCTTTCCGGCGGCACTTCGGTAAAGTCCGTTTACGCCTTCATTGTTGAGCGAGGGAACAGCCGTGGCGATCCCGCTCGCATCCGTGAAGACATCCGGCTTGTCTGACGGATGCTCCAACTGACGGGCGACGCGGATACCCAGCATGCCTTCTTTGTTGTCCGTCAAAGCAACCTCCTTTGACTGGGCAGTCAGGGTGGTGATCCGGTCGATGATCCGCTTGTTCCCTTCTACACGGAACACAAAGGTGGTCTTTTCCTTAAGTAAAACTTCTCCTGTGGAGCTCACCCAATCCATCCCAACTTCCAGTTCCGCCTTGTCCTTGCCTTCCTTGGCTTTAAGGATGCCGGTATGGACGATGCTGCCATAGCCGCTTTTTTTCTCCGCAGGGATTGCGTCGGAATTGTTCCAAAAGTCCAGGCCGTTCACATCCCCATAGTTAAACCAAAGTCCGATATGGTGCGGATGATCCACCCGCTCTCCCGGACGGGGCGCAAGCGGATAGCCTCGGGTGATGTCATTTCCTTTTGCGGATTTGATCGGATACAGGACTGGCTTTTCGATGGTCGTCGGATAGATATATGCGGTGAAAAGCGATCCATTGACCAGCACTTCCACCTTTTTCTCCGCATCCTTTCTCACCAAAGTCACCGAATTGGCCTTTGGGGAGGAATCGGTGGTTGTGGGATTTTTCACTTCTGGGGATTCAGAATTGGAAATCAGAATCAAGCCGGTCAGAATTCCGGCCTTTAGCAGACTAAACATTTTTTGGTTGATTTAATATTGAAACACTTTTCCTCCTGCCAAAACTTCCTGCTTGGCTTCGTCGAACGTCACAAACTGACCCGTTCTCAGCGCGGCGGTGGTCATGATATTGGCGATGGAATGGTTGTAACCGGCCATGACATCCGCATTTGGCTTGTTGCGTGAGCGGACACAATCCATCCAGTTTCTCATGTGGGATGAAGTCAGGTCATCCACTCCGGTATCCGCGCCGGTTTCGGTCTGGACTGCTTCTCCGAGCGCCATTTCAGGCAACAGGTTGGCTTCCAGCCCCATAGCTTTCGCATTTCTTTCGCTCAGTCCGCCATTTGGCGTGATCCGGTTGGTATCGAGATTGAGTTCGCCTCCATTGGAGTAGTAGATTTCCTTGGTGCCGCCTGCTCCGTTGGTAAATCTGGAAGAGTAGGTCACTTGGAATCCCTTGGATTTGTCGTCCAATGGCCCATAGTCGAATACTGCGGTCATGGTGTCAAAGTTTTGGCGCCCGTCTTTCCAGAGGTAAATCCCTCCGTTGGCAGCCACGCTTCTTGGGTGTGGCAGGTCGGTAAACCAGTGGACGGTATCGATCTGGTGAGCCATCCACTGACCGGGGATCCCGGAGGAGAATGGCCAAAACAGCCGGAATTCCAGGTATTTTCTCGGATCCCATTCCTGGGCTGGGCGGTTCATCAGGTATCTGGTCCAGTCGGTGTCTTCTTTTCTGAGCTGGGTGGCCAGTTCCGTTCTTCTCCACCGGGCGGGCTGGTTCACGTTCCAGGTCATTTCCACGGCCACGATGTCCCCGAATTTCCCCTCCTTGATGAATTTGTTTGCGGCATGATAGTTGGCTCCGCTTCGTCTCTGCGAACCAATCTGGATGATTTTACCAGTTCGGAGCGCGGCTTCTTTTGCGGCACGGGCATCGGCCATCGTCTCCGCAAAAGGCTTCTCCACATACACATCCCGGCCGGCTTCCACGGCTTCCTTGCAGTGCAGCGCATGTTGGAAATCCGCCGTGCTGATGATCACCGCATCGACGTCCTTTCGGTCGTAAAGCTCCTCGTTGTTTCGGGCAGTAGCGATGGTGTTTCCTGACTTCTCTTTGACATAGGCGACCGCCTCGTCTCTTCTGCGGTTCCAGATATCGGAAACTGCCGTGAATTCAAAGTTCATTTCTTTGGCATGTACCAACATGGCGGGGATCAAGGCCCCTCTGGCACGGTCGGAAAACCCGACAATACCGACATTTACCCGGTCATTGGCACCGAGGATCCGGCTATAGCTGCTGGCCGGAAAAGCCAAAGCACCCAAGCCAACTCCTGCAGTGGTGAGAACGGACTTTTTGAGAAAGTCTCTTCTGGTATTATCTAAATTCATGGTTATTAGGTTTTTACGGTTCTCATTCTCCTCCGACAAAACAAAAGAGCATCCGATGGTTTCATTATTCCCCCCATCAATACCCGCCTAGGAGCCCGATTGGGCTACCAGCTCGTTGAAAATTTGCAGTTGTTCCTTGAGTGCCTGTACCCGGTCGTCCGGCTTGGTGCGCGCTTCCAGCAAAATCCACCCGTCGTAATTGATACCTGTGAAAAGCCTGAAAAGCTCCGGATAAGGATAGTCTCCCACATTGAATTCCCGGACGTGAACGGTGTCTCCAAACCACTTTTTCACACTGTGAAAGTTCGGCTCCAGCCCGGGAGGCAAGAGGTCTTCCTGATTGGAGTTCCAGCAGATTTTGACGTTCGGCTCGGTGACCTGGTCAAAGATCGCCTTCATGTTTGGGATCTCCTGGGTAAGGTGCCCGTGTACTTCCACCCGGATCAATTGGCCATAATCCTGGGCATATTTTCCGACTTCATTGAACGAAGCAGCGATCTGCGTGATGGTTTTTTCTTTGGGGACTTCTGCGGGAAGGTTATTTGGCTTAACCTTGATGCCGGTGGCGCCGATGTCATGACAGAGCTTGATGTAGGCTTTGGTTCCTTCGATGTTTTCCCTGAGCTTCGCCGGATCGGGGCTGTGGTATTCGTAGTTGGATCCGTAGCCCAGACAAGTGACCGGACTGTCGGCAAAGCGCTTTTTCACCTCGCTGCGCTGAGCCGCCGAGAGGTTGATCTCCACGGCATGGGCATGCTCGGTGCGCAGCTCCACTCCCAATACGCCGGTTTTTTCGCAGTTGGCGATCAGGGTCGGGAGATCCCAGTCTTTTGCCCACTCATAGGTGACCAGGCCAAACTTCATGCCCGGCTTCGCCGGGCTGGCAATTGCGGGAACCAAAGGAAGCACGGCCAGACAGAGTCCCGCCGCAATGCTTTTTTGGATAAAATCCCGTCTTGATAAGTCCTTCTCCATCATAGGTTTAATAATAGGGATAAAAAACGGACTGATCCCTGAAAAGCCCCCACAAATTCTCCGCAATCGATTTAGGCGAAAAATTGAAACTGCCGCTAGTCCGATGGGGATCGCAAAAAGTAGCCCGCATCGGATTCAAATTTTCAAATACCGGAGGATTGCAGGCTTTGTTTTTTCCGAAAGCCTATCGATTCCAGTCCCACTATCGGGATGCGATTTCGGTCTCTTCGATAGGCAGCCGTTCTTGGCCGGTTTTGGCGCTGTTTTCGGAAATCTCCCCCAGGGCGTTTTTTTTGCTACTTTTCCTTGCTGGTCCCGGCACCGATCGGGATCCGGCCATAGACATACAGGCTGGAGTTTTTCAGGTTATACGTTTCGGGCTTGTACACATCCACCACGCCATAGTAGTAGTTGACGCCGACACTCGCGCTGACGGGCCCCTTTTTGAGTCGGTACCCCAATCCTCCGACCATCCCAAAATCCAGCCGGGTATAGTCATCCCTGACATCTTTCTTGTATTCCACGTTTCCTTCAAAACCCTCCACGCGGAAATAATCAAACCCCTTGGCCCTCATGCCAGGCTGGATCCCCCCTTCGACGTACACCTTGCCCAGACGCTGCTGCCACATGATCGGAACGTAGAAGACATTTATTTTGGTAGTCAGCTCCCCATCGGCAAACACCTCGTCGAAATCCGGATCACCAATGGAATAGGTGGGCATCCCACTGGCCCCCACGTTGGATTTGACATGAACGCCGGTAGAGATGAACCCGGTGTTGTTTTCGGTCACCTTGACGTGAAAGAAAAAACCCAGGTTGAAATTGTTCAGGCCCTTTGCCCCTTCCTTGTCCAGATACCAGGAGCGGTTGTATCCCCCGTCGAGCCCAAATTCTATCTTTCCTGAGTTCAGCTCGTCTCCGAATATCGCGACGATCAACAACTGCGCCTGAGCGGAAAGGGACATGAAAAACACCAATAGGAAGCCAAGGGAAAATTTTATCATCGAGATGGGGGACTGTTGTGAAGTGCGAAGTTAGCCGAATCCTTTGGTCTTACCAATCCAAAAACAGCCGGGTTTTGCTCGTACGGGAAATGCAAGCCCTTTTCAAGACTCCCCGGAAGCGTGCTGCCTGGGCATGCCGGCGAGGCAAACAGAATTTTGAAAAAAAGCCCGGAGCTTTTCATTTAAGTCGATTTTTTTACAAAAACCAGACATTCTTAGCAAAAATTGGGATAAATTGACCATGCAGAAAGGAGGTTTACGGGATCATTCCCTAGACAAAAAACGGGCGGCGAATCCGAAACGGAGTCTTTTCCCGGCAACACAGCACGGCGGGGCATCACAAAAAAAGAACAGCATTTTTCCAAAAGCCTGACTTAGGCACCCTATCTATGACTGCCGAATCCCATATCCCCCAAAAAAAGTGGTCCAAGACAAGGAAAATCCTGCTGGCCGTGACTGTGGTGATCCTCTCCGCCGGCTTTCTTGTTTACCTGAACTTCAACAAGCTGATCTCGTCAGCCCTCAGAAAATCGTTCGAATCGAGCCTGGCCTCGGAAGTGTATCAACTGACATTCGAAAACCTGAGGCTGGATCCCCTGCAGGGAAACATCAGCGTCTACAACGTCTCCATCGAGCCACGGGAAAATTCGGAATACCCCTACATCAACAGCTTCATCCGCCTGCACACCGAAAGCCTGACTTTGGAAAATGTGGATGTAAGGCTGCTCCTCGAGTCACATCGACTGGTTTTGGACAAAATCTCCATCAAAAAGCCCAAGGTGGAACTGGACGTCAACAGTTCCAATCCGATCCTGTTTCCATTCAGCCCCTCGGATGCGTCCACAGTGGCCGGAAAAAAAAGAGCGCTTGATTCGTATTTTTTGAAGGAATTCGAACTGGCAAACGCTTCGTTTCATGTGATCAACTCATTCAAAAAACGAGACTTCACGATTCAGGATTTCAGTATTTCACTCTTGGGTTTGTTCATCGAGCAGCGGGAAGGAGAGGATGTGATCACGCTCAAAAACATGGACATCTCCTTGAGCAAATTCAGCGGGAATTTGAGTGAAGGCCCGCTGAAGCATGCAAAATTCAAAGATTTTGGGCTGATGTTCGACTCTGTGAATGTCCGGAAAAACCTGGATACGCTGATTTTCAAGTTCAGGGACATGCAGGCAGGGATCGATTCCCTGGACATCCACACCAAAGACAGCTTGTTTCACCTGAAGATGGACGTCTTCAAACTCGGGTATCTGGACCAATCCATCCTCCTGGAGCGGCTGAGTTTCAAGCCCAACAGCAGCAATGCGGAGATCCAGAAAGGCTACACCTATCAGCAGGCCCATTTTTCGGGAACCGTACGCTCCCTTGCGATGCTCGGGGTGAATTTTGACTCTCTTCTGCACGGCAACAGGATATTGGTCGAGGAAATACTGCTCGACAGCATCGCCGCCGCCATCTACAAGGACAACACCAAACCCAAGGACCTGAACCGCTTTCCCGAATACCTGGGCCAGACCATCGCGAAGATCGAAACGCCCCTCCTGATAAAATCGGCAAAAGCCACGCACGTAAACCTGACCAACGAGGAGCGGAAGCCCGACGGGACGACCGCCACAGTGCATATCTCCAACGGCACCGCGGAGGTGAAAAACATCACCAACCTGGCCCCAAACGAAGAGCTCTCCCTCCACGCCACGGCCTATCTGGCGGGCAAAGTCGAAACCACACTGAATCTAAAATTCAGCTACCTCAAGCCCCAGTTTTCCTTTGAGGGACGCCTGTCTCCCTTTGAGCTGTCCCAGCTCAATCCGATCATCAAGGCCTATACCCCCGCCGAAATCAAAAACGGAACAGCCGATGAGATCATTTTCTCCGGGCTGGCCTCAGGCACGGGAGCCACGGGCACCATGAAATTCCTCTACCACGACCTCGAAATCGACCTGCAGCTCAAAGAACAGGCAAAGTGGAAAAGCTCCATCGTGACCTTTGGGGCAAACACCGCCCTGATCTCCAAAAACCCCATTTCCGACCATTCTCCCGAGCGAAAAGTCCGCTTCGCTGTCGAACGGGACAGGAACAAGGGCTTCATCAACCTGATCGTAAAATCGGTGCTGGACGGGATGAAGGAGACGATGATCATGTCCAGGGAAAACCGAAGGGAATTTAACGAGCTGAAAAAAGAAACCCGAAAAGAGGCCAGAAGGGAAGCCAAGCAGGAAAAGGAAAAGAACGAGGATTAGGCCGGGCTCCCGCAAAGATCCCCATCGGCGGAAACGGCATTGGGAAAAATTAACTTTTCCATGCTATCGATTGCGGAGCGCGGAAAAGGCACTTGCCGACTTTAATTGCTTCGCGGGGCCAAGGCATTTTCCAGAACATTATTCTGTATGGGCTTTTTTGTTACCTTTGGCCAGAAATAGAATTTTCTGTATCGGTTCCTATCTGCCTTGATTTTTTGACCTGACCCAATTCCGAGCCGCAAGTACTACTGAAGCCTGATTTTATTTCGAATGCCGATTCCAACCCATCACCCCAAGCTCACCAGATCGAATCCAAAAACCGGAAGTCAATCGGTAGCCTGGGCCAAGGCCAAAACCGGCAACTTAGCCCAATCAGCTACCCGGTCTGAAATTTCGGATTGGGCATTTTAATTCTTGGATTACAAAAAACAGAAACCAAAAGCACGATGGCCAGCAGCATCCCAAAAGAGGAAACTCAAGAACAAAATCCAGGCAATACCGAAAGACTGAAAGTCCTGATTACCTCAGGTTTGCCCATGGCAGAGCTCGAAGCCAAGCTGGCAAACCTCGAAGTGGAGGTGAGCTGGCGAAAAATAGCAGAACCGCTGAGCGGGCTGGAGGACACCTTTACGTTTCGCCATCTCAAGCCGGTATTTACCGAAGCCGAAAAAAACGGGGTTGATCTGGTCATCGCGGTGGATACCGACTACGACCGGTTTACCCTGGGGGTGAGAAAACTCCTTGGCGGCGGTTTTATCCTGCTCAACATCCACCATACTTCCCTGATTTTGGCCAAGCTGCTGCTGGAAAGCGAAAGTGGCCTGAGCCTTCAAAAGTCCATCTTTATCACCGACCTCCTGGAGCGGCTTTTTGCCAAATACCAGGCGAAGGCGACTACCCTTGCCGCACTCCCCTCCCCGCTGCGTGACCAGGACGCTTTTGTGCAGGAAGGTTCGTCCGGAACCCTATACATCTCGGAAAACCAGGAAATCATCTTAAAAGACCAAGACGACAGTCTGGGCTATCTGCTCTCCCGAATCGTATTGGCCGCAAAAAAGGCAAAATCCGAAAACCGGACGCTGTTTGACTACCTGATCACGATCTACAATGACTTCGGATTCCAGCGCGAAAAAAACCTGGCGGTGTCCATTGAAGAGCCTTCCCAAAAAGTGTTTTTCAAGAAAATCATCGCCCGGCTCAAAAAGAGGCCCCCTCTGACACTCGGGGTCACCGAGATCATCAGCATCGAAGACCTCAGCAACGGCACCCTAAAAAACCTGCTCAGCGGAAGGACCATGGCTTCGCAGTCCCCGCCGGCCAATGCCCTGCAAATCCAACTGGGCAACAATTCCCGCTTTCTGATCTTCCCGACGGAGCAAAAGATCAATTTCTTTTTCACCAGCCAGGGAAAACTCATCAGAAAAGACGACTTCACCACGCTCAACCAGCAATTTGACCAGCGGGTGATCAAGCTGCTTTCCGAGATCAACCGACTGGGGCTGGAGAATTGACTCCGGCCTTGGTACTGCCGGTTTTTTTCGGCTGCCAAAGCGGAGGAATCTCCGGATGGTGTGCTATTTCGGCACGACTTGCCAGGTGCCGGATCCTTTCCAAAACTGCCGTTATGGGTTTGGAGCTATGTCCTTTTGGGCCTCTCTGAGGATTGATTTGGCTTCCTTCACAAAATCCGACAGCCAGTCCTGATGAAATGTCGCCGGGGTCACCCTCGCATAAAACGTATCCCTGATCAGCCTCCAATATTTCATCGCAACTTCTTCCGAAACACCAAGGTACTCCACCCAAATCGGCGCAATGGCTTGTTCGATCAGCCGGTTGACCTGGAAATAGGTGTCCTGGAAGAGTTTGACATCCCGGTTTTTGACGAGCTGGGTCTGAAACAGGATCGTCCGCTTGTTTTCGACCATCCAATCCAGAAATGGCTGGTTCATTTTTCGGAACTTGACCAGCTTCGGAATCAACGCTTCTTCGTTGGCGAGGTGCAGTTGAATCAACCGCTTCATAAAAGTCTCCTTGTCTCCGAAAAAATGGTAGAATCCGGATTTGTTCTTTCCCAAAATCCGCGAAAGCCGCTCCACCTGAAGGCCTTCGTGCCCTTCCTCAGAAAAGAGTTCGTATCCCAAATTCAGCCAATTGCCGAAACTGTCAGCTTTCGAAACCATATTTCCAGCGATTTATACTCAAACAATTCATTTCCAAACGCAACATATTGCAAAATACTGAATCCTCTCATTTGTCAAAACAAGCCCCCCCAATCAAAGTATGGTAAATTGGATTCGTGTCTGGAAAAACTGCGTCGCGCCTTTTAGGGCAAACCTGTCCAAGACACCGTAGCCATACGCCACCTCCAGCCTCAGGTACTTGGTCATGTACCAGTTGACCATCGGTGTGAGTCTCCAAAACTCCCCTCCATTCAGACTGCCGCCATTCAGATCCAGGTAGGATATCCGAAAGACTCCCTCCACTTCTCCCCATCCACCCTGAAAAATCGACTTCGCCACCGGCACGAAGGAATACACGCCGCTGACGGTACTATAGGGACGCGAAGCTCCGGTGAAGAGGTAGCTGACCACCGCATCGCCTCCATGCAGCAGTGCCTTGCCTCCCCCGGTGAGGTCAAACTTGTGAAAGTTGTATTCCGAGCCCAGCATCAGCTTGCCCTTGGTATAGTACATTTCCAGGCCTACGTGGTTGGAATAGCTGCTCTGGAAGACCTCCGTGTCGATGAAAAACGGAGCAGGGTTGGCTTCCGGCCGGGACCGCACCCGCATCTCCCCCTCATGCACCCGGCCAAAGCGGTAGCTCATCCCCAGGTGCAGTTGTTCCTTGGCTTCGGTATTGAAGATCGGCAGCCAGGCGAGCCTCGCGGCTGTTTGCCAGTTGTAGGTGGAGAATCCCTGGTGCTTCGAAAAGAAATTGTCATAGATGCCCACATTCCACACGATCCGCTTTTCCGGCCAAAAGCCGATCCATTTGATCCCGTCGGCCAAGATGGGAATCACGTCCAAGGCCATCTGGCGCTCAAGGGTCCAGCCGGCATAGCCGTTCATGACTTTGTTTTGGGAAAATCCCTCCTTGGTCCTGCCAATAAAGAGGTGGCCCGAAATCTCCGGTACCGCTATGGTCAAACCCGACTCCCGCATGAGCCATTCCCGGGCGGCCCCGTCGTACATCAGCCCGACCTTCCAGGAAATGATCCGCTTGGTGGTCAACTGGCCGCTGGCAAAAACCCGAAAATCCCGGACTTTAAACTGGTTTTCCACCACAACGCCCGCCGAGTCCATCTGCTGTCTGGCCTCCTGATCCTGTGAAAATCCCGCATACTCGTAGAGAAAGCCCACTCCGATCCGAAAGCTGGACCAGCGGCCGGTGAAAATATTGATGTTGTGGGGAAATTTCTCCTTTTTCAGCGTGTCAATCGATTCCAGGACCTCCCCCTCGGTACCGTCGGGGATGACTGCCTTTTTTTCCTGGCCAAAACACGGGATTGAAAACATTCCAAGGAGAAACAGCAATCGAGGCAAACACCAGGCAAGAGACTTGGACATGCTCATCAAATTTTCTTTTAATGCGTACATCCTAAAAATATTTCAACAGCGAATCCGGATGGGCGGCCTTGACCTTCCGATACCAAATGCAGGCGTAATAAAGTGGCACCAGCATCACCGCCCAGGTGATGTAGGTCGTCGAGATGTCCCCAAAACCACGCAAGCCGAAATAAGTCGCCAACACCTCCAGTATCATCCGGTGCGCCAGGTAAAAAAACATGGCGGTCTGTCCGAATACCAACAGGGGGCCGTTTGGCCGCACTCCGAAGATTGCTTCAAGCCTGATGAACAAGGCCAGGCACAGTGCAAACAATCCAAGCTCCAGCGCATAATAGGTAAGTGAAGGCGGATACTTGCTCACATGCAACCACTGCTGCCAGGTTTCGTCATGCCGATTGAGAAACATGTTGCCATAACCGGCATTCCACCGCACCACCACAAACACCACCAACGAAATCACGCCGGCGACCACCAATAGCCTGGAGGGACTTAGGCTGGTTTTGCCCGCATTGTACTCCACGATGTGCCTGCCAAGCGCCCATCCCAAAACCATAATAGCCAGCCAGGGAACAAAGGGATAGTGAATCAGCAATTCAGGGCTTGCGTAGTTGGCCACAAACAGGGCGGCGAGAATCGAGGAAGAGCCGGGAGGACTCCATACCAATCCGGTGACCAACTCCCCAAGGACCATCCAGCCCAGTCCCACAGCCACCAGTGGAAGGGTTGGCAGCTTGCGCAAGTATGCCATGCACATCATAGATAGGCCGATGGCTGAAAGCACACCGATGTTCCAATGGCCTGAACCCAACGAAATGATCGTTGGGTCGATCAGGGCAATGATGGCACCCCGGGTCAGGATCCCCCTGTTGATCTCCTTGGAATCCAGCCCTTTGGCCATCCGCTTCTCGATACTGATGGCCAGCGCAGTTCCAGCCAACAAGACAAATGTAGGCGCACAGATATGGGCAATCCAGCGGGTGAAAAAAGCAAATGCGGGCAAATCGATAATTCCCGCTTCCGCAAAACGGGCCGAGTCCATGGCCACGCTTTCATGTGTTCCGTCAAAGGCCATGGAGGCATGGTCGATCAGCATGATCACCATCACAAAGCCACGCATCCAATCGATCGAGGCTATTCGTTGCGAACCCGGTTTCCCCTGAGTGGGACTTGGATTTTCCATTGGTTGATTTGTCTTAAGTCTTTTGGCCTCGACCTCAATGAAATCCCATCCTGGCTTTGCGGTGACAGGGCTTCAAAGTTGGTTTTTGGAAAGGTGCTTTGAGATGGACTTTCGAAGGCGAAGTTTGGGCGCATCCTCCGGTCGTGTCAAAAAAAGCGGCCTAAAACAAATTGCCGATGGATTTATTTTAGGCCAGCCATTTTTCAACTTTTGGGCAAGTTAGAAGATGCCCAGGGGTGAAATAAACCCTACGGTAAACCGTCCGGTGGAATAGTCGTTTGCACCCATTCGTTGCTTTGCATAGTCGGAATATTCATAGCTTCTTCCTACCCAGTTGGCAAAGAACTTCAGATTCAGGTCGTTCCAGGGATAGACTTCCACTGCCGGGATAAAGCCCCAGGCATTTCGGATATGCTCTTCACCGGTGGTGTTTTCGGGGTCGTTGAAGCTGTTTTTCCAGTTGGAGATGTCCAGCATCCCCACAAAGGTCAGGTGGACTTTGGGGCTGACCATGTAACGGAGATTGACCCAGTGTCCGATGTATTGGGTGTTGGCAACAGCATAACTATATAGGTCATTGGGTATGGTTTCACTCACCACGCCAGTGCGGTCCAACTGCTCATCACTCCACTTGAAATCATAGATGAACCTGAATTTGGGAGTGAGGTTGAATTCATTGCCCAAAGCGATGTAATTCATGTTGGCACTGTTGCCGCTGGCGTCCTGGGCCTCATTGAAAAGCGAATACGACCAGATGGTCTTCACTTTTCCGTCAAACAGGCTTCCCCTCCAGTTGGCCACCAAGGCCAAAGGCGCTTTGGACTCCGTGAAATTGGGCTGGTTTCCATACAATTCCTCAAAGGTCTTGGTTCTGGAATCCAGCACCTGGAAAGTCCATTGGTTTTTGGGACTTGGGGTGTAGGTAAAGCCAACACCGGTCAGGAAGTTGTCTGCATATTCTACTATATCAGAATACTCGTAGATATCGATCGGATTCCAGTCAAACTCCCAGGCTCCCCAGTCGGCACACATTTTACCCGCTGAGAGGCTCCATTTGTCCGTGAGGTCGACACGGATATAGGCTAAATCTACTGATCGGCTTAAGTTGTCTATTGATTCCGCTGTCTGTGCGCGAGTATATCGATCTCGGAAACGGAAGTACACTTTTTCGTGAACCTGTCCCCGGATTTCCAAACGGAATTGCTCATTTCGGAAACGTGACTGGGTGTACTGCCCATCCACAAATTCATTTCGAAAGGCGAAGTTCATGTTGGCAATCATGCTCACGTTTTTGAGCAATCCCTGCTTGGTCTCCGGTATCAGCGTTTTGTAGTAGGTCGTATCCCCCACCTGCCGCTCCTGCTTTTGTGCCCACGTGACAGTGGGGAGCAGGAGAAACAAAAGCATCCATTTTATACTTGGCAATGATTTCATAGTGATATCCTTTATGAAGTGTTTCAGTTGGGAAAAAGCCGGATAATTTGTCGTTTTACTGTTTTTGCCCGGTCAATGCAGCCGGATCCAATAGCTTTTTGATCTCGTCCTCGGTCAGCAGCTTCTTTTCCCGGATCAGCTCGATGATGCCCTTGCCGGATTCCAATGCCTCTTTTGCCAGCTCGGTGGTTTTTTCATAGCCCAACACGGGATTCAAAGCAGTCACGATCCCTACACTTCGCTCGATATACCGCTTGGTCACGTCTTCATTGGCCGTGATCCCGTCGATACACTGGGTTCTGAAAAGAGGAACGGTTTTGAAAAGCAAGCCCTGCGACTCCATGATCGCCATAGCCTCCACGGGCTCGTAGGCATTGAGCTGAAGCAGACCCGAGTGGGCAGCCAAGGTCACGGTCAGGTCATTGCCCATCACTTTGAAAGTCACCAGGTTCATCAACTCGGGCATCACCGGATTGACTTTGCCGGGCATGATAGACGAACCCGGCTGAAGGGCTGGAAGGTTGATTTCAAAAATCCCGGTGCGGGGGCCGGAAGCGAGAAAGATCAAGTCACTGCTGATCTTGGACAGGGTCACTGCCGTACTCTTCAAAGCGGAAGAATACATCACAAACCCCTGCTGACTGCTGGTCGCGGCGATCAGATCTTTGCTGAGATACATCGGCTTACCGGTGATCTTGGCCAATTCGGTAGCGCAATGCTCCGCGTAGCCCGGAGATGCGGTGATCCCGGTACCAATCGCCGTTGCTCCCATATTTTGCTCGTAGAGGTACTTTTCCATCTCACGGAGTCCTTTGATCTCTGCGTCCAACTGATTTCCAAAGGCATGAAATTCCTGCCCCAAAGTCATCGGAACAGCATCCTGGCCCTCGGTACGTCCCATCTTCAGCACGTGCTTAAACTCCTCGCCTTTCGCGTGGAAGGACTTCGAAAGTTTTTCGAGCTCGGCCGTCAACTTGTCATTGTGAAGCAATAAACCGACTTTGATCGCTGTCGGATACACGTCATTGGTGGATTGGCCCATGTTGAGGTCGTCATGCGGTTCGATGATCTCGTATTGGCCTTTTTTATAACCGCCCATTTCCAAAGCGATGTTGGCGATGACCTCATTTGCATTCATATTGGCTGAGGTACCGGCACCGCCTTGATACATGTCGACCAGGAAGTGCTCGTGATATTTCCCGTCAATGATCGCCCGGCAGGCCTTCTCGATCAAGTCAAGCTTCTCCTTGCTCAGTCTGCCATCTACGGCATTGGCGCGAGCTGCTGCCAACTTTACCATGGCGTAACCTCTGACATAGTCCGGGTAAAAGCTGGTTTTGATCCCGCTGACTGGGAAGTTTTCCAAAGCACGGGCCGTTTGTACACCGTAGTAGGCGTCGGCAGGAATCTGCTTTTCACCCAGCAAGTCTTTCTCTGTGCGGGTTTGTTGTGCCTGTACGAGCTGAAAGCTGAACAGCATCAGTAACGACAATAGAATAGTTAGTTTTAACCTGTTCATCTTGTTTTGTTTTAGTCTATGTGTAACCGTTTCAGATAGCTAGTGCATTGAATTCGGCTCTTCCGCACCGGTCTCAATAAGTGAAGAAAATCTCCTGAAGTTGCTTTTTGTCTTTTGTCCGGGTAAGGGCCAGCATCAGCAATACCCGGGCCTTCTGGGGAGTCAGGTCATCGGAGACGATGGTTCCCAGTTCGTCGTCGTTGATCTCATCGTGAAGCACCACCCTGCCCGAAGGGGCACGGCTGGCCCGGCAGACGATGATCCCCGCAGCCACGGCTCTTTTCACCGCGTCCATGTAGGCTTTGTTGAAGTTGCCGTTGCCGACCCCTGCGATCACGATCCCGTCCACTTTCTTGCTGATCAGAAAATCGATCTGGTCGGCAGGCGCATCCGCATACATATACACGATATCCACCCGTGGCAATTGGGTATCAGTTGTCAGAACAATCGGTTTGGGTGGGTTTACTTCGCGGACAGCGTTTGAATAGTACTCCACTCTGCCGTCGTAGGCTTGGCCCACTGCACCCGTATTGGGAGAGTCAAACGCATTGGTCTTGGTCGTGCTCATCTTCATTACCTCACGTGCATCGTAGATTCCCTCGTTGAAGCTGACCAAAACGCCTCTGCCTTTGGTTTGCGGATTGATTGCCACGGTGATGGCATCATACAGATTTTTGGGGCCATCGGCGCTGATAGCCGTCGCGGGACGCATGGATCCGGTGAGCACCACCGGCTTGTCAGACGGGATGACCAAATCGAGGAAGTAGGCGGTTTCTTCCTGCGTGTCTGTGCCGTGGGTTACCACTATGGCATCCGCTTCGTTGTTGGCAAAAATCTCATTGGCCCGGATGGCCAGTTTTTTCCAGATTTCGACCGTCATGTCCTGGCTGCCAACGGATGCAATTTGTTCGCCTGAGATGTTGGCGATCTTTTTCACCGAAGGAATGGTGCCGATCAGGTCGTCAATCGGAATCTTACCGGCAGTGTATCCGGCGCGGTCGGCAGATGCTCCGGCCCCGGCGATGGTTCCTCCGGTTGCCAAAATGATTACCCTGGGTAATTCGGCCTGAGCAAAGACTTGGACAGTCAGGATCAGGGATGCTAAGATTGAAAGCAGCTTTTTCATGTTTAATATTATTTTAGTTTTAACGGGTATTTATTGGTTTTTTATTGGAAGTTTTATCGGTTAAAGCAAAAGTGACTGGATCAAAAGCCCCGCGAGCACGGAGACTGTCGTGGTGACCAGCCCGGGCAGCATAAAACTGTGGTTGAGCACATACTTGCCGATCCGGGTAGTCCCGGTGCGGTCAAATTCGATCGCCATCAACAGCGTGGGATAGCCGGGAATAAAGAAATGCCCGTTGCAGGCGGGAAAGATCCCGATCAGGTAGGCAGGCGGCAAACCCAGGGAGAGGCCCAGGGGCATCAGTGCTTTTGCCGTGGATGCCTGGCTATACAGCAGCATACTCAATACAAACAAGGCGATGGCGAAAGACCAGGGATAGGAAGCCACGAGATCGCCCATGGTCGCCTGGATCGCCGGGAAGTTGTTGTCCATAAAGGTGCTGCTCATCCATACCACCCCGAACACCGCAATGGTCGCCTGCCCTGCCGAAGAAAACAGGCTGGCTTTGGTGACTTTGCCTGCCGTGGTGTTGGCAAACAGGATGATCAGTCCCGTGGCCGCCAGCATGATGATCATGATCATCGATGGCATCAGCAAGTGGCCGGCTTCGCTTACCGCAAAACCCGGGTGGAAGCCTTCCATGTTGCCAAATTCAGGCAACAACTGCGGAAAAGACCCAAACACCACGACCGAGGCGACCGCCATCGAAAAAATCAGGACAGACTTGACTGCCCCGGGAGCAATGGCCTCGTCAGCGCTGGCCTGTTTTCCTTCCAGGTTTTTGACAAATGCAGGGTCTTTCATCCTTTCGAGGAATTCGGGGTCCTCGCTCAGTTCTTTCCCCCTCTTCCATACAAACAATATCCCCACAAACATCCCAATCAAGGTCGCCGGAATTGCCACCATCAGGATGTCAAACAGCTTGATCCCGGAAGCAGCCAGGACGGTCAGCAGGGCGGCGGCGGCGGCCGATACCGGGCTGGCCGTAATGGCCATATAGGCCCCGATCACACTCATGCTCATCGCACGCTCCGGCCGGATGCGGTTCTTGATCGCCACCTCGGCGATGATCGGCATGATCGAATAGGAGATGTGGGCGGTACCCGCAAAGAGCACAAACGCATAGGTGATCAGCGGCCCCAGAAAGGTGATCTGGCGGGGATTGCTCCGGAGGATCCTGCCCGCTATCTGCACGAGGTAGTCCATGCCCCCGGCGGCCTGCAATGCCGCCGCGGCAGTGACCACGCTCATGATGATCAGCATGACCTCCAAGGGAGGATCCGAAGGAACCAACCCAAAGCCAAAGATCATCACCAACAGGCCGATCATCCCCATTACCCCCAGCCCGATACCCGACATGCGGGCACCAAGAAAGATGCAGACTAAAACAACTGCCAACTGTAAAAATATCATAGGGCCTTTGGATATATACTAAATAATCAGGGAGATTTCCTAAACAATTCACTCGGGCTGTCGCATGTTCGTTCTGAAAAAACACCTCCAAACCCAGCGAAAAGTCACTATTTCCCTAATTAAAAAAGATGACAAAAGTCAGGTCTGAACAAAAAGTTTCTCGGTTTAAAGAAAGTGATTCCGAGAACCTTCTTTCGTATCAAATCCAGCATCATGGGGGGAAGAAAAACCCCCCGGAGGCGGGGAATGCAGACAGACCCCCGTGGTACGGACATTCACGGGAAACCCACTCGAATCATCCGTTTTTTTGGTGTGGGCAATCCCTCTTTTTGGAAAGGCCGGAATCTTAGGATACCAAGATCACGATCGCATGGGCTTCGACCGGAAAGACCGGTTTGCCGATCTCCGGCCCTTTGCCCCATTCAAAAATATCCGCAGGCGAGGCTTTGCCCGTATCCATCCAAAGCCTCCATTTTTTGCCGGGCTGGCTGATTTGGGGCAATTCAAACTCCAGCGTTTCAGAATAGGCGTTGATCATGATGTGCAAAAACGTGGCCCGACTGATGGATTCCACGTTGAGAGCCAGGGCATGGGAGTGATCCGACCAATCCGTCGAATTGAGTTTCACCCCGTGGTAAGTGACCCTTCCCATTTCCAGCAGCTCCTTCAGGCTCATGGTATTTTCCTCCTGACTGGCATCCCGTCGGAGCCGTTGGGAAATGAGGATCTTCACAAACCGAAAAAGTCCCTGGTTTTGCCCGACCAGGTCCCAGTCAAACCAGCTCAACTCATTGTCCTGGCAATAGGGGTTGTTGTTGCCCAGTTGGGTCCGCTTGACCTCATCGCCCATGGAGATCATCGGAGTTCCCACTGCCAGCAGCACGGTGGCGAAGAAATTCCGCATTTGCTTTTCTCTCAGAAACTCAATCCCGGGATCCGTGCTTGGTCCCTCCGCGCCACAATTCCAGCTCAGGTTGTCATTGGTTCCGTCCCGATTGCCTTCCCCGTTGAGTGCGTTGTGCTTGTGGTCGTAGGCGACCAAATCATACAGCGTAAAGCCATCGTGGCAGGTGACAAAGTTGATGCTTTGCTCGGGCTCCCGCTCCTGGTGGGCAAAGAGATCCGGGCTGCCGGTCATCCGGCTGATGAAGGATTTGATCTTGCCCTGGTCCCCCCGCATGAAACTCCGGACGTCGTCGCGGAATTTCCCGTTCCATTCTTTCCAGCTATCCCCGACAAAGGTCCCGACCTGATACAGGCCTGCGGCATCCCAGGCTTCGGCGATGAGCTTGGTCCCTGCCAAGACGGGATCCGATTCGATATCCCAGAGGATGGGAGGATTCTCGATCAGGTGGCCCTTCCCATCCCGCGACAGGATCGAAGCAAGGTCAAACCTGAACCCGTCCACGTGCATGTGTTTCACCCAAAAATGAAGACTGTCTATAATCATCCTCCGGACAATGGGGTTGCTTGCATTGAGGCTGTTTCCACAGCCGGAGTAGTTGCTGTACTTGGATTTGTCCTCTTCCAGGGAATAGTACATGAGGTTGTCGATCCCCCTGAAAGAATACGTCGGCCCCCCTTCGCCTCCCTCCGCGGTATGGTTAAACACCACATCCAGGATCACTTCTATCCCCGCGCGGTGCAGGGCTTTCACCAGATCCCGAAACTCGTCCAGTGCCGCTGTCGGGTCTCTTTTGCTGGAAAATCCCTCATGGACGGAAAAGAACGAGACCGGATTGTACCCCCAATAATTGATGCGGCCGTCGTCTGTCTTCGGATCAAACTGAAAAACCGGCATCAGCTCCACCGCGGTGATCCCAAGATCCACCAGGTAGGGGATCTTTTTGACCATTCCGGCGAAAGTTCCGCGAAGGGCTTTGGAAACCCCGGAATTGGGATTTTTTGTAAACCCCGACACGTGCATCTCATAGATGATCGTCTGGGAGAAAGGGCGGTACAGCGGCAGGTCCCCTTCCCAGTCGTACGCATCCAGGTCCACGACCACGGATTTCGGGCAGGAATCGGAAAATGCCACGGCCCTGGCATAGGGATCCAGCAACACCTTGCCGGGATCGAAGCGTAATCCCCTGCCAGGGTCGTGCGGCCCCAAAACCCGGTAACCATAGAGCTGGCCGGGCTGGACGTCCGGGACGAACACATGCCAATAATGGTAGGTTTTGTTTACCCTGGGATCCAGGCGGATGATCGAAGCGGGCTCCTTGTCTTCCCTGGAGCCGAAAAACAAGAGCTCCACCTTTTCGGCATGTTTGGAAAACAGCGAAAAATTGACACCCCTCTTACTGTAAGTGCATCCGATGGGAAAACTGTGGCCGGGAAGAAAAGGCGTCATCCTGTCAAAAGATTTTTCCCAAGATAATCCCTGACCAAGCGCTTATCCCTGACAAAAATCAGGAATGAAAAAGTTCGGCGAAAATGCCCCGCTTAGGCTCATTGGACATCCCCCGGATGGTATCTTTTCACAGCGCGGCTGTCCACCTCCTCTTTGTAAAACGCCACGTCCTTAAACCGGACATCCGCATAGCGCTGCGCCTGGTCAAAGAAATGCGGAGAAGCAGGGTCGGCACTTTGTCCCCCTGCCAGGATGGTCTTGGCCCTGACTTTCTCCCCAAACTCCACCACCGCCACAAAGCTGTTGCCGCGATAGCCGTAGAGCCGCTTGATCCCATCGAAGCTTCGCGCTCCGTAGGCCGCCAGCGCACCCCAATTGCCCGAGGCCAGTCCCACCGGAATGTAGGGAGCATCATCGTCGTACTTCAGATCGATCGCTCCACTGAGCCGCTGAAAGCGGTTGATCTCACCCCAGGGGGTATTCCAGGTTCCAAAGTCTGCGTTCATTTGGGCGATGGTCTTTTCGAACACTTCGCGGATTTCCACCGCAGTGGGAATCTTCGCCCCCGGCATATCATTCACAAAACGGTTCATGCTTCTAAAAGCGCGTTGGTAGTTTTCCCCATAAAAGTGAGCCACGGACATCGCCACAGACGATGCGGAGGTTCGGTAATCCCAAGCTGCCAGGAGCTCCAAAACCTGCCTTTGCTCCCCGTTTCCTCCTTTTCCCACCGCCGCGGCCAGCTCCGGGATCAGGTATTCAAAAGCCGGCAGATACGGATCATAGGCTAGCTGGACAAAACCGTCCAGATTCAGTTTTCCGGTTTCCTTCAGGACTTTGACCGCATGGACCGCCCGGAAATTCTCCGCATCGGGTGCCATGTAGGCCGGATAGTCTTCCCGTTTCGGGCTAAACTCCGCCGCCGCAGTAAAAGGCGTGGAATTGCAGTTTTGGATCCAGCCATTTCCCGGATTGAGGATCAGGATGCTTTCATCCACCGTGTGGAGTCCCTGCCAGTCCGTGGCCGGATTGCTGCCATCCACCGGCTTGGAGAAGTCAAACCCCGGATTTCTCTTCGGGATAAAGTTGCCATGGAAATAGGCAATATTCCCGGACGCATCCGCAAAGACGGTGTTGTTGGAGGAGTTGGTGCGGATATCCATCATATTCTTGAACTCCGCATAGTTGGCGAGCTTGGTACGGGCATAGCTCTGGGAAAGCGCGTTGACCGGATCCCAGTTGATCTTGGTAGCCACCCATTTTTCTCCGTTTTTATGGGTGATTGGGCCGTGGTGCGTTCGGTAGAAGCCAAACTCCTTTTCCTTCAAACCATCCCCCGCTTTGTATTTCAGGGTGACGGTCTGCTGCTCCACATCACGCAGTTCGGCCCCGTATCTGTACTGGATTTTGCCATCGGACTCCACGATCTCCTCTTCAAATTCATCCTTGAAGTCCACAAAGGTCGAGGTATGGATCCAGCCGGTTTTCTCGTTGAAGCCCTGGTAAACAAAAAACTGACCCCAGGTCACGGCCCCATATACATTGAGCCCTTCCTCGCTGACGACATGGACCTCGGGACGGAAATAGAAAGAGGTGTGCGGATTGATCAGGAGCATGGCATTGCCCGATTCCGACAGGCTGGGCGCGATGGCAATGCCGTTGGAGCCTTGGGGCTCTGCCAGGATATCCTCCGGGGCATTCCAGGCCAAGGCGGAGTCCTGTTCGTAAAAGGCTTTCAGCCGATCGGTGGAGATGCTTTCGATATCCCCTCCAATGGAACCCTCGAAGAAAAACATCGGCATCCAGGGCTCGTATCGGGTGATCACCTGCGGGTTTGCCTCAGGATGGGTATGCAGGTAGTAGTTGACCCCGTCGGCAAAAGCGACACAGAGTTCTTTTAGCCAATCCGGGGCAGTTTCGTAGGCAGCTTTGGCCTCGGTCTCGGTCATGTAGAGGTTGGCACGCAGATCCGAATAGAGGGCTTCCTCCCCTTCCAGTTCGGCAAGCCGGCCGATTGCCCAGACGTAGTTTCGTTCCACCCTTCGGAAGTCATCCTCACACTGGGCATAGAGCAGTCCAAAGACCGCGTCCGCATCGGTTTTGCCATAGATATGGGGCACTCCAAAATCATCCCGCACGATCTCCACCCGCTCGGCCTGGGCCTCCCAGCGGCCGAGTTCATCGGATGGATTTTGGGTTTGGCAGGAAAAAAGGACGATACAGCAAATCAGGAATGAAAATCTCTTCGGCATGGGACCTGTTGACAAGGTGACAAGCCGAAAGTAAGGGATTCCAGAAGCCTTCGCAACGGCATTCTTGTCTGTGGCAGGAAAATCGTTTTTGAAACGACCCCTTTCTTTCGGGTGAAGAAAGCCGAAAATGCGATTGCGGACTGCCAAAACAGGAAGGGCATGAAGCGCGATCCCAGCCCCCCGCGCTCCGGGGACTTTTGTCCTCTGGGAATCTTGGTCCATTGGTCAAAACTTCGCTTGCTCGGAAAACAGTGCACCACACCGCAAAGGAATTTGGCCACGAACACAAAGGGGGGTAGCCAAAAGAGAGACCTGGAAACCAAAGGCCGCTTCTTCCAAAAAGCCAAGCTCCACCGTGTCCTTTTGACCAGGGGGATCCAACCAGGGAAATCGCTTTTAAAGCTTCACTTCCATTGAAGAAAGCTGAAAACGCGATTGC
>CAZGYC010000013.1:0-76972 GCA_964530015.1 uncultured Limnohabitans sp. | reverse complement strand
GCGACGAAGCAATCCTCTTTGAAGTCAGAAATCTAAAGTCAGAAATCTGAAACTCGAGTCCCTCAATGCAAGGAGCCAAGCCTGAATTTCCCTTTTGTTGGAGGTATTCCCTCGACGAAGCAATCTCATCCCCGATTTAGGATTTACGAGCCCTCCGAAGAGATTCGGGGGGTGTTTTGAAAGTCTCCCGATTTCGGATATATCATCCGGCATTCCTCGGTCTTCTGCCTCCCGTGATCGGGACACTGGGCAACAACAAATTTACTTGCCACAGCCGACCGCTACTCACTATTTACCGTTTGCTACTTGCCTTTTACTGAACTGCCCACTGATCCCTTAACAACCGGACACTGCCCACCGTGCCAGCCAGGGCATCCAAAATGAAATAGTAGGATTCGGACGCTTGGATTTTTACCTTTGTGGAAACAATCCAAGCGTATGATTCTGGTAGGAAACGCCGTGCTGTCGGACGATATCAAAGAGAACTTTTTTGTCTGTGACCTGGAGGCCTGCAAGGGGGCCTGCTGTGTGGAAGGGGACGCGGGCGCTCCGCTGGAGGACGAAGAGACGCAAATCCTGGAGGAAATCTACCCCATCGTCAAGGACTATATCACGGAGGAAGGGCGCCAGGCGATCAAAGAGCAGGGCGTTTGGGTTGTTGACAAGGATGGGGACAAGGGGACACCTACCATCGGCGACAACCGGGAGTGTGCCTACGCACTATACGACGGGAGGGGTATCCTCAAATGCGGGATCGAACAGGCCTACATCGACGGGAAGATCTCCTGGAAGAAGCCAATTTCCTGCCATCTCTATCCCATTCGGGTGACCAAATACGAGCAGTTTGACGCACTCAACTATGATCGGTGGCATATCTGCGACCCAGCCTGTCAGTTGGGACAAAGCCTGAAGGTGCCGCTTTACCGCTTTCTGAAGGATGCCTTGGTCAGGAAATACGGGGAAGACTGGTACGAAGACCTGCTGGAGGAAATCGAGGGATCCAAATAAGCGAAATCAGCCTCCTGATTTCTTGGCACCATAGCCGGCCTGAAGCAATACCTGGAGGACTTTGTCCCGGTGGTCGCCCTGGATCAGGATTTCGCCGTCCTTGGCCGATCCGCCAACGCCGCATTTACTTTTGAGCATTTTGCCCAGTTCTTTCAGATCGTCTTCTGTGCCGACGAAACCTTCCACCAAGGTTACCTGCTTGCCTGCACGCGCTTTTTTGTCCAGCAAAACCTTCAGCTTCTGTTGGTTGGGAGGGAGTGTTTCTGCTCCGTCCTGGTCACCGAGAGTGTATTCAAAGTCGCTGCTGGTGGAAAAAACCACTCCGTCGCGCTTTTTCCAGTCGTTGTTTTTCTTGGCCATGGTGAAATGAAAAGGCCCGCACCGAAGTGCAGGCCTCAAAGTTAAGGGGGAATTACTTGGTTTTGTAGGTCCAGACGGGTCTTTTTGAGTGGTTGACCACATCCTCGGCGATACTTCCTGTGATCAGGTGCAAAAGGCCCGTTCTGCCATGCGTGGTCATCGCGATCAGGTCAGCCTGAATATCATCTGCGAATTCGATGATCCCAGACTCTTCCGACATGGAATTGTAGATCTCGGCTTTGATGTTTTCAAACTTGTACCGCTGGACAAATGTCCGGATTCTGTGCATGGACTCGCGGGTAGTTTCAAAATTGGCGGGGGTGTTTACCGCCACGAAATAAAATTCGGCGTCGAAGATCGCCTGTATTCGCTTGATCCGCTTCGCCACCTCGTCGTTTGCTTCCCTGAAATCCGAAGCGAAGACAATCTTTTTCATCGATTTGATCGGAGTGTCTGCTTTGATGGTGATTACCGGACAGGAAGCGTTTCGTACTACTTTTTCGGTATTGCTTCCGACGATGACTTCTTCCAGACCGGAGGTTCCTTTGGAACCCATGATCACCAGATCGGGCGCTTCTTCCTGGATTGCCTCGCTGATGCCCCGGAACACATTCCCGAGCACCAATTTGGTCCTGAAGCCGAATTTGGATCCGGCGTATTGCTCTTCGAGATCCTCAAACTGCTTCTTCCGCGTTTCGATCAACTCCATGTAGAAAATCTGGTTTTGAAAGTCGGGAATGGCCTCCAATCCACCGCCCATCGTGCCCATTCCGGTGGTCACGGGCGTTTCCACGACATGGATTACGCTGATTTCGACCTCATGGTAAACCTCCGTCAGGCTGGTGGCGAAATTGAGGGCGTGTTGGGCTGTTTGCGAAAAATCAAACGGAACGAGGACTTTAATCATGGCTCAAAGGGTTGTTGTTGGTTTCAAATTAGTTATTTAAAGCGACAGGAAAATGATTTTTGAAAGCTTTTGCTAAAAAAGCAAACCCACTCCGAAAAGAATGACCCAAACCAGGGTGCCGATCGCCATTTTTTTCAGAAAAGGATCAGTCTCGGCGGATGACTGGGCGTGCTGGACTCCCGTTCCGACCTTCCACATCGCGGGCCCGGCCAACAAGGCCAACAGGCAAAAAAGCTGGCCGCTGAAGATGACAAAGCCGATCAGGCACAGGTATCCGCCCGCCAAAAGCCCCCAGTTGTACCGCACGGCAGCTTTTCGGCCGATCCTGACCGGAATGGAGCGCTTGCCGGCTTTTTGGTCGGATTCGATGTCGCGGATGTTGTTGATGTTGAGTACTGCGGTACTGAAAAGTCCCAAAGCCACCCCGATCGGCAGCGTGAGCGGCTCAAAACTCAGGGTATGGAGAAAGAACGTGCCCAATACTCCGAGCAGGCCGAAGAAAAGGAACACGGAAATGTCCCCCAAACCTGCATAGCCATAGGGATTGCTTCCCGAAGTGTAGGAAACAGCCGCCCAGATCGCCGCCAAGCCCAGACCGAGGAAAAGCGCAAACAATTTCCAGTCCTGAACGGCCACGTAGATTAGGAGTAGACCGGAAATCAGCGACAGAAAACCAAACAGGTACATCGCCCGCTTCATCTCTTCCAGCGAAATGATCCCAGACTGGACCGCCCGCACCGGCCCCGTTCTTTCCTCGGAGTCAGCCCCGTGTACCGTGTCCCCGTAGTCATTGGACAGATTGGAGAGAACCTGGAGGAAAACCGTGGTGAGTGCGGCCAAAAGCAGGATTTCCCAGCGAAATGCATCCTTCCATGCCGCGAGATAGGAGCCGGCCAGGATGCTTGCCAAAGCCAGAGGTAAAGTACGAAGCCTGACCGCGTGCAGCCAGGCTTCTTTTTTTGATGTGATTTCTTTTTTCAAGGAGAAAATTCTTGAATCAGGCTTCGATTAATTTGAGGATTTCTTCATCCAGTGGTGCCACCGCAGAGGGGAAGAACTTGACCAGTTCGCCTTTTTCGTTGATGAAATACTTGCAGAAATTCCAGCTTGGCTCTTCGTTGTTCCAGCCGTTTTGCGAGGCGTCGGACAGCCATCGGTACAGTGGATGCTTGTCAAATCCCGCCACGGAGATCTTTTCAAACATCGGGAAAGTAACCCCATACTCCGTGGAGCAGAATTCTTTGATCTCTTCGTTGGAGCCGGGCTCCTGGCCGCCAAAATTGTTTGCGGGAAAACCGAGAACCAGGATGTCGTCACCGTGGGTGGCGTACAGCTCCTGGAGCTGGGCGTATTGCTTGGTGTAGCCGCATTTGGAGGCCACGTTTACCAGCAGGAGTTTTTTGCCTTTGAACTCTGAGAAATCAACTTCTTTGCCGTTGATGTCTTTCAGTTTGAAATCGTAAAAGGAACTTTCCATGGTATGGTCAAATGAAGGATGGAGTTTAGCCAGGTCGGCGGGCCTTTCCAGGGATTTGCCGCAGGCTAAGAAGAGGATGCTGATAAATAGGAATAGTGTCTTCATATTACATTCGTTCAGGGACGGCGATGCCAAGCAGGCTCATTCCTTTTTTGATGGTTTTGGCCGTCAATGCGGACAGTGCCACGCGAAATGCCTGGACGGCTTGCTCTTTCTCATGAAAAATAGGAAGATCCGCGTAAAATCTGTTATACTCTTTTGCCAAATCGAAAAGATATTGTGCGATTACCGCGGGAGAATATTCCTCGGCAGCCAGCATGATTTTTTTTTCGAAGTTGCCCAAAAGGAAAATCAGAGTGGATTCCGACTCCGCCAAGGTGCCGACTCCCGAAAAATCAGGATACTCATACGCCACTCCGATCTGATCTGCTTTCCGGAGTATCGCTGCAATCCGGGCGTGGGAGTATTGTACGAACGGGCCGGTATTGCCCTGGAATTCGATCGATTCCTGGGGGTTGAACAGCATGCGTTTTTTGGGATCGACCTTGAGGAGGAAGTACTTCAAAGCGCCCATGCCCAGCATTTCATACAGCTCTTTGGCTTGCTCTTCCGTGAAGCCTTCGATCTTGCCGAGCTCCTTGGTGTGCTGCTCTGCCGTATCGATCATTTCCTGCATCAGGTCGTCGGCATCGACCACGGTGCCTTCGCGGGATTTCATCTTGCCCGTAGGCAAATCCACCATCCCGTAGGAGAGATGATAGAGTCCATCGCCATAGGATCTGCCCAGCTTTCGCATGATCTTAAACAAGACTTCAAAGTGATAATCCTGTTCATTTCCAACTACATATACGGATTTGTCAATCTGGAAATCCCGGTATTTCAAGTCGGCGGTGCCCAGATCCTGGGTGATGTACACAGAGGTGCCGTCAGCACGCCGGACCAGTTTTTCGTCCAGTCCTTCGTCGGTGAGATCCACCCACACCGAGCCGTTTTCCTTTTTGAAAAACACCCCTTTGGCCAAGCCTTCTTCGACGATGTCCTTGCCCAAAAGGTAGGTGTCGGACTCGTAATAGAACTTGTCGAAACTCACTCCCATTTTTTTGTAGGTGGCGTCAAAACCTGCATACACCCATCTGTTCATCTGCTTCCAAAGCGCGACAACTTCCTCGTCGTTGGCTTCCCACTTTCTGAGCATATCCTGGGCTTCCAGGAGGATGGGGGCATTCTTCTTGGCCTCTTCTTCAGTTTGGCCGGATTGCTTCAGCTCCTCGATTTGCTGCTTGTATGCCTTGTCAAACAGCACGTAGTACTTGCCTGCCAAGTGATCTCCTTTCAGGTCGGAGGACTCGGGAGTCTCGTTGTTTCCAAAGTGCCGGTAGGCGACCATGGACTTGCAGATGTGGATTCCGCGGTCGTTGACCAGGTTGGCTTTGATGACCTCGTAGCCGTTGGCTTTGAGGATTTCCGCGACCGCAAAACCGAGAAAGTTGTTTCTCAGGTGCCCCAGGTGCAGGGGTTTGTTGGTATTGGGGGAGGAGTATTCCACCATGACCTTTTGGCCGTTGGCGGGAAGTTGCCCCAAATTGCGATTGGAATAGATTTGCCGGAAGAGATCCACCCATACGAGTTCATCCAAAACCAGGTTGAGAAACCCTTTGACTACGTTGAAATCCGCGACCTCGGAGAGGCTTTCCTTCAGATATTCCCCGATTTGTCTGGCAGTCGTGTCGGGATTTGCCTGGGAGATCTTCAAAAACGGGAAAACCACAAAGGTGTAGGTACCCTGAAATTCCTTTCGGGTAGGGGCCAGGCTGATCTGATCCAATGGCAAATCGTGGTTGTAGATGTTCTGAAATGCCAGTTGGATGCCTTGGATGATATTTTCTTGAATGTTCATTATTTGTGTTTTTAACCACGGAGGTCGCAAAGGTAAATTAGGAGTGCACAGAGATTCTAAATGACAATTGTTTCAGATATATTTTACAGAACTGAATAATTAATTTTCACCCAGAGTCAACTTTAAATTTTGGTTTTATCGTTAATTACTCTTTGGAGGCCGAATTTAAGACGGGTTACATTGAAATTCATTAAAAGTCCAAGTTTATAATTTCCAAGCTTTAGATAATTTATCGTCTGGGCCAAGTGAAGGTCTGAGAGCATTTCTACCGATTTCAACTCTAGAACTAACTTGCCTTCTACCAGAATGTCAACTTTATAGGCAATTTCAATCCTGATATCTTCCATTTCAAGAGGCAGAATTTTTTCCACTTCAATCTGAAATCCTTCCTTGATTAATTTTCTGGCTAACACTTGTTTGTAAGCATTTTCAAGAAGACCTGGTCCTAAAGCTGAATGAACCTGGATTGCAAAGCCTATGACTTTGCTTGCTAACTCATCCTCTGAAAAATGTGAATAGCTCATAGTTGAAAACTTTGCGCTCTCTAAGTTAACCTTTGCGGCCTTTGTGGCTAAGTGAATATTAAAAATTTTCCACCAGGGATTTCGTTGTGGTCTCCAGGACTTCGAAGGCCGCTTCGGCCATGGTATTTTGGGTGTCAAGGGTCGGATTGACCTCCACGATCTCCCAGCAGCAGACGCGCTTGTCCCGGATCAAGTGGGCATTGAGCCGGATCGCCTCTTCCAGCGTCAAGCCATTCGGCACGGGCGTTCCCGTTCCGACCGAGATCGAGCTGTCCAGGCTGTCCACGTCAAAGGAGATGTAGATTTGCCCGCAGGAACCGAGGTGGGCCAGAGCTTCGGCCGACACTTTTTCGATGCCTTTTTCCCGTACTTCTTTGGTGGAGAAGTTTTTGATCCCATATTTCCGGATCAGGTGGTTTTCAGGCTCCTCGGTATCCCGCACGGAGATAAAGACAATGTCCCCCGGGTCGATTTTGGGGAAATCACCGCCGATTTTTTTGATTTTGTTCCAATAGGACAGTGTCCCAGAAGCCGGCTCATTGATCTGGCAATCACGATTGTCCAACTGCGCGGCCATCGCGAGGGGCATGCCGTGCATGTTTCCGGAAGGGGTCGTGTAGGGGGTGTGCAGGTCTGCGTGTGCGTCGATCCAGATCACGCCGAGTCGCTTTTCGGGGTTGGCGGCCTTGATGCCCATGATGGTGCCGGCTGCGGTACTGTGATCCCCGGCCAGGATGATGGGGAATTTCTTTTCGAGCCGGAGGGATTCGACGGTCGAATAGACATTTTTCAAAACCTGATAAACGCCGTCGATGTAGTTGGCGTGGGGATGCTTGTTGCCTTTCCAGAGGAAACTGTTGGCGTCGGGGACATTGATCGGATCAAAATCGGTGAAAAACCCCGACTTTTTGTCCAGGCTGGCGATTTTCAGCGCATCGATCCCCATGCTGGCTCCGCGGGTACCCGCGGCGATTTCGGAACGGACTTCCACGAGTTTGATTTTCCGCATTTCTGAGTGGGTATTTGGGTTTATTTCTGTTTCAAACTTGATAACCAAAACTAGGAAAATTGGCACACATTTCATTTTTGGGCTTTTTTTTACCCGAATTTGGAGTGAAAAATTAAAAGTCTATAAAAATTATAGGGAATGTAGGATTTTAAAAATTCCCGCTTTACCTTTGGCTCATTGTCCAAAACAAAACCTTTCACCATGAGCGCTGCAGCACAACTTATCAGAACCGAATTGGATTCAAATTCATGGACTGTGACCACTTCACCTGACTTGGCCCATTTCAAAGTGGGCAAACAGGAAATCCTGAGGATTTTTTCCCAGCCGGTGGCCAACCAAATGCAGGGGATGTGCCGCTTTGAAAAGGGCTTTGAGAAACTCCTTCCACTGTTCAGGGGGTTGATTCTGTTGGGAAAGCCGGGATCCCTGAGTGTCATCTACGATTTTGACCGGGCCCAGGCGTTCTTCACTTTTGCGCAGTCTGAGAAGAGGGAAGTGGTGTGGTTTTTCAACCAAATCATCGAACTCCTGAAAAAGGAGGTGGCCTTCAAGGAGATCCTGGACAAAGTGATCGAAAACAACAAGCGCTTCCGTGCGGAGCAGGCATTGTTGCATTCGGCCCTTCATGGGGCAGCCTGGGACTAGGTCGATTAATTTCCCTTACTTTAGAAATTTCACTTCGGATGCTAACGTGGGAGAGGAATTCTAAGCCTTTTTGCCAAATTCAACCACATGCTGCGGGGACGATTTCGGGGTTTTGTCTCCGTTGGTCAGAACCCTGCCGGTATAGTTCATTTGATCTTTCCGGAAAAGGAAAATCGTCAGATGGCGATCTGATCTACCTGTCTATGGTGGAGCAGGCAAATTTGGACTTTAAACTCGCTTTCATTGTGGTGGCAAGAAAGCCGAAGATGGAATGCTCCCGAAAGCCTTAATGGACACCATCCAGTCCGGAGCAACTTGCTTACTCGCAGATGGGATCAAGAAAAATCAGTATTTTTGGACATTATGGAAGCTATACTGATTCATCCAAAAAACAAGGAGCAATTGGCGGCGGTGAAAGCTTTCGCCAAAGCGTTGAAAATGGATTTTGAGACCACGGACATCAAAAATCCATACGATCCTGAGTTTGTCAAAAAAATCCAAAAAGGCCGGGAAGATGTCAGAAATGGCAAAGGAACCAAAATACCCGTGGAGGATCTATGGAAGTGATCTACACGCCCCAGGCAGTGGAGGATTTAAAATTTTGGAAAAAGACAGGCGATAAGACTATTCAGAAGAAAATCCAAAAACTCATTCTCTCAATCATGGAAAATCCTTTTGGAGGCATAGGCAAGCCTGAACCTTTGAAATATGATTTGGCAGGTTCATGGTCAAGAAGAATCAATCGGGAGCACCGGATTGTATATGGGGTTTATGAAGAGAATGGGATCATAAATTTGGAAATCCAGTCATTGAGAGGCCATTATCTCAAATAGAGCCCCTGATTATCCTTTGTTCGTCGTCACTATCGGGTTCTTGATAGTTGTGGCCAATTACTCCCGACAATTGTCAGGATTGGTTTGGACCGGAGGTGGAATCACTCCCGAAAGCTCTCGTGAACTCCTCCCAGTCCAAACATCGAATTGACCACTTTCTTTTGGGAATCAAGTCAATTTGATTGTCTGCCATTCTGCCAGAACAACTCATTTGATCTTTTCGGAAACGGATAGTCATCCGCCATCTGATCCCACCTGTCCGCGGTGGCGGCAGAGCTTTGTTTGGTTCTCAGCCCCAGTATTATTTGGCTAGTTGAAAAAAAGGGAAAGAAACATGAAGTCAATGTTAAAATTCAGTGAAAGGGGCAAGTCCGTGCGGGATTTGTCCCTTTTTCATTTGATATACCCCGATAAAAAGGCAATTTTTGCAGCCTTATTTCATGTATTTAACCCCTTGGTAAATGAACAGATACATTGACCTGATCCAGCAGACCTTTGATTTTCCAACCAAAGAGTTTCATGTGGAGAACAATGAGCTATTTTTTAACGGTGTCAATCTGATGGAGATCATCGAAACCTACGGCACTCCGCTCAAACTGACCTATTTGCCCAAGATTTCGGAAAGCATCCAGAATGCGAAGTCCTATTTCAACAATGCGATCCAGACGCACGATTACCACGGAAAATATACCTACTGCTATTGCACCAAGTCCTCGCATTTCAGCTTTGTCCTGGACGAAGCGCTAAAGAATGACATCCATATCGAGACTTCTTCGACCTTTGATATTCCGCTGGTCCGAAGTCTTTTTGCCAAAGGAAAGATCACCAAGGAGACCTACATCATCTGCAATGGATTCAAGCGGGAACTGTACAAGAAATACGTCTCCGAACTTCTGAACGACGGTTTTGTAAACTGTGTGCCCATCCTGGACAACCTGGGAGAGATCGACTACTACCTGGAGCACGTGAAGGTGCCCTTTCAGGTTGGAATCCGAATCGCCGCCGACGAGGAGCCAAAGTTTGGTTTTTACACCTCCAGACTTGGTGTCCGATACAATGACATCATCAGCCTGTATGAGGAAAAGATCAAAAACAACCCGCAGGTCAGCTTGAAGATGCTTCACTTTTTTATCAACTCGGGCATCAAAGACACGGCTTACTATTGGTCGGAACTGACCCGCTTTATCCAGAAGTATGTGGATCTGAAAAAGATCGCGCCGAGCTTGGATACCATGGACATCGGTGGTGGCTGGCCGATCAAGACCAATGTGTTTTTCGACTACGACTACCAGTATATGGCCGATCAGATCGTGAAAAACATCAAGTGGATGTGTGCCAAAAACAATACGACCGAACCGAACATCTTCACCGAATTCGGAAGCTATACGGTAGGGGAGAGCGGGGCGGTCTTGTACTCGATCTTGGAGGAAAAACTCCAAAACGACAAGGAACTGTGGTACATGATTGACGGGTCCTTCATCACCCAATTGCCGGACAGTTGGGGCCTAAACCAAAAGTACATCATGTTGGCCGTGAATAATTGGGATGAAATGTACCAGGGGATTTCCCTCGGCGGACTGACTTGCGACAGCATGGACTACTACAACTCTGAGGCGCACCAGTTCAATATCTATCTGCCCAAGATCGAGCCGGGACGAAAGCAATACATCGGATTTTTCCATACAGGCGCCTATCAGGAGTCGCTTGGGGGATACGGCGGGATCCAGCATTGCCTGATTCCGGCGCCGAAGCACATACTGATCGACCGGGATGAAAACGGAAATGTCACGCACAAGCTTTTCGCCAAAGACCAGACGGAGGAAAGTATGCTGAAGGTGTTGGGGTATTGAGGACGGGGGACCGGAGAGGGATGGGGAAGGAAGGGATTTCGTTCGGTAGCCGGAGTAAGGGCAAATCCCTATTTGTCTGGCAATGGACTATTTTGGCTAAAGCCAATTGAGAATGGGATTTCATGTTGGAATGGGCTAAAGCCACATTCCAATTCATGGATTTTGTTTAACCCGAATTCATCTTAGGGATGGGTTAAAGCCACATTCCAGTTTACGGATATACGGAATCTTGCCATCTACTGCTGTGGACTGTCGCCTGTGGACAGTGGACAAATCTGACCTTTACCTCACCGTAATGTGGTAGCAAGCCTGCCTTCTTTCCTTGATGACAAAGATTTTGTTTTCCTTTTGGAAGTGATTCAGGACGGCTTCCAGGTCCTTTTGGGCCTTTGGGTGGTGACCCTTGGTTCCATTGAACCGGATGTAGGAGATGTCAAAGGAGACTCCGTAGGAATGGGAACTGTTGCCGTCAGCGGCATTTCGATTCCGCTTTTTGAGGTTTTTTTGCTGCTCCATCGTGCGCGTGGCAGAGGAAACCGTGAAATAGCTCCCTTCTCCCGCCAAGGCTTCGAAGGTCTTGCCGAGCCCTTCCAGGACTTTTTTGGAGTGTAGGGTTAGATAGGGATAGCTGTGGGCGAGGGAGTCGACTTTGTACCCCGCTCCGAAGTCCGCCTCTACCAAGACCCGATTGTTCACCAGTTGAAAGAATTGCTTTTCATCCCAAATCAAGCCGATCCCCGTGAGCTCTGCCGCGTTCAGATGGTCCTCATAGGGATCTTTGGCCAGCTTGCCCGAAAAGACCGGCAATTCGATGACGGCGGCTTGTTCGACAGGCAAAGGAACTGCTGATTCTACGGACTCTGTGTGGGTTGTATCTTTGAGTAGGCTTGTATAGGTTTCCTTCAGCCGCTTTTTAAGAGCTGGCTGATAGCTGACCATGGCCAGTGCCCCTATCGAAAAAAGTGTAAAAAAAGAGAAGACAAAGATCAGGGTGGTTTTCTTCATGGGGAAAGAATCGCGCTTTTCAGGTTGACGCCAATCTTAGATTTGGCAGGTTTGATGCAAAATATAGGATTGGATTATTCTCAAACACAACTTTTATTCCAAAGGGGCTTTTGAACAAGTGAAGACGGGAGAAAAGTCTTTCCTCCTGTTTTTTTCCCAAGGGCAAAGGTTCAATACCTCCGGGTCGCAATGATAATCCCGGTGGACCAATGGAGTTTGGTCAGGTACAAATTGTGCATGGATTCCAGCTTTTTGACGAATTTTTCGGCTTTTTCCGCATGGCCTTCCGGCCAATTGGGCTGGGGAAGCATGTCATCGACGATGTACAGTCCGCCGATCTTCAGCATTTCCATGATCTCGTCCAGCAGCAGGTATTTGCCGTGCCAGGTGTCGGCGAAGATGCAATCAAATCGCTTGGCAAGGTTGGCCCGGATCCAGTCTTCTCCATCGATGCATTGCAGATCGAGTCGGGGATCATTTCCCAAATACTTTTGGGCAATACCCAAAAAAGCGGCGTCAAAATCGATGGAAGTCAGGCGGGAATTATGATCCATACCCTCTAAAATCCAGGAAGTGGAAAGTCCGGTGCCGGTTCCCAGTTCCAAAAATCTCCCTCCCGGTTTGCTGGCTGCCAAGGTTCTGAGCAGTGACCCGGTGGCCAGGTCAGAGGCCATCGTAAAGCCGCTTTCGACGGTGGATTTCAGGATTTCGGAATAGGATCCGGGGATGGGTGAAAAGTCTTCGGTCATGTGGATTTGCAATTTTTGATTTACGGGCTTCCGGATAAAGCGGCGTCCTGCCCCAAATCGGTTTTAGTCCCAGCTCTGACAACTTATTTACGATTTTTGATTTACGAGCTTCCAAGTAAAGTGACGCTTAATCCCAAATCGCTCATTTTTTTTTATGAATGTCCGCTTTCTTGCCAGTAGTTTAAAATTACAAGATGGCCTCGACACTTCGACACACTTCGACAAGCTCAGTGACCAAGCTCAGTGGCCGAGCGACGGTTGGTGAGCAAAGTCGAACCAAGTCGAGGTGCCATCAATAGTTAATTTGGCTGCTGGCAACGTAGCAGATATACATATTTTTCACCAATCACTTCCAACTTCTTACCTCTCACTACTCACTACTTATTTCCAGGCCTACTGCTTCTTCACCCAAAGCAAGGCTTCTTCCACACCTCGGATCTCCGCCAGGCCCTTGAGCCGCCCGATTGCGGAATAGCCGGGATTGGTTTTTTTGTGCAGGTCATCCAGCATCTGGTGTCCGTGATCCGGCCGCATGGGAATGCTTTTTCCGAGCTTTTCCTGTACCTTCAGAATTTCGTCGATTACGGCTACCATTGGCACGTTGCCTTCCAGATGGTTGTCCTCAAAGAAGTTGCCTTCGGCGTCCCGTTTGGTGCTGCGCAGGTGGATAAAATGGATGCGGTCGTCAAATTCCCTGACCATGGCAGGGAGGTCATTGTCGGCCCGTACGCCGTATGAACCGGTGCAAAAGGTCAAACCGTTGTGTTTACTGGGAGTTTCCGCCAGGATTCTTCGGGCATCGGAGGCCGTGCTGACCACTCTTGGCAAGCCGTAAAGTGAAAAAGGCGGATCATCGGGATGGATACAGAGATAAACGCCAACCTCTTCAGCCACCGGAGTGACTGCGTCGAGGAAAAGACGTAAATGTTCTGCAAGTTTCTTGGCATCGATTCCTTCGTAGGTTTTGAGCATTGCCTTAAATTCATCCATCGTGTAGCCGATTTCCGAGCCGGGCAGGCCTTTGAGGATATTGTCGATGATCAATTGCTTGGCGTCAGGATCAAGGGCTTCGTAATAGGCCTTTAAGTTGGCTATTTCCTGCTCTGAATATTCTTCGGTTGCTTCGGCTCTTTGCAGGATAAACAAGTCAAAAGCCTGAACCGCCTTTTTCTCATAAAGCAAAGCCTTGGCCCCGTTGGGAAGTTCATATTCCAGATTGGTGCGGGTCCAGTCCAGGATCGGCATGAAGTTGTAGCAAACCGTGAAAATCCCCTCAGAAGCGAGGTTTCGGAGGGTTTCCTTGTAATTTTCGATGACCTGAAGGTAGTCTCCCGAGCGGGTTTTGATGACTTCATGCACGGGCACAGACTCTACCACTGACCAAGTCAGCCCGGCGTCTTCAATTGTTTTTTTGCGGATCTGAATCTCCTCACGGCTCCAGACGTCGCCGTTTGGAATGTGGTGGAGCGCCGTGACGATGCCGGTGGCTCCGGATTGGCGGATGTCCCTCAGGCTTACCGGATCTTTGGGACCATACCAGCGCATGGTTTGTTCCATCTTATAGCTCATGGAAAAAGGGGTATTTGGTTATTGGTTAGTTGTTTTTGGCCTGTTAAGATAAAGGTTAAGCGTTAAAAGTGAAGGGTTAATTATCAACGAATAACTGTTAACCATTAACTCATTTTACACGCCCGAATAGGCGCTGAATCCGCCGTCCACGGGTACAATCGTCCCGGTGACGAAGGCCGAGGCATCGCTGCATAGCCACTGCAAGGCGCCCAGTAGATCCTCTGGTTTCCCGAATCTGCTCATGGGAGTATGGGTGATGATCTGGTTGCCCCGCTGGGTCAGGCTGCCGTCAGCTTCGGTCAGTAGGGTTCGGTTTTGCTCGGTCAGGAAAAAGCCCGGAGCGATGGCATTGACCCTGAAGCCCGGTCCGTGCTTGTGGGCCAGCTCGACGGAAAGCCATTTGGTCAGGTTGTCAATGGCAGCTTTTGCCGAGGCATAACCCATCACCCGGGTCATGGGCCTGCTTGCTGCCATGGAGCTGATATTCAGGATATTGCCTTTCCCGTGCTTTAGCATCAGTGGAAGCAGGGCCTTGATGGGCAGGACGGTGCCGAGGTAGTTGAGGTCCATGACTTTGCGAAGGGACTGGGTGTCCAGGTCGAGCAAATTTTGGTCCGGCCTCACGATCGCACCGGGCATATTGCCGCCTGCCGAATTGATCAGGACATCGATGCGGCCATGCTGGGAGTCGATCACCTGGGCGATTTTTTCCAGGGACTCCTCGTCGGTGACGTCCACCAAATAGCCATGGGCTTTCCCGCCCGTCGTGTTGATTTCATGGACCAGTCCATTTACTTTTTCGGGAGTGCGACCCAGGATCAACAGTTCGGCTCCGGCTGAAGCCAGGTGCAGGGCCATTGTCTTGCCGAGCACTCCGGTGGCTCCGGAAAATGCAACCTTCTTTCCCTCCAGGGAAAACAAATTCAGTGTGCCCATCAAAGCTGATAATTAGAAGGGGAAAAATCGAAGTAGTTTTTGGCATTGTGGTAGCAAATGTCGGAGACCAGCTTGCCGAGCCATTTTTCATCCCAAGGAAGTTCGCCGTTTTTGACATCCTGGCCGATGAGATTGCAGAGAATCCGACGGAAATATTCATGGCGCGGAAAGGACAGGAAGCTTCGTGAGTCGGTCAGCATACCGATAAAGCAACTGATCAATCCCATGTTGGAAAGCGTGTTCAACTGTTTTTCCATGCCGTCTTTTTGGTCCAGGTACCACCAGCCGGAGCCAAACTGGATTTTGCCCTTGACTGATCCGTCGTTGAAGTTGCCGATCATGGTCGCCAAAACCTCGTTGTCGCGTGGATTCAGATTGTAGAGGACGGTCTTGGCAAGCTGATCCGAAGAGTCCAGCTCATTGAGGAATGCGGCCATTGCTTTTGCCTGGTCAAAATCCCCGATGGAATCAAAGCCCGTATCCGGTCCCAAAACTCCCAGCATCCGGGAATTGGTATTGCGCAGCGCGCCTATGTGAAACTGCTGCACCCAACCTTTGGCATGGTACATTTTGCAGAGTTTCTTGAGGACTTTGTATTTGAAATATTCGGTTTCTTCAGCCGATGCAATCTCACCGCGAAGGACTTTGACGAGGATGCCGTCGGCAGAAAGTCGGGTTTCGGAAGAATAGGGCAGTTTTTCCAGGCCGTGGTCCGAAAGCCGACAGCCCATCGAGTGGAAAAAGTCAATGCGCTTGGACAGTGCCTCGATCAGCAGGTCGAAAGAGTTGATTTCGAATCCAACCACCGCCCCGAGCTTTCGGAGGTAGGCCTGATAGGTGGAGGGATTTTCGATGGCGAAGGATTTGTCGGGCCGGAAAGCGGGGTAGAGCTTCACCTTTCCGTTGGCATGAAAGTAATCCCGGTGGTCTGCCAATGAATCGGCGGGATCGTCTGTCGAACAGACGACCTCTACATTCATTTTTTCCAAAAGTGCCTGGGCGCGGAAATCCGGGTGCTGCAGCATTTCGGAAGTGTGGGCATATACCTCACGGGCATTTTCAGAAGTCAGCAACTCATCCACTCCAAAATACCTTCTCAGCTCCAGGTGGGTCCAGTGATAAAGCGGGTTTCTCATCGTATAGGGCACAGAGTAGGCCCACTTTTCAAATTTCTCGGTGTCGGATCCGTCTCCCGTGATGTATTTTTCCGAAACACCAAGCGTGCGCATCGCCCGCCACTTGTAGTGGTCGCCGGCCAGCCAGATCTTGCTGATGTTTTCAAACTGCCTGTTTTGGACAATTTCGGCAGGCGGGAGGTGGTTGTGGTAGTCGATGATCGGAAGATTTTCGGCATAGTCATGGTACAGGATCCGAGCAAAATCGGAGTGCAGCAAAAAATCTTCGGTCAGAAAGGAGTTTTGGGTTTGGACGGTGATCATAAAGGAAGTTGAGAGGCTAAACAAATATCGGTTTGATAGGCTAATTTACCCCGAATTAAGACCGCTACCTTACTGAAAGTACGGAAACGATTGCGAACTTATTTAAGTGGAATAATTTCTTTAATTTAACATCGCTGAATTTATTCGGCTGGCCAATTTGCACAATTAACCCATTCTATCCCATGAGTACCGGAGTCAATCTGAAAGAGCTGGCAGCGGAGTTGAAGCTATCGCCTTCCACAGTTTCGCGTGCCCTGAACGACAGCTACGAAATCAGCGAAGAGACCAAAAAAAAGGTCGTGAGTATGGCTGAGAAGCTGAATTACCAGCCCAATCCTTTTGCGAGAAGCCTGAGGGAAAACAAAAGCAAGACGATCGCCGTGATCATGCCCGAGCGGATGAGCAGTTTTTTTTCGAAAGTGATAGACGGCATCGAAGAAGTGACCCAGCAGCACGGATACCACCTGCTGGTGTACAGTACCCACGAGGATGTGGAGCGGGAGAAAAAAATCGTCAATCTGCTGATGAACGGTCGCGCCGATGCGATCGTGATGTCCGTTTCCAGCCAGACCAGCGATATTTCGCATCTGATCAGACTGCATGAGCGCGGTTTTCCGCTGATATTTTTTGATCGGATTTGCGAAAGTATCCCGACCACCAAATTCATCACCAACGACTATGAAAGTTCCTTCGAAGGCACCCGGCACCTGATCCAGCAGGGATGCCGGAGGATCGCTTTTCTGATGCTGTCCAAGGAACTGTCGATCACCAGAGAACGATACCGGGGGTATCTGGATGCGTTGAAAGCGGCTGGGCTCTCTCCGACGCCTTCCCTGCAGGTAACCTGCGCACATGAGGAGGAAAAGAACATCGAGGCGATCCGCAGCCTGCTGCTGTCTGAGGATAAACCGGACGGACTCGTTTCCTCAGTGGAAAAGCTGGCTTTGGCCACTTACCATGCCGTCAAAAGAACAGATATCAAGATTCCCCAAGACCTAAAGATCATCAGTTTCTTTTCCAACCTGAGCATCGCGGGGCTTTTGACCCCATCCCTGACCACAATCACCCAGCCCGCTTTCATGATCGGGGAGGAGTGTGCGAAGCTTTTGATGAAAAAACTGACCAAACCACGGCAACCTGACCTGCCCAACCAAGTGATCTCGATGCCTTCCAAGCTGACGATCCGTTCCAGTACTGTGGTATACAACTAAGGGATTTCGGCCTTTCTCCGCGACCAAAACGAGTTCAGCTTTTCCAGATTTCGGCTTTCGTGAATTCGCCACAAAAAGGAAAGGGCTGCCGTTGCTTCAAGCACGGCAGCCCTTTGTCTTTTATCCACGACCAAACTGGAAAGCGATTAATCTTCCTCGATAGTGGTCAATGGCGGTACATTGTTTTCAAATCCCGAATACCCTTCGTTCTGGTTGATTACCCCTTTGGTATTGGAGTTGATTGCATTGGCCGGAACAGGCCACAGCACGTGGTAGGGACTCATCGTGTACATGTCCCCGTGACGGGTTCTTACTCCCTTGTTGTAGAAGTCCGTTTTTTCCATGATTCGGTCAAAGAAGAAATTGCTCGTCGCGAAGGTGGCTTTCGAATAGGTTTTGCCGTTGTAAGCCGATTTGCCGGTTTTGGCAAAAAGGTAGGCGATACGGGTCAGTTCGGTTTTGCGCGGTTCTTCGTAGTAGAGTTCCCGTGCTCTTTCGTCCAGGATCGTACCGATGTTGATCTCGCTGACTGGGTAAGGCGCCGCTTTTGCGCGGGTTCTTACGGCATTGAGGTCATCGGCTGCCGCCTGGAGGTTGTCGAGCCAGTAGTAGGCTTCCGCACGCAGCAGGTAAGACTCCGCCAGTCGGAAGATGTACCAATCGCTATGGCCGCCCTGTGGCTGTACGCGCTGGGGATCCGGGATGTACACCTTGTAGTGTGGCCATGAAAACCAGCTACGGATCGTGTCAACTACGATTATTGTGCCTGTTTCGTCCCTGAACTGGAGGTTTTTTCCGTAGAATGGATCCGAGGCTTTGATACCGGGGTTGTTGTACAGCAAGTCTTCCATATCCATCCAGTTGCCTGGGGCGTGTCTGAGGTCATTCGGATCGTCCCAAATCATGGATTGGTGATACCAAGTTCCCCTCATTCGGCCGATTCCCCGGCCATAGTCGACTACTTGGTTGATTTCCGCGTCGGCTGCATCAATGGTGCCCCGGTTGCCATTGGGGGTGTTGACTCCCGAAAACCAGAACGGCACCGCCTGTCTCATGGAGGTCATCCCGGTGGAATTGCCGTCGGTGTCCATCCTGTCCATGACCAGGAGGATGCTTTCTCTGTTGGTCGCCAGCGATTTGTTTTCCGGACGGTGAAGATCCCAAGTGATATTTTTGGAGGCGTCATTTGCCACAGAACCGAAGCGATTGGTCATCAGGGCATATTGGCCTCCGTCGATCAGCCTGCTTGCGGACTGTACTGCATCGTTGAACTCACCCAGGGCGAGATTCACTTTGGTCAACAGATGCTGGACAGCGCCTTTGGGCACGCGGCCTCTGTCGATTACCTCAGGCACCCACTGCTCTGCCCACTCCAGGTCCTCCTTCATCTTGCGGAGGATCACTTCCCTGTCCGTGGAATAGAAGTCCAGCCTGGGTTCGTTGATTTCCTCCAAGATCAGCGGGACGTCTCCAAACTGCTGGGTAAGCCGGTAGTAGCGCATGGCTCGGTGAAAATAGGCCGTGCCCAGGATATGGTTTCTTTCCTCATCTGATTTGTAATCTTGGGGCTCATCGATCCTGGAAATCACCACATTGGCATATTTGATTCCCTTGAACCCTTCATACCAATACCATCCGATCTTGTTGTAGTCGGTGTGGTTGAGCTGGGCATCCGGGGTGATCAGGAGGTTGAGGTCTTGGGCCGGGCCTGATTTGTCCGTGGTTCCTTCCACTGCCAGCTCGGAGAATATGGTCTCGGTGAGGATGGGAGGGGAATCGCCGGTGTACTCGTGGCGCAGGTTTCGTTCGCAGGCCACCATGGCACCCCACAGCCCGCTGGCCGCATTGAAGGTGTTTTCTGGTGCGTAAAATGACAGGGGCTTGGGATCCAGCCAATCCTCATGACATCCGGTACTGGTCGCGGTCAGGAGTGAGGCAACCAGAAGTGTTTGTATGGTTTTTATCTTGTTGATTTTCATATCCAATTTGGGTTTTGCAAGTTAGAAAGTAAGATCTATGCCCATTGACCAGACTCTCGGGATCGGCCCTGAGACATTGGAGCCACCCAGATCGTGCGGGGCCAATGATTTTTCAGGATCCCAAAAATCCCACTGGGGAGCTACGAAGCCCACATTTCTGACGCTGCCATAGATTCGTGCGTTGGAAATTTTGACTTTTTCCAAAAGCGCTGCCGGGAGATTGTAACCCATCGAAATATTGTCCAGTCTGATGAAAGACCGGTCCCGGTACACGCTGAATCCACCTGCTCCGCCTTCGCTGGAGTTGAGTCTGGCCCATTCGTTGTTCGGGTTTTCTTCGGTCCAGTACGGAGTGATGTAGGAGCTGGTTCGGTCCAGGAATCCATCCCGGTTTTTCATTTGGTTAAATGAATCCTTGTGTCCCCAATAGGAGTACAGCATGAAGGAAAAGTCAAAGCTGTTCCAGAACGTAAAGTCATTTCGGAGACTCCATCTGAATCGTGGCTCGGCAAACCCAAGAAACTGGCGGTCATCATTGGTGTACTTGCCGTCACCGTTGACATCTTCGATCTTGTAGTCGCCCGGCTTCACGCCGTACGCGGCGGCTTCGTCTTTTTCGTGAGTCTGCCAGATGCCCAGGGTCTTGTAGTTCCAGATTTCATCGATGGCGTGGCCGATAAACCAGCGGTTGGTGATGTCATCCAGTTCTTTGCCGTTTTCATCATAGTCACCATAGAGGGAATTGATCTGGTTGCGGTTCAGTTGGAAATTGGCCGTGCTGCTCCAGTTGAAATTGGTCCTCTCGATGTTCTTGGAGGTCAGGGAAAGCTCAAATCCACGGTTTTGGACCTCGCCGAGATTGTCATATACCCAGTCAAAACCCAGGATGTCGGGAAGCGTGCGCCGTACCAACAAATCCCTCGTGTACATGTTGTACAATTCCAGCGTGCCGCTCAGGCGGCTTCTGAAGAGTGAAAAGTCCAGACCAAAGTTGAAGGATTCGGTACGTTCCCATCTCAGGTTGGAGTTTTGCATGCGGTTTACATAAAGCTGGCTGACCAGGTACAGCTCCCCGCTTGGACGCTGGTAGAAGTATTTCCCCGTCGCCAAGTCGGAGAGTGCGACGTAGCGGCCGATGTCCCGGTTACCGTTGCTTCCCCAAGAAACTCTCAGCTTGCCGAAATCCAACCAATCGAGGTTGATGAAGTTTTCGTCGGAAAAGAGCCATCCCCCTGCAAAAGAGTAGAATGTCGCTCTGGGATTGCTCTGGCCAAAGGCACTGTATCCGTCCCGTCTTACCGAGATGGTGGTGGAATATTTGGCATCATAGGAGTAGATCAATCTCGCCATCAGGGCATCCCCTGTGCTGTATTCGTCGTTGCTGGAGATGATCGGATTGACCCCCGCGCCCATGTTGTGATATCCCAGCCGGTCGTGTGGCTCAAATCCGTTGTTGGTCATTGTGTTGTCCCAGCTTTGGTATTTTTCGGCATTGGCAAGCAAGGTCAGGTTAAAGTCATGCTTTTCGGCAAAGACTTTCTGCCAGGTCAGGATGTTGTCGATCTGCCAGTAATAGACCTTCTGTTGGCGTCTTTGGGCAATTCCCCCTTGTGCAGCCCACTCTGCATGGGCGGCAGACTGGTGGTTGAACCGCTCGAAGTATTGCAGTCTCGGGGTGAAATTGGTCCTGAAGTTGAATCCATAAGGAAGCTTGATCGCTGCGTACAGCGTGGAGTTCAGTGTCAGCTCACGTTGTACCCGGTCGGTATGGCTTCTGGCGTAGGAGGGGTGGGTGCCCCCACTGGCTTCGTCATTGGGTCTCCATTTTAGCGAGCCGTCTTCATTGTATTCAGAACCCCAAGGCGATAGCGTTCTGAGCAGGTTCCAGTCCACGGGCACTTGGCTTTCGTCCCGGCTTGCAAACTGGGTGTTCATCCCCACGGTGAGGAATTTGTTGACTTTGCCCTCGAGGTTGACCCGGGTTCGGAAGTTTTTGAAATTGTCCCCTACCACAATCCCTTCGTTGTTGAGGTAGCCCAGCGACCAGAAATACTGGAAGTCGTCTTTTTTGCCGGAAAGGCTGACCGTATAGTCTTGTCTGAGACCGTTTTGGAAGATGCGGTCGTACCAATCGATGGATTTTCCATTGTGGTAATTTTCGATTTCGGCAGGCTGGAGATTGAGTCTCTGGAGCCAGACGGTGATTGGGTCTCCTTGGGATCCGTCGTAAGCCATCCATACATCGAGGGGAATGTCACTGGGGAGAGTTCTGGGGTCAGAGAAGCGGTAGGGCTCATATCCGCCCGCGTTGATACTTTTGAATACATCCTCTCTCCAGCTCAGGAATGCATCCGCCCCATGTACTTCCGGGAATGTGGAATTGGTGGCCAGACCGATATTCGAGTTGATGTTGATCACCGATCTGCCTTCTTTTCCCCTTTTGGTGGTGATCAGGATTACGCCATTGGCGGCCTTGGCTCCGAATACTGCCGCTGCGCTGCCGTCCTTCAGTACTTCCATGTTTTGGATGTCCTTGGGGTTGATGTCGGCGAGCTCGCCGTAATAGATGGCGCCATCCACTACCAGGAGGGGACTCGTATTGGCATTGAGGGAGGTACGTCCACGAATCTGGAGCGAGCCGCCGCCTTTGGCCGTGGCATTCATTCCCACGATCAGCCCCGGTGCATTTCCGCGAAGGATGTCCTGCACGGAGTTCGGGTTTTCGTTTTTCACCTTGTCGGCATTCACATTGGATATCGCGCCTGTGATATCCCGTTTTTTGGCCGTACCGTAGCCGACGACCACCACCTCTTCGAGGTCGGCCATATCAGGACTGAGCAGCAGGTCGATGGTGCTTCTGCTCCCTACCGTCTCTTCGATGGTCAGGTAGCCAATAAAGGAGAATACCAAAACTCCGCCCGGAGGGACGGAAAGCGAGTATTTCCCGTCCAAGTCGGTTGTTGTGCCACTGGTGGTACCTTTCAAGACGACCGTCACTCCAGGCATCGGACTGCCGGTCTCGTCTTTGATGATACCTGACACCTGCGAATTCTGGGCTCTGGCCATTCCGAGGCACAGTACCCAGAGCATCACCACTGTAAAGTAGGTGTAGAACTTTTTTAGCATAGCTTTTTGGGTTAGGTTTATTTATTTAATTAATCAGAACACTTTTTGAGGCCAAAATCCAACCGAGAAATGGATGGATTTCTTTCTTCGAAAATGACCTGCGAAAGATATTGAGCACTCCTGTTTTCGGCAACATGCCCTAAGTGGGAATCACGAAATCGATTGCGAAAAGGAAATTTAAGGCTAACGTATTCAAAATCAGTTGATAAATTTCCTTCGGAAAGCTTTTTTTGACCAATAGGATGAATTTTTTATGAAATCGGTTTCAAAATCGATTTCGAGTCGATGGGCGCGGAGTTTTTGGGATGTTGGGCCGGGGCCTTTTTCTGTTCAATTCGAGTACCCGAGGTTCCCTGGGAAAGGCACTTGCTCCATCTTTGGCTCGGTCGTTTGGGGATGGGCTTGGTATGTGGAAATCTTTGATATTGGCCGCAGCCTGTCGGTCGTGTTTTTTCAACCGGCCTGCTGGATCAGTACCTCCACTCCTGCCCTTGTCGGCAGGAGTGATTCCCTCTTCAGCGGCCTTACCATCCGCTTTTCGAAACCTCCGGGGAAATGATATCCTTCATATCGCCGATAGGCAGGTGTAAAGTTTTGTACGCATAGTGTAAGGGGTTATTGTTAGAAGATAGAATTGGTTCAAATTTTGGGTCATGAATCGAAATAAGGATGAACGGGGAATTCCGCCGTTTTTTCTACAGAAAAGGTAGACAGAAGGTCGGTGTTGTTCAAAATATCAAAACCTATAATTACGAAATCGATTGCGGACCGAAGACGATTTATTTCAGAATTGCAATCGGTTGTTATTTTGTTTTGCAGGAGGTAGTTCCGTTGATCAAAAACCAACAAATAGATTGTTTCGTTGCGGTGTTTTCAAAAAACGGAAGAGATTCAATGAACTGAAGCCCAAGAAAAAACACCTGCCTCCGATACGAAAGCAGGTGTTTGGCAAAAAAGAAAACCAAATTTTTGACCCAATCAGATTTTTGGAGGCTCCCAGCCTTTCTCATAAGTCCTAGACCAGAGGTCCATGGCTTTTTTGGAGTTTTGGATATGGCCGTTTTTCGGATCGCAGACCAGCGACTCCCCGATGCGGCTGCTGATGTTTGCCAAGTGACAAAGCAGGGTAGAAACGGCCCCTTCCTCGATGTTGGAGTTTTGCTTCTCAATTCCCCGGACGGCATTGAAGAAGTTGACCACGTGGGTGGTGCTCATGTCGCCGCCGCCGCCAAGCTGTGTGCCGCCTTCGGTGCCGCCTCCCATGTTTTCCTTCACCATTTTTCCGCTTCGGTCAAACTGTCGGTATCCACCCCGATCCACATACACGGATCCCTCGGTGCCATAGATGATTGTGCCTCTGTCGGTACCATAGGTTTTGTACGAATTTCGGCTTTTGCCATCCCACTGGATCACTTTGTTGTCCCCAAACTTGAAAGTCGCATCCATGGTGTCGTACATGGTCCAGCCGTCCTCGGGGAAATGCATCTTTCCGGCAACTACGCTTACCTCACTGGGATAATCCACCTGCAAAGCCCAACGTGCCACGTCGAGTTCGTGGGTGGCATTGTTGCCGGTTTCGGCGGTGCCGTAATCCCAGCCGTACCAGTGCCAGTTGTAATCCCAGGTATCGTGCAGGTAGGGCTTGCGGGGAGCCGGACCCTGAAACAGCTCCCAGTCCAATCCGGTCGGAGCTGCCTGGGCTACCGGGTTGGGCACGGCTCCGCGGTTGTTGCTGTAGAAGGCCTTGGCCATAAAAGCTTTGCCGATCGCCCCATTGTGGATCGCGGCGATGATCTCCCTGCTTTCCGGGGCAGAACGCTGCTGGTTGCCCATCTGTACGACCTTGTTGTATTTCTTTTGCAAGGCAATCAACAATTCTCCTTCCCGGGGATTGTGCGAACACGGCTTTTCTACATAGACATGCTTTCCCCGCTCCAGGGCCAGCCAGGTGCCCGGTGCGTGCCAGTGGTCCGGGGTGGCGTTGATCAGCACGTCCAGGTCTTTGTCGTCGAGCACTTTGAGGATATTCTGCTCCAGCTTCGGTGCGTAGCTGATGTGTTTTTCGAAGCTCTTGGCAGCCTTGGGCATCTGGGATTGCATTGCATCACAGAGATAGAGCAGGTTGACATTGCTGGAGGCAAGCCCGATGGGCTCATAGAATGCACCAAGCCTGCGGCCCAAACCGGCGATTGCCACATTCAGACGCTCGTTGGCACCGATGATCCGTGCGTAGGATTTTGCGGAAAAACCGACAGAACCCAAGGCCGATAGGCCGAGGGTGGCGGCGGTGCTTTTCTGGATGAATTCTCTTCTGCTGTGCTTGCCCATGGTAATGGAAGTTTATTTTAGTTCTCTGATCTTGATGTTTCTGTACCTTACGTCATCGGAATGGTCCTGGAGGAGGATAAACCCTTCGGGGGCTTGTCCGAAGTCTTTGATTTCCTTATACTTTGAATTTGCCACCAGGTCAAGATATTCCTTGGATCCGCGGACATATTCCAGGACTTTCACCCCATTGAGGTAGTGTTCTACCCGGTTGTCGGGGTAGGATACTATCCGTCCCTTGTTCCATTCGCCGGGGCCAAATAAAAATCGCTGGTTTTTGTTGGCCGTGATCAGGTCATAGAGGGAGGAAAGGGTGCGGTTGCCGGCAATTCCGTTTTTCGCATCGGGATGTTTTTCGTCGTCCAAAACCTGGTATTCCAAACCGCTGGCAGACCCGGTATTGCCGTCTGAAAGGGTCACATAGTACTTGACGCCACTATTGGCTCCTTCGGCAAATTTGAAGTCGAAAGAGAAATCGAATGCGGCAAACCTGTCCCGGGTCACGATGTCGCCCGGACGCTTGGCATCACCCCGTGTTGCCGCGATGGCGAGTTCCCCGTTTTGGGCAGACCAGCCAAAATCCGGAAATTCTTCACTTTTGGTGCTTCTCCAGCCTTCGCCGGTTTTGCCGTCGAAGAGCAATTTCCAGCCCTTGGCTTTTTCATGTTCGGTCAGTTCATTGGCGCGGGTACTGACGACATAAATGGGTTTTTCAAAGGGTTTGGGGTCCAGGTTGCCGGTTTTGATGCGGATGTTCCGGAAGTAGGTTTTTCTTCCGGCGTGCTCATCCTTGACGCCGTGTACCTGCAGGCCGACAAAGCCTGTTTTGTCCATGTCATCGACCACATAGGCGACTTCCTGGCCATTGACCCAAGTTTTGATTTCACCGCCGATCATTTCAATTCGGTATTGGTTGAATTGGCCCATCTTGAAGGCTGTTTTGGCTTCGGGGTTGAGGTCCAGCGGGTATAGCCATCCCCTCCTTGCCTCATCGTAAACGCCGCCTGTCCAGGCTCTTTCCAAAGGATCTGCTTCGATCTGATAGCCGAAGACCAGCCCTTTGCCATCACGCCCAGCCGGATCAAATTGGCCTCTGACCATCACTCCGGAGTTGCTGGTGAGGTCTTCTACTTTGAGTTCCAGTTCCAGGATAAAATCCCCGTAGGTTTCCTCGGTGACCAGGAAGGTGTTTGGGGATCCGGCTACGGAGGTTCCGATGATTTCGCCGTCGACTACTTCAAAGGTCGCCGTGCCGGCCAGGGCTTTCCAGCCGCTGAGGTCTTCCCCGTTGAAGAGGTTTTTCCAGTCGCCTTCTGCGTCTTGGGCAGGTTTGGAGCAACTGATCAGGGCGATGCATGAGAGAAAGAAGAGGCTCTTTCTGAAGGAATGGTTCATTATATTTTTCGATTTGGATAGGGGCTAAAATTCCTGATAAATGCCAGCAGGGACAACCGGATTGGATTTCAATTTACGGAATCGATTGCGGGTATCGTCTGAGGAAGGGATGAATGTTGGTTTGTAGTGAAAAAACAGCCAAAAACCATTGGAAATGCGCCAGCATCGTTTCTTTGTTAAATACTGGAGTAAGTCTAAACTAGATAAGTTGAGGTTTGATGCTGGCATTTCCTCAACTCCCCCTTCTCAAGGGGGTGGGGGGATTTAAATCATTGAAGTTCGAGGAACATTATTCTTATCCTCCCAATCATCGATAAATGCCATAATTTCCTTAAGCACAAAAGGCATGGATTTCTTGATTTCGATATCTGAAAACCTTAAAAATGACAACCTCAATCCTTCCAACAGGTTTTGTCTTTTCTGATCTTCTAAAAACGATTCTTCATAAAAATGAGAATCACCGTCAATCTCAATGACTAGACTGAGTTTCCTGCAATAGAAATCTACAATGAAATTCCCCAATGGTTTTTGCCGATTAAAAGCGTAGCCCCTAAGTTGACTCGCTCGCAACTGCTGCCAAAGGAGGATTTCCGATAGCGTGGAGTGAGACCGTAGCGCTCTGGAAAATTCTCTTAGATTCTTATTGTAAGGGATAAGATGCATGAATGAAATTTACTCATTTTGACTAAATCCCCCTAACCCTCCGCCGCGGCGGAGGGAATCGCGTCAATAGGAACCTCGAAGTATTAAATGGGAAGCACGCACCTTGACAGTTGTCCGTTGACTATTTTATCTATATGATTATACGCTTTACTACAAGTAACCCAATATCCTATGGTTTTACTTCGAAACGTGCTTTGCTGTCGACCGTCGACTGTGGTCTGTGGACGATTATCCGCCCTTTTCCAGTCAATTTTTCAGTACTTGCATACAGGCGGATAATCATATTTATCTATTTCATTCAAGAAACTCCCACCCGCCTTGCTTACTTTTGCACATGCTTGATTTTAACCAAAAAGGAAAAGTTTTTGTCACCTGCAAGGATCGCTCGGTCGCCTACCTGGAGCAGGAAGTCCGGGAATTGGGGTTTGTGCCGACCGCGGTCATGCGGACGGGCCTCGAGCTTCAGGCCAGCCTGGAGGAGTGCATGGACCTCAACCTGCATCTTCGCACCGCCTCCCATGTTCTCTATGAACTCAAATCTTTTTACCTGAGAAATGCCGAGGACATCTACCGGAAATTCAAATCCATTCCCTGGGAAGAGTATTTGGATGTGGACGGATACTTTTCGGTGAATTCAGTGGCAGAAAATGAATCCATCACCACACCGCTCATCGTCAATGTGAAAGTGAAAGATGCGATCGTGGACCGTTTTCGGGAGCAAAAAGGCAGGAGACCGGACTCGGGTTCGGATTTTGACGGGCTGGTGATTCAGGTGTATTGGAAAGAAACCCAGGCTTCGGTTTACCTCAACACCTCGGGGGAGACGCTGGCCAAGCATGGCTATCGCAAGATTCCCGGAAAAGCACCCATGATGGAAGCGCTGGCGGCTGCATCGATCTACGCCACGGAGTGGAATACCCGGGTGCCCTTCATCAATCCCATGTGCGGATCGGGCACTTTGGCGATCGAAGCCGCGCTGATGGCCACCAAACGCTATCCGGGATTGTACCGGGACCACTATTCCTTCCAGCACATTCTGGGCTATAGTGAGGAGGCCTTTTTGGCCAAAAAGAAAAAGCTGGAAAACAAGATCGTGGAAGCGACTGAGGTGAAGATCATCGCATCCGACATCTCCCTTCAGGCGATTTCTTTCGCAAGGGAGAATGCGGTTTTTGCGGGCGTGGACCACCTGATCGAATTCCAAACCTGTGATTTTGCCGAAACGGAAATCCCGGAACGACCTCGAGGCGTGATCCTATTCAATCCCGAATATGGGGAGCGGCTGGGCGAAAACGATGAACTGGAAGTAACCTACAAGCGGATGGGAGACTTTATGAAGCAAAAGTGCGCGGGCTATCGCGGCTATATCTTTACCGGCAATCTGGAACTGGCCAAAAAAGTCGGCCTGAAAGCCAGCCGCAGGATCGAATTTTGGAACGGGACGATTGATTGCCGTTTGCTCAAGTACGAGTTGTTTGAGGGAACCCGGGAGCCGAGGGGGTAGGCGGCAGTGGTCAGTTTACAGTAGGCAAATGGCAGTTTTCCCCGAAGGAATCTCGGGAAGACCTTCCAGGTTTTTGGAACCTGGAAGGTCTGGCTTTGTCCAATGGAAAATGAAATGGTTGCTTCAATAGCAGCTTCCCTGGGATAGCAGGACTTGGCAATCGCTTTGGCCGTGTTTTATCCAAGGGCAAAAAGCCCGGAATCTATCGCTGATTCCGGGCTTTTTGATTTTTAGCGTCTTCCTCCGCCCCGGGCTCCTCCACCACCTCCCCGGTAAGATCCGCCAAGATTGCCTCCCCGGTTGGATTGCTGGAAGCTGTGGTTTTGGGTAGTACTTCGCTGCCTGTTTTGGTAATCACGGTTCATATTGGAAGGCTGTGTATTGGTTTGCTGCCAGGAGTTGCCCTGACGCTGGCTCCAGGTGCCGCTTGCATCCCTGTTATATACATTCCCATTTCGGTCAGAATAGACATCCCTTGTTCCGGCACCGGCCATTGAACCGCGGTTGGCAGGCTGCTGGGAAGCGCTTGGAGTTCTTGCACTTGGCGTTCTGTTTCTGTCATTGGTGGATACACCTGGCTGGGTACTTGGTCGTTGTCCGGTACTTGGCCTTGTGGACGCTGTGTTACGGTCTCCGCGCTGTACATCCCGGGTGGACACATCGTTTCGCCTGTTGTAGATGTTGTTGGAGCGGTCGATGTTGATGTCACCGTTGTTGATGAACACGTTGTTTCCGCCTCCATAGTAGGGAGGGCGATAAGCTCCCGGTCCCCAATAGCCTCCGCCGCCTCCGTAAAAGCCGAAGGTGAAGAATCCGTAACTCATGCTGAATCCCATACTCCAGCCTGTCCATGGGTTGTAGTGCATGCTGAATCCAAAGGTCACCGGACGGGGATAGTAGTAGGGTCCGTACCAGGGATTGTAGTAGTAGCCCGTACCATAGACCACGGTTGGGCCATAGACATAGCTTCCCATGTAGCCGGGCGTGTAGCCGACATAGACCACTTCAGGCGTGCTTTCGTAGATATAGACATATTTGACATTGTAGGCCGGAGAACTGGCCGGAATTTCGTCCACGTCTTTGGGCCGCTCGTCGCTGACCTTCCAGGGGCCTTTTGCGTCGTCTGCCACAAACCAGACCCCGTTGTCCACGGCATAGTATTTTTTGCCGGATTTGAGCACCGTACTTTTGGTGTTCATGGCCAGGTCCAGAGAGGTGCCTTCAATAGGTTCAAATTTGGGTTCCCCATCGTAGGTCACCTCCAATTTGGCTTTTGCCCGGTCCACTTTGGCAGTTTGCGGAACTTGCGCATCATGGATGGCATCTAAGCTGGCTTTGGTGCCGGGCACGCTGGCCAGGACTCCGCTTTTTTCCGAACCTTCCGGGATTTTTGCGAATTCAGCGGGGAGCTTATCCGCAGGAATGTACTCCCAAGGACCTTCGAGCTTACCCGAGGCGTACCACCTGCCGGATAGTAGGAGGTAGTACTTTTGATCGTCGATGTAGCGAAAGATGTTGTTGTCGGTATTGGACATGTAGAGCAAGTCTGTCCCATCGATGTTTTTGAAATCCGCTTTGCCGTCCGATTGGATGATTTCGGCAGGAGTGGTACTTGAAATTACTTTTTTCGGGGCTTTAGCATTGGTGTTTGGCTTTTCGGTCTGCTCCTTTTTGATTTGCTGATCTACAGCATTGATGGATTTGGGCAGTTTGGAAGTCAGGGAATAGCCATCCCCAACTGTCAGTGAAGAGTACCAGCCCTGGCCGGCATAGAGGTAATACTTTTTATCCTCCGTCGCCCTGAGAATCAGATAAGGGGTATTGATCACCCGATCCATCTTCAGATCTTTGTCCTGTTCGATCTTGGGTTCCCCATCGAAAAGCAGCAACAAAGTCGATTCTTCTGCATAGAAAATCTCCGGGGCTTCATTATTAAGCCCTTCACTTGAATTGACCTTCTCGATATCGAGGGTCGCATTGATCTCATCGATGGTGGATTCCAGCCCCCAGAGAGGAATTTCTGTTTCCAACAGGGTTTTCAGCTTTCCGATTTTTTCCTGATCCTCCACACCGGGAAGCTTCACATCCGTAATCTTGATACTTTCCAGGGTCAAAACTCTCGTGTCCCGATCCGTAAGCATCGTCGCAGAAAACCAGTAAACCCCAAAGATCAACTCGCTTCCGGCGGTTTCCTCCACCGAAAAGGCCGAACGGCCGGTGATCAAATTCCCGCTCATGGTTTCCGGTTGGGGCTGATAGACGGTTATTTTTGCGCCGCCTTTTCCAAAGATATCCTTTGGCCAGCCTACCTGGGCCAGGCTCAAGCCGGTAGCCAAGAGGAAAACTCCGAAGGTTAACAGTACGCTTTGTATTGGTTTTCTCATTTTTCTGATAGGATTCATAGTAGCTATTTCTTGGGTCAAAACAATTTCTACAGTTCTATTATATCACCGATTTCCGGTAGTTCTGGCCTGATTCCAAATTTTTCTTCGATTAATTCTGCCAAAACATTTCTGGCCTTGTCTTCACCGTGTACCAAAGCTAAACGGGGTTTCAGTGGTGCGAGGTATGAAAACCACTCCAAAAGCTCGGATTGTCCGGCATGGGCACTGAATCCATTGAGTGTGTGGACTTTGGCAACAACGGGAATCTCCTCTCCGAATATTCGCACTGTTGGGGCTTTTTCGACCAGTTTTCTTCCCAATGAGCCATGAGATTGAAATCCGACGATTACAATATGGGTATTGGGATCCCGAAGGTTGTGGCGGAGATGGTGCATGATCCGTCCGCCATTACACATCCCGGCACCGGCCAGAATCATGCAGGGACCTTTGAGTTCGTTGAGAGCCTTGGAGGATTCTCCACTTGGGCTTGGGAGAAAATAGCGTTCATCTACCGGGAAAGCGCCTTTTTCCCTGAGGGCATGGAACTCCTCGTCGAGCAAATCCAGGTTGTTCCGATAGATGTCCGTTGCCCGAATGGCCATAGGACTGTCCAAATAGATCGGAAAAGGCTTGATCTTCCCAGCATTGTAAAATTCGGCCATGTGGTAAAGCAGTTGCTGGGCTCTGCCGATGGCAAAAGTCGGAATCAGGATTTTCCCCCCGGTTTCACTGACTTCCAGCACGATTCTTTCAAAATCAGCGATGGTCTCCTCGTAGGATTTATGGTTTCGATCTCCGTAGGTAGATTCCATCAAGACCAAATCCGCCTGATCGAAGGTCTCAAACGGCCGGAGCAAGGGCAAGCTCAAAGGGCCTAAATCCCCGGAGAAGGCGATGGTTTTCTTTTCGCCAAATTCCTCCACCACCAGTTCGATGCAGCCGGATCCGAGCATGTGTCCGGCTTCCACCCATCTGGCGGAGATGTCGTCGGTGATCGGGATCGACTGGCCAAACGGGATCGCCCGATTCAGCTCCTTCATTTTTTCCACGTGTTCCGGGGCATAAAGCGGCTCTGCGAGCGGCTGGCCGGGTTCCCAGTATTTTCGGTTTTGGCGCTCCGCATCTGCGTCCTGGAGCCTGGCGGAATCTTCGAGGATAATCTGGCTTAGTTCCAGGGTTTGACTGGTGCTGTAGATCGGCCCGTTGAATCCGTACTTGATCAATAATGGCACCCTCCCGGTATGGTCCAGGTGACCGTGGGTCAAAAGCACCGCCTGGACCTGGTCGGGCCTTGCGCCCTCGGGGAGGAGGTTTTTTGCCTCGGAATCCCTTCCTCCCTGAAACATCCCACAATCGATCAGAATGGCGGATTTCTGGGTTTTGACGAGGTAGCATGAGCCGGTGACCTCTCCACTGGCCGCACCAAAAAGCTTGATTTTCATGGCGTTTGGGCTTGGTTTATCTTGGTTTCAAAAGGGATTTTTCGTGGTCGAGGATGAGCTTCATGTCTTTGGGCAAACTCTTGAGCACCAGCTCGACAGCCTCTTGGGGAGTGTCCACAATCTTGGAAAAACCGATTTCCTCGGGCGTAAAGACCCCCTTGTCGGCGAGGTAGCTGATGTAGTCCCGCAGCCCCTTCCAAAATTCCCTCCCCACCAAAATCAACGGAAACGGGCCTATTTTCCCGCATTGGATGAGCGTGGCGGCTTCGAAGAGTTCATCCAGGGTTCCCAAGCCGCCGGGCATGACCACATAGGCGCAACTGTACTTGACCAGCATGGTCTTTCTGACGAAAAAGTAGTCAAAATTGATCGTGTCGTCCACGTAGGGATTGGGAGCCTGCTCGTGGGGAAGGATGATGTTCAGCCCGTAGGATTGCCCGCCTGCTTCGAAGGCTCCCCGGTTGGCCGCTTCCATCGCGCCAGGCCCGCCTCCCGTAAGCACGGAAAAGCCCGCTTTGGCAAAGGCACTGCCGACTTCCCTGGACAGTTCGTAAAACGGCTCTCCGGGCTTGAATCTCGCCGAACCGAAAACGGTCACAGCCGGTCCGATGTGCTGCATCTTTCGGATAGCCGCCCCAAATTCCGCCTGGACTTTTTCCAGTCTTTCCATCTCTTTTTCAAAAGACCGGGAATACTGCAAAAAATCCCTTTCCACGGGGACTACCGCTTCGACTTCGGTGGGGAGTTCATAGTTTAGTTGGGCTTTTTCCCAGTGCGCTTGCCAGGCTTTTTCCCAGGCTTCGTGACTGATGGAATGGACTTCTTCGGATTTGGACTTCATGGTCTATTGCTGAAAAATCGATCTGGATCAATCGCAATCTATCCAAAGTCCCGAGCAGAATTCATGATTTTTATCAGCCCGTGAAACGGAAGGAGCCGGGCAGGATGCCGGGCTGGGCCGGAAAACGAACAGGGCATTTCATCGCCCTTCCTCCGGGAAATCATTTCACTCCCAGGATCCGAAATGGCAGCATGAAAATATTCCTGACCAGATCGAAGCTCAACTCCACGGCAAACCCGAGCAGGCGAAAGGGAAGGAGCAACAACCAAACAAACGGGTAGAGGATAAGCGCAATGATGGCAAAGGGCCAGCAAAGGATAAAGAGGATGCACCAAAGGATAAAGGTCAGCATGGATTTGCGGTTTTGCCTCCAAAACTCAAAAGCCGTTCCAAGCGGGAAAATGTGCCTTTCTGCCGAAATCCAGCCGATTCGCCGGAAGTGCCTGTCACGATAGCGGACACCTGGCCCGAACTTGTGGACACATCCGGAGAGCAGGGGGATTTCTGGTCGGAGGCGTAGTTTTCCGGCCTGTGGGACACAGGCCGGGGGAGAGGGATTACAAATCCCACCCAGCGGGTTTTCCGGTCTGTGCGGGCACAGATCCGGTGGAGTTGGCAAAAAAATCAGTAGTTTCCAGCCAATTAGTACCCGAAACCCAAGATTGACCTCCATGCGCAAAATTCTGCTTGCGTTTCTTTTCTGTTTGACCCATCTGGGATTTTCCCAGACCATCACCGGAGTGGTGAAGGAAAAAGGCTCCGGTCTGCCCTTGCCATTTGCCAATGTCTTTGTCAACAATTCCACCCTGGGGGCCGCCACAGACGCGGACGGCAAGTTTGTCATCCAGGGCAAGATCCCGGACGAGTTTGAACTGGTCGCCTCGTTTGTCGGGTACAAAACAGCAAGTATATCGATCAGGCGGAACGGAAAGCAGTTTCTCAGCCAGGTATTTGAACTGGAGTTTCTGGAGGACCAACTGTCCGAAGTCGAACTGAAAGGCAAACGGGACAGGAGTTGGGAGAGAAACCTCAGGATGTTCAAGGAGGTCTTTTTGGCTGTGCCCGACGATCCCTACGGCCGGGACATCGAGCTGTTGAATCCCTGGGTGCTGGATTTTGAAATGGTCAGGAATGAAAAGGGGTTTAACTATACGAAAGCCACTGCGCACCTGCCCCTACAGGTGGTCAACAAGGCGTTGGGCTATCAGATCGATTTTTACCTGCAAGACTTTCGCATGCTCAGAAACGCCTCCCGGTTTTATGGACAGGCTTTTTATCAGGCCCTCGATCCGGAGGATTCTCTCTCGGAAGCCAAATGGACAGAGGGAAAAGAACTGAACTACCGGAATTCGGCAAGACATCTCGCACTTTCCCTGCTGCTCAAAAACTCCGGATCGCAGGGCTTCGATCTCTATGAGGCCAGACCAGGCGTGCCCCGGGAAGACCGCACCGATGACTTCTACTATGAACTCAACAAATCCATCATTCCCGTCAAGCTGGAATTTGTCCATACCAAGCCTCTTGGCAATGGAAGCTATAGGATTTTTCTCCGGGAGCGGATAGAGGTCCACCATCTGACCAAGCCTTGGCCAAATGACTATTACACCAATATCTACCATGCCATCTCCTGGATTGTGGCCCCTTTGGGCTACTTCGACGTGGATCGAAACGGCACCCTCCTCCATCCGACCCAACTGGTGCTTTCCGGATTTATGGGAAGGCAGCGGATGGCCAGATCCCTTCCCCTGGACTTTATGCCCAGTGGGGATTTCTCCGGATTGGCAGAGCAGCTTCAGGTATTCCAATCCCGGTACATCACGCTGAATGCCCTTCGGGAAAAAGCTTGGCTGACCACCAACAAGCCCTATTTTCATCCGGGAGAGACGCTCTGGCTGGGAGGGAAGATGCTCTACCAAAATGCCGGAAAATCGGACAGCCTCAGTCGGGTGCTTTATGTGGATCTGGTCGATTCCAAGTTTCAGAAGGTCCAGGAGGAGACGTTCCGAATCGAACAGGGCAAGATATCCGGAGGGATGGTCTTGGATGGGGAGATTCCGCCGGGAGATTACCTGCTGCGGGCCTATACGCGCTGGAACATGAATTTCCCCGACCGGGATGTCTTTCAGTTGCCGATCCCCATCTTGCCGGAGGGAAGTTTCCCGTGGGCAAAGGCAGAAACGGACGAGCTGGTGTTTGGGGACATGGCAATCCTGCCGGAGTTTGGACTGGGCGATTCCCTAAACTACCGGGTCTTGGACCTGGAACTGGCGTTTTTGGATGAGTTTGAAAATCCGGCCGAAACAGAATTTGTACTCACGGTACTGGACGGAACCATTCCGGTGGAAATCACCGGGAAAAACCGCCTGGAAACCGAACTCGCTTGGCTGGATGCGGGCCTTCCCGAGTCTTTCGACAGTGAACTGGCCTATCGGATTGACTATGGGATTTCGGTGGAGGGGCGATTTGTGCCGGGCAAAAAGCGGATTTCTGCCGCCAATGAGATCACGTTGGTGAAAGGTGATCTCGAAGACTATGGGACTGTTTTTTCGGATTCCCTGGGGAAATTTTGGGCGACGGGGCTGAATTTTCAGGACACTGCGCTGGTGGCGGTTGCGGCTCTGGACAACAAGCTGAGGCCTTTTGGCAGCGTCGAGCTTCTGAGATTCCAAAGGCCGGGATTTCGGGGATCCTTTCCAAAGCTGAAGTATGAGATTCAGGCTTTTCCGGTTCAGAACGAGCCTTTTTTGGACACCTCGGGCGACTATATCCTTTTGGAGGAGTTTGTGAAAGAGGCAGAGAAAGGGAAGGAGACGATGGCAGACCGCAACTATGGCTACGGGGAGCCTACTCAGCAAGTCGGTCCGGAGGAACTGGAAAGGATGACGATGGCGGAGATTTGGGGCAAATTGAGGTTCAGGGGAGGGAAGTTTGCGAATTACAATTATGGTGAAAGGACAGGAACTCCCTTGTTGATTATCGATGGGCAAAGTCGTCCCTATCTGACAAGTCTTGAATTCAATGAGATTTTGGATTCCTATGAACCCTCTATGCTCAAATCCATCAAGGTCTATTCTGACAATATCAGTAAGTCCGTTTTCGGAATGGCGGGCTATGCGGGGGTGATCATGATCGAGACCAAAAACGGATTCAGGACGGGCCCCGAAAGCGACCGGAAGTTCAACTCGGATGGCTTCCAGCTCTTTCCGATCCGGGGATTTACCGCCTATCCGGAGTTTCCCAAAGATCCGCCTACAGATCAATACTTAAAGAAAAAACCAACGGTGTACTGGGATCCTGCGGCAAAGACCGTAGATGGAACCTTCAGAGCCCGCATCAAAGTGCCCTATGGCATAAACAAGCTGAATCTAAAAGTGGAAGGCCAAACCCTGGACGGCGAGGCGTTTTACCGGGTGATTCCGTTGGAGTTTTGAGCGGCATCTCCAAAGCGAATGCAAACCCGGCGGCCCAGACGGGTGTGCCCACCCGCTTTCAGTGCGCAACCCTTGCACCCTCTTGGCATTTCCAAATCATGACCACACAGAAACACCAAAACCCAAGACTGCCTGTTCAAAAAAAGCCAATCCCCTCCGTGCCCTCTGATGCTTGGCGTTGACAAATCCCGAACGGGGATTCAGACCCTATCCAAACCCGTCCGGCTGGCTTTGCCGTTTTTGCGGAATTCGCCGGGAGTCATGCCGGTTTCCTTCTTGAACTGGGCCGAGAGGTAGGCCGCACTGCTGTAGTTGAGCCTGAAGGCGATTTCGCCCAGGCTCAGTTGGTCGTAAAACAGGAATTCCTTCACCCGTTCGATCTTTTGCCGGGTGATGTACCGCTCGATGGTGATTCCCTCGACCTGGGAAAACAGGCGGCTGAGGGAGGTGTATTCATGGTTGAGCTTTTCGGCCAAAAAAGTGGAGAAATTTTCTCCCAAGCTTTGATCCGAGTGGTGAACCTGCCCGATGATCAGGGACTTGACCTGGGAGATCAGGGCGGAGTTTCTGGATTCCAAGAGTTCGAACCCTTTGGATTCCAGGGAAGCGCCAAAGGCGGTTTTCTGGTCCGGGCTCAGGGGGGATTTTAGGGACACTTTGCCCAGCTCGATACGTTCAAAGGGGATCTCGGTGTCTTTCAGGGATTCTTTCACCGCCTCGACGCAGCGGGGACAAACCATGTTTTTGATCAGGATTTCCATAAAAAAACGCTTTTTGGGTTTAAGGCATGAAAAGGCAAAAGGGTTCATTTTGTGGGCCAAGGCTGGAAAATACCGATAAGTTGGTTTTGCAGGATGTTGGAAGACGGAAGAAGTCCGAAATCCGAATTGTGTCCTTGTCCGACATCCGAAATCAGGAGAAAGAAATGTTTCCCCTGTTTTTCCAGCCATCGCCATGCGAATTGGGAGCCTTGCCTCCAACCAAGAAAATGAAACACCTGCCCGGTTTTCTGAAACCGGACAGGTGCCTAGTGTCAAGTCAATCCTAAACCTACGGGTAATCCAAGGTGTCTTTTGGGGGATCTCTGCGTTGCAAAAAATGGCACATAGCTACGGCCATGCACGGTTTTTGTGCCTTGATCTACCCCAAAATCCAAGCCGCCTTATCCGTCATTCAAGCGTTGGCTTGACACTGGGGGATCGCCTGCGTTGATCGGATTTTGTCAAGAGATTCTGACTGCCGCGCTTTCTTCGGTCAGGATGATCGCCTGGCTTTGGCTGATCTTTCCGGCGGGAATACCGGGGTCTTTTTGGAGGAGCCTTTCCAGCATCCCCGCTTTTTCCTCTCCGGTGATGACCCAGAGGATCTTTTCGGCCTGGTTGATGAGCGGATAGGTGAGGGTCATGCGGCGGCGGCCTTGATAGGGGTGGTTGGTCATGGCTACGGATTTGTCCTGCACTTCCAACACTTCGTCGCCGGGGATCAGGGATGCGGTGTGCCCATCGGTGCCGATGCCCAGATGGACCAGATCGAGTTTCCCGGTTTCGGCAATTCTCCGGATGTGGTCTGCGTATTCTTCGCAGGCTTGGTCCAGATCCTCCGCGATCACGTGCATCGGGAAGACATTCAGCCGGGTGGGGAGCTTGGTGTTTTCGATGGATTTGAATAGTTGGGTCAGGTTTCGGTCCGGGTGGCCGTCGGGGGCGACTCGCTCGTCGACCTGAAAGAGGAAGACTTTTTCCCAAGGCAAGTCATGTGTTGCCAGTTCTTTGATCATTTCCCAGGGGGTACGTCCGCCGCTGATTGCCATCGTGAAAAAGCCTTTTTTCGCGAGGTGCTCTCTGATCCGGTCTGCAATGTAGTCAGCGGCCTCCTTGGCTACTGCATCCGCAGACTGAAATGTTCTAATCTCCATTTATTTGTGTTTGGTTACAACTGGATTGTTCCAGCCTCCGAGAGGCAGGATTTGTTCATTCACGGTGTCCGGTCCCCATGAGGTGATGTCATAGGGGTAAACCGGGTGGTCGGAAGAAAGGTATTCATCCACAATCTTCCAGGCTTCCTCCACGTAATCCTGACGGGCAAAATGGGTGGGATCTCCCGCCATGGCATCGGTGAGGACTCGCTCGTAGGCTTCTTTTTCGTTGGGAAAGGGGGTGGGATTTCCCTGTACTTCGGACAAGACCGACGACATGTCTTCCCCTTGGGCCATAATAAGCATTCCAAAAGCGACTTTTACATCCGGACTTATGCGAAAGCGGATGTGGTTGGGTTGTGTGGCGATCGTGGAGTATGCAGAAGGCAGGTGCCTGAAGCGGACCAGGATCTCGGTGGAGGTGACCGGCAGGTATTTTCCGGCACGGATGTAAAACGGGACACCCTCCCAGCGCGGCGAATCGATGTGCAGCCGCATGGCGGCAAAAGTCTCCGTCTTGGAGTTTTCTTTCACCGCTTTTTCCCCAAGATACCCCTTGTATTGGCCGCAGATGACATCCTGGGCCTTGAGTGGGGTAATGGCCTTCAGCACCTTGACCTTTTCGTCCCGGATCGACTCGCTGTCCAGGGCCTTTGGCGGCTCCATGGTCAGGTTGCAGAGGATCTGGAAGAGGTGGTTTTGGATCACGTCCCGAATCGCCCCGGTGACATCATAGAACGCGCCGCGTCCCTGTATCCCAAAATCCTCCGCCATGGTGATTTGGATGCTTTCGATGTGCTTTCTGTTCCAGACGGGCTCCAACAGCGAATTGACAAAGCGGAAAAAGACGATGTTGTTTACCGGCCGCTTGCCCAGGTAGTGGTCGATCCGGTAGATGGAGCTCTCGGCAAATTTCGCCAGAAGGACTTTGTTCAGGGCTTTGGCGGATTCGTAGTCGTGCCCAAAGGGCTTCTCCACGATGATTCTCGCGCCTTTTGCGCAGCCGGACTGGTCCAGTTGGGCGATGATCGTGGGGAAAAGCACCGGCGGAATCGCCAGGTAGTGGGTCGGATTGGCCGCTCCGCCCAATGCTTCCCGGATGCGCCGGAAAGTCTCCTGATCGGTATAGTCACCGCCTACGAAGGCCAGCAAGCCGCAGAATTTTTTATAGGCCTCCTCTTCGTACTGTCCGTGCTTTTGGATGCTTTCCTTGGCCCGGGCACGGAGTTTTTCGAGGTCGTAGTCGCCGCGTGCCACGCCGATGATGGGGGAGTTCAGGTGTCCCCGTTTGACCATCATGTGAAGGGCCGGGAAAATTTTTTTGTAGGCAAGATCTCCGGTGGCACCATAAAAAACCAAAGCGTCTGATTTGACTTGACTCATGAATGAAAATGCGATATAGCGTGGAAAGATTTGGCAGGACTCTGGGTAAGACCAGAGCCGGGTTTCAGGTTTTTGTTCAATGCCGCTTGCAGGAAATTAGTTTCCGGGGATGGTCAAAACTTGTAGGATTTTTCCCACAGCCTAAAGCCTCCGGTGAAGGCATTTTTGTTGGAGCCCAGCCGACAATCCTCCGGGATTTCGTCGAGGAGTTTTGAATTGCCGCCACCCAGGACGATCTGATCTGGCTGAAAACAGCGTCTGAAATGCGCAATGGACAGGTACACCAATTCCATCCAGCGTTTTTTCCCCAGCTTCTTCAGGGACTCATTGCCGACATGGGTTTCAAAGGTGCCCTGCCTAAACGGCAAATGGCCGCCTTCCATGGGAAGGATGAGTTCTTCGAAAACCAGTGCCGTGCCCAGGCCGGTCCCAAACCCCATAAAAAGCAGTTTTCCCCCTTCGTAGCTTCCCAGTGCCTGCATGGCTGCATCGTTGATGATCTTCACGGGGCATCCAAAAGCTGACTCAAAGTCAAATCCCTTCCATCCCATGCCCATGTTGACCGGGTTGGCGACGATTTTTCCCTGCTTGACTACACCGGGGAAGCCGATGGAGACCACGTCGTAGCTCCAGTCTCTGGCTGCTTCCTTGACCAGGGGGATCATGTCTTCTGGGGTGAAATCTTTTCCCGAGGGGATCTTGATCCGCTCGGGCTGTCCGGTTGCCAGGATTTTTATGTTTGATCCTCCGATGTCAATTACCAGTACATTCATTTTCTTCAATAGGTAGTTAGGTTTGTATTTACAGGCGGGAAATTTTCGGGGCGATGGATTGCGTTCCAAGGAAAACTTCCCCAATCATTTGCAGGTTTCCGACCGGGCCATCCGAAATGCGGATTAAAGATAAGCAATACTTTCACTTGGACAGGACGTACCCGCAGGCTTTTTGGCTTCAGGGTTCTGTGGATTTCCCGACTTTCCAAAATTATCTCCTTTTGAAAGCCGGATTTTGGGCTGTTGGTTTTTGGCGGATTTTGGTTTTGGAAATATAATTTGGAAGAACAGATGGCAGGGCAAAAAAACCGCATATCGGTCGTGTTGGGCTGTTTTTTTTGCAAGTCGAATGGTCCAGCCCCAAAATATTCCAAAAAGCGGGCATCGCCTGAAGGCGGCCAAGCCCAGGGGCGGCAGGCAGGCGGTTTGGCGCGGCTTTTTTGGTCTTCCCGGTAGGGATTGTGGAATGGGAGGCGTAGCCTTTGGATGCAAAAGGGGCCTACACCGAGACCAGTTTAAAATGGTAGTTGGAATTTTCCTTTTTGTTCCAGCATATTTCTTTGCTCAGGTGGTAAAAAGCCTCCAACAGCGGGGCATTGTCCATCTTGCCCGCATCGATCGCCCTGAAGCCAATGAGTTCGATCAGTCTTTTGACGCGTATCCTTTCGGGGGCCTTGTCTCCGCAGAAGTAGGTCTCTTTGATCACCCCGAGGATATCGGAATTGGGATAGTCGATGCCCAGGTTGTTAAAAGCCTTGAAGACCGTGGCTTTGGGGGCGGCTTTCAGGATCTGCATGGTGTTGGCATTTGCCAGTTTTTGGTCGTAGCTGGCATTGGTGCAGTCCAGGATGATCTTGCCGTCCAAATCTGTGTTTTTCAGGGCGGCACAGATCTCGGGGAGGTACTCGTTGTGGCAGCAGACCAGGATGATTTCCGACTGGATGATTGCCGATTCAAAAGGGCATATCCTGTTGTGCAGGCGGTTGAGCATTTTCCAGTCGTTGGCTTCGGCGTCAAAGCCGCTGCTTACGCCGAACACCACCGAAAGCCCCGCTTCCAGGTATTTCTTCCCCAAAGTTTTGGCCAGAGGCGTTCCGCCGAGGATTCCAAGTTTCATAGCGCTCAAAATTGGTTGAAATGGATGCTGTTCGGTCTGAAATTCCTGTTGGAGCAAAACCAGGGTAAGTGGTGGGTCGAGAATTCAGAAAGAACAAAAGAAAAGTAGGCTAAATTAGGAAGTTATCAAAATTAAATTCTGAAAAAACCAACAAAATAAAATGTTATCCATTTAATTGACTGCGAAAGACAAAAATAGGTATTTAAAATTTGGCCACCTGCCTGACTCCAATCCCGTCTTTTTTTGAAAGATGTGGATGTATGATCGGACAAAGCAAAAAGCCGGCATGGAACCGAGCTGGAATGAGACCGGAAAAAAGCGGATAGGGCTCAAGCTTTCCACCGAGATGGTAGTCGATTTTGGCCATGAGCGCATGGAATCCTTCCATTTTTTACCCGATACACCCAGTCAGGGATGAAACCGGCGGGCATTGCGCATTTGTCTGGTTTGGGAGTGCCAACAAACCAACAAATACCAAGGGAGCAAGTGCTGAAATCCTCATCATGATGGAGGTATAAACAGGTGGACGTGAGTTGAATATCCTGTAAAGTAGGGTTAACTGCCGTTTTCTAAAATTCCGCAGATCAAAAACCCCCATACGCCCGATCAAGGGCGGTTTTTGCCCTCAAAAAATCAACCCCTCATTTTCCTGTGGATGCTCCTCAAGTCCAGCCCAATCGCTGTCTGATAGATTTCGGGTAGCGGATTCATTTTAGCAGTGAGAAATGCCTCACCTGAGCGTTTCCGACTCCTGGTCAAAAAAGAAATCGGAATCCACTTTCTTCGATATTTTCCCAATCTGGCTTTGTGGAGAACCGATTTATCGAGTTCCTGGACGGGCAGGATGTACAGTTCCGCAGGATCGGAGGGTTTGCCGCCAATGCCAAGAACGATGAACACCGGACAGTTTTCCTTCCTTCCAAATGCGGTGTAGCGTTCCAGTTGTCCCTCATTGGCAAAGCGGACGAAGTCGTCTTTGGGCTGGCTTCTCCATTTGCACTCCACGGCAAAAGGGTAGGATTGGCCCCGGAGATTCAGCGCTAGTTGGATATCCGGCTGGGTGGTGGTATCCGCATAGCGGCCGTCCACGTATTTGTCCCCGGCCCAATTGCGGATGCCGAAGAACTACTTGTTGAATTTCTGCACGACAAATTTCTCGAAATCCAGCCCGGCTTTTTGATTGACGTCAATCAACTCCGTTTCGCTGTCTTCTCCGGATTCTTCCAAGTCCTTTCGGATCTGGGCGATCTCCAGGTCGGCATCCTTGCCTTCATTCCGGGCGAATTCCCTGATCAGCTTCTCTTCCTTGGGTGTCATGATTCCGTCTGCTTTTACAGCTGAAATGACCTGGTTTAGAGATTCTGATTTCGGTGATTTTAGCAGCAAAACAATTCCTGCTATCAAGAGGATTCCACCAAGGAGGATAAGGGTGATGGGGAGCATGCGGGGCATTTTAATTTAATAGATTAAGTGATTTTTCACACTTAGTAGCGATCCAATCGTAATTCCGCTGGTAGATCGGAATGACAAACTGCACATCCGGAGATTTTAAAAATTTGACTATTTGAAGTTCGTTGGCTTTCATGGTCAAAAACAATGGTCGTTGAAATTACTTATTTGTTTTTAGAAGATCACTTAGAAAATCAAATTCATTGAATATGAAATCAACATAACCATTGGTTGTGTTTTTATTTATCGAGTAGTAAATGTCTTCAAAATTCATATTTAGTGAGTTTAGATCATCAATATTGTTAGAGCGATTAAACTTTTTAATCATTGTGGCCTGTTTATTTAAAACTTGAACAATAGCACTTTCTATTGAGCCAGCTGAATTCAGGTCTGAAATATTGGATAATAGAAAATCTAAGTTTATAAAAGAGAGCTTTTCAATCTTTTTAAATCCGCTTGCATCAACTTTATTGTTGAATTCTTCTTGCAAATAGTGCAAAAACCCAGGTGTTGAAAAAACGATATCCGTATAAATTAATATTGGGAAGATAATTAAGTTTCTCTGCTTAATTTTAAGTGTTTCATAACTATGTCCTTCAAGCGATTCTTCTCTCAAATAGTTAATTGCATTGACAAGTTGTGAGGTTCCCTTTTTATTCGAATTGTATTTCGTGTCTACAACATCTTTTATTTCCTCATAACTTCCCTTTTCTATTGTGTGAGCTGGAAACAGCGCGTCCTTAATTTCAAAAATGAAAATTTTGTTATTAATTCTCACGTAGGCATCTGGAAATATGGGGGCAATATTATTTTCAAATTTTACAATGGAATGTCGTTTCCAGAATATTTTGCCTACTATTCTTCTGAAAAGATATTTCTCTACAAAATTGAACCCAATAAAACTTTTGAAATCAAATAGATTTTTGAAATTATTGTCATGAGAGACTCCTGATTCGGTATAAAAATCAAAATAAAATCCTTCGCATAATTTGGTTGAAAAAAAATCCCAATCTAGTACAAGATAAATATTTTCGCTATGGTGTAGTAATGGTCTGGATTTTATCCCTTCGAAGTTTTTTTTATTCTCTCTGTACTTGGATATATAATAGTTGTTGTCTATAGATATCTTTTTAAAAAATATGTCAATTTCCTTAGTTGTCTTAATTATAAATGAACTTTTCCCTACAAGCGAGTTTTTAATTATTGAAAATATTGTCCACAGATAAGTGTTTGAATTTTTAGCATTGTATTTTTCCAAGTGATTTTTTACATAGCCGTTTAGAACGTCGGTAGACATTGTGAAATCAAAAAATGCTTTTCCTTTTAAAAATGCTGTTACAATATTGTTTAAAGATTGACTTTCAATTTGATTTACGTGAATTGGCCACATGTTCTTTCTAAAGTCATCAATTCTGGAAATAGTATCATTTCTTAAAACAATTTTTTCGCTGATCAAATTTGAAAAAATTAAGTAGATTTTAAAAAAATCGAGATCTTCTTCTATAGTGATTTCACCCTCATTTGGGATTATTGTGTAGTTTGACAACAGGTGATGTGTAACGTAAAGATTTATATGTCTTGAAAAAATCACAAGCTGTCGGCCACTTATTTTCCTTTCTAAATGAATTATTTTTTCAATAATATTTCTTTTGGTCGAGTTGTTTTGTCTGATGAGAATTGTTTTTAAAATCTCAAATTGCTTGGTGATGTCTAGTGAGCTGTATAGTATTTCTGTATTAATTTTTGAAATAGCAGATAGATAGAAAAGAATATTTTCTTTTTTGATCAATTCACCTAAATCTGGTGTTTCAGAACCGAATATATCTTTATATGTAACCGTTATAACAATTGACATCTCATTTCCCTTTCACTATCCCAATCTCCTCCTCACTCAATCCATATATCTCATAGACCAATTGATCGATTTCGGCTTCGAGAGTCGAGGTGTCCGATGTTGGATCTTGCTTCTTAGTTTCAAGGATTTGTTCTACTAGGTTCGCGATTTCGGCTGAAATTCTTTCATCCTCTTTCACAGGCATCGCTCCGAGATACTGTTTCTTCCATCGGAAGAATCCGCCTCTAATGGAGGAACTTACCATTGAAAACATATAGAGAAAAAGTTTCGAATTAAAGTAGCCTAAAAGAAATCTAGAGGAATGCGGAATGATGTAGGCTGTTGTGTCATAATAGTTTTGATTTGACTCAATGCTAAATTGATTTCGATCTGCAATTTCGGCTAGCATAATTTTCTCCTTTTCAAACTCCTCATAGTAATCCACTCCATCCTGAATTTCATACCATTTGTAGGTGCCAGGTTTGCGACCTTTCCAGTTATTTCCTTTGAAGTCTTTGGGCCTTGGTTCCAGGCTTTCCCTGAACCCTTCGAGATGGGAGAGGATGGCAGGATAGTTTTCAATATCAATTCCCCGTCGAGTGAAGATCAAAAACTTATCACTCTTGGGTTGCTGATACCGCTTGATATCCCTTCCGGCCAAAAAGGGTTTGATAGTCTCTGCGCTCCGGGGATCCTCATCGATCAGCCGGTCCCGGGTCTCCCGGTCGATGACGAAGGCTTCGTTCAACCCGGTTTTGATCCCATAGAAAATTTTGCCCTCGACGTATTCCGACAGCGGTACTCCCTGGGATTTCAGCTTGAGGAGAAGCTGCTGGGACTTGCTGTCCGTGAGGGTCCAGCCATCGGATGACAGTCCCTCTTGCAATACGTCGATCCTGTTTTCCTGCAAATAGGCTTCCATGCCCAGCGGGAAATCCAGGGTATCCAGGTTCACTGCATTAAATTTTTCCTTCGGGGCATTTTTGCCCAAGGCGATGATCAGCGGATAGGTGGTGGCCTCCTCGAACACCTGTAGGTCGCCAAAATCCAACAGTTCTTTAATCTGAAAGCCTTTGACATAGCTTCTCAAGGCCTTGCCATAGCCTGCCCGCATCCATTTGTTGGGGATGATAAAGACGAAGTTTCCCGAGTCCCTCAGCAGGTCCATGCCCAGCTCCACAAAATACACGTAGAGATCGGCCGTCCCGGCAAAAGTCTTGAATCGGCCTTGCAGATAGGGTTTCAGCCCGGAAAATTCCTCCTGCCGGATATAGGGCGGATTGCCAATCACCACATCAAATCCCACAAAATCCCCTTCGTCATTGAGCACTTCGGGAAATTCAAACCGCCATTCAAAGGCATTTTCATAGATCTGATTGGCCTTGATTTCTTCTATCTGAGTATCCAATTTGTTGAGCTCCGCAGACACTTTTTCCACTTTGGCCAGACGGATTTTCTTCTCTTTGGCAGTTTCTTCGAAGATTGCTGTCTGACTGGTGAGGTTAAACAGCTCACCTCCGAGTTTTGCCTTGCGGAGAATTTTAGGATCGTTTTTGGAGATTTCGGAGCGGAAGTTGGTTTTGATCTGGGCGATCAGGGCTTCCATTGCCCGTTTTTCGTCCTTGCTCTTTGCATTGCGATAGGTGGAGACTGCCGTCTTGTAGTCTTCGATCTTCCAGGAGCCTTTGAGCGCAGACTTGAGATCCGAGTCCAGCGCAAAGCGTGAAACCAGGGAATTGCCGACTTTGATATTGATGTCGATATTCGGCAGAGTTTCCAGTTCCCGCTGACCTTTGGGGTTTTCAGAACCTCGAAGGTCTTTGAATTCATCCCTTACTTCCTCGTCATCCGCATAGCACACTGGGGAGGAAAGCTCCTCTCCCTTGGGAGAGGCGGGGGTGAGGGGCTTATAATACGCACTTTTCAAGAGCTCAATCCAAAGCCTTAACCGGCAAATCTTGACTGAATTGGGATTGATATCCACGCCGAAAAGACAGTTTTCGATGATCGTCTGCTTCTCATGGAAAAGCGTTTCTTGGATTCGCTGGGATTCCTTGTTGGTAGGATGGTATTCGAAGAGTTCGCCGTCTTCGTCGGTGACAATGAGTTCATCGTTGACGACCTCAATCTGGTATTCCTTCAATCGCTTGCCGGATCGGTCCTGGAGGATTTTCAGGTCATTTTTGACAGCGATGATTTCATTCAGCGCAGAAACCAGAAAGTGACCGGAACCCACCGCTGGGTCGCAGATTTTGATGGAATTGACCAGCCTGTTTGCCTCGGCATAGGTAAACAGTTCATTTGGGCCGATGAGGTCGTAAATGTCTGTAAGAGAATTTATTTCTCTCGCCATATAGTCCCTCACCCCCAGCCCCTCTCCTAAAGGAGAGGGGGGAGCGGCCTCGGCATGCTTTTTTACCGACTCAAAGATTTTTTCTGTTTCCCAGATTGCTTCATCGTTTGAAAAGCGGAGGACGGTAATTCCCAATTCTTCCAACTCATAGGTTCTGCCTTCGTCGTATTCAGTTTGGTCGATGCTTTGGTGGTATTCTCCATCCAGTTCGATTCCCAGGCGCAATTCGTGACAAAAAAAGTCAAGAATAAACTTCTGGTCGATTGGGTGCTGCCTTCTGAATTTGTAGCCCAATAATGCCCGATTTCTTATCAATTGCCACAAAAAGTCCTCTGCCTGGGTGGGATTCTTCCGCATTTCCCTTGCATTCTGTAAAAGCTGAGGGTCTATTTTTTCTCTCTGAGGCTCAAAATGGGGTTGTTCCCCTCGGGAAGAATGTCCCTCACCCCCGGCCCCTCTCCTCAGGGAGAGGGGGGATTTGGTGTTTCCGTGTCCCAAAGTCCCTCTCCCCGAGGGAGAGGGATTTTGGGAGAGGGCGTTCATAGCCTCGTTAAACTTCTGCACCACCGCCCTGCGGATCGTCTCCCGGCACATATACATGGTGACAAAGCCCGGAGTGAAGAAGGAGCCGTCTTTGTAGCCGTTGATCTTTTCGAAGATCAGGCCGAGGACGGAGGCGTTGATCAGCGTTTTGTTTTCTTCCTGTATCTCTTCGGAGCCCTCCGAGCCGAAGTCATAGGCATCCAGGAATCTGAACAGATAGTCCAGCGTGGTGAGCGGTCCGCTGAGCTTTTTGCCCTGATCATTTTTCAATACCGTGGATGAAAGTACCGGGATGGTCTTTTCATTTTTCAGGAAATTGACCATGATCGTCTTTTGCTCCATTGCCGTAGGCTCAAAAAGCGAAGAATTCAGGTAGGGGACTTTGGCAAAAGCCGCCCGTACATCCTCGTTTCGTTCTTCCGTTTTCTTTGCCAGGACCTGGAAAAACAGGGAGTTCAGCTCATCCCAATCGTGGACATGCTTTTTGTTGAGGAAAGCATAACTTTTGTCGCCTTTGTGATACGTGATCAGTTGGGCTTCCAGCAGTTTGAGAAAAAGCACCCGATTCACCCAAGTGATGCTCAGCTCCAGGCCTACGTTGAAAAGACGTTCCTCCGTGGTATGGCCATAGTGACTGGGCTTGTCGAGTTGGCCCAGCTTGTCCAGCGTATCCAGTTGGATGATCGCGTCTTCCAGGATACTGCCCGAGTGGCGCTCGCCGGCTTTGCTTCTGCCGATGAGTTTCTTGCCGCCTTCCTTGGTCTCGGTGAGGCCGATGATATGCAGCAATTCCGCATAGAACCGCCGGTCCAGACTGTTGCTGTCATTGGCAAAAGGAAGTTTCAATAAATGCTCAGGAGAGAGGAGCTTGTAGAGTGCGATCAGTTTTGCATCGTCCTGCCTGTCCGAATTGCGCAAGGGCCTGCTGTAGCTGCGGATATCAAAGTAGGTGAACTCGAGCTGGTCTTTGGCCTGCTCGATGGCCGGATCGGCGATGTGTCTGTAGAAAAACTCCGTCTTGATCTCCGAGAGCCTCCCTGCCTCAAAGTCTTCAAACTGACGGACCAAGGCTTTGTTTTGGGCAAAAATCCGGTCAAATACCTGCGCGTCAAAGATAAACCACTCGTGGATGTTGGTCACCATCAGGTGCTTCATTTCCAGGTTTTTATGGGTGATCCGCTCACGGAGGTAGTACAATACCAATTCCTGAAATGCCTTGGAATTGAGATTCGACAGGCTGGGCATTTCCGGTTTGTTGGTCGGCTTTTTGGTCTCCACGATCACCCCCACACTGGATTTGGCCTTGTCGCCGGTATGGATGACCAGGTCATTGCGGCCTTTGGTATTGACGTAGTGGCCGGGATCGTAGTAGGTTTTTTTGAGGAAATCAATGACCAGATTCTTGTGGAATTCCTCGGATTCCGATTCGTCGATGTGGTCGATCAGGCGGATGAGGTTGGCCTTGAAGTCTTCGATTGCCGCCCGGGTCGGTTTTACTTTGAGAAAAGCCTTGTTGAGGGCCTGTTTGGGCTTGAGCAGCTTGTCGGTCATTGGGATCATCCTGGATAAAAAACCTCTGACAAGATGCATTTTTTTGCCTTAACAACGCAGTCCTACGGAAGGGATTTTCCAAAAAACGGGACAGTTGGTGACGGGAATTAAGGAAATGGGGCTGCCCGGTTGGTTTTGCTCGGGGTGTGGTGTGTGGCTTCAGGGTTCATTGGCAAATGCTGTGCGATACGGAAGAATCCGATGCTGGATGCCGGGTGCCAGGTGTCCCCGCAGACCTGTCCCGTCCATACGGGGTTTCCGCAGAAAAGGACGCAAATTTCGAATTCGACATCCAAAATCATACATTCAGGCCCGAGGTGCCGTTGGCCGACTCCCCCTTTGGCCTCCGATCACGGACTTGGAAAAGCATCCTGGAAAAAGGGGGCAGGGGGGATTTGGGAGAAAAATGCGGAATGTCCGTTGCTGGATGTTGGAAGACCTGCCTGGCCGGCGGAAAGAGAAAAAATCTTCCGACAAGGAAAGCCCCACGGCCGGGCTGTCTCTCACTGTGCGCATCAATGCCACCGGTACTCCGTGTTTGACAGGGGGTCAAGCGGGCTGAATTCCTTGAAATCCCTGCCTTTGTTCGATTCCCACCAGTCGAAGTAGGAGTTGGCTACTTTTTGTTGTACTTCATCGTTCTGTTCGATTCCTTCCAGCGTTTCCCTTTTCTCCACTACGGGATTTTGCGAGGGAAACGTGCCGGTCAAATACGCACTTCCAATAGCCCTGGCACGAACCGATTCAATGGTCCACAGGACATACATCCCCAGGGCGCACTCGGGTGTCCAAGAAGAGGATAGGCCATTTACCGGGAAATCCGTGATCAATTGCCTCTCATTTCTATAGGCCAAGAGTGCCGGAATGTCCTTGGATGTGAAGGGGGGTAGTTCCCAATACTCGTATTTGTCCGCTTTCAACAGCTCCACGTAGCGATCCACGCTCATTTTTGGTGGGTCCGATTCGTCCTGGCAGGCAAAAAATCCCAATAGAATGATGCAGAGGATGGCGGATTTCAGTGTTTTCATGGTATGTTGGGCTAAGGCTTATTGTCCGAAAAGTTACCTATTTCTGATCATTTGTGGCGTGAAAGTACTCTGAAAATCGACCCGCTGCGTTGTCCGATTATGCCGCTCTTCCAGAAGTGACGTACCGGTACGTGATCCAGTTCAGACGGGAGGCCGGTCTGGACAAAAAGCAACAGGAAAACATCATCTCCAAGATGTTGGGTTGCAAGGAGGACTGGTTGACCATGATTCAGAATAGCGTTCTCGGCCATGGCTTTAAAAAGAAATACGCTGAGTTGCTGATGGACAGGCTAGGGGTTTTCGAAGGGTGGGGCTAGCGCGGGATATCGGAATTTTGCCGGAACGGATTCAGGGCTCATAATGCCCATACATTGAGACGACCGCGACGATGACTTTTTGTTCCTCAATAGCGTATATCAGCCGATGTTCCCGATTGATCCGACGGGACCAATAGCCGCTATAGTCGTGTTTGAGCCGTTCGGGTTTTCCGGTACCCGTGTGGGGATGGTCTTTTAGTTCGTCCAATAACCGTCTGATTTTCTTAATGACAGCGGTATTTCCTGATTTTTTGAGCTTCTCTATGTCCGAGAGTGCTTCGTCAGTGAATTCAACCGCATAAGTCACAGGCCAAGCAGTTTGTCAAAATCTTCCGGATCGACCCGGGTTGTTTGCCCCGCTTTATGCTGGGCGATACCCTTCAAAATATGCTCCTTTACTTTGGGATCCATCAAAAACCGATCGCCTCCACTGACCGGGGACAAGACGTAAGCTTTGTTCTTGCCCCTTTGGATAATGATATGTTCATCCTCATCCGCCAGGTCAAGGTATTTTTTTTGATTGTCTCGGAATTCCCTCGAACTTATTACCAGCATAGCCCAGTTATTTTTGTGTACCTTATCCGGTACACAAAAATACTGGAAAAAGTTCACGTACGGAATAAGTATCGATACACATAAACAATCAGTGGGAAGTTGACGAACCCTATAGCGCTTGTCCCGCTCCCCGGGAAAACACCGGAAAAAGCCGGAGTACATGTACTAAAATAGTATATATTAGCGTATGGGACTGGGAAAAACCATGAGTATAACGGGGGAGTATGGGTTTTATACCCGTGACCAGCAGGCCTTTGCCAAGATGATCGGGGATTGCTTTCCCTGCAATATCACGCAGTACTTTAGCGATTGGTCCTTCACGAAAATTCCAAGATGGTTTTCGGGTCTATTTTCAGGGTTTTATAGAGCTTTTTGGCCAACTTCATGGATATGTTTCTTTTCCCGCTCATTACCTGGCTAAAGGTATTTTCTTTGATTCCCAACAGCTCGGCTGTCTGACGCTGGTTGAGGGCGCTTTTCCCCATTTCTTTTTCGATTGAAACGATAAGCGGGCTTTTCACCTTTAAGGGGCTTAGGTCCATGTATATGCTCTCGTAGTCAGCCAACATGGCCGCAATTCTCGCCCATTCCCGCGTGTAGTCGTTGTCCGCACCTTGTTCGGCGAAATAGCCGTTTTGGGTGGCGTATTTTTCCAATTCGTCCAAATATCCCGTCGCAACATCATAGGTCTTGCGGTCAATAATTTCGGTAAGGTCCTCAAATTGTTTTTCCATGTCCCTAAATAGTTTCTATGTTCTTGATTTTATCGTATTCAGCGTGTGTGCCGCAAAATTTGATCCGCATTGTGCCATTTACAAAAACGATCAAAACCACCAAGCGGTAACGGTTCCCCTTGATGTTGAATACATAACGCCCGCATCCCACATAATCTGCGGATGGAAAAAGAGCCTTCAGTGCGTTATGGCTCACAAAATCGTTGCTTTCCACCGTGTCAATCCATTTGTTTATGGGATTCACCGCATCCGCATGTTTTCTTGCAAAATCCCTCAATATGCTTTTGTTTGTTATTTTCATTTTTCGCGGTGTTGCAAAGATGTATAAAACTTCCCAAATAGGGAAGTTTTATGTGTATAGTTTCATTTTGACGGCCACTTCACGTTTGGTTTGAGCAGGGCTGGATTCGTTGGGTTTAGGCCCAAAAACGATGGGGGAGTTTCTCCTCTTGGCTGATCAACGGTTTTCGGTCACCGAGTATTCCGCAGAACGTAGCGGCAGAGGCAAGAATCCGTGTCCGATTGACCAAACCGAAATTTAATGACACCTATTGTCTAACAACGTGAGCTCCCGAGCAAAATGACATGCACTTTTCAGCATATTGCTGTTCCAATCAATTGAGATGCCATGACTTCAAGTTTTAATGACAGCATTTATGGACAGCGGCTCCTTTCCCTGTGCAGCCGGGGACAGATTGATCGGATCGTCCGGGAATCTGATCTGGAAGAAATCCAAGGAGAATTGCCTACGGGCGATTTTGTGGTAGTCGGGGAGAGGGCAGGGATTATGATCAACGTGTCCAAGTCCGATGATTTCCCGGAAGATACCTTCGGGTACGATCTGGTGGGTTCTTCGGATTTACCCTATGTTTTGAAAAAAGTACGTCGGTTTGAGTGGTTTCATGCGAGTAATGGAAAAACCTATCTGGAAGGAAAATGGGAGACCAAAGATGAGGAGCGTCGGATCTGGTATCGGCAAAGGGGGAGAGAGAATCCGATGTATCGGTACCCTGAACGCTACGAAGGGCTGGAAATCATTCATTTGAGAAATGAAGCCGGGAGAATTGTCTTTTCTTATGCAGACCGAAGCAACTCTCTTCGAAAAACCGTAAAAAAGTTCTGGTATTATTGGGATAAAGCTTGCAGGGAAGTGGATAGCCTGAAATTTGTCAATGAAGAGATCGCGGGACTTGATTTTGGCCACAGAGCGAAGCTTAGGCTGAAATTCGAAAATTGTAGGATGAAGGAAGTATCCTTTTCGGGGATTAGGGATTTTTCAATTTCCCTGGTTAATTGTCAATTGGATAAAGGTGTGTCCATTACTGAATGTGAACAGATTTCCATGTATTTGACTGATACTTACTGGTGCAGGGGTCATATTCAGAAATGTGGTCGCTTGGAAATCTTTGGCAAGGGTGTTGTGTTTGAAAATCACGCCATTGGGAAAGTCAGTTTGAGTTTTTTTGACGTTAAAGATACACATCTTAAATCCTGTAGGTTCCATCAATGTGGCCTTGAGGGATTCTCTTCTTGGCCGTCGAAGTTGGAGGAGGATTTTCAGTTGTCTGATTGTAGCTTTTCTTTTTGTTCTTTTGACCAAAGATCCTATGAAAACCTACTGCGTACAGGCAACACCATGGAAGGCCGTAATTTTCCTAAACCCGACCTGAGTCTGTATCCCTTTGGGAATGATGACGAACGGTATTTGTTGCGCATTGGAATCGAAGATGAAAGCAGAGAATGGGAAATGCAAGTGGACTTGCTGGAGGGGACGGTTTACAGCTATCTGCTGAAATGCCAGGTTAATGAGTTTGAGGAGGTGATAGGGAAATTTGACCCCTCAGAAGAATACTTTAATTATGATCCTGGCCTCGAAGATTTTATTTTGAAGATCATGCCCATCATTCAGGCTTGGCGCGAGCAGGAAAAGGAATACCGGGAGTGATTTGATTTTGAATAGGAATGAAGTGGGGCTTTGGCGTATCCGGAAAAAACAACCTCAAAGATCATATACCGAGGAGTTCCTTCAATTGTTCGTCAGTCAATTTTACGGTTTTGCCTTCCTTGTGGGACTGAATGCTTTTTGCCAATCGCTCCTGAATGACCGGGTCGTCAAAGAACCGGTCGTTTTTTACGCTGTTTGAGATTTCATATACTTTGTCTTTTCCCCGCTGTATGACCACTCTCTCGTTTTTGTCAATCAAATCGAGGTATTTTTTCAGGTTTTTCCGAAACTCCCTAGTGCTTATTACCACCATTTTCTTAAATTTTTGTGTACACCATAAGATACACCATATGATTTGGAGAAGTTCAAGCTTTGTCCCCGAAAAAATGCTTTTGGGATCCTATGGAGATTGGATAGGAGACTGGATAGGGTGATGCTTTTCTTCCTAATCCGCCACCAAATCGGAAAGCAGATTCAGCTCCACGTACCCCTTGGACTCTGGGTTTTCTATGTTTTCGGGAATAGAAAGCAGCTCCTCGATTCTTTCCACGATGGCACTATGATTCCTTTTCCGACCGATCCTGGTTAAGGGATTTTGAATGTCCTTTGTTTTTCTGAGCTATCTGTTCCGGTTAAGAACACTAATGACCAATTTCTTGACCGTGTCCATTTCTTCCGGCTTGCTTGACGCGATAAACAAAGTTAAACTGGCGAGCGCGTCGTTGCTTATAATTGGCTCCCCACTCTGATATGCAGTAGCTCATTTGACTGCAAAAAGAGAAGAAAGCAAGCTGCGGCAATTCGTTTGTTGCCATCCACAAACCCATGGTTTTTCACGACCAGGTATAAAAGAGTAGCTGCTTTTTCTTCCAGCGTAGGATAGAAGTCCTCCTCACCGAAGCCTTTGCCGATCTGTGATATTGCACTTTCAAAGCTTCCGTCCTTTTCTTTGCCGAAAACACCGGATTCGAAATCTGATCGCATGGAGGCTATTACATGCTGATAGTCAGTGAGGCTTGGATAATTTGCTGGTCTTTTGGTTAAGCCCTTTGTGTCCAGATTCTCATGATCGTAATCATCCAGCAGCTCAAGGCCTTTTGCAAATTGATTCAGCCAATCAGAATCCAAGTTCTGATCTTCTTCTTTTTGCTGAATTGCCCTGCTTAAAATCCGGATTCCATCTTTGAGTGTCTGGATTTCCTGTTGCTTTTGGGCCAGTCTTTTTTCATTGATGGCATAGCCCTGCATGAGGTAATCTTTGAGCCGCTGGGTGGCCCAGATTCGGAATTGGGTGCCCTGGTTTGATTTCACCCGATAACCAACTGAAATGATTACATCTAGATTGTAGAAGTTTATTTTACGGGTTACTTTTCGTTGACCTTCTTGCTGAACTGTCAAGGATTCCTTGACAGTTGCCGCTTTATCCAGTTCCCCTTCCTTATAGCAGTTGTTGATATGCAAGCTGATGTTTTGCTTGGTTTGATCGAATAAGCTCGACATTTGATCTTGCGAAAGCCACACGGTTTCCTGCTCAAACTTCACCTCGATTTGGGTCTGGCCGTCACTTCCCTGATATATTTCGATCTGGTTTTCCATGATAAATTGCCAATTCAACCTCCGAGGGTTTCTCGGTAATTGGATTGAAACAAATGTTATCCTCTTTTTTTGAATTTCATACTCCCAGGACGATTGAGGCTTCAATATCCAGTTTCCGGCTTATTTCGCGAGCGATTTTCAAAGTTGGCTCACTTTTGCCATTCAAGTATTCACTGATACGGGAGGTACTGACCCCAGGAATTCGGACAGCGCTTTTTGGCTCAATCCACGCTCATGCATTCTCATTTTAATTGCGTCGGACAGAGTAGGTAGAGAGATTGGAAAATGTGCCTCTTCATAATCGGCAACAAGGTCTGAGAGCAGGTTAAGTTCTATAAACCCTTTTGCTTCGGGATCTTCGATGTTCTCAGCAACGGCAAGCAGTTCCTCGATTCTTTCCAGAATGGCTTTGTATTCTTTTTCAGATTTGATCATGGGTCAGGGATTTTGAATGTCCTCTCTTAATTTCTCCGGTGTTCTCCCTTTGCTTTTTCACTAAGGAAACGGCTGTTTTCCAATTATCCTGATGATCTTGACTTGATCTTTGCTTGCAAAATAAATTGTGTGTGAACCAGGTACGCAAAACCTATAGCCGGATCTAATTTCCTTGGCTGATGGATACATTTCAGGGCTGTTGGCAATTCTCCCAAAAGTGCTTTCCAAAGAAGCAAAGTACTTTTCTGCCTGTATTTCACCAAAATTTTCCAATCCAAACAGCACGTTCTAAATCTTTTGGGAATAATATTTATAAAACCAATAGGGAATGTCCGATTCATCGATACTATCCCAACTTTTTCCGCCCTTTTGAGTCTTAAAATGGGCTACCAGCCTGAAATTTTCACCATTTCTCGAATTATCAAAAAAGAACGCCTGGTAGGCATATTGAGCCGCTTCATACATTAAGTCAAGTGATCGGTAGTACCGTTGCTCAATCTTATTTTCGGGGACAGTGTGGCCACCTAATTCTGTTCGGATTTTGACTCTGAATTTATTGATTTCGGGTGCCTCTGTAGATACAAAATACAGGTAAACCTTATACCCCGCTTCCTTTGCCTGCTTCATAATGTCAATTTTGGATGGATGGGAGAAGACAGTTTCAAATGAAAACTTCTTCCTATCAGAAAGAAGCTTTTTCCTCAAAAAGTCAGCAGTTAGTTGCGCAAGTCGTTCATTAAACTCCGGCAATAATAGTTGTATTCGGTTATGTTTAAGGGAGAATGTTCTTAAAAAATCGGATTTCGTATATTCCAATGACAATAATCCGGATGCAGCGCAAATCCCAACAAATTCCTCTATAGTAGTTTGAACAGAGTAAGAACTAAAATCAATTTCTTCAGTTAAAAGTTTTTTGGCCAAATCATCTGCATTGACATACATACCAAAATCAACCGGAATTTCACTTACTTTATGATTTCGAACAGCTTCTATAATAGTGCTTTTCCCAGATCCATTTGGTCCGGCGAAAACGCGAAGCCGTAGTTCTTGCTTAATCGAGGACAAGTTTATAGTGGATGGATGCCCCTTTTATTTTTTTGATACGAGCTATGCTGCCGTCTTTATTTTCTCTGACAACCCAGCCATTTTCTGCTTTAATAACATATCCGGCTGTTTTCATCGCTTGGTTTGAGGCTTTCTTAACCGCAGCAGTAGCGACACGTACCACATCTCTCTTCGTTAAATGTGCGGTTTTTGCTGTCAACCTTGTCGTTGGATTTGTGGCGGTCTTTTGCTTTTTCATAGCTCAATTTAACCCATTATTTTCCGATACAAAAATTCCTGAAAATATTCTCCAGCAGGTCGTCCGTGGTGATCTCGCCCGTGATCTCCCCGAGGTAGTGCAGGGAGCGGCGGATGTCCATCGCCACAAAGTCATTGGTCACTTCGTTGTCCAGGCCGCTTAGGATATCCAGCAGCGATTCTCGGGTTTTGACCAGGGAGTCGTAGTGGCGGATATTGGTGACGATGGTATTTCCTGTCTTGAACTTGTCCAGATTGACCAGCTCCAGGATGCGGGATTTGAGCCCTTCCAGGTTTTCTTTTTTTCCGGCGGAGATGAAGATCGTGTCGGGATGTTGTTTCGTTAACTCATTTATTAATTGCGAATTAGCCTTGTCCACCTTATTAGCAACTTTCAGGAAAGGCACACCCTGGTTTTCCAGCTTGTTGATCTCCCGGTGGATCTCGACCAGGTCCGTGTCGCCCAGATCAAAGAGGTACAGGATCAGCGAGGCCGTCTTCATCTTTTCCTGTGTTCGGCTCACGCCGATGGCCTCGATCGTATCGGTCGTTTCCCGCAGCCCGGCCGTGTCGATGAATCGAAAGATCACGCCTCCGATGTTGATCTCGTCTTCGATAAAGTCCCGCGTGGTTCCGGCTATTTCCGACACGATCGCCTTTTCCTCATTGAGCAGGGCGTTCAGCAGCGTGGATTTCCCCGCATTGGGCTTTCCGGCGATGACGGTGGGCACCCCGTTTTTGATCACGTTTCCCAGGTCAAAACTGAGGATCAATTCCTCGACCACCCGCAGCAGCCGCTCCACCAGTTCCCGCAGTTCTTCCCGGCTGGCAAACTCCACGTCTTCCTCGCCGAAATCCAGTTCCAACTCGATCATGGAAGCAAAATGGATCAACCGGCCCCGAAGTTCCTGTATTTCAGAGCTGAATCCACCGCGCATTTGGCTGAGTGCTGCCTGATGACTAGTCTCCGAATCTGCGTGGATCAGATCCGCCACGGCCTCGGCCTGGGCCAGATCAAACTGCCCGTTGAGAAACGCACGCTGGGTAAATTCCCCCGGCTTTGCCGGGCGCGCTCCTTTGCGGATGAAAAGCTTGATGACCTGATTGACGATGTAGGAGGATCCGTGGGTGGAGATCTCCACCACGTTTTCCTTGGTAAATGAGGTTGGCGCGATGAAAAGGGAGACCAGGACTTCGTCGATGATCTTGTCCCCGTCGCGGATGGTCCCGAAGTGGATGGTATGGGAGGCTTGCTTTTCGAGGTTTTTCCCAAAAAAGACTTCGTTAGTCAGCTTGATGGCGTCTTTGCCGGAAAGCCGGATGACCGCGATCGCGCCGACTCCCTGTGGTGTGGCCAGAGCGATGATCGTGTCTTCGCGCTCGGCGAGGGAGAAACTCATGGCTTGTTTTTAAAGGCTTTTTCTATCAGATCGTCCAGCCCCGTCAAAAATGCCTCGGGATTCCGATATCCGGGCAGTTGGGCGATATTTTGGAGTTTGGGCTCGATCAGGACGAAATTGGGATAGGAGCGAACCCGCATGGCCGCCGCCATTTGGGCCTCGTTGTAGGTTTTTCCCATGAACTCGAAGGAACGCTCGGTATTTTCGGCGTTCAACTTAACCGCATAGAAATTGGCGTTGACGTGCTCGATGACTTTGGGGTCGGTGAAGGTTTCCTTGTCCATCTTTTTGCACCACCCGCACCAGTTGGTGTACACGTCCACGAGCAGCATCTTGGGATCCTTGGAGTTGGCTTCGATTGCCTCCTCAAATTTCATCCAATTAATCTGCCCCTGGGCTTTGGCCGAAAAGCCCAGCAAAACCAAGAATCCAAGGAAAAACAAGTATTTCAATTTCATGATCATTCAAATTCCAACGGTTGATTACTTGAAGAAGTTCCTCGAAACCAAGCGGGCTTCTTGCTGTGGACCAGTGCGCTGATTGCAAAGAACATCCCTGCAACGGTCACCATCATCCCGGCAATGGAACTGTCAATCCAATAGGCAAGATAATAACCAAAAAGTGCAATCAAAACTGCCAAGGCCGCGGTCAGCTTCAAAAGAGGGATCAAACTTTTTGTCCACAGAAAAGCCGTTGCGGGAGGCACCACCAGCAAGGCCACCACCAAGATCGCCCCGACGGACTCGAAACTGCTGACCGTGGTGTAGGACACGATACTCATCAGCGCGAGGTTGACCCCTTTGGAGGGAATGCCCATCACAGAGCTGAAGTTTTCATCGAAGCTTGTCAGTATCAACTCTTTGAACAACAGATATATAAATGCGATGACAAAGAAAAAATTCAGTCCCGCCAGCCAAGTGATTCTGGGGCCGAGGTTCATCCCGTTTTTGGTGATCCAGCTATCGATGGGCAGGTAGGCAATCTCCCCGTACAGGACACATTCCTGGTCCAGGTCCACCTTGTAGGCCAGGATGTTGACGAGGATTATCCCTATTGCAAAAAGCAAGGTGAAGGTGATGCCGATGGAAGCATCCAATTGGACACGGGCTTTTTTGCGCAGCCAGTCGATCATCAGCGTCGCCAGGATTCCCAAAAGTCCCGCCCCGATGATTACCTCGAGGCTCCTTTGGCTCCCGGAGACAAAAAATCCGATGACAATGCCGGGCAGCACGGCGTGCGAAATGGCGTCGCCGGTCATGGCCATCTTGCGGAGCATCATGAAGACTCCCAGAAATCCACAGGAAATGGCGATCAGCGAACCCGTGAAGATGATCAGAAATGCGTTGCTATCGAAGGTCATGTTTCAGTATCTAGTAGCTAGTATCAAATATCAAGAGCCAAGAATCAAGAGGCGAGAGCTAAGACATACACAGGAGCCAAGGGTTGGGAATCGGCGCGCTGATAATTTGGGAATCGGTTCATTGCTTGTTTGGTCTTGGGATGGTTTCCTGGTGTGGGTCTAGGGTAGGGTAGTTGAGCCGCTTCTCCAGCAAGGCTTCCAGCTCCGGAGTGATCAAATGCTCCAGTTGCTCCGCCGAATCATGCACGTGATCCGGTGCGATATTCATGGATTCATTGAGGTACAATTCCCAAAGCCGATGGAGCCGGACGATGCGCATCGCATCCGATATCCCCTGTTCGGTGAGGCTTATAAAGGATTGGTTTTGAGTTATAAAGTTGTTTTTGGCCAAATGGGAAATTGAATGGTCTGTTTCCGTTTTTTGGAAGGGGTAGAGCTGATAGATTTCCTCTATGGCCATCCCCGGCCTGCCTCCCTCTTTTGCCTTGTACAGGGCCTTCATCAAGTGGTCCCGGTGGGTTTTTCGCAGGTATTTTTTCCTTGCAAAATACCGGAAGATGATCCCGCTTTTGGGAGAAACCAAAAATGAAATCAAAGCGAAAAGCGACAGGAAAACCACCACCCAAGGGCCGGTAGGCATCTGCGGGATGACAAAGGACACGTAGGTTCCCAGGATTCCCGAAAGCACGGAAAACAATGCGGCCAGGATCAACAGCGGATTCAAGCGGTCTGTCCAGAACCTGGCCGCAGCGCCCGGGGTGATCAGCAAGGCCGCCATCAGCACCACGCCGATGGCCTGGATTCCGATCACCACCGCCAAAATCATCAGGACGTTGAAAAGGAACGAGATGGATTTCATCGGAAATCCGATGGCTCTTCCAAACTCGGGATCGAAGACCATCAGCCGGAATTCCTTCAGCGCAACAGTCAATACGACGATGATCACCAGCGAAAGGCCCCCATACAGCATCAAGTCCGACTCTGAGATCCCGATGGCGTTTCCGAAGATGAAGGAATTCAGGCCTGCGACTTCCGGGTTTCCGGATTTTTGAAGTGCGGTCAGCAGCACGATGCCAAAACCGAAAAACACCGACAGGATGGTGGCAATGATCGTGTCCTCGCTGAGCTTGGTGTTTCGCTTTAGCCAAGAGCTCGCGAAAGTGGCGATCGCACCGGACAGAAATGCACCTGAGACGATGTAAACGGGATTTTTTTCCCCTGCGAAGACAAATCCCAAACAGATGCCGGGCAGCACCGCATGGGAAATGGCATCTCCCAACAAGGCTTTCTTGTCAAGGAAAGAGAAGGTGCCCACATAAGCCGAACCCACACCCAACAGGGTGATCCCCAAAACCACCCAGGCGATGGACGGATCCTGAAAGGTGAAGAAGTAGACGAAGTCTTCCATGTCAGCTTTTCAGTGGATTGAAATCTTTTTGGCGGATCAGATCAGTTACCCTCGTCAGGAGGTTGAGCTTGCCTCCATAGGTTTTCCGGAGCATTTCTTCGTTCATTACCAGTTCCTTGGGACCCGACGCCACCAAGTGAAGGTTGAGCATGATCAGCCAATCGAAGAAATTCATCGCGGAGTGGATGTCATGGTGGACGACGATGACGGTCTTGCCGGAGGCGGCCATCTCCCGCAGCAATTGGAATATGGCGGTTTCGGTGGCCATATCCACGCCGGCAAAGGGCTCATCCATCAGGTAGAGGTCTGCCTCCTGTGCCAAAGCCCGGGCAATGAACACCCGCTGCTGCTGTCCTCCCGAGAGCTCTGAAATCTGCCTGCCGACAAAACCGCCCATACCCACCTGCTCCAGGCTTCTGAGTGCCAGTTCCTTTTCCTTTTTACCGGGTCGGCGAAAAAGCCCCAGCTTGCCGTAGGTGCCCATCATCACCACGTCCAATACAGACGCGGGAAAATTCCAGTCCACCGATTCCCTTTGGGGCACATAGCTGATCCGGGCACGCACGTCATTCAGGGGTTTGTCAAATACCTTGACATAGCCGGAAGTGGGGGTGATCAGACCCATGATCGCCTTGATCAGGGTGGATTTTCCCGCACCGTTTGGTCCCAGTATCCCCACGAGATTGCCCGGAGGCAGACTTAGGTCCACATTCCACAAGACCGGGTTTTGGTCATAGCTGACCGTGAGATCGTGTATTTCAAGAATCGGATTTTCTACTTGTGTGATCATTGCAACAGGTTTTTGTAGATGATATCCAGGTTGGTCTTTACCATCCCGATGTAGGTTCCTGCCGGGGTTCCTTCCGCATCCAGACTGTCGGTATAGAGCGGGCCCGCAAGTACGACACGGTGGTTTTTTTCGGCTGCTCCCGCCGCCACGGCACGGATTGCCTTTGGGGAAATGGTCTGTTCGGCGAAGATGGCTTTGACGTTGTTTTCCCCGACAAGCCGGATCAAGTCCGTCAAATCCCGCAGTCCGGGTTCACTGAGCGTGGACAAGCCCTGGAGGGATTTGACCTCGAGTTGATAGGCTTTTCCGAAATAGGCAAAAGCATCGTGGGCGGTCACCAGGATCTGGCCTGCTGACCGGAGTTCATTGACCTTGGTTCGGACTTCGGAGTCGAGCTCGGCGAGCTGCCGGAGATAGGAGGTTGAATTTTGTTCAATCACTGACTTCCATTCAGGTTTCCACTCGATGAGCTGCAAGGAAGCAAACTCCATCGCGCTTGACCAGAGGTTAACGTCAAACCAGATATGTGGATCCACGCTGTGGCTTTCGGATCCGGATCGGAGCAGCCGTTCTTTTGGGAGTCCTTGGGAGATATCGATCAGCGTTTGACTATGGGCCAATTTTTCAAACAACTCGGTCATCTTCCCTTCCAGATACAAACCGTGGAAGATCACCAGATCGGCATCGGTCAACAGGTCCAAGTCCCTGACAGATGCTTTGTATAGGTGCGGATCCACTCCGGCAGGCATCAATGCCACGACTTCTGCCTGATCGCCCACCAGATTTCGGATCCCGTCTGCCAGGATGCTTGTGGTGGCCACGATGCGTGGCTTGAGTCTGTGCTCTTTGGAGTCTGACTTGCAGGAAAAGAGCAGGAGGATGGGGAGTGACAGGTACAGGAGCCGCCTCATGACTGCAAGATCAGGATATTGCCTGCGACGTCTTTGGACATGAAAAGGGTCTTTTTTTGGTCCACCAGGATTTCCAGGGAGCCGTCAAATTCCACCTTGTCCAGCACTTTGATCCTGGCGCCGATGTAGGCGCCGACCTTGTCCAGGTAGCGGAGGAAAGCCGCTGAGCTGTCCTTCACCGCCACGATTTGCCCGGTTTGGTCCACTTCCATGTCATTGAGTTGGACTCTGGGCCTTGCCCGTACATCCCCAAACTCGTCCGGTATCGGGTCGCCATGCGGGTCAAACTTCGGATAATTCAGATAGGAATCCAGCCGCTGAATGAGTAGGGTAGAGTGGATATGCTCCAGTTGCTCGGCTACCTCATGCACCTCGTCCCAGGCGAAGTTGAGCTTTTCAACCAAAAACACCTCCCAAAGCCGGTGTTTGCGGATGGTCTGGAGGGCAAGTCTTTTTCCGGTTTCGGTGATCTGCAGCCCGTAATATTTCCGGTATTCGATCACTTCTTTTTCCCCGAGCTTTCTCAGCATGTCACTTACCGAGGCGGGCTTGGTGTTCATCTCCGCCGCGATGTCATTGGTGGCGACACTTTTCTTGCCTCCATCGGAGAGGTGGTAGATCGCCTTGAGGTAATTCTCCTCTGCGGTAGTCAAGTCCATGGCTGTAGGTTTATAGCAATGAGGCAAATATAAAAATTAATTTAGATTTAGCTAAAAATAAATTTCACAAAATCTAAATCACCTGTGGAAAACCCAATCCCGAATGTGTTTACCAGTTTAGTCTTGACTAAAAATAAATTTCCATTGACATAAAAATCATGTTAACCACTCGAAATCAACCAGTTGTAAATGGTATAAATGGAAAAAGGATGAAAAGGGCGCAAAATTCCCAGTTTCCATTTTCCAAAAACGAGTGCAAAAACAGGGGAGGGGGTGGATAACTTTGGACGGCTATCCACCCCGAAGGGTCAATTCGGCCGTGTCAGGAGAGTAGCTTTTGGAAAGCCTGCTGCAACTGATGTTTTTCGGTTTTCCACAGGATGGATGCAGGAGGAGCCGAAGAAAAGAATGTTTGTCCCAAAGCTGCCCCAAACTGTTCGGGGGCGTCGGAAGGAACCGAAAAGTCAATCGGATGGCCTCCTGTGAACTCCACCAAAAAATCCTCCCACACTGGATTGGGGGTGATCAACACCGGGATGCCCAGCGCGGCGCATTCAAAGAGTTTGGTCGGCATTTTGGCCGAAACCGCCGGGTGTATTTGATAGGGCAAGAGCGCAAAGTCCGCTTTGGCCAAGGCCGCAATCAGGGATTCATGCGCGACCGGACCGCGGTCAACATGCAGGATAAGCTGTGGAATCTCCTTTGCAACTTGGGTAAGTTTTACCCAAAATGCTTCGATCGGGCAATGGCCGATGATTTCCAGTTCCGATTCCGGATAGTACTTCAGGATCTCCCCAAACCAGCAGATGGCGTCCCATGTCCCAAAAGCCGGGGTGATTGTGCCCGAAATGCAAAAGCGAAACTTTTTTCCCCCCTGATGGCTCACGGGAGCGATGCGGTTGATTTCGCCTTGGAATTTGTTTTCCAGGATCAGAAAAGGCCTTTTTTCCGGCATTTCCTCTGCGTAGCATTTTTCTGCCAGCAGGAACAGGTCAATGCCTTTTGCGGCCTCTGCTCTCTGGATCAGCCTGTCGGCTTTTTCCCTTGCCTGGGCGGAAAGGGCAGGGTTTAGGCCCAAGTTTGCCCGATAGTTTTCCTGGACATCATACACCAGTTTGTAGCCCAGCAGTGGTTTAAGAAAAGAGGCGACAGGAAGGAGCTCATAGGTACAGCAAACCAGGATTTTTGGCCGGACCTGCAGGAGACATTTCAAAAACCTTCCCTGTGCAAGGAGCCGGTCCAGCCGGGAGCCGAAATGGCCCATAGAAGAAAAAAATCGGATTCCAGGCATTGATTTGGGCTTTTTGGGAGAAAAGCCTATGATGTTAAGCTCGTATGTATTTGTTTCGCCCAGTGAAAAGGCCAGCTTTTCAAATGCCCGTACGTCCCTGATCGGCTTCAGCGTTGAAGCAATCAAAAGGGGAATCTTTTGGGCCGAAAAGTGACGCATTGACGAAACTAAAAAAAATAATGGAACTGAAAACAATCATCGAAGCAGCATGGGAAAACCGTGAAATGCTGAAGGAAAAAGAAACCGAAGACGCCATCAAAACCATCATCGCGCAATTGGACTCCGGTCAACTCCGGTGTGCCGAGCCAAGCGGAGACGGCAACTGGAAGGTGAATGACTGGGTGAAAAAAGCCGTGATCCTCTATTTCCCCATCCAAAAGATGCAGACGATCGAGGTCGGTCCCTTTGAGTTTCATGATAAGATGGCCCTCAAGACCGACTATGCAAAACAGGGGGTACGCGTGGTGCCCCATGCGGTGGCCCGCTATGGTGCCTACCTGGCTTCGGGAGTGGTGATGATGCCAAGCTATGTCAATATCGGCGCGTATGTGGACGGTGGCACGATGGTTGACACCTGGGCTACCGTCGGTTCCTGTGCGCAGATCGGCAAAAACGTTCATTTGAGTGGAGGTGTCGGTATCGGGGGAGTGTTGGAACCCGTTCAGGCGGCTCCGGTGATTGTGGAAGACGGTGCCTTTATCGGCTCGCGGGCGATCATTGTCGAAGGGGTCCGCATCGGCAAAGAAGCCGTAATCGGTGCGGGTGTGACCTTGACGGCCAGTTCAAAAATCATCGACGTGACCGGTTCTGAGCCGGTGGAATACAAGGGGTTTGTGCCGCCGCGTTCGGTGGTGATCCCGGGTTCTCTGTCCAAACAATTCCCGGCCGGAACCTACCAGGTTCCCTGCGCATTGATCATCGGACAGCGCAAGGCCTCTACCGACCTCAAGACCTCGCTCAATGACGCCCTTCGGGAAAACAGCGTAGCAGTCTAAAAAAAGAAAGATGAAATTACTATCCAAAGCCCTTTTGATTCCCGCACTGGCGGGATCGCTTTGGGCTTGCTCTGAAGCCAAAAGAAATCCCGCTGATCGGCATTTTGAAAAGGGGGAGTATGAACTGGCCGTACAGACGTATACCGAGGACCTCAAGTTTAAGCCCACGGATGTCAGGATGCTCTACAGCAGGGGCCGTGCTTACATGGAAATGGGGAAATTTGTGGATGCCAGGTCGGATTTTGAATCGGCCCTGAGCCACGACCCCAACAATTTCCAGGTTCTGTTGGGCTTGGCGACCCTTCAACTGGGGGAGAAAAACTACACCAGCGCGCTGTTTTATGCCGCAAAGGCCGAAGAGATCCCCGGAGCGCCTGCGATGGCATCCCTGCTCAAAGGCAGGGCACTGCACGGGATGGGCCTGACGGAAGAAGCACTCAAGGCTTACGGAAATGCAATCCAGATCGACCGGGATTTTGGACAGGCGTATTTCAACAGGGGCATGCTGAAGATCGCCCTGGAAAGAAAGAAACAGGCCTGTGAAGACTTCAAGCTGGCGGCCGTTTTGGACTATCCCGGTGCCCAGGACATGCTCAACAAATACTGCAAGTAATCCCAATCCCGCTTCTGGCGGGATTTTTTTTTGCCCTGTTCGGAAAATTTCCGGCCAGACCAGGCGATTTGTGCCATTTTCCCACGATGCTGCTTCTCCAGGATCAGCATCGGGAGGTGGTAAATGGTCCAGCTTTTGGAGAAGCAGGACAACGGAAAAATTTTTAACCGCCAAGACCACGAACACAAAGGAAGTTCAACCACAGAATCTCCATGGTTAAACTTCCTTGCGGTGCATGGGCAAGCTTGGATCGCCCTTGGCCGATCCTTTTGACAGAAAGTATCCAAAAGGCGGTTTTCGCGGCCTTTTAGTCGGTTTTTGGTTTTTTCAGTACCAGGTAAAAACAGTAGACGGTAGCCGCCAGGATGAGACCTTGGGTCACCACGGACAGGATCAATGCGGAAGTGTTCATAGGGAAGCGGATTTACGTTTTTTGCCGGAATACCACACAATCGAAGCTATCGTCAAAAAGAGGAGGATAAGTTGTGTCCGGGCCATGCTGGCGTAGAACATCTTTTTTTCGATGAGTTCCGAATCTTCGGGATTCAGGAGGAGTTGGGCTTTGAGGTTTGAATGGGAGAATTTTGAAATCAGCGAGCTGGGATCCAGCGAATAAAGCTGCCCATCCAGCAAGCTGGAAACCGCCGAATTCCAGTCGTTGCCGGCAGGGGTAAACAGGGCGCCGATCAAGACCAGAAAAAGAAGCGCCGGGGTGACGTATTTCATGATCCATTTGTAGATGTCCGGGACACGGATATCGGCTCCTCGGGTGATCTCTTCCCAGCCTCTTTTCATCCCAAAAACCCAGGCAAAAAGAACTGTTTCAAGCAGCGCAAAGATGACCAGGCTCACGGTTCCTCCCCAATAGTCGTATTCGTCGAAGTATCCGTATTTGAAGAAGAGCACGGTAGGCAGTCCCATGACCAATGCGACGGCACCAAAGGAAACCGCACTTTTGACCTTGTTCCAGCCAAACTCGTCCTGCATGAATCCCATCCAGGGCGTACCCATGGCCAGGGAGGAAGTAATCCCCGCAAAGAAGAGCAAGCCAAACCAACAAACTCCGGCCACCAGCCCAAAGACTGCCCCCCATTGCTGGAAGAGATAGGGCATCGTCTGGAATGCCATGCCGAAGCCGGCATTTTCCAACACCCAGTCCAAGCCCAGAAATCCCGCCGCAATGGGAATCACAATGGCACTTCCCAGCAATATCTCCACGGTTTCGTTGGTAAAGCCCGCCGTGATCGAGTTGAGGACGATGTCTTCGTTTTCCTTCACATAGGAGGCATAGCACTGGATGGCACCCATGCCCACCGAAAGCGTGAAGAAAATCTGCCCCGCGGCGGCAAGCCAGACCTTGGGGTCGGCGAGTGAGGAATACTGGGGAGTCCAGAGGAAATTGATCCCATCCCAGGCATTGGCATCGGGAAAGTCCGCGGAAGCAAAGTCCGAGCCCATGGTCCAGCCCCTGATTGCCAGGATGACTCCAAAGAGGATCAACAGGGGCATTCCGATCTTGGCGACTTTTTCGATTCCCCCCAGGCCGGACGAAAGGATGTAGACATTCAGGGCCATGACCAAGACGTACACGATGACCGGGAGCATGGGAATGCCCATATCCGATCCGCTGAGGCCGACGTAGTTGTCGAAGAACAAGCTGATCTCCTCCTTGCCCATCCCGGTGAAGGTGCCCACTATGCTGTGAAAGACATAGATGAAGGTCCAGGACTCGATATAGGTGTAATAGGCCACCACGGCGATGTTGGTGAAGATGCCAAACACCCCGATGTATTTCCAAATGGGTTTTTTGCCCATCGCATCGAGAATGTAGGGAGTGCTGTGGTTGCCAAGCTTGCCTCCAAACCTGCCCGTGGACCACTCGATAAACAGGAGCGGAATGCCCATCAGCAGGAAGCAGACTAGGTAGGGCAGGATGAAGGCCCCGCCGCCGTTTTGTACGGCCTGTACGGGAAAGCGGAGGAAATTGCCCAATCCGACGGCATTGCCGGCCATCGCCAGGATCAGGCCCATCCGAGAGCCCCAGGATTCGTTGGTTTTGCCCATGAGTTTAGCTTGGAAAACGAAAAAGGGCCCCGCTTGGAACGGAAGCCCTTGAATCTATTTGGTTAGTTGTTGATTGATGGTGTTGGACCATTTGGCGGCCAGTACAGTCTCTCCCAGCAGATCCGAATAGTCGTCCGCAGAATAAATCTGCAGACTCAGCGACTCTTTTCCGGGATTTTTGAATTGGACTTTCAAGGCTACATGGTCTAGGATTTTTCCCGAAGTGGGGCTTTGTGCCGGTTCCTGATAAGTTTCCGACACGCTGACTTTGCCCACTTCCGGAAGGGATACTGCGACTTTTTGCTCATTTTCCCCAAATCTGCAATAAATGAGCATTTTTTTGTCTTGATCCAAAGCCAAGATATAGCGATTTCTCCAGTCTTCCTGCATATCGGGTTTTAAATTTAACCCGTTCAGAAAATGATTGAATTTTTCGTAAAATTCCTTCCTGGACTTCCTGTTTTTTTGTGAATAATAGAAGAAAACGGCCAACAAGGCCACAATAAAGATACTTGCCGCCACTAGCGTGGGCATATCGATGTCGAACATGGGTTTTGGTAGTAAATGTGAAACTTGTGTCAGTGCCTGTCAAAAGGCTGGAGCGGAAAACACAGACTACCAGGTGTGGAAGAAATAAAAAAAGGTGATCAACACGTCAAACAGTGCCCTGGATTTGTTGAAAAACGAAGGCGAATAGTATTGGGATACGGATGGGATCAACTCCGGATGAACCCACGAACCGAGCAATGCAGCACTGGCCAGGTCAGCGCGAAAAGCCGGAACCTCGGGCGATTGTCCCGAATTCCAACAGTTCAGGCCCGGAGTACCGACCACACCCAGTTCGGATCGGTGGGAAGGATGATCGGGGCTTTGCCTGGGCGCGGGTGAAAAAGAAGAAACAGCCACTATCCCTACCAGCCAAGCAAGACTGAGAAGGAGAGCGATTTTTTGTTTTTTCATTTTCTTGGGCTTCATGTAAACTTCAAATGTAAGCCGGATTGGATCGAAAAATCAAGCGATTGTCCGCTATTTTTTCAACCGGTAAACGGTTCCGCTTTTTATTCCCTGCTTCAATTCGGCCTTTTTCCAGGGGGAACTGGGAAAAAGCAGGGAGGTCATCACCAGTTCCCCGTCGTTGACAAAAAGCTCCACAGAGCTTGCATCGAGGAAGATCCGGAGGTGCTTGGCCTTCCAGCTCATCGGTGCAGAATGCATGGCTGCAAAATCCCCGTGAAAACCGGATTTGCCCGCTTCCGACCTGTCGATGGACACCAGGCCAAATTCCTTGGTGATGACCAGCTCTTCTCCCAGTTCGTTGGAGAGGGTCAGGGAAAAGGCATCCGAGCCGTCCAGTTCGGCGATGATTTCCACTGCCTGTGAAGGGAGATTGGAAGCCGTTTTAAGCTCAAATTCTTCAGATCGGAGACCCTTGAGTTCTTCCGCAGGAGCTGATTTAAGCAGCAAAACGCCATTTATTGCCATCAGGCTGAGCTCCCTCGGCAGGGTCATGGCCGACCTCCAGGACTGGGTAGGGACGACCTGGGCATAGAGCCAGTTGCTCATCCAGCCGATGAACAGTGTACGGTCTTGCCCATTGGGAAGATTGGCCCAAGTGACTCCGGCGTAGTTGTCCGGGCCATAGTCCAGCCAGCGGATCATGGTGTCATCGGGGGTGAAGACCCCGTTTTTGAAATCCCCTATAAAGTATTGGGTAGCAGAGCCTTTTTGTGGTCCACCGGGATTGATGCTTACAAGCAAGACCCACTTATCTTCTCCATTGGGAGCTTTCATCCGAATCAGGTCAGGACATTCCCAGACTCCACCATGGGCTCCGATATTTTGTCCAAACTCCCCAATTTGCCTCCAGTTTTTCAGATCAGGAGAGGAGAAGAACTGGATCCGGTCCTGTGCAGCCAAGGTCATGATCCATTCTTTTTCACCTTCGGAATTGACGGATTGGGTGACTTTGGGGTCGCGGAAATCCCGAATGCCCTGGTTGGGCAAAACCGGATTTCCTGCGTATTGGGTCCAGGTGCGGCTTTTGTCGGTGGAGTAGGCGATGCCTTGAGACTGAAAGTCAGCGGCTCCGGACTTTTCCCCTGCCATGTCGTGATAGGTGAAGATGGCCACGATCGGTGGATGTTCCGCAGTGCCCAATCCTGAGCTGTTTTCGCTGTCAACTACGGCGCTTCCCGAGAAAATATATCCGAGACTGTCGGGATAGATCGCAATCGGTAGCTCCTCCCAGTTGACCAAGTCGGTGGACACCGCGTGCCCCCAATGCATCGGCCCCCAAACGGTGCTGTCGGGATAGTGCTGATAAAACAGGTGGTATTCACCATCCAGGAAAACCATGCCGTTTGGGTCATTCATCCAGCCTTTGGCAGGTGTGAAATGGTAATCGGGTCGGTACTGCTCGCCTTCGGATGCGACGAATTGTACTTCCTGACTGGAATCGCAAGCGGAAAAAATGAGCGATAGTGCGACTAATGTGAGGCAAAACTTGGATGACATTTCTGTGGATTGAGTTTGTTTTGGGAGGACTGTTCCTCTAAACTTACGGCTTTCCGGCCAGTTTCAGGACAAGCTCCAGGCCGATCCCGCTGATGAAGGACCTCATTTTTTGGTTTCCGGTGAAAGAAGCCACCCAATCCACCGGGCCACCGTCTGCAAAATCGACCCGGTTTTCCCCCAAACCCACATAGACTTTAAACTGGAACAGCCGGTAATACTGCTGTGAAACGTCTGTTTCAAAATCCATCGGAAAGGATGACCAGCAGTTTTGCTTTTCTTCCAACCGACTTTTCAGTTTGGGGTTTTCATCCCTGAGAAAGAATTTGAAAGTCAGTATACCTTTTGGAAAGAACTTTTCCAAAAGATGGATTGTCAATCCGATATGCCTGTTGGCTTCCTGAATTTCAAAGTCAAAATTTCCCCTGTCTTTTCCAGCGGAGGCAAGGCAGAAGATGCCGAAGTGGGCGGTGAAGTTCGGGTTTTCGTACTGTTGTGTCCGGACGTGCCGATGGACGGTCGCGTAACGGATGGTGTTGGATTGGGGCGTGTTTTTGAAATCCCGCGAAAGCTGCAAAGCCAGCACGTTGGTGGCATCGGCGACCACTTCGGTATTTCTCAGTGCACTGAGTACGTTGTTTTGATTCACTTTGGCGACCGCCGAGCAGGTTCCCAAGGGTGAAACCGGCGACAAAAGAATCGGCGAAAAATCAGCTTCCTTTGCTTTTTTCAGCCATTCAACCTCTGCTTCCAGGAGCAGAATCGGGTCCAGTTCCACCGGACGGGCAAAGCGGTTTTTCCCAAAGTCCCTGAGCGCTTCGGCAGGCGAAATCCGCCCGGCACGCTGTCTTACGACCTCCAGCATCAGGCTGCTGAATTCGGATGCGGAGAGGTTCTCAATCAGATAGTCAACCGAAGCCGGATCAGGAAATCCAGACTTGAGTTTTTCGAAGCCGGGGTTGTTGGGCATGGACAACACGGGAGAAGTGAAGGCCTCAAATTACGAATATTGGAGATAGACCAAGGGAAAACCGACGCCTTATTCCGCAGTTTTGCCCCTTGGGATCCCCGACCCGGAGAGCGGACACTCAGAAAGTACCATCACCTATTCCACGTACAGCCGATGCTTGGAGAGGAAGTCGGTCAGGTGTTGTGCCGACAGGGGTTTGGTGAGGTAGTCCAATACCTCCCCATACGAAAATCCCCTGATCCGGTCCTGTGTGTCTATCGAGCTCGTGATGATCACAATCAAAAAATGGCTTTTGATGTCCGGGCTCAGTTTGGCAAACTCCTCAAGAAAACCCCATGCATCCAGCACAGGCATATTGATGTCGAGCAGCAACAAGATCCGGTCGTCTTTGGCAGGGGATCCGCCGGTCACAAACCTTCTCCTTATTTCATCGATCGCCAATTGGCCGTTTTCAAACGATGAAATTGCCTTGTCGAAACCTATACTCCTGAAGATCTTGACAGCGACCATTCTTACGATCGCATCGTCATCAACCAAAAAAACCTCCTGAATCCGAAAATCCCCCATCTACTTATGCTATGAAATGGCCCAAATAGGCCCATGTTGTTTGCAAATATAGATTGTTCGAAATTTTTTAGCGTCCCGATATTCATGAAATAATCGAATATTATGACAAAAAAATCCAATAACAATAAAATGTATTTAAAAAAGACAAATCAGGGCATGAAACTGTATATCAAATTAAAACAGTAGCGGATTTCACAGTGTCGGCGTGTTGCCTGTTCTTTTTCCCAAACAGGGCTCAAGGGTAGCTTGGACTCGGACAAAGCAATGTCCGGTTTTTGCGGGTTTTCGACAGCGCGATCCGCTGTTTCAAAATTCCCGCAGGGGAAACAAACGGACACCTATTTGCTAACATTTGAAGGACCTCGGTGAGCGTTTGGCTCGGTAGTTTTGGGGAAACAAATCCCGAGCCGATGAATAGCCTGTCCAGTCATGCGATTTCCTTTCTTTGCTTTTCCGTTTTCCTGATTTCCTGCGGGGAAAGCGAGGTGGATGATCCCCCGGCTTTGCAGGTTTCGGCGACGGAGATGGTAGCTGAATCTGCGGGGGGATCTTACACGCTGGATATTTCCTCGAATGTTTCCTGGAGTGTCACTTTGAATTCGGATTGGGTTCAGGTACAGCCCGCACAGGGGAATGGCAACGGCCAAGTCGAAATCACCGTCAACCCCAACACCACCCAGACGGACAGAAACCTGGAGGCGAGGGTAAGGGGCGGAGGAATAGTCAGGACGTTGAGGATTTTGCAGACAGCGGCTGCGCCGGAATTTCCGGACTACTACATCCCCGCGGACCAGACCGGGATGCGGGATATCCCGAGTCTGAGCTTGGCCAAAGAGATGGGAAACGGATGGAATGTGGGAAACTCCCTGGAGGCCATCGGGGGGGAGACTTCCTGGGGAAACCCGCTGATTACCAAGGAACTGATCGATCGGGTGAAAGCTGCCGGATTCCAAGCCGTGAGAATACCGGTAGCCTGGAGCAAATTCAGCAATCCAGTAGACTACACGATCGACACCGCCTGGATGGCAAGGGTGCAGGAGGTAGTGGACTATGTGGTGGACAACGGCATGTATGCCGTCCTCAATATCCACTGGGACGGGGGCTGGATGCAGCCTACCTATGCCCGGCAGGACGAGGTAAACGGGCGGTTGGAGAAAATGTGGATCCAGATCGCGCTGAATTTCCGGGACTACGGAGACCGCCTGCTGTTTGCCGGAACCAACGAAGTGATGGTGGATGGCGACTACGGCACCCCAAGGCCGGAATATTATATCGTCCAGAACTCCTTCAACCAGACCTTTGTGGATGCGGTGAGGTCCACCGGGGGCCGAAATGCCTACAGAAATCTGGTCGTGCAGACCTTCAATACCCATATCGACCACGGAATAAGCTTTTTTGAATTGCCCGGGGATCCTGCCGATGACCGGCTGATGGTCGAGGTCCATTACTATGATCCCTACGAGTTTGCGCTGAAGGAGGAGGGAGGGGCGACCCAGTGGGGGAAGATCGCCGACACGCCGTCCAAGACCGCCACTTGGGGCAATGAAGCACATGCGGATTCCCAGTTCAAAAAGATGAAGGCCAAGTTTGTGGACCAGGGGATTCCGGTCCTGGTCGGGGAGTATGGGGCCATCTCCAGAACCGGAGACCCCGGCCACGAAATCTACCGCAAATATTACCTGGAATACGTCTCCGCCGCCATGAAAGCCCAAGGCTTGGTTCCTTTCTACTGGGACAACGGCTATGCGGGGAACCACGGTTTCGCGCTGTTTGACAGAAACACCGGGGCACAGCTCCATCCGGAATTGATCCAGGCGATAGTGGGAGGGGAGTAGGCAGTCTCAGTAGGCAGTTCCTTGTGAAACTGCGAGGGATCACTACTTACTGTTTACTGAACACTGGCCACTGCTTTTCAGCTTTCTGACTTAAGCTTTTATACTTAACTGTTTACTGGAAACTGACACCCTGCAACTACCTACTGCAAACTGATCACTACTTACTGGTTTCCAAAAACCTCCCGAATCGCCTCCAAATAGCTGAATCCATGTCCTTCGGTGGGTTCGATGTAGTTGCCCTCCAGGTACTCGTTCCAGCAGCAGATCATGATGGTATTGCCGTTGGAAGCCCGGTACTTTTTGGAAACCCGCTGTGCCTCCTTTAGCTTGGCGGTGAACGAAGCCTTGTCGCTGTGCACTTTGTCCTTGTAGGGCTCGGAAGGAAAACCGCTCGGCTGGGGCCAGGTGCCTCCGGCAGGCCGCATGTCCCAGCCCATGGCCACAGGTACCTGGTATTCGAAATCCGCGTCGTTTTTGAACCTTTCGCTCCACATCTTCCAATGGCTGCGGTAGGTCTCCCGCATGTCGGCGTAGGAGCGGTTGTCCTTTTCCATAAAACTGTGGTAAACGTAGGTGGTCATGCCTTCAAAGCCCATCCTTTTCAGCCGGGGCACATATTCCTGCAGGAGCTGGCGCTTTTGATAGGTACCGCCTTCCCAGGGCTGCTTTGGATTTTTGGGCTTCCAAAGGGTCGGGAGGCCATACATCCGCTCCCGCTCCAGCATGGATCCGGCCATGACCGCAATAAATTTGATCCCCGGCAGCCCGGATTTTTGGGCAGTTTTCTGGGAAAGATCCAGCAAATCTTCCATACTCAATCCATAGTACGCTGCCCTCGATTCGGTATCCTGGGGAAAATAGAAATAGACAACCGGGCGGCCGTCGGCTCCTTTGAGATAGTCCTCCCGGCTGAAATATTGGTCGATCCACAGTTGGGTGATTTTTTCGTGGACTTTCAGGTATAGCTCCTTGGTGGGTTTCTCGCCCTCGTAATTTGCCTGGCGGGCCAATTCTTCCGGGGCACCGATTTTCAGCCAAAGCTTCCAGCGTTCGTCGCTGTCGTCACACCAATTGATGGCAAACTTCATCTGCTCGGCTTTGGGCAGTTTGGCGTTTTCGGCAAGCAAGACTTCAAGCGGGCCTCCCCATTCGACCAATCCCGGCACGGCCACCCGCCCGGAGCGATTCACGTCATTTGGCCAGCCTTTGGGATAGTAGATAGCAGCCTGAGGGGCAAAGTTCAAATGATAGAAATAATGCCTTCCAAAAAACCAGTCGTAGGCAAAGAAGTCGATCCCGTGGCGTTTCATGTACTGAAGCTGCTTTCGGGCGACCTCCGGATCGGTCCGGCTATAGAACCCCTTCAACTCGGGGATGGGTTTGCGGTCCAGATAGGGGCCTTCGTAGGGATATTGGGCGTTGTAGATCCTTCCTTTTGGACCCCAAATTGCGGGATTGTGCAGATTGGAGCAATTGGCCGGATCCTGCATGCAGGACCAAAAGCTGTCGCGGTCCACAGACGGATCCGGAGAGGTGTTCCAAGACGGCATGAAATAGACTCCGACAAGTTCATCGCCTTCGGACTGTTCGCGGGCTGTGGAAAACGGGACAAAACTCGCCTGCTGGGTTCCTGCGTTTTGTGGCGCTTTTTGCCCGCAGGCTCCAAGACCCATGCAAAGCGCCGCCAGGGCGAAAAAGATACGGGAAGATTTCATAAGACGGAGTTTCCCCTAATTTAAGGCTTCCCAGCCAAGACGGGATCAAAACGATGCAGAACTTGCCGCCGATGACGGACGCGTCTTTGCGAGGGGCATTTTCCAATGGCTAAAATTGATTTGGGGTTTTATGCCCCGAAGCAATCTCCCCGTTTGGAACAGTGGTTTGGTTGGGAGACTGCTTCGTCCTCGTGCCTCGTCCTCGCAGTGACGGACACGTCTTTGCGAGGGGCATTTTCCAATGGCTAAATTGATTTGGGGTTTCATGCCCCGAAGCAATCTCCCCGTTTGGAGCAGTGGTTTGGTTGGGAGACTGCTTCGTCCTCGTGCCTCGTCCTACCAGTGACGGATTTTCTGATTTCCGAAATTCAAATGACCAATCCATTCAACAATCATCGTCCATGCCTGCCTACCGGACAGGCAGGCCTACGGCATTGATTGGATTTGGGGATCATGTCTTCATACAACATCGTCTGGTTTCCAATCCGACGCGGCGGACAAGTTTTTCCAGTCCCATCGGGACGGACCATCTTCTTGCCAGCCA
>CAZGYC010000012.1:0-77759 GCA_964530015.1 uncultured Limnohabitans sp. | reverse complement strand
TTCTGTGCCGAGAAGGTAATGTCGGAGGCAGCCATCGAATTTACAGAAGAGGACAGAAAGCTGGAGAGCAAAAAGGAAGTCCAAGCTCCGCCCCAGAAAGCAAGCCCCAAAAAAGAGGGGTCTTTGAAGGATTTTAGTCTCGATAAGCTAAATCAGCTTCTGGAAAAAGCCATTACCAACGAAGATTACGAAAGAGCGGCCCGAATAAGGGATGAAATAAACAAGAGAAATTAAGATTCCAAGGCCCTGGGTGTTTCAGGGCTTTTTTCTTGTTGGCCTTTGGGCTATTTTGGCACTTTGTTTCAAATTCCCCCACATGGAATATTTAAGAGGTGCCCTGGGTCTGGCTGTCATCATCGTTATCGCTTTTGTTTTTTCCAACAACCGAAAGCGGATAGACTGGAGGCTGGTAGTCATGGGGGTTTCGCTCCAATTGGTCTTTGGTTTTCTGATTACCCAAGTGGGATTTGTCAAGGACGGATTCCAGTTGCTTTCCGAGGGGTTTGTGAAGTTTTTGAGCTTCAGTGAGGCAGGGGCGAGCTTTATCTTTGGAGACTTGGCCGGGGACAGCTTCGGATTCATTTTTGCCTTTAAGGTACTGCCTACAATTATCTTTTTTTCAACGGTTTCTGCGGGATTATACTATCTCGGGGTATTGCAGAAAATCGTCTATGGCATCGCTTGGGTGATGGCCCGGACGATGCGGCTGTCGGGCCCGGAGTCGCTCTCAGCCGCCGGAAATATCTTTTTGGGCCAGACCGAAGCTCCGCTTCTGGTAAGGCCCTTTATCCCCCAAATGAGCAAATCCGAATTGATGTGCCTGATGACGGGAGGGATGGCCACCATTGCCGGAGGGGTATTGGCAGGCTATGTGGCTTTCCTCGGCGGGGACAGTCCGGAGGAGCAAAGCAAATTCGCCGCCTATCTTTTGGGTGCGAGCATTATGAACGCACCTGCGGCGATTGTCCTGTCCAAGATTTTCATCCCGGAAACCGAAAAGGAAATCAAGCAGGACAAGCTGGAAGTCAACGCGGAGGCGATGGGCGTCAACCTGATCGATGCGATGTCGATCGGCGCAGCCGAGGGCCTGAAACTGGCATTGAATGTAGGCGGGATGCTGTTGGCCTTTATTGCCGTGATCGCGGCGATCAACTACGGCCTGAGTGGCTTGATCGGGGAGTATACGGGCTTGAATGCCTGGGTCAACTCATCCACGGGTGGGCAGTTTCAGGGGTTCTCTTTGGAATACATCTTTGGGCAGATCTTCCGGGTCTTTGCTTGGGTGGTCGGTGTGGAGTGGGTGGATACCCTGCAGGTCGGCAGTCTCTTGGGACAAAAGACCGTCATCAACGAATTTGTCGCCTACCTGAGCCTTGCGGACATGAAGAATGCCGGAACATTGGCGCCCAAGTCCATCGTCATAGCTACCTATGCACTCTGTGGTTTTTCCAATTTCAGCTCCATTGCCATTCAATTGGGGGGGATTTCGATCATCGCACCCAACCAACAGGCCAATTTGAGCAGATTGGGCCTGAGATCCCTGATGGCAGCTTCGCTCGCCTGTCTGATGACGGCGACGATTGCGGGAATGCTTTTTTAGACGTAAGTATCAAGTATCAAGACGTAAGTATCAAGACGCAAGTATCAAGACGTAAGAATCAAGATAGGAGTATCGGGTAACGAGTATCAAGTATTCAGTATCAAAACACAAGAAACAAGACACAAGATGTTAGATGTCAGACGCTAGATTTAAGACGTCTGCATCAAGATGTCGGGTAGAATCAAAAAAGTTTGATGTCAGAATCAGAAAAGAAGCCCGGTTTCACTGGAGAAACCGGGCCTCTTTATATGGAGAACGTTTGACTTTATCTTGATTCTTGGCTCCTGTTTCTTGTGTCTTAAGTCTTAAGTCTAAAATCTTAATTTCCATACAGCTCCTTGCTCACTTCCTCGTATTTGTCCCCGGCTATCCAGGTTGGTTTTTGGTTCCAGTTGGCGATGTTTTGGGCAGAAAGGATGTAGGATTTCCAGTAGATCTGCGCATAATCCAAGTCGAAACTTTCCACTTCATCGGCTGCCTTGTGGTAATACTGCTGGATCTGATCGTCAAATGCGGTAAATCCCAGAGTAAAACTTGGTGCCGGAATGCCCTTTCTGGCAAAGTTCACGTTGTCGGATCGGTCGTAGAGTCCCTGCTCCGGAGAAGGGTCCGCCATGGCAGTCAGTCCAAACTCGGCGACCGCTTCCTCAATCAGGAAATCAGCGCTGGTTCGGCCCAGTCCGATGACCGTGATGATGGAGGTGTCGTTGTAGCCGGCATTGTCGATGTTGAGGTTGTAGACGATCTTGTCCAGGGGTACCAGCGGGTTGTTGGCAAAATAGGCACTGCCCAGGAGGCCTTTTTCTTCCGCAGTCCAAAGTGCAATCAAGACGGAGCGTTTTGGGGGATTCTTGGCAAAATACTTGGCGGCATTGATCACCGCAACGGTTCCGACGGCATTGTCCCTGGCGCCGTTGTAGATCGAATCGCCTTCGGCATCCGGAGTTCCTACTCCGACATGGTCATAGTGGGCAGAAAGAAGGAGGTATTCGTCTTTCAGTTTCGGGTCTGTGCCCTCGATCCAGGCAAGGACATTTTTCCCTTCCACCGCAGTGTTGGCTTTCCCTTCCACGCTGACCACGGCGGAGCTCAGTTTTTCTCCGGTCATCTGGTTTTTGGCATCCTCAATCCAGATGTAAGGCAAATCACTGGCCGCACCCTGATCCAAACTCATCTGTGCGCGGTTGAGAAAGCCTGAAATCATCTGCCAGGGCACGGAGGGCACGTTGAAGCGCTCAATCAAAGCGACTGCACCGGCTTCCTCGGCTCTTTTTGCCTTATCCCGTCCTTCGGAGAAAAGTTGGTTTGGGTTCAATTTGTTGGGAGCACCCACATGGGTGATGACGATCTTTCCCTTCACGTCTTTTCCGGCAAAATCCTCCTCCAGGCCGAATCCCAGGTCAACGATCCCGTAGCTTCCGGAGAAAGATTTTCCATCCAGTACCAACAGGTTTTTGCCTTGGGAAAACTCGGTTTCCCCAAGGGTGATGGTTCCGGATTTGGGGGGGGTGGAGACGCGAAAAGGGATGTTTTGATAATAGCCGTCCGCGCCTTCCAGCGGTTTTGCCCCGGCTTTTTTGAGTTGATCCGAGATAAAAGAATAGGCGAGCTTGATTTCCGGTCTGGCGGGGTCTCTGCCCATCAGCTCATCCGAAGCCAGATAGGTAAATTCCGAAATTGCATCTTTTTCGTGGAAGTGCTTTTCGATGTCCCGCTTTTGGGAAAAGGCCAGAGAACCGGTCAGGAGCACCAGGCTCAGGGATAAAACAGATTTTTTCATGGGGTAATTTTTAGCGTTTTGAAAATACTTGAAATTCCCGGTTTCAAGGCGATGGTTTTGCAAATTCAGGCGATTCCCATCCCAAAACCCCCATTATTTTCCGAAAATGCGCGGGAGGAGGGCAGGAAACCGTCATTTTCTCCCCGGAGACGGGATGCGTCAAGGCCAGTTTCCAAGCATGGAGCAGTAGGTTGCTCAAGCCAAACTGCTGCTCAAAAAAGCTGTTTTGCCGGTTGTCTCCGTGTTTTTTGTCCCCGATGAGGTAGTGGCGGATATGGGCTAGGTGCCTTCGGATCTGATGCGTCCGACCGGTAAGCAGATCAACCTCCAGCATGCTGTATCGGCTGGTCGGATAGCGACCGGTTGAGTTGAACGGAATCTCAGATTCGGCGATGACCCGATAGCGGGTTTGTGCTTCCTGGAGTTTATTGGATCGCTCGCTGGTCAGGGGATGATCGATGAGATTTTCTTTTTCCTGCGGAATGCCCCTGACGATTGCCAGGTAGGACTTTTCGATAGTTCGCTCCGCAAACTGGGCCTTCAGCAGGGGCAGGATTGCTTCGTTTTTTGCAAAAAGGAGAATCCCGCTCGTGGCCCGGTCGAGCCGATGAACGGGAGCTACCCAGGAGCCGATCTGGTCACGGAGCTGTATCAGGGCGTTTTCATCCTCTCCGAAAGCCTGCCGAGTGCGGTGGACCAGCAGCCCGGCCGGTTTGTCGATGAGGATCAGATTTTCGTCTTCAAAAAGGATGTTTAACATGGGTTATTGGCTACGAAGTCCTTTTAGTCTGCGGCAAGCACTCCGTGCCTCTTTCTTTCACTCCGTGTTCTCCTAGGGTTAGCAAAAGTATAAAAAACCACCTGCCGAACTACCCATAAAAAAGCGAATGCCAATAAAATCGACATTCGCTGTACACGTATAAACCAAACCAATATCCTCAAAAAAATGAATCATTCAACAATTACACTGCTGACTACATGGCCCAAAGGAGTGGTGACACTCACGGCAGCTTGGCCGATCCCTACAGGTACAGTCGCCGGAACAGTTGCAGTAATTGAAGTTGCGGTGTTTGCTGAAATCGTAGCGGTTTTTAGATACACCTGCACCGATGCATTGATAAAACCTGTACCGGTAATGGTAATTTGATCGCCTACTGCTACGCTTGCAGGACTGATATTTGTGATCACCGGCGGAGCCCCTTTGGAGGTTACGGTAAACGTACCTTTTGTGGTGCCCGTGGAATTTTGCACAATCGCTTCCTGCGCGCCGATAGAAGTATCCGCCGGAACTATAAACACAATGGAGTTCGCGGTATTTTCTATTACTATTGCAGAAACTCCTTCAACCAAAACCGTCGAATTTGCCAGATTTGTGCCTAAAATGGTAATATTGTCCCCGGTGGCAACACTTGAAGGACTAAGGGAAGAAATCTTCGGCTTGTCGCCTCCCTCTTCCGAATCATCACTGCATGAACTGGCAGTGGCTGAAATCAGAAGAAAAACCAATAAAATTCTGAAGAAAGCATTGTTTGTCTTTTTCATTTTCTGAGTAGTTAAAAGTGACTGAAATAGTTAAAATGGATCGGGTCCCCTTTCTATTCTTGAGATCTGATTGTACATCGGATGGTTTTTAAAAAGTCATCAATCCCTTGAGCAGACTGACGGGGGATTAGGCTAGGAAAATCGCTTTTAAGAAATCCCCGCCTTTATCTATTGAATAAATGTGAAAATGCTTTTGTAAAACAAAACATGAAGGAATTGAGGAAATGAAGGGCTTCGCTCATTCCTGTCAAGATGATTTTTGCCTTTACAGCCCACCTCCTGGTTCTTAATTCTCTTATTGGACTTAATGGTTTGATCCAAAAAATGGGAAGAACCGCACGTTTCGACCGTGCGATTGTTCTGTTTCAATTGAAGAAAGTCAAAAGCGATTTCCCTGCTTTGCGTACCTATGGGTTAGACAAGAAAAAGTCGGCAGTTTGGAACGACAGGCTATATGGCCAATAATCATCCCGGCGTGTGATCCCGTAGGTACGGGACCATGCTCGATTTCAAGTGATCATATCAAACCAATTCAACTTACTTACCCTTTTTATCCGCCGAAAGTCCTGGGTTTTACTCCAGTTCTTTCATTGTTCAATATTCCTTCACGAAGACTTCGACATTATTTAGTTTGACAACAATTGAAAAAAGTCAATAATTTCAGAAATATGCTCCCTGCGTAAACAACAATGCCCTCTGGGGTGAAATTTATTAAGGGTTAGAAAATCGTCCCGCTTCCGATGCATTCGTCCCCCTGATACCATGCCACAAACTGCCCGGAGGCGATGCCTTTTTGGGCATTTTCAAAGAGGACATACAGCCCATTTTTCTTCATGACCAAGGTCGCTTTGGATAGCGGTTGCCGATAGCGGATCCGGGCGGTGTATTCGGCAGACTCTCCGGGCTTCAAAGCCAAATCCTGTCGGATCCAGTGGATTTGGTCTTTTTTCACAAACAGCCCAAAGCGGTTCAGGCCCGGATGGTCTTCCCCCAGTCCCGTGTAAATCACGTTTTCACGGGTGTCGGTGGCGATGACAAACAAGGGCTTTCCCGTGCCCCCGACTTGCAGGCCTTTGCGTTGGCCCACGGTGAAATAATGCGCGCCATTGTGCTCGCCCAGGACTTTTCCCTGATCTTGGGTGTAGTGAAGGGGAAGGCAGACGGCGTCCAGCGTTTCCCGATCCCAGTCTTGGGGTTCGATTCCCACAGGCACTTTCAAGCTTTCGAAAACGGGTAACTTTTCCGGGATTTGGATGATTTTGCCCTTCTTGGGTTTGAGTTGCTGCTGCAGGAATTCCGGCAGGCGCACCTTGCCGATAAAGCAAAGTCCCTGGGAATCTTTCTTTTCGGCAGTGATCAGATCCGCTTCTTTGGCGATTTTCCGAACATCCGGCTTTTGCAGATGACCGATGGGAAACAGCGCTTTGGAAAGCTGCTCCTGGGAAAGCTGGCAAAGGAAATAGCTTTGGTCCTTGTTGGGATCGGCTCCGGCAATGAGCTGATAGACGGGCTTCCCGTCAACTTCGATTTCCCGTTTTTGGCAGTAATGTCCCGTGGCTACAAAGTCGGCTTTGAGCTTTTGCGCAGCTTTTAAGAAGATATCGAATTTGATCTCCCGGTTGCAGAGGATGTCGGGATTGGGTGTGCGTCCGGCCTCGTATTCGGCAAACATGTAGTCCACGATCCGGTCCTTGTACTCTTCGCTGAGATCGATGGCCTGGAAGGGGATGCCGAGCTTTTCGGCGACCAGCATGGCATCGGTGGAGTCTTCCATCCAAGGGCATTCGTTGGAGATGGTGACGGACTCATCGTGCCAGTTTTTCATAAACATGCCGATGACTTCATAGCCCTGCTCGATGAGCAGGTGGGCGGCAACGCTGCTGTCAACGCCTCCGGAGAGGCCGACGACGACTCTGGGTTTTGTTTTCATAGGTAATGATTAATGGATTCAAGGTCCACTAGGTTACGGGATGGAAACGCCGATAGGGCTTGGATAAGTTCGCTAAGGTATAGAATTGAAAGATTGAAAGATTTTAAGATTGGAAGATTGCCCAAGGCCCAAATCAAGTCCCAATTTTTCAATTTTTAAATTTTCCAATCAAAAAAAAGGTGAAATGAACGGAAGTCTGAGCTCCAGTCCATCTCACCTCCAAGTCTTCTGTGGGAATCAGTCTGTGATCGTGATCACTACATTGGCCATTCCTCCAAACTCTTGATATAACGCAGTCCATGTTGTGATATTGTCTTGGCAAGCGGCCGAAGGTGGCCCGGCGCCCCAGGTTCTGCTGATGGTATAGATGTAATTTCCCCCCAGGATTTCATTTTCTCCTGCGGGTGGATATCCATAAACAGACGGGGGATATCTGCCTGCCTGCCAAGATCCACCTCTGCCCTCCCAGGAATAATTTTTTTTGAACCCATAGAATGTCACGCTATAGCTGACTGCTTTGGGATGTATAGGAACCTGGACTGCGAAATTAACCCCTAGGTTGCAGGATTTGTCGGTGCTGTTGTCCCAGGAAAGGATGCTCATCGGGATATTGAGGACAATCTTATTGGGGTCATTGACGATCTTTATTTCACCCTTTACTGCTTCCCGGAGCGTCCATTCCGTGTCTGTTTTGGCTTTGAAATACACCCGCGCCGTGATGGTTTCTTTGCCTTCCTTGACGTCTTTGTCCAAGACCTCATAGTTGATTCTGTTTCCCAGCGTGTTGGCAGTATTCAGCCTTCCGTCAAATTTCCCGTAGGTGCCGGCGGTTTCCCATTCTACTTTATAGTCCAGCGCGGCGTTGGAGACGATGTCGTTGACTCCATCGGTGCGCACGAGGTACAGCGCGACGTTTTGTCCCCCGGAGAGGGTAATATTGTTGGGCTTCATGACCAGCTTGATTTTCTGGACGTTGACCACTGCTTTGGCATCACCGATTCTGGTAAGCTCCATTCCTTTTTTGGTAAAGACTTCTACCTCGACCGTGTCCACATTCGGGCCATCGGACAGGTCATCGGATTTGGCTTCAGCCCGATAGACCATGGAGCCGACACTCGCTTCGAAATGGGTATCTTTTTTCCCCTGATAGGTAAGCAAGCCATATTTGGCCGTGGTGGACCATTTATAGACGAAGCTTTCACCCGAAGCCAAGACTGTTTTTGTCTCTACTTTGAGTGTGGTATTGGTTTGGGTAACGACTGTTGATTCCTTTGGAGTCATGACCAAGTCGTGGGCTTTGACCGTGGCTGTAAATTCCACATTGTAGTCCGAGAAAGCAATGTGGTTCATCAGCCGGCTATAGTCCACGAATTTGATCAACAAGTCCGCATACTTCATTGCTTTTAGCAGAGATTTGGCTTTGTTCCCGATCTCTTCTGCTGAGGCGGTTACCAAATCGGGTCTGGCCTCTCGGAGAATTCCTATTGAATTAGTTGAAATGACAGTTATCATTTCGTCAAAATATGCGTTTGGAACTTCGTTAAAAGTCAGGTAGATCGCCTCTTTGAGTGCTTGGTCGAAGTTTCCATCCAGAATCAGCTGCTCGATGATGGGTGTAGTTTTGACGAAATTATCAATCACCGTAATAAGAGTTTTGAAGTTGGAATCAGGAATGCTAAAAACGTCTGCCAAGCCCATCACATCAAAGATGAACGGGAGGAAAAAATCCATCGCAAAGGTCTCCAGCATCAGTTGGTTTAGCTTGTCCCGCTCTGCAGAAGTCAGGTTTAATCCTCCGAGGTTACCCGTACCGGGGCCTACGACACGAACCTTGTAGGTAGCTTCCGACTCATTGTCTTTAATAGGCAGTGGGATGGGGGCGGTTTCGGTCATTGCAAATTCAGGACCTTTGCCGAGTGCCCAATCCTTGAGTGTACCGGTAAATGAGGTAATGGCCCCGGTGGGAGAGACTGCCTCGTCTTTTTCCGCCGTGTCGTTTCCCCCGACCCGGGGTTTGATGACGGTCTCTACACCATCCTTGTCCTTATAAGCGGTCTTGTAGGCAAAAGCATGTGCCCTTCTTCTAAACTGGTTGCGGATTTGGATGTTTTGATGGTCGAGTTCATAGACTTGGATTCCGCTCCTAAAGCCGTTCGGGTTCACATCGATTTGCTTTGCCTGGATGTCGATTGGGTCGGTTGGATAAAAGGTCTTCAAATAAGCTGCAAGCGGGGCTTCAAATACATTGGTTTGTAATGCCTTTGGGTTTTTGACAAACTCCGAAGTAACTGTGGCTGTGAAATCGTCCATTCCTGGAATAGTGCCATATCCCTCCCAGAATTTCTTTTTGATCTCCATGGGCTGAACAGAAACTCCAAGAGAAAGATACAGGATTACCGAGGCTGTGGTCTTTGCGGAAATCTCCTTTTGGATATCCGTAAGAAAACCGGCCATGATTGCATTGCCATCCTCGTCGACCAAAAAGGCCAGCCTCGTGCTTCCGGTAGCAAATCTTGCCTTCGTCTTCCCGGAGTTATCGACCGGATATTCGGCGAAGCCGGAGACCAATTTCGTCTTCGTCAGATCCAAAGTCGAGCCCGTTGGCGCAATTACCGCTACGTCAGTGGTGGTAAAACTTGAGGGATCCGGATCGGGATCCTTTCCTGTTGGCTCTTCATCTTCGTTGCAGGAAAAAACGAAAGCGAAAAGAACCGTAAAGAGCAGACTAAAAGTTACCTTTTTCATGATGTAAATGGTTTGGTTTTCACATACATCGCTCTGCGCGTAATTGGTCATCAAAAAAAACAGAATATGATTATACGCTTTACTACAAGTAACCCAATATCGGATGGTTTTACGTCGAAACGTGCTTTGCTCCGCCACGGCGGACACGGTGTCGACCGTCGGCTGTGGTCTGTGGTCCGATAGCTATCGGACGATTATCCGCCTTTTTCCGATCAATTTTTCAGTACTTGCATACAGGCGGATAATCAGAAAAAAGAAAATCTGAAACCTTCGAAACACTCATCTTCCAGTATGGATATACGGAATCTTGCCAGTAATTGAAAATTACAAGATGGCCTCGACACTTCGACAAGCTCAGTGACCGAGCTCGGCCACCGGGGCTTTGGATTTTAAGGGATGGGGAGAGGAAATGCGGCTTCGCCGCATTTCCTCTCCCCATCCAAAACAAGATCCCATCGGACACCGAACGACGGTTGGTGGGCAAAGTCGAACCAAGTCGAGGTGCCATCAAGAGTTAACTTGGCTACTGGCAAAGTAGCGGACATACATATCTTCCAGCCTGTACATGCGTACTTCAAAGTATAATTTTCCAATTTTGTCATTTTCCAATTTTCCAATCCAATGTCCTCCCTCGAAACCCGCATTCAAAACGGTGACTTTTTGCCGGAACTCAGCTTCCAAACCTCCCGCAGCAGCGGGCCGGGTGGGCAGAATGTGAACAAGGTGGAAACCAAGGTCCAGTTGCGGTTTGACGTGAACAACTCGCTGGTTTTGATCGTCGAGGAAAAGTTGACTCTGCTTCAAAAAGCCGCAAACAAGATTGATCAGGAAGGATTTCTGTTTCTTTCTTCCCAGGAAAAAAGATCCCAAATCCAGAACAAAGAACTGGTCGTCCGGAAGTTTTATGATCTGCTGCGGACGGCTTTTCACAAAAGGAAAATCCGGAAAGCCACCAAACCGAGCAAGGGAGCCGTCGAAAAGCGGCTTCAGTCCAAGAAAGCCCAGGCCGAAAAAAAGAGCAACCGGAAATGGAGGCCTTAGGGAGATCGAAGAAGCAAGATACAAGAAACAAGAAGCAAGACACAAGTATCAAGAAATAAGAGACAGAAGACCTATGTCGGATTGGGGCGTTGGGTTTGGGGTTTGGCCGACTCCCCGGTTGACCTGCAATTCCGATTTGGAGTCAAGAATCAGACGTTAGAAACAAGACACAAGACGTAAGATTTAAGTATCAAGACACAAGTATCAAGAAATAAGAGACAGAGGACCGATGTAGGATTGGGACGTTGGGTTTGGATGTTACCGTTTCGCTTTTTTCATAGTCATAAAAAACAGCGTAAAGCCAGAAGCGATCGTCGCCAGCCCAAACAGCGAAAATGCTCTTAACAGGAGGTTGTTGAAATTGTCCCGGCCGGCATAGTCCATCGTGTGAAACATCCAGAGAAAGTCGAACACACGCCAACTGCTGTGCCGCACGCGCTCAAAACTGCCGCTTTTGGCGTCGATGTAGGCGGTCAGGTTTTCCGGATGGTCAAAGTGGATGGCCCAGGCGGGTAGGGCGCGGCCCCGGTATTCGTGATGCGCTCCCGTCTCGGTCAGGTATTCCGCAGACTTGATCCCAAAATTGCCCTTGATGTAGATCCTGGCGATTTCTTTGGCCTCTTCGGCGGTGATTTCAGGCTTCAACTGACCGGTCTTGGCATCGAACAGCTTTTCTCCATTGACCCAATAATGGGGCTGGTGGCGTACAAACCGCAGTTCCAGCGTGGAAATCTCCAACGTGCTGTCCAGGCTTCCGGGTTCGGCCAGATCCGTGGCAGTCTGGTGCATCATGTGATCTTGGTGAAAATGATCCCCATGGATCTCGTCGATGTCTGTCCAGGAAAAATACAGCCCCGAAAGTGTCCAGAAGAAAAACTGGATGCCGATAAAAACACCCAAAAAGCGGTGGATTCGCCGGGTGTAGTACTGGTTGTTTTTGCGCATTGTTGGGGGGATGGGTTGTTGGTTAGTGGGAAAAGAAACCTGGTGCCGAGGGGATTCCTTGTGATGGCCTACTTGCTACTTTGTACTTGGTACATGGTACTTCGTACCTATTTCCCGGTCTCAAAATACAGATGATAATGTTTGCTGCAACCGGGATTGAACTTGGATTGGCAATGCGGGCAGGTATTGTTGGAAGCCAGGTAGTCCTGGATGCTCAGCTCGGTGCCGCAGACACCGCAAAGGATGGCTTTTTGGTCAAATTCCGCTTTCGGCCAAACTTGGGGTTCATGATCCGCTTCCTCCTCATGACAGGAAAAGCAGGGATAATACGTGTCGCAGCATTTGAACTTGATCGCGATGATGTCCAGCTCGGAATGCCAATGCACGCAGCGGGTTTGGTTGTCCACCGGTTTTCCGAAGACGTTGACTCCGCGGATTTGGGAGACTTTTAGCGGTTCCAAAATCTTTTCCTGCGAAAATGAAAGATGCGAGATAAAGAGAATAAGCGGTAAGACGAATAGAAATTTCAGTTTCATTTCCGATTAAAGTAAGAAAGCGAGCACAAGTTAAGGCCCGCCTTCAAAATTGGAATGATCTGCCGATCAAATCTTCCGTCCTCCGTCTTGCTCAATTCACCGAAATAGTTTCCGTCACTCTTCCACAGGTGAGCATGGAACTCCCGAAAAGCGGGTTTTTGATTTCCTCGCTTGTGCTGAGCCATATTCCCCCGGTGTTGTTTTTGTACATCGGACAGTATTGCTGGTAGAGTGTGCGGTCGGTTCCCGCGATTTTCAGCAGGTCTTTGAGCGCTACGCTCAAGGCCTGGAAGGCTTCCCGCTGGGTCGCAATGTCCCCGGATGCCAGTTTTTCGGAAGCCATGGCGGCCTCATTCTGAAGTCTTCCCAGTTCCTCCGGATTGCTTGAGCTGGCGATGTCCAGCCCATTCAGGGCAGTGGTCAGTTGCTGGCTTTTTGCGGCAGCGGTAGCTTGGTCATCCGCTACCAGGGCATCTTTTACCGCCAAATAGGAATCGATGATTGCAGCCGTGGAAGGATTGGACACCACCGTGGTGGCTGGACTTTCAGAAGCTGTGGAATGCTCCGTGGTATGGCTTTCATGGGCCGAATGCCCCGAATTTCCCCCGCAAGACGAGAGGATGATACCAAGTGAGAGGGTGAATAGCATGGACTTTTTCATGTGTATGTAGGTTAGATTTTTTTGTTGATTCCGGTCTGTGGAGACACAGACCGGGGCGGAAGTTGGTTTCGGTCTGTGCGGGGAAGACCTTCCCGGTTTTTGAAAACCTGGAAGGTCTCGCTAGTGACGGTGTCCATTCGGCGTTGGCGACGAACTTCCGGACACATCCGGCACCGGCTGGCCTTTGAGGTAGGTTTGCTTGACTTCCCCGCAGGTGAGCATGGCGGCACCAAAATAGGGATTGGTGATGTCTTTTTTCTCCGAAAGCCAAAATGCTCCCTGGTCTCCAAAAGCCATCGGACAATAGTCCTTGTAAACGACCTCTTTGTTGAGTCCGAATGTTTCAGTCATTTCCAGCATGTGCAAAGAAAGCATGGAAAAATGTTTCCGGGCTTCGTCCAGGTTTGCGGCCTTTTCCATCTTCCCTTGGGCATCTTTCAGTCCTGCCAAGACCTCCATCCATTTGTTATGAGCCTGTTCTTTCACCAAACTCATAGCTACCTGGGAAAGGGTTTGGTTGAGGCTGGAAAGGGCTTTTTTGGAATCACCAAGATTGTCCTTGACCAGCGCATTTTTCACCTGGAAATAGGAATCCGCCACAGCCGTAATCTGGTTTCTGAATTCCTCCGAAACCTCCAAAGACTTGGTTTTTGGTCTATTCATCATGCTGTATTGCCCGGAAAGCTGGGCTGCCGCATCGATGGCAAAGACGCCGTTGGTGACGATTTCTTCCCCTGCCGCGAGACCGGATTCGATGCCGTAGTTTTCGCCCATTCTCGCTCCGAGGGTGACTTCCCGCATTTCAAAGGCAGGCATTTCCGAGTCGGGCACTCTGACGTAGACCACCGAACGCTTGCCCGACCAAAGCACCGAAGTCCGTGGTACCGAAATCCCCGCCGCCGCAGATTTTGCATGGGTTTTGACCCTTGCGGTGACAAACATCTCCGGTTTCAGTTTATGGCCGGAATTGCTGATCTCGGCACGGACGGAAGCGGATCGGGTGTTGGGATCCAGCAGTGGATCGACAAAGGAGACCTTGGCCTTGAAGCTTTCTCCGGGAAGTCCCGCTACGCTGAACTGGATCTCATTTCCTAGGCTCAAAGCACCCAAATCTGCCTCATAGGCATCTAGCAAGACCCAGAGTCTGTCGAGGTTGACTACGTTGAAAAGCACCTGCCCGGTAGTCACATAGTCGCCCAGGGAGATGTTGCGCTGCGTGACTACACCCGACTGATCGGCCAGGATATCAAGTTGTTCCGTCACTTTGCCGGATTGTTCGATTGCGTTGACCTGACTTTCGGTCAGTTTCCAGAGCCGGAGTTTTTCCCTGGTCGCCAGGTACAGCTCGGGAAATTCATCTTTGGTCTTGGCGGCCTCCAGCAGTTCCCGCTGAGCGGAGAGCAGCTCGGGAGAATACACCGAGGCGAGTTTCTGGCCGGCTTTGACCTGCTCGCCGGTGAAGGCCACAAAGAGTTTTTCGATCCTTCCCGGGAATTTGGCAGTCACGGACGCGTTTTCGCGCTCGTCTGCCTGGATTTTTCCGGTCAGGAAAAGCTCACCGGAGGCATTTGCACCGCCGATTTTGGTGGTGTGGATCTGTGCCAAAGCCACCGCTGCCGGAGTCATCTCAAAAGCCAGGGGATTGGATGTGGCCGACCGGGCAGAAGTGGCCGGAATCAGGTCCATGCCACAGATCGGGCAGTCACCGGGTTCGCTCAACTTGACCTGGGGATGCATGGAGCAGGTCCAGAGCGTGTTTTCGGCAGCCTCTGTACCGTGATCGTGCGTCAGTTCCATTTCAGGGGAACTGGGCTTGATCCACCATCCGATCAAGCCTCCGATTGCCAGCGTGACGGCAATCAGCGTGATTTTATTTTCAAATAGCTTTTTCATGGCAATTCTTATTGAAGTGTGAGGTTCATCGAGGCGAGCATTTCCAGCATGGCGAGGCTTTGATACTGCTGGTTGATGGCATTGATTCGTTTCAACTGATAGTCCAGCAAGCGCTGTTGTGTTCGGAGTACCTCTTCAAAATCCTGCCCGCTGCTGGTATAGGCAGTGAGCTGGAGCTGAAGATTCTGGTTGAGCAAATCCGTTTGTTCTGAATAAAGAAGAATCTTGCGCCCGGCATCTTCCCAATCCCGGAAGGCATTGGCCCATTCCATCGCCAGGAGATTTTCGGTTTTTTGCCTGTCCAGCAGGGCGGCTTCTTTGAGGTACTCGGCCTCTTTGATCCTGGAATTGGTTTTCTTTCTGTAAATCGGTAAGGTCATGGTCACCATCGGCATAAACATATCCTGGCCGCCCATCATCATGCCGTCGTCCATTCGAGGTTTGAAGGGCATGTAGTTGACTCCGGCACCCAGCATGGGTCTGCCGTCCAGCTTGGCCATCCTGGCCTGTTGGTCCAGGGCGGCCATTTCCGAATCATACATCGCCAACATGGGGTTGTTGGACTTGATGCTGTCCAGGACGGCAAGTTTTTCCATTCCCAAATGCACCGGATCCAGTGACCCGGCCAGGACAACCTCTTCCCGGATTTCACTGTTGAGCAACTGGTTGAACTTGATCTGAAGCGGCTCCAGGTTGGCCTCAAGTTGGGCGATGCCATTCTCCAGCTCTTTCATCTCGATGCGAATCTGGAGAATGTCGCCCATGGAGGATCCGCTGCCTGACATCGGTGCGGAACCCATCCCGGCGCCCATCGTGGCGGAGGGAGAAGGCATGGAAGAATTGGTTCCCATCGCGTTCATTCCCGAAGCGCTGGCCGAAGCCGGGCTTTGGGCGGGCATGGGGGAGGTTTGGCCGGAAGGAGAGCTGGAAGGGTTTCCACTTGCTGCCTGGAATTTGACCAAAGCCAACCGCTCGTATTTTTTGAGGTATTCGAGGTTTTCTTTACTGATCCGAATCTCTTCGTGCAATCTGAACAGCTCATACCAGGTGGATTTGACCTGAAAAAACAACCGGTTTTTTTCCTCCAAAAAGAGCTGGTACTGAGCCAGAGCCATCTGATTGGCTTCTTCTTTTTGGGTGCCGATCATCCCAAACCAGGGAAACATCTGCATGAGTTGGATGTCTGCCTGCTGGTTTCCCATGTACCGCTCCATGGGTTTGAGGAAAAAGCCGACTTGAAGCTCCGGATCCGGAAGGCCAGGTTGTCTAGTTCTCTCCAAAGTCGCTTCGTATCGGGTATAGGCAGCCTTGAGTCCAGGATTGTTTTCGGCGGCGATGATCAGGTAGTCATCGAGGGATTGGGCTCTTACCGACAGGCTAATTAATACAAGAAAAAATCCCCCTAACCCCCTTAAAAAGGGGGAATTTGGTCCTCGAAATTTTGAATGCTTAGTTTCCATTTTCAGATGGTTTTAATTCTTCAGTGAATACCTCGGAGTTATTTTTCAACTTTCTTTCGGCCCACCAGCAATACAGGGTAGGCACCAAGAATACGGTGGAGATCTCCAACACCATTCCTCCCAAGGAGGGAATGGCCATCGGAATCATGATATCCGATCCCCTGCCTGTAGAGGTGAAAATCGGAACCAGGGCCAGCATGGTCGTGGCCGTAGTCATCATGCAGGGCAAAACCCTTCTTTTTCCGGCTTCCAAAACCGCCTCCCGAATTGCCTGGGCCGAATTGGGCCTGTTTTCCCTGAAGCTTTGGTCCAAATAGGAGGCGACGACCACCCCGTCATCTGTTGCGATGCCGAAGAGCGCGATAAAACCCACCCAGACGGCCACGCTGAGATTGTACGCCTTTATTTGGAACAGATCCCGGAGGTTTGTCCCAAACAAACCGAAGTCCATAAACCAGTCCTGGCCAAAGAGCCAGAGCATCAGAAATGCGCCCGAAAAAGCCATTGCGATACCGCTGAAAACGAAAATAGAAGTGGAAACCGCCCGAAACTGGAAATAGAGGATCAGGAAGATCAGGGCCAGGCAAAGCGGAACGACAATGCCCAGGCGTTTTTCGGCCCGAACCTGGTTTTCATACGAACCCGAAAACTCGTACCGAACTCCGTCGGGCACTTTGAGCTCTCCCGAATCGACCTTTTCCCGGAGGTAGTTTTGGGCCTGTTCCACTACCGTCACTTCCGCAAACCCGTCCATCTTGTCCAACAAGATATAGCCCACCAGAAAGCTGTTTTCGCCCCGGATCATGTCCGGTCCCGGCCGATAGGTGACCTTAACCACTTGGCTTAACGGGATGTAGTTGCCCAGGGGAGTTGGGATCTGTAGGTTTTCAATGGCATCCGGATCGTCCCGGAACTCTCGGGCATAGCGAACCCGGATCGGAAACCGCTCCCTTCCTTCCACGGTGGTGCTGACTTTCATACCGCCGATGGCCGTCTCGATAAAGTCCTGCACATCGCGCACATTCATGCCGTAGCGGGAGATCTGGTCCCGGTCGATGTCCAGCTCCAGGTAGGGTTTGCCCACAATCCGATCTGCAAAGACGGCCTCCTTTTTGACCGAAGGAACCTCCTTTAGGTATTTTTCCAGCTCCAAACCAAAGGCTTCAATGGTTTGCAAATCAGGGCCATATACTTTGATCCCCATCAGAGCCCTCATGCCGGTCTGTAGCATGACCAGGCGGGTCTCGATGGGCTGCAGCTTGGGCGAGGAGGTCACTCCGGGGAGATTGATCACCCCGACGATTTCATCCCAGATATCATCGGGAGATTGGATATGGGGCCTCCACTGGCGGAAATACTCCCCATCCCCATCAGGCACCAGATCCTCGACCCGGATCTGATTCGGAGTCCTGTTTTCCGGGTTGAAAAGGGATCCGTCTTTCAGTTCATATTTTCCATCCCGGACTTTAAAGCGAAGCCGCGTTCCATTCAGGTCGGTGGCGTACTCGTTTTTGTATTGGATGGTATTCTCAAACATATTGATCGGAGCGGGGTCAATGGCTGTCTCGGCCCGGCCTGCTTTTCCCACGACCAGCTCCACCTCCGGGATGGCCGCCACGAGCATGTCCAGCCGCTGGAGTACTTCCTTGTTTTCCTGGATTCCCGCATGGGGCATCGTGGTAGGCATCAGGAGAAAAGACCCTTCGTTGAGCGAGGGCATAAACTCCTTGCCCAAACCGGGAAAAGTATGGCTCAGTCCAGACCAAAATCCGGTGGCGCGGACGTTGATGCCAACGAGATCAAAGGTTTTGGGCACAATGCCAAACACCCGGTTGAAGCCCAGCCAAACACTGGTTCCCAGCAAAAGGACGACCACCGGAAAAAGGAGAAACTTGCCTTTGTTGGTCAGGCACCACATCAGGATGCGGGGATAGACTCGAATGAACGCTGCGAAACCGCCCAAGACCACCGTCAGCAACAAGGCAATAAACAGGAAATTGGTAAAATGGCTGACGGAAACTCCCAAGGGCATCCATAGCCCGGTCAACAGCCAGGTGACAAAGAGCAGCGTGACGGTGATCACCAGGAGGCTTTTGTGCCTTCCGACTTTCTCCGGAAAATGAAAAGCCGCCGCATGGACCATTCCATATCCGACCAGCAGCCAACCGCCCCAAGCCCATACTGTGAACGCAACCAGAAAACCAGCGACTATCAACAGGTAGTTTAGAAACTTCCCATTCTTTGCCTGATAGCTCTTGATCGAAAAGATCCAATGCGAAAAAGCCGGCATGATCAGCAGCGTGAAGATCACGGCGGAGATCAGCGCAAATGTTTTGGTATAAGCCAATGGCCCAAAGAGCTTCCCTTCAGCAGCCTCTAAGGTGAAAACAGGCAAAAAGCTGATCACTGTCGTGCTGACGGCCGTGAGAATGGCCCCGGACACTTCCGCCGAGGCTTGGTACACCGTCTGAAGCTTGGATTGGTTTTTTGGCGCCGTTTCCAGATGGCGCAGGATGTTCTCATTCAGGATAATCCCCAAATCCACCATCGTCCCGATGGCAATGGCAATCCCCGAAAGCGCGACGATGTTGGCATCAACATCAAAGTACTTCATGAAGATGAAGCACATCAGCACTGCCAGCGGCAACAGGGCAGAGATCAGAAGGGAAGCCCGCAGGTTGTACACCATCACGATGATGACCAGGATGGTCACCAGAATCTGGAGGTTGATGGCTTCGTACAGTGTGCCCAGCGTTTCATAGATCAGTCCGGTGCGGTCGTAGAAGGGAACCAAAGTGACTTTGGAAACAGTGCCATCTGCCAGGGTTTTGCTCGGAAGGCCTTGGGAAAGCTTTTCGATCTCAGTCTTTACACCCTCGATGACTTTCAGCGGATTGTCTCCATAGCGGGCGATCACCACGCCGCCCACTGCCTCAGCACCGCCTTTGTCGAGAATCCCGGACATGTTTCTGGGCTGGGGACCGATATTGACACGGGCTACGTCCTGAATCCGGATGGGGACGTTGTCCGTGACTTTGACCACAGCCTTGTCCAGATCTGCCAGCTCCTCCACATAGCCCAGACCCCGGACAAAGTAGTCCACCCGGTTGACTTCGATGGTATTGGCAGACACATCGAGGTTGGACTTTCGCACGGCCTCCATCACATCCATCAGGGTGACGCCGTGTGCTTTGAGCGCAGCAGGATCTACGTCGACTTGGTATTCTTTGACATAGCCACCAACCGAAGCGACCTCGGCCACGCCTTCGACGGCGGTCAGGGCGTAGCGGACGTAGTAATCCTGAATCGTCCGCAGCTCATGGAGATCCCAGCCTCCGGTGGGATTCCCGTCTTCGTCCCTACCTTCCAAAGTGTACCAAAATACCTGTCCCAAAGCCGTGGCATCGGGACCGAGCTTGGGCTGAACCCCTTCGGGAAGAAGCCCGGCGGGGAGTGAATTGAGTTTTTCCAGAACCCGGGACCGGCTCCAGTAAAACTCCGTTTCCTCGTCGAAGATGATGTAGATGCTGGAGAACCCAAATGCTGAGCTCGACCTGACGCTTTTCACGCCCGGCAGCCCGAGTAGGGAGGTGGTCAAGGGATAGGTGATCTGATCCTCCACGTCCTGGGGAGACCGGCCCATCCATTCGGTAAAGACGATTTGCTGGTTTTCACCGATATCGGGAATGGCGTCGACGGGCACGGGATCCCTGGGAAGAAAATCCACCTGCCAGTTGAACGGTGCGGTGACGATCCCCCAGCCTACGATCAGCAGGAGGAGCAGCACGGTCACCAGTTTGTTTTCAAGGAAATACTTGACGATTCTGTTGAGCATAAATCAGGGGGTTGAATGCAGGAAATGAGGCCCAAAGCCAGTTTGGCCGGGGTTCAGATGTGCGCAGGAGCGATCCTGCCAACCGTGATTTAAATCAGAAAGCGCTGATACAGAACCTGAAAGTCCTGATCGATGGGAGGAGGAAAGTAGGGGGAAAAAGCAAGCTTTTCGGCCGAAGCAGGCCCGATCCCAAAGACAAAGACCTGCACCAATGCCAGGGCAAAGTCATGGGAAAACTTGAATTCCACTTTTTTCAACTGGAATTCATCGTCTAGCTGGATCTGTTCGGTGATGTTTTCGCAGCAGGACTTGGGATCTTTCGGCTGGTTTTGGTCACTTTCACTGTGATCCATCGGCATTCCCATGCCGCAATCCACGTGTTTTTCGCCAAAACCAATCTCTGACTTCATCTCCAAACCCATGCAAAAATGGGTCGTCTTCGCCATCCCAACGGAAGCGAAGAAAACCAGCAGGGCGATGATTATGGAAATCGAAGATTTCATTGTGCCAAAATTACGGAATAAACTTTGGGAAGTTCAAATAAAGATCCAAGACGTTAGATTTTAGACATTAGACAAAGAAGCTGATGAAAGGCTTTTTATCTTATGTCTTAAGTCTAACGTCTCAATTCCACTATTTCACATTCGCGATAAAACCAGCCTTCAACACGGCTTTTTTGATATCCCCAGGCTCCAGTTCATTGGTCTGCACGGTTAAGGTTCGGTTGGGATCCTCCAAATCGACCGACCAGGATTCGATGCCGGACTGTTCGTTCAGTTTTTGGGTGACCTTTGCCAGGCAATTGGTGCAATTGATGTTGGTATTGAATTTCAGTGTTTTCATTTTTTTGGAATTAAGATTTAAGATGCAAGACTTTAGACGCAAGATTTGGCTGGAGACCGAAGGGTTTTGACCCAATTTCAATCCTCAATCGCCTCGATCCCGAGTTGTTTCAGATGTTCCAGGTGATCCTTCATGGCCTTGAGCTGCTCGGGACTGTGCCCCTGCCAGTCAAGAACTTCTCCGCAAACCCGAAGCGGGTGGCGCGTCCGATAGGATTTTGTCGGATTGCCGGGAAACTTCTTGTCGGTCAGATTGGGATCATCCTCAATCGGCCCGGTGGGCTCCACGAGGTAGATCCTGCCAGGGCCTTCCCCAAGGGAAAGCTCAGCTCCCCAGATAGCCGCATCGAGTGTGGCAGTCAGGTAGACAAAGACCGCTTTTTTTCTTGCTCCATAATTGGATTGGAAACCGGGGGCAATCAGGTCTCCGGGCTTAAAGCCGACTTTTGTCCCGTGGTAAAACTGGGTTGCATCCGGGCTTTCTCCGGAGTTCGTCAATGATTCTTTTTCGCGGTTTGTTTTCATACGTTTGATTTTTGGGCTTTTTGACTTGGGGATTGGGTTTATCAATCTTCAAATTTTACAATTTTCTTGCTTTTAACCTCAGGCTATTCATCACCACAGAGACCGAACTGAAAGCCATCGCCGCGCCTGCAATCATGGGATCGAGTAGAAAGCCGTTGATCGGAAAGAGGACGCCTGCGGCTATGGGAATCCCGATCAGGTTGTAGATAAAGGCCCAAAAGAGGTTTTGCTTGATGCCATTCACGGTCAAATGGGACAGACGAAAGGCTTGGGGAACCTTTTCAAGGTCCGAGGTGATCAGCGTGATCTTGGCGACGTCCATGGCAATATCCGAGCCGTGTCCAATCGCAATGCTGACGTCGGCCTGAGCCAAAGCTTCGGAGTCGTTGATCCCGTCCCCGACCATGGCCACCGTTTTTCCCTTTTCCTGCAGATTCCTGACAAACTGGGATTTGTCGGCAGGCAGGACCTCTGCCCTGAAGTCCCGGATTCCAAGCTCTTTTGCGACAGCAGTCGCTGTTTGCTGATTGTCTCCGGTGAGCATGAATACTTCGATTCCGGACTTTTGAAGTTGGGAGATCGCAGTCTTTGAACTGGGTTTAATCTGATCTTGAATACCCAAGATCGCCAAAGCTTGGTCTTGATTGGCAAACCAGATGACGGTCTGGGCTTCTTCGCTCCAGGTTTTAGCCATACTTTCCAAACCGGAAGGAATGGAAATCCAGTTTTCCTTTAGCAGGCTGGCATTTCCGGCGAAATAGCTTTTCCCTTCAAATGTCCCTTTCACTCCCCGGGCGGTGATACTTTCGAAGCTATCCAAGCTCATTGCTGGAAGGTTTTTTTCTTTCAGAAACTTCACCACCGCTTCAGCCAGCGGGTGCTCGGATTTGGATTCCAGCGTGTGTAGGATTTGTGAGTAGTAGTAGGTGGTGAGTGGTAAGTCGTGGGAACCGTCACTACTTACTACTGACTGTTTACTACTTACACGTCCCACGATGCCCTCTGCAAACTGCATATTGTTCACCCTGGGTCGCCCTTCCGTAATTGTCCCGGTCTTGTCCAGGATCACGGCATTGACCCGGTGGGCAAGTTCCAGGCTCTCGGCATCCCGGATGAGGATTTGGTTTTCGGCACCCTTTCCCACGCCGACCATGATGGCGGTAGGAGTGGCCAAACCCAATGCACAGGGGCAGGCGATGACCAATACCGAAACGGCCGCCAGCAGCGCATGGGAAACCGCATTTTCTCCCCCAAAGATCATCCAAACCGCGAAAGTGAGAAGGGAAATCCCGATCACCACCGGCACAAATACTCCGGCGATTTGGTCCACGAGCTTTTGCACCGGGGCTTTACTGCCCTGAGCTTCGCGCACTCTCTCGATAATCTGGGAGAGCAGGGTAGCTGCACCGACTTTTTTTGCTTCGATCTCCAGGCTTCCTTTTTGGTTGATCGTTCCGGCAAAGACGGTGGCGCCGGATTTCTTTTCCACTGCCACAGGTTCCCCGCTGATCATGCTCTCGTCGATGAAGCTGCTGCCTTCCAGGACTTTCCCGTCCACGGGGATTTTCTCCCCCGGTTTGATCAGGATGCGGTCACCCAACTGGACAGCTTCGATTTTGATTTCCTGGGGGATTCCGTTTTGGATTCGGGTCAGCGTCTTGGGCTGAAGTCCCATCAGCTTCTTCAGGGCAGTTCCGGTCTGGGATTTGGCGCGTTCTTCCAGCATTTTCCCAAAGGAGATAAAGACGATGATGACCGTAGCTGCCTCGAAATACACGTGCGGATGGATGCCCCGCTGATGCCAAAACTCCGGAAAGAGGGTGTTGAAGACTGAAAAAAGAAAGGCGATTCCCGTACTCAGGGACACCAGCGTATCCATATTGGCCTTGCCGTGACGGGCCTGTTTCCAGGCATTGCGAAAAAAGTGGTGCCCAAAGAAAAACAAAACGGGAATGGACAGGACGAGGCTGATCCATCTTCCGGGTTCCCAGTCCATAAAGAACATGCCCAACACGAAGACCGGCAAGGTCAGAAGGGCAGCTCCGATGGTCTGTTTTTTGACCTCCCGGTATTTCTTTTCCTGCTCTTCCTGCACGGACTCTTCCACGTTTTTGCTGTCCAGGATCAGCCCGTAGCCGATGTCGGTGAGCGCTTCGTTGAGCTTTTCAGGACTGGTGCTGGAGTCGTATTCCACCAGTACGGTATTGCTTGCAAAGTTGACCGCAGCCGACTTCACACCCTCGGTGTACTGTAGGATGGTCTCGACGCTGGAGGCACAGGCCGCGCAGGTCATGCCGGTGACCGGGAAGGCCTGTTTGACGGTCTTCGCTGCATTTGCTTGGGAAAAATTGCCGTTCGTGTCCATCTGGATCAAGGATTAGGGTACAAATTTGGGTAATCTGCTGCCGGAAAGTTTTATGGGATTCTGCGAAAGAGTTATAAGATTTTGAAAAGGGGGAAGGGCGTTGGAACCGTCGAAACAGGTGTCCACACATTTTTGTCCGCAGCCTTTGATGTCTGGGTGGAGAGCTTTTCCAAAGTTCGAAACTTTGGAAAAACCTGGAGCTCGTCACTTTTTCAGGCTTTCCAGCACCAGTCTGACCAGCTCGGCCTTGTCGCCGTTGGGAATCCATCGGGCGACGATCACGAGATCGTTTTCCTGATCGAGATAGATCATGTTGGTGCCGGCCCCGATGTGCAAAAAGGCCGTCTTGGGTGCTGCGGGGATTTCTTTCTGATCGTGGTTTAGGAAATAGTTCATGAACCCATATCCGGGTTGGGCGGCGGTGGGTGTGCGGGATTTCTCGATCCAGGCCGGATCAATCAGCCGCTGTCCGTTCCAGTTGCCGTCCCTCAAGGTAAGGTAGCCAAACCTTGCCTGATCCCAGGCAGATAGCATCATCCCGCCTCCCCAGTGCGAGCCTCCGCTGATGGATTGGACGATCTGCCCGTCGAGGACCACAAAGGAATTTTCGTAGCCCGTCCATCTCCAGGTGTCGCTTGCACCGATCGGATCCATGATCTTCTCCTTCAAGACGATCGGAAGCGGTTTTCTCCAAACATTCAACAGTGCCAAAGCCAGCACATTGACCCGGGTGTCGTTGTATTCATAGACGGTACCGGGGGCATTTCGCACGCGGGTTCTCCATTCCTTGGCTTCGCCGCTTGGCCGATCCGCCCAGTCGGGCTTGCCCCAGAGGCTCCCTTCCCAGTCTGAAGTTTGCCGGAGCAGGTCATCCCAGCGAATCTTGCGGTTGTGCTCGGTGTCAAAAAGCTCAAAAACGTCGTCTTCGTACAGGTGATCGGCCTTGTTCATCCCAGATTTTACAGGATCATAGGGATAAATCGGAGCCATATAGGGATAGACCAGATCTTTTTCGTCCCTGATCAAGCCTTCGGCCACCGCCAGTCCGGCAGTGGTGGAAACAAAACTCTTGGCCACGCTGAAGGTCAGATCTACCCGGCCGGGATCTCCCCACTGGCCGACCACATAGCCTTTGTAGATGATCAGCCCCGTGGCAGGACCTCTGGTTTTCATCGGTCCTACGGGATAGCCGAACGGCTCCCGGCCGAAGGCACTCTCATAGTGCGCGATCTTCAGGTTGGGGTTTTGTTCGCTTTCATGGGCAATCGCAAAAGCCACTGCTTCCCTGATCTTGGCTTCATTGAGTCCAAGGTCACGGGGCGGTTTGGAGAGCCAGTTGTTTTTCTCGGGGAAATAGCTTTGCGCCCGCAGGGAAAAAGCAAGGAGCGAACAGATGAGAAGGCAGGTGAGCTTTTGCATGGCAGAGGATTTGATGCGATTTTAGGGATTTCCGAACCCGTTTGCCAGACCATCTGTCAAATCCCCGTGAGAAATCGACCCTTCTGGCCAGGAGATGTCCGTTTGACAGGTAGCCAACAAGCACCGAATTTCGTCTGCGGTACGAGAGGAGCGTCAAAACTTTCCCCAAAAATCTCCTTTTTATCGTTGCAATCGTCGGCTTTATATTTTCCGGTTGTTAGTCTGACACTGAGCCGGGCTGTTTGGAAATTGAGGTTTTGGGCTACGACTATGGTAATTCGGGTACGATTTTTTCCATGTAAAAGCCCCCAAAAAAATCGGGAATACCATTCGCTACATGGATGGAGAGACCTATCGCAATGTGGTCAGAATTTACCCAGAAGTAAGTCTTCCGAGTTTCAAAAGAGGATTTATTCAATACGGGGATTTTGACAGCCAAGATGATGTCCTGCGGAAAAAGGAAAAAAAATGGCGCTGAAATTATCCTTCAGCGCCATTTTTTTTAAACCCGACATCCTTACTTCTTCAAAGGCGTTTCGTCACACTTCACATCACCGGCCACATATTGCATCCCATCGAGGTAGAATTGCAATAGTTGCGGATTTTCGAAGCTTTGGGCATTGTGCGAGGGAGAGATGTACATCACTTTGCCTTTGCCTTCGGCTCTGATCCAGGCCACATACGTCTTGCCTTCGGTCAGTTCCTGCCCTTTGCGCTGGCTTTTGATCTCGGCATTGTTGAAATAGAGCAAAGGCTTGAAATCCAGCTCCGCATAGGCGTTTTTGTAGAAATAAGGTTCATCGATGTGGTTGAATCCTTCTGCCGGAAAGGCCTGAACCAGCGGGTGTTTTGGGTCTTCGGGTCGGATCTGCATCGCCTGCTGCACCGGATGGTAGTCGAAGCTCGCGCCCAACAGACGGCTGAAATCCCAGGAGTTGTTCAGCGTGGTCACCGCGCCGTGTATGACCAGCAATCCGCCTCCTTTCTCCACATAGCTCAGGAGATTGGCTTCCAGTTCTTGCGCTTTCTTGACAACAGTCGCTGAATCAAAGCCTGGACCGGCATTTTGCTTTAGCTTGTCCCAAAACAGGTTCCGGTGGTCGCCGATGGAGCAGGTGTTGTTGAGGATGACCGCATCGTATTTTTTGAGGTTTTTGGCCTCAAATTCAGCGATGTCCTTGCTTCCGGTCACCGTGAAAGCCCCGCTTCGGTCACCGATGATCTTGATCATTTCCTCGGTATGGGGGATCACCCAGTGGTTGAATCCCGTGTGGAGGGAGAAGACCAGGATGTTTTTCTTTTTGGCCGGAAAGGTTTGTTTTTCGGGGGCCAAAGATCTGATCTTGTCTTTCCAGGCTTGGTCCAACGTGACCTCGGGCAAGCTTTGGGCATAGGCAAAATTCAGGGAAAGAATGAAAACGATTGCGTAGAAATAAAGGCGCTTCATAAGGATTAGTGTGACGGGGTTAATGGGTTAATGGGGATTTTGATAACTTCGAAACTCAAGCCCAATAACCTGAATTTTCCATGCGTTTCAAAAGAAATCTCCTTATCCCCCTTGTTTTTCTGGGTTTTTCTACGCTATCGTTTTCGCAAAAAGTGCAGTTGGACGAAACTTCAATCGGCATTGATTTTTTGATTGACAATCAGCGTGTTTTGACCTACCAGACGGCGAAAATCCCGGTGCCACAGGGGGTCAAAGAGGACTTTAGCAAGTCCGGTTTTATCCATCCGATCACCTCTCCAAGCGGTCAGGTGCTCAGCCGGATTCAGCCCCCCGACCACTACCATCACTACGGAATCTGGGGTCCCTGGACCCGTGCGACCATCAATGGGCGGGAGGTTGATTTCTGGAATTTGGGGGATGGCAAGGGCCGCGTGGATTTTGCCAAAGTACTGTCCAAAAAGGTCGCCGGCGGAGCTGCCGAGCTGAATGTCCGCCAAAATCACCTCGACCTCAAAGCGCCTGAAAGTGAAAAGCTGGCCATCGAAGAGGATCTCCGGATCAAGGTAAAACCGGCGGACAAGGGCCGCTATATGGTGGACTATACCACCACGATAGTCACCAAAATCCCCGGGGGAATCCTGCTGGATGACTACCGATATGGAGGGGGAATTGGATTCCGCGCAACGGAGCTTTGGGGAGACGACAACAGCAGCATCCTGACTTCCGATGGAAAGACCCGAAAAGACGCCGACGGCACAAACGCCAAGTGGGTGATGGTAAAAGGCAAAACCGCCGATGCCTCCGGACAAAGCGGGATTCTCTTTTTGAGCCACAATACGAACAAGGCCCATCCCGAACCACTCCGTGTTTGGCCTTTGGGTCAGTATAAGGGCGAGGGTAACGTATTCATTGAATTCTGCCCGATCCGACACGAATCCTGGGAGCTGCTGCCCAACCAACGCTACAGCTTAAAGTATAGAATGATTGTCTTTGATGGGGATCTTTCGGCAGAGGAAGCCGAGGCCTATTGGAGAGCGTTTGTAAAATAAAAACAACCCATTAAATAGCTATGCAAAGAAGAGAATTCATCCAAAAAACCGCACTGGCCACGGCCGCAATCGGCTTTCCGACGATCGTCCCTGCGTCTGTGTTTGGAAAAAACGCGCCAAGCAACCGGATCACCGTCGGCCAGATCGGTTGTGGGAGGATAGCCCGGGAACACGACATACCCGGAACCTGGCAGCATGAAGTGGCGCAGTTTGTCGCTGTGTCTGACGTGGACACCAAAAGAATGGCCGACGGCAAAAAGCTGATCGAGGACTACTACACCAAAAAGAACGGAAAGCCCTACGTCGATGTGAAGCAATACGCCGACTATCGCGAGATGCTGCTGGACAAAGAAATCGACGCGGTCGTGATCTCCACTCCGGACCATTGGCACTCCCAGCCCGCCATGGAAGCAGCCTTGGCCGGAAAGCACATTTACCTGCAGAAGCCGACTTCCCTGACCATCAAGGAAGGCCGTCAATTGGTCGAAGTGGTCAACAAAACCGGAGTGGTACTCCAATTGGGAACCCAGCAGCGGTCCAGCGAGCAGTTTCGGATTGCCGCCGAACTGGTGAGAAACGGCCGGATCGGAAAACTCCACACCGTCAAAGTGGGTCTTCCGGGAGACCCGTCAGGACCTGATGCTCCCACGATGCCGGTGCCTTCCAACCTTAATTTTGAGATGTGGCTGGGTTCCACCCCCGAAGTCCCTTACACAGAGATCGGCGTCCATCCCCAAAACGACTACAGCCGTCCGGGATGGCTGCGGTTGGAAAATTACGGAGCGGGCATGATCACCGGCTGGGGTCAGCACCATTTCGATTCGGCGGCTTGGGGAATGGACACGGAGTTGACCGGCCCTCGGTTTGTCGAGGCGGTTGCCGATTTCCCTCGCTCTGGACTTTGGAATGTCCATGGCGACTTCATGGTCAAGGCAGAATACGACAACGGCATCGTCATGCTGACTTCGGGAGGCTATCCAAACGGCATCCGCTACGAAGGCACCGAAGGGTGGATTTGGGTTTCCCGGGGCAGCTACGTGGCTTCTTCCTCTGATCCGGTAGCCCAAGGCAGGAACGCCAGGGCACTGGATGCGTCTGACCCGAAGATCCTGACCTCGGTGATCGGGCCTGACGAAATCCAGTTGATCCGCAGCGACGAACACCACGGAAACTGGCTGGGCGCGATCCAGGGAAACAACGAGCTATTGACTCCCGTGGAAATTGGCCACAGAGCCTGCTCGGTGTGTCTGGTAAGCCATATCGCCATGAAGATGGGCAGAAAGCTGGAGTGGGATCCCAAGAAGGAAGAGTTTGTCAACGACAAGGAAGCCAACAGCCACCTCAGTCGCCCTCAGCGCAGACCCTGGGGAACGGACTATGTGAAAGCATAGGTTTGGCTGTTGCTTAAATTTGAGCTTGTACTAAAATTGAAATGATGTTTTCCAATAAAATTAAAATCGGGGCCGCATTGGCCCTTTTTTCAGTTTCCTGTTCCAACCCAGAGATGAAAAGCGAAAAACCTGAACCGGATTCAAAAGTCAGGATCATGACGCTGGATCCGGGACATTTTCATGCGGGTTTGATCCACAAATCCATGTATCCTACCGTGGATTCCACGGTCTATGTCTTTGCCCCGGAAGGGCCGGAGCTCAAAGACCACCTGAATCGGATTGCGGGATATAACAGCCGTGCCGAAAATCCGACCTCTTGGAACCTGGAGGTATATACCGGAGCGGACTTTCTGCAAAAGATGGTCTCCGAAAAACCAGGGAATGTGATGATGGTAGCCGGAAAGAACGACCGCAAGGTGGATTATGTCCTGGCAGCCATCGAAAACGGGATCCACGTGTATGCCGACAAACCACTGGTAATCAACCGGGAAGGATTCCAGAAACTGCTGAAGGCTTTCCAAGTTGCAGAGCAAAACAACCTGCTGCTCTTTGACATCATGACCGAGCGGTTTGAGATCACGACACTGCTTCAGCGGGAACTGTCGATGATTCCGGATGTATTTGGGGAGCTGGAGACCGGAACTCCGGAAAACCCAGCCATCACCAAAGAGTCCGTACACCATTTCTTCAAGTACGTCTCCGGTGCTCCGCTGATCAGGCCGGATTGGTTTTTTGACGTGGGCATCGAAGGCGAGGGCATTGTGGATGTGACCACCCATTTGGTCGATTTGATCCAATGGGAGGCATTTCCCGAGGTAGTTTTGGACACCGCGGACGTGCAGATGCTTTCCGCAAAAAGATGGACGACCGCCATGACCCTGGAGGAATTTCAGAAAGTGACCGGGAAATCCGGATTTCCCGATTTTCTGCAAAAGGATGTAAAAAATGGCAAGCTGGAGGTCTTTTCCAACGGGGAAATGAACTATACCCTGAAAGGCAAGCACGCCAAGGCTAGTGTCATCTGGAACTATCAGGCTCCGGAAGGAAGCGCCGACACGCATTACAGCATGATGCGGGGAACCAAGGCCAATCTGGTCATCCGCCAGGGGAAAGAGGAGAACTATCGGCCAGCCTTGTTCGTCGAGCTGATCGGTTCTGATTTGGCCCAGTTGGAAAAGGCCGTAAAAGAAACCCTCCAGGCAAAGTATCCGGAGATTGACCTGGTGAAGATGCCCTCAGGCGAGTACCAGGTGACCGTGCCGGATTCCTATCACAATGGGCACGAAGCGCATTTTGGGCAGGTGACGGAGAAGTTTTTGGAATACTATCAGGCGGGGAAAATGCCTGCCTGGGAAGTGCCCAACATGATCACGAAGTATTACACAAACATCAAGGCGAGGGAATTTGCGCTGAAGTAAATGGCCCCAAACAGAAGGCGAAAGGTTGGGCGGATCCATTGATTGTGCCCAGCCTTTTTTTGTGCCGATTCACAAGCCATTGACCCTATCGGGCGGTTCTTTTTTTGGCTGTGCAGAAGGAGGGACAAGCGTGGGATGCTTGGCATTGGGAGGGAAAGGTGCCAAAAACAATCCCTGCTTTAGTCCCAAATACGTCCCGGAACCGCCTTGTTTCGTATACGGTAATATCCCCCGGCATTGAAGACTTGGTCAAGCCATCGGTTCGGGAATTGTCTTGAAAAGGCGTAGATTTATGGACTTGGAACTCACTTTGAGGGGATATTTAACCCGAACTTTTTCAAAAAAATGAACAAACAACCACAATGAAAAATCTGGAATTTGGAAACGGAGACAAGCTGCCTATCCTGGGATTGGGAACCTGGAAAAGCAAACCCGGCGAAGTGCGAAAGGCAGTGTATTGGGCAATCGAGGCCGGCTATCGGCACATCGACTGTGCGGCGATCTACCAAAACGAAAGGGAAGTGGGACAGGGGATCTCGGATGCCATTGCGGACGGGTTGGCCAAGCGGAAGGAGCTTTTTGTCACCTCCAAACTTTGGAACGACAGCCACAGGCATGAAGACGTGAAACCGGCCTTGGAAAAATCCCTGGGCGACTTGCGACTGGATTACCTGGATTTGTACCTGGTGCATTGGCCGGTGGCCTTTAAGGCCGGAATCGGCTTTGCGGAGCACAGGGAGGAGTTTTATACCTACAAGGATGTTCCCTTGACCCAAACCTGGGAAGCCATGCAGGAGCAAAAGGACTCCGGTCTTGCCAGGCACATCGGAGTATCCAACTTTAATCAGGCCAAGCTGAAGGAGCTTTTGGCAATGGGTGGAGAAAAGCCGGAGATGAACCAGGTAGAGCTGCATCCCTTTTTGCCGCAGGAGGCTCTGGTGGGTTTTTGCAGAGAAACCGGCATCCTGATGACCGCCTATTCGCCGCTGGGTTCTCCCGATTCGCGGGGAGAGCGGCACAAAAACGACCCCAGACTTCTCGAAAATCCGGTCGTAGCCGCCATTGCCCAGAAGCACTCGGCAAGCGTGGGACAGGTGCTGATCTCCTGGTCGATTGCAAGGGACATCGCGGTGATTCCAAAATCGGTGAACCAGAGCCGGATCGTTGAAAACCTGAAAGCCGCCGAACTGGAATTGGACTCCGGGGACTTGCATGAATTGGCCAACCTCGGGATTGCCCACAGGTTTGTGGATGGGAGTATTTTTACCGGCCCACAGAGTCCCTACCAATTGGGCGACCTTTGGGACGCCTGAAAGACAAATCCCGGCCTGTTTGGGCCGGGATTTTGTTTATTCCTCTGTTTCCAGCTTTTCGAGAATGTCAGCCAGTTGATTCAGATCCTTCAGGCCGGGTTTAAGTTCCTCTCCACCGCTCAGCGAGATCCCGAATATCCCGGTGTCTTCTACCAAATCCAGGATATTTTCCCCGGTGATTCCGGTTCCGAGCAGAACCTTACAGTTTTTGGCAAGCTTTTTCACTTCCTCCAGATCAAACTCCGACAAATCGTTGTCTTCGGAGACGACGTGGAGCATTATCCCGGATTCGCTGAGCAAGTCCGCCACGTCCTGCTCCAAATGGACGATTCGCTCCAGGGCAATCTTGTAAATCAGCGAATAGCCAGACCCCACGAGCGACTTCAGCCCACTGATCCGGTCATATTCCACCCAAGTGATGGAAGGATAGTCTTTGAGGGTTTCGAGCAAATCGGGATTGGATCGGTGGCTGAATTCCCCCACGAATTCAACTCCCGACACCCAGCCGGTTATTTCCCTGAAAAGTTCCGGGCTGATGAAGTTCCGAGAAGACTGGTCGAGATCAAACCCCAACAGATTGACATACATTCCCGAGCCGTATCTTGCATCGGTGAGGTTGGTGATGCTGTTTAATTTTACAAAAGTCTTGAGCGACATGGCAGAATTGGATTGGGACGCTAAGGTAAGCAGGCCATTTTTCCCGGAAAAGCACAAAATCGGCAGGAACAAATTTCGGGACACTTCCAGGTGCCTGGGAAATGGTTGCGTTTTTAGTGGTATATTTTCGGCATGAAACTACGGTTTTCCCGGCTTTTGGTCATTTTCTCCCTGCTCTTGGCTGCTTGCGATGAAAAGATTGACGCTCCAGACCTTGACCTGGAGCAGGACTATCAGCCCTTGGCGGTCGGCAATTTTTGGATCTATCTGGTGGACGAGACCATCTACTATGGGGAAAATGATTCAGAAACGTCCCAGTATTATTACAGGGACTTGGTCCGAAGCAGCTATCTCAATGCGGAAAACGAAGTGACCTATGTGATCGGACGCTTCAAGTCTGCGGACAAGACGGCTTGGGCTCTCGAATTGGACTATACCCTGATCCATCGCGACCGACTGTTGCTGAGAACCATCCACAACGCCCCGGTTGCCGCGCTGGTCTTTCCTCCCGAAAAGGGAAGAACCTGGAACGGCAAAAGCTACCAGGCGGAAGGAGACGATGATTTTGAGATCGACCTTTCCGGAGGATCCGGAGTCCCGGGCTTTGAAAGTGTCCATGCGGTGCGGGTGGCCCAGGAAAACCTGGATGATGGAATTACCCTCCGGGATGTCCGCTACGAGATATTTGGCAAGGGAGTGGGACTGTTGGAGAAATATGACGAAATTTTGACTTACTGCTCCCGAAATGACTGTCTGGGAGCGCAATTGATTGACGGTGGCAGCAAAACACATTTACTATTGGTCGAGTATGGCAGGGATTAGATTTTGCATCGGGCTTTCGATGATGCTACTGCTGGGGTTTTCTGCAAGTGCACAGGATCGCTATGCGGTTTATTTCAAATACAAACCCCAAGCCGGGCTTTCGCTTTCGCGTCCCCAAGAGTTTCTGACCCAAAAAGCCCTCGAGAGAAGAAGCCGGGAAGGGATTCAGGCAGACAGCCTCGATTTGCCGGTTGCGGCGAAGTACCTGGATGAGGTCGCTGCCTTGTCGGAGTATGTGCTCTATTCAAGCAAATGGATGAATGCAGCCGTTTTGGTGACCGACCAGGCCGGTGTCGGGGAAATGGCCGCTTTGCCATTTGTGGAAAAGATCGAACGGGTTGCCTTGGGCTTTTTGGCCAAGCCAAATGCCAGGATCAAATACAAGGCGTATGCATCGGTGACCTTGGAAAGCAACTGCAGGGAGCCTAAGCTGAATGCGCGGGAACTTGCACTGGCAGACAATTCCTATGACTATCAGAATGAACTGATCGGAATCGACAGGATGCACGAGGAAGGGTACACCGGCGCGGGCGTGACTGTCGCTGTTTTCGACGCCGGATTTCCGGGCACCAATACCGCCACTCCTTTTGCCCATCTGTTTGCAAACAACCAGATCGTTGCGCAGCGGGATTTTGTAAGGCCCTGGAATGCGGAAGTTTTCATGGGACACCAGCACGGCACCAACGTGCTTTCCCTGATCGCGGCGAATGAGCCCGGAAAACTGGTCTCCGGTGCCTATGACTCGGATTTTGTCTTGGTGATCACCGAAGAGGTCGAGACCGAATACCGGGTGGAGGAGTTCAACTGGGTGAGAGCCGCCGAATATTCCGACAGCTTGGGCGTAGACATCATCAACAGTGCCCTGGGCTATTGGGACTTTGACGATCCGGCCATGAACTATAGCCTGGACGACCTGGACGGGAAGACTGCGGTCATCACCAAAGGAGCCGCCATTGCCTCCAGCAAGGGGATTTTGGTGGTCAACGCCGTCGGAAACTACGGATCCAGGGGCGCATCGAGCCTGGTCGCCCCAGCCGATGCGAAGGATATTGTTTCGGTGGGTTCGGTAAAGAATACCGGTGAGGTGTCGTCTTTCAGCTCCAGAGGGCCGACGGGTGACGGACGCTTGAAGCCGGAATTGGCGGCATTTGGAGACAGTCCGGTTCTGGTCCGTGCCAACGGCACAGTCGGTTCTTCCAACGGGACTTCATTTTCTGCTCCGCAGGTCACTGCGCTTGCCGCCGGACTTTGGGAGGCCAAGCCCGAGTGGACCAAAGGCGAGCTGATGGAAAACCTCTTTCGAAGCGCGACCCAAAGCAAAAATCCGGATAACCTCTTGGGATATGGGGTACCCAACTTTTTTGATGCGCTGTATGGGGAAATCCTCGCGGTGCGGGAAGGGGAAACCCCGGCCTGGAAGGTGTATCCCAATCCTTTGGTCGAGGATGAGGTGACCATCTATTTTGGCTCAGGGAAGAGCTGCGCCTTTGAGCTGATAGACATGACGGGAAGATCCCTCATGCAGATGGAGCTTGTCAGGGACAATCCAGCCCTGCCTTACAAGGTCGGGCTGGGCGGCATCAAACCCGGACTGTACCTCATCCTGCTGCGTGAAGGAGCCTACGTCAAGCAAACCAAACTGCTGAGACGGTAGCCGACCTTGGCCCATCGGCAGAATTTTAGTTGATTTGTAAAGCAAAAAAAAACATCCATGTCCCCTTTGATTGCCCCGTCCATCCTTGCCGCAGATTTTTCCAACCTCCAAAAGGAAGTGGAAATGCTCAACGCCTCCGCCGCGGATTACATCCATGTAGACATCATGGATGGGGTGTTTGTGCCGAATATTTCCTTTGGGATTCCCGTGACTGAGGCAATCAGGAGACACGCCCAAAAGCCCCTTGACGTCCATTTGATGATCGTGAATCCGGATCAATACCTGGAGGCTTTTCGCAATGCGGGAGCCGGGAATATTTCGGTACACTACGAGGCCTGCACGCATCTCCACCGGACTGTGCAGGCCATCCACAAGCTGGGCGCCAAAGCAGGCGTAGCGATCAATCCCCATACACCCGCGGCCGTTCTGGAAGAAATAATTGCCGACATTGACTTGGTGTGCGTGATGTCGGTCAATCCCGGCTTTGGCGGGCAGGCATTCATCGAAAACACCTATGCCAAAGTATCCCGGCTCAAGGATCTGATCCTAAAAAAAGGTTCCTCGGCCAAGATTGAGATTGACGGTGGGGTGAACTTGGAGAATGCGCCAAGACTGCTTGCCGCAGGAGCGGATATCCTGGTCGCGGGCAGTTTTGTGTTCAGCTCCGCCGATCCTGTGGCCACGATCGCAAGCCTCAAGTCCACTTGAGCCTACGCAATTCATTCGCTTGCCGCCTATCCTAAAATTTCATAAAAAGACATTTTTCTCTTGGTTTTTGCACCCATGACGTTTTTATTGTGGGCCTAACCATTTTAAACCAGGACAATTATGAGAAAGATTTGGATGTCGATGTTCCTTTTTGGGGGATTGGGCTTGGCCGCATTTGCGCAGGAAGCTGCGGCAACAGAGGAGGTGACCGACGAGGAGCTTAAGAAATTCGCAAACGTGGAAGTGATGACTTCGGAATTTGTAGAGAAAAAAACCGGGGAATTGAGGGATATGATCCTCAACAATGAGGTCATCGAAGGCGGAGCCAGATACAATGAAATCAAAGCCGCCTGGGGAGACGCGGCAAAAGAAGCGGAAATCAAGTTGACAGACGAAGAAAGAGCCGCATACAAAGCCATCAAGGATTTCCAGGATTCACTCCAGGAATCGGTCGTCGAGTACAAAACGGAGCTGATCAAAGACGACGCCGTTTTGGGTGTCTCCATTTACAACAAAGTAAACGGGGCGATCAAGGAAGATCCGGCGATGAAGGAAAGACTGGACCAAATGGTCGCCGAAATGAAAGCCAAGGAGGACGATGGCCAGGCAAAATCCGGGAGTTGATCCGATTGGCAAAAGATTTGAAGAAGCCCCCCAAAAAGGAGGCTTCTTTTTTTATTTTCACACCAACCGAATCAGATTGTCGTTAACCAACCATGACCGTTAGAAAATTATTCCTGCCCGTTTTTGCTTTGCTTATAGCCCAGGTTCATTTGTTTGCGCAGGATGAGGATATCTTTGGCATCAGTGAAAAAGCAAAGAACCCGAAAAGCGAGTCAGGAGTGGGAAATGTCTTGAGAAACGCATTGGAGATGTTTGCGCTGGAGGTTTCCACCGGTGCGGCTTACCACCAGATGCGGACGGATTTTTACTCCCAAAATCCCTCCCTGTATCCCATCTCCCAATACCAGAACTTTGAAAGCTCGGAGTTTTCCCTCCAGGACACGCTGTCGCTGTCCAGCAATGCATGGATTTTTCCGCTTCTAAACGGAGGGGTCAGAATCAACCTTTTCAGCCTCCTGACCATTGGCGCAGGGTACGGGATGGAGTGGGGAAATCTGGCACCGATGAGGGGAAATGACCACGAGTTCCAATTTGAAGGGGCAACCTATCAGCTCAGCAAAACCTACGGGACAGTCGGACTGGTGCTGTACGACGCGAAACGCCGCCAGGGTTTTCTCAGGTGGCAGTATAGAAAGTACAGCACAAGCAATCTGTACATGCAGTCTGAGCTGCGCCAAAGGGCCCGGGCAAATTATCCCTGGAGATTTGTCTTGGAAGGCGAGTTTGGAAAGATGAATCTGAAGAAAGCCTATGATCCCTCACTTGCCTCCGGCGGGGTGCCTTATGTGCCAAGATTGGCGGTGTCGGAGGATCCTTATTTTGGGATTTCCCTCAGGATGGAATACGACTTTTCCGAATATGCCAAGCTGTTTTTGAAAGGTGGGGCGGAGTTTCGGAAGTTTACCTATGCGGCCTCTGATTTTTCTGAGTTTCAGAACATTGACCAGAATGTCTATGGACTTCAGGCAGGACTGGCCATCCGGATTCCGGGTACCAAACGATGCAAAATCGGTGGTTGCGGGGTGGTGATGAAGCATCTCCACGATGGGATCGAATATCGCGGAAGTTCTGTTTTCAACATGCAAAACCGAAAGGTCGGCCAATGGTACTGATCTCACGAGGGGCGACAAGGTTTGGGGCAAGGGTTTCGAAACCTTGCAGTTTTTACTATCTTGCAGCTTAATTTGAAGCGCGAAAAAGTACTTTATGGCCCAAGGAGAGAACGAGCACATCATACCAATCAATATTGAGGAGGAAATGCGTGGCGCCTACATCGATTATTCGATGTCGGTCATTGTTTCAAGAGCCCTTCCTGATGTCCGAGACGGACTTAAGCCAGTTCACAGACGTATTCTTTATGGAATGCAGGAACTCGGCGTTTTGCACAACAAGCCTTATAAGAAGTCGGCCAGGATCGTCGGCGAAGTGCTGGGGAAATATCACCCGCACGGGGATTCGGCGGTTTACGAAACGATGGTTCGTATGGCCCAAGACTGGTCCTTGCGATATCCTTTGGTGGATGGACAGGGTAACTTCGGCTCCGTCGACGGTGACAATGCCGCTGCGATGCGATATACCGAGGCCAGGCTGAAACGGATTGCCGAAGAATTGCTCGTGGATATCAACAAGGACACGGTCGATTTTCAGTTCAACTTTGACGACTCCCTCAAGGAGCCGACCGTATTGCCTGCCAAGGTGCCGGCACTGCTGCTGAACGGTGCCTCGGGCATCGCGGTGGGGATGGCGACCAATATGGCTCCCCACAACCTGGGTGAAGTCATTGACGGCATTGTGGCCTACATCGACAACCGGGAGATCACCGTCGCAGAGCTGATGAAGTTCATCATTGCTCCGGACTTCCCCACAGGCGGGATCATCTACGGCTACAATGGCGTAAAAGCAGCGTTTGAAACAGGCCGGGGACGAATTGTAGTCCGTGGCAAAGCCAACATCGAAACCAAAGACGGCGGAAACAGGGAGATGATCGTCATCACCGAAATCCCCTACATGGTCAACAAGGCCAACATGGTGGAGAAAACCGCCGCCCTGATCAACGAGAAAAAAATCGAGGGAATCTCCGCCATTCGGGATGAGTCTGACCGGTCCGGGATGCGGATTGTCTATGAGCTGAAACGCGACGCCATATCCAGTGTCGTATTGAACAACCTTTACAAGCACACCGCGCTTCAGACTTCCTTCTCAGTCAATAATGTCGCGCTGGTCAAAGGCAGACCCTATACCCTGAACCTGAAGGACCTGATCGTCCACTACGTCGCGCACAGACACGAGGTGGTGGTCCGCAGGACAGAATACGAACTGAGGGAAGCTGAGAAAAGAGCCCACATCCTTCAGGGTTATTTGATCGCATTGGATCACCTGGATGAGGTGATTTCCCTGATCAGAAATTCCCCCGATCCGGAGACTGCCCGCAATAGTTTGATGGAGCGCTTTGACCTGAGCGAGATTCAGGCTCGGGCTATTCTGGACATGAGACTGCAGCGACTTACCGGAATGGAGCGCGACAAGATCATCCAGGAATACAAAGAGATCATGGCGTTGATCGAGGAGCTGAAAGAGATCCTTGCCAACGAAGACAAGCGGATGGAGATCATCAAAACCGAACTTCAGGACATGAAGGATCGGTATTCCGACGACCGCCGTACCGAGATCGAGCACAATGCCGAGGATTTCAGCTACGAGGACATGATTCCCAATGAAGAAGTGGTCATCACTGTTTCCCATCAGGGCTATGTGAAGCGGACCGCTTTGACCGAATATCGAACCCAAGGTCGGGGAGGAGTGGGATCCAAGGGCGTAAGCACCAAGGAAGACGACTGGACCGAATACATCTTCACGGCATCCACACACAACTACCTGTTGATTTTCACAGACAAGGGAAAGCTGTTCTGGCTGAAAACCTATGCGATCCCCGAAGGTTCGAAGACTGCCAAAGGGCGGCCTATCCAAAACCTGATCAACATCGAATCCGACGACAAGATCCGGTCGATCATCCAGGTGGACAGCTTGGAAGACCAAGATTACCTCAACAACCACTTCCTGGTGATGATTACCAAGAAAGGCGTCATCAAGAAAACCACCCTGGAGCAATACAGCCGTCCACGCTCCAATGGAATCATCGCCCTGAACATCAGGGAAGATGACCAGTTGGTGAATGTGAGCATGACAAACGGAAGCCAGCATATCGTGATTGCGGCCAAGTCCGGCCGGGCAATCCATTTCCCCGAAACGGCCGTTCGCCCGATGGGCAGAACCGCCACGGGCGTAAAAGCGATCACGTTAAACGGTGATAAAGATTATGTCATTGGCATGGTTTGTGCCTCTGAGGACAACGCCACGCTTTTGGTACTCTCCGAAAAAGGCTACGGGAAACGTTCCGAACTCGAAGAATACCGGATCACCAACCGTGGTGGCAAGGGAGTAAAAGCGATGAACGTGACCGACAAAACCGGCGCACTCGTTGCGATCAAAGAGGTGGTGGATACCGACGACCTGATGATCATCAACAAATCGGGGATTACCATCAGGATATCGATGGACCAACTGCGGGTAATGGGCCGAGCCACCCAAGGGGTGAGATTGATACGTGTAGGGGAAGGGGACGAAATCTCCTCTGTGGAAAAAATCTCAAACGACGAAGAACTGGAAAACACGGATTCTTCCGATCTTGCAAATGAATCTTCCGAAAGCACAGAAGAAACGAACGAGTAACCGAACAATCAAGATAAAAAAAACGCGAATGAAAAAGCTGATTCTCTCTTTGGCGCTGGTTGGTGCCACAACCTTGGCCTTTGGACAAAAAAAAGTAGTAAGGGAGGCTGAAAAAGGATATAAATCCGGGAATTACCAAGCGGCGCTGACCGCTATCGATGCCGCTGCGACCAACCCTGAGACAAGCGGTGATCCTGCCACCTTCCTGCTGAAGGCACAAATCCAAACCAAACTGTTTGGCGCGGATTCCTCCAATACCATGGAGACTGTACGGACCGGTGTGGGTGCTTTGACTACCTACAACAAGGCATTCGAAATGGCAGGCAGCAACAAAGCGGCTGGAGTTGGCAAAACCGTGTATGCGGAAGACTTGCCGGGTGTCCCTGACAACGTGAGGCCTTACTCCATCATGACCCTGAAGAATCTTTCCTTTGACAAGGGCATAGACAGATACAATGTCGATGATCTTGAGATGGCCTATGAATTCTTCAATCTGGCAGGTGAAATAGACCTGCAGGATACCACGATCCACTACAACGCCGGCTTTTTGGCAAACGACCTCGGGAAGTTTGACGAAGCCAAAAAGCATTTCGGATACCTGCTCGAAGTTCCTGGGTACAACAAGCTGAACGCCTATTATTTCATGATCCAGATCCTGAGTACGGAGGAGAAAAACCCGGAAGCCGCATTTGAATTGGTCACTAACGCCAAAGCCGAATATCCTACCGACAAAGTATTGGCAGAATATGAAATCCAGCTCCTGCTTCAGTTGAACAAAATGGACGAGGCCATGACGCAGATCAAAGACGCCCTTGCCAACGATCCAAACAACACGGGGCTTTTGCTGAGATCCGGTTATCTGAAAGAGCAAGCTGGTGATACAGAAGGCGCGCTTGTCGACTACAAGAAATCCGTGGAAGTAGACCCCAACTTCTTTGAAGGCAACTATTACACAGGGGCACTGCTACTCGAACAGGCAACAAAAATGCTCAATACGCTAAATGATCTTTCCGATGCAGAGTGGGAGAAACAGTCTCCAATCATCAGTAAGCAGGCCGATGAGAATTATAAAACTTCAATTGGATATTTTTCTAAGGCTTTGGAGATCAAACCTGACAATACCGATATCATGATCATCCTGTTCCAGGTACACACCAGATTGAAAAACACCGCCGAAGCGGAAGCGTTGAACAAAAAGCTGGTCGAGCTTCTTGGTCCAAACTGGCAGGAAATGTAAGTCTTGAGCTACAAAAAAGGAGGCCGACTGAAAAGTCGGTCTTTTTTTTACCGAAAGTCTCCTGAGGTACGAAATACGGGATACGTCCCGATGGCGACGGGATACCGGGACAGACACCCGACATCCAGCATCAGACAAAACCATTTTCACCGAATCAGGAGATTTTGCCCAGGAAATTTGGGGACAGGTTTTGTCCGGACTGGAACTCTGAAAGGAATTTTAAATACTTTTGCACTACTCAAGCCAAGTGGAAGTGAAATGATGTTTAACCCGATTAGAGTTGGATTTTTCCTGTTTTTGACTTTTTCATTCTGTTCGGTTTCGGCTCAGGACGCCAAGTATCAAAAGTCCATTACTTTCTCCTATGAAACCGGCCCCATGCTCAGCAACGGGACGGACTGGGGCGATGAGGTGAAAGATGCCGTGGACTACAAAGCACTTGATTTTAAAATCGGATGGAGGAAGATCTCCAACACCACGTTCAATTACCTCTACCGATATCCCACGCTGGGAATTGGGTTTAATACCGCACTGAAAAACTACGAGGAGATCGGAAGGCCTCTGGCGGTGTATGGATTTATGGAGATCCCGTTTTCGATCCGAAGCCAGCAGAAAAAGGTGAGTTTTGGGTATTTCACCCAGCTTGGGGTTGGCTTTAACCTAAAACCCTACGACCCCCAAGCCAATCCCAACAACAAATACATCGGATCAAATGTCAACGCCTATATCCATGCAGGCGTGAATTCCACGTTCCGGATTTCCGGGCGCACGGACTTTCAGGCGAGTTTCGGCTTGAAGCACTATTCCAATGGGGCTACCAAAAAACCCAATGCGGGAATCAACCTTTTCCCCCTGAATCTGGCCATGAAGATCAAACTCGGAGAGCTCAAGCCCATTCCGGATGAAGCGCCGGAGATCGCCCAAAAGAACCTGCGGACTTTTTGGAACCTGGCCCTTTATACCGGGATGCGGAATTACGAAATCGGGGATCCGGCGTATTTCAGGGGCGGCATCGGGGTCAACTACCTCCTGGAGCCGGTGTATAAGTATCGCATGGGACTGGGACTGGACCTGTTTTGGGCGCAGGGCATGGAATCGAGATTTCCGGAGGAAGACTTCTCCTTCAAGGACCAAACCTCTCTGGCTGTGGTGGGATCCTGGGAGTGGCGGCTTACCGAGCAGCTTTATGTTCCGATCGCATTCGGAGCCTATCTATACCGCAATGAACTGAACCAGGAGATGACTTGGTTTTATGAGCGGATTGGAGCCAGGTATCGGTTTGACAACAACATGTTTGCGGGGATGCAGATCAAAGCCCACAAGGCAAAAGCGGATTTTTTCGAATTTACGCTGGGCTATACGATAGCCGGAAAAAAGTGAGTTGACCGCCCGGAATTTCATCCATTGGTCACAAAATATTTTTATTTCGCCTTAGATTAGGATAGCTTTCTGTGTCAATTAAAAACCCAATATGTTCAAACCAAGGGATGTCCAGGCATTTATTTTCATTGTATTCGGATTTTTCAGCGGCATTGTCCGCGCCCAGTCGGTTCCTTCCTCTCTGATCTATCACCAACTGCTCCAACTGGAGGAGACCAAACGAGTCCTCTATGTGGCGGCTCATCCGGATGATGAAAATACCCGGCTGATTTCCTATCTGGTCAACGGAGCACATGCCGAGGTTGCCTACCTCAGCCTGACCCGTGGGGATGGGGGACAAAACCTGATCGGGAAGGAGCTGGGGATTGAATTGGGGCAGATCCGCACGCAGGAGCTGCTCAAAGCCCGTGAAACCGACGGGGGAAAGCAATATTTCACCCGGGCACTGGACTTTGGCTACAGCAAAAATCCCACCGAGACGCTCCAAAACTGGGACAAACAAAAAGCCCTGGCAGACGTGGTCTGGGCTATCCGCAAGTTTCAGCCGGATATCATCATCACCAGATTCAATACCATCCCCGGAGTCACCCACGGGCACCACACCACTTCTGCGATCCTAGCTGGGGAAGCTTTCGCCCTTGCCGGAAACGCAGATGCCTTTCCAGAACAATTGGACTGGGTGCAACCCTGGCAGGCCAAGCGGATCTTCTTCAACGCCTACAATTTCGGCGGGGAATTCAAGCCGGAAGAAGGAAAGAAATACCACGTGTTTCAGGTAGGCGGATACGACCCGGTCTTGGGAGAGACCTACCACCAAATTGCCGCCAACAGCCGGACCATGCACAAATCCCAGGGATTTGGGGCAACTGCCGGAGTCGGGGAAGCGAAGGACTTCGTCCAGTTGGTGGGAGGGGAGGATTACTCCCAAGACGCGTTTGATGGAGTGGCTGACCGCTGGGAGTCATTGCCAGGCGGAAAAGAAATCCAGGCACAAATCGGGCGATTGATTTCGGACTTCGAATTTGTCCAGCCCGAAAGGAACATCAAGGCGCTTTTGGAGATCAGGTCTTCGCTGATCGGACTTGACTCGGATGAAATTTGGGTTCTTGAGAAGGTCGAAAAAACCGACCAGATCCTCCGGATGGCACTGGGCTTGGAGCTGGAATTCAACGTCAGAAAGGAGCTGGGCTTTCCAGGGGAAGAAGTCAAAGCCGAATTGGTGATCAACAACCCTTCCTCGATGGGAATCAGCCTGGCCGGATTCCAGGCAGGGGGCCTTGATTTCCCCGATGCCGCCGGGGAATTGAAAAACAACGGGACACTTTTAATTCCAGTGGTATTTACTATTCCCTCGGACGCAAGCTATTCCCAGCCTTATTGGCTGGAAAACCCGATTGACGGGGCATTGTTCGATGTAGAGGATCAGCGGCTTATTGGAAGACCGTTTAATGAACCCGCAGTTTCCGGTGATTTGGCCTTTGCTGTCGGAGATCAGCGGTTTTCCGTCTCGCTTCCCCTGAAGTACAAATACAATGACCCGGTGGACGGGGAGGTGAAGCAGCCTTTTGCCATCGTGCCAGAGGTTGATCTGTCGGTTTCCAAGGAAAATGTCTTTCTGGTTTCCGGTGCCGATCCGACGCTGACCGTTTCCTTGAACTTCAAAGCCCGGTTTTTGGAAGGTGAACTCGATTTTGAAGGCTTGGACAGTTCACAGTTTAAAATACTCAGCATAGAAGATGTTTTGATCCAAAAAAGGAGAGTTTACCACGTTGCTTTCTCACCAAATGGAAGTGGGCGAAAGACGGTAACTGCCCGGTTTACCACTCCCGACGGCAAAAGATACACGCAGAGCATCCGGGCGATTTCCTACGCACACATCCCCAATCTCACCTATTTTGTCCCGTCCTCCTTCAACCTCATCCAGGCAGACTGGAAGGTGTCCGGGGACAGGATCGGCTACATTGCGGGAGCGGGTGACGATGTGCCGGAAGTCCTCGCCGCATTGGGATACAGGGTGGTTCCGATAGGCGCCCAGGATTATTCGGTGGACTACCTGAGCCAGTTCAAGGCAATCGTCGTCGGCATCCGCGCCTACAATACCAACGGAGTTCTGGCCTCAAACCAGGCGATTTTGATGGGCTATGTCAGGGCAGGAGGCAATCTGATCGTCCAGTACAATACGAGTTCCCCGCTTCTTACGAATCAAATCGGGCCATTTCCGTTTACGATTGGAAGGGATCGGGTAGCGGTGCAGGGATCGCCGGTGACAGCAGACTGGGACAGTCCTGTTTTGGCGGAACCCAATAAGATGAGCGGGCAGGATTTGGAAGGATGGGTGCAGGAGCGTGGGTTGTATTTTGCAACGGACATTGACCCCGCTTATCAAACTCCCTTGGTCATGCAGGATCCGGATGAGCCGGCTACCAGGGGTTCATTGCTCGTAGCCAAGTATGGCGACGGAACCTTTGTCTACACCGGAATTTCCTTTTTCAGACAGTTGCCTGCCGGAGTTCCGGGTCCAATCAAATTATTCATCAATCTGATCGAGCAATAGCGATGCAGGAAAAACCAATTCGTTGGAAATTGATTTACATGGGACTCATGGCTAGTTTGGTGGTCATGATTGTGCTGTTTTACTGGCTAACGGTGGCTTTCGCATGAGTACACTCGACTGGGTCGTCCTTTTTTGGACCTTGATTTCAATCGCCGTTTACGGGATTTATAAAACCAGGGGCAAGAAGAATCTTGACTCCTACCTCCGCGGCAAAAACTCGATGAACTGGTGGACGATCGGACTTTCGATCATGGCCACCCAGGCTTCGGCCATCACTTTTTTGAGCACTCCCGGTCAGGCGTATGAAGACGGGATGCGCTTTATCCAGTTTTATTTTGGCTTGCCGCTGGCGATGATCATCATTTCGGTGAGCTTTATCCCGATCTACTACAAGCTGAAGGTTTACACCGCGTATGAGTATCTGGAAAACCGGTTTGACCTCAAAACGAGAACCCTGACGGCACTGCTTTTTATCGTCCAACGAGGGCTTGCAGCAGGAATTACCATTTATGCTCCAGCCATCATTTTGTCCACGCTGTTGGGTTGGAACTTGACCTGGACCAATATATTCATCGGAGCGCTGGTCATCGTCTATACCGTCTCCGGTGGCACGGAGGCGGTGTCCATCACCCAAAAGCAGCAAATGGCCGTCATGATGGGAGGGATGGTCCTGGCGGGAATCATTGTGATCCAGATGCTTCCGATTTCCTTTCAGGAAGCCCTCCATGTGGCGGGAAAGATGGAAAAACTCAACGTGGTGAGCTTTGAGTTTGATCTGGCAGACAGGTACAATGTCTGGTCGGGCATGACCGCTGCCGTGTTTCTCTTTCTGAGTTATTTTGGGACGGACCAAAGCCAGGTCGGAAGGTATCTTTCCGGCCAGTCCCTGGCCCAAAGCCGGATGGGGTTGATCATGAACGGCTTTCTGAAGATCCCCATGCAGTTTGTCATCCTGTTTATCGGCGTGATGGTGTTTGTCTTTTACCAGTTTATCCAGCCTCCGGTGATTTTCAACCAGGTTCAAACCGACAAACTCCGCCAAAGCGAATACGCCCCGCAGTTTTTGGAATTGGAGGAAAAATACGGAGCCAACTTCGAATCCGGCAAACTCGCCTACGCGGAGATGCTCACAGCCATCGACGCCGGGGAGGATGCAGGTGCGGATCTGGCAAAAGACAAGATCAAAGGCCTGAAGGTGGAGCAGAAGGAGATCCGGGACCAGGCCAAAGCTTTGATCCTGAAGAATGACCCGGCGGCGGAAACCCGGGATACGGATTATGTATTTATGCGGTTTGTGATGGACTATTTGCCGAAAGGGGTTGTCGGCTTGCTGTTTGCGGTGATTTTCTGTGCGGCCATGTCCTCTTCCTCGTCGGAGCTGAATGCCTTGGGGTCGACCAGCACGATAGACCTGTACAAAAGATCGGTCAAAAAGGATGCGAGCGACGGACATTATTTGATGTCCTCCAAGGCATTTACCGCATTTTGGGGGATAGGGGCCATCCTTTTTGCGACCTATGTTTCGCTTTTTGAAAACCTCATCCAGGCGATCAACCTACTGGGCTCACTGTTTTACGGCACCATCTTGGGCGTGTTTGTGGTGGGTTTTTTCATGAAGTGGGTCAAAGGGAGGGCGGTTTTCATCGCGGCCCTGCTTTCCCAAGCTGCAATTTTGTTGGTCCATTTTAGGAACGGAACCGGCATTTTGGGATTTCACTGGGACATCGGGTTCCTGTGGTACAACGCGATAGGGTGCATCGCGGTGATGCTGTTTGGGGCGATTTTGCAGCCAATAGTTGGCAAAACGTGGAAGATTAGACGCTGATTGGTTAGATTTCGATAAAATAGAACCTGATTATGACACCGAAACAGCCAGGGAAATCTACAAAGACATAAAACCAGAATACGTTTTCCTTTTTGGATACCTCCGGAAAAAGTTGGAAGAAGAACGAACTGGTCAAACCGGAAATCTATTTGAGCAATGAGATACGGGATAGAGGAATCTGTTTGGGATGAAATAGGCGATGTATTTCAAAATTACCCTGAGGTAGATCGATTGGTCTTGTTCGGTTCAAGAGCTATGGGGACTTATAAACCAAATTCTGACATAGATCTTGCACTGATCAGCCGGGAAATCAGTTTTAGGCGGTTTTTGGATTTGAAGGCTGATTTGGATGATTTGGGTTTGCTTTATCGGATTGATTTGATTGACTTTAACCGGATTGCAAATGAGGAATTGAAGTCTCACATCGACAGAATCGGGGTGTTTGTTTACAATTCTACGATTCATGGAAACAAAAAAGGCCTTCAAAAATGGAATTGAAGACCTTTTGTTGAATCGAAATCAAATCACTTGATCGACTTGATCAGCCGGTCATTCAGCGCGACGTAATCCGGGTTGTTTCCCGCCTCAGCCATTGCTTTTGATTTGGTAGCCGAATCCAGTGCTTCGGTTTTCATCCCCCGCGCATTTTCTATCTTGGCTCTCAGGTGCATGGTCCAGTATTTGGGATCGCTGTCTGTGGACTGCTTCACCCAGGCATAGGCCTGATTCAGGTCTTTGGAGGTGGTGAAATAGTAGTTTGCGGCTTGAAAAAGGAGCGTGGGATCCGTGGAGTTTGCATCAATCACCTGCTTTTGGATTTCAGCCATTACGATGGGATCCACTTCGGCTTCGACCCTAAAATCGACCTGCGTATTTTCCCACTTGATGGAGGCCACCATGCTGTTGTCGGTGATGTGGTTGAAGCCGATCTCAAAGGATTCACACTTTTTCTTGGTCTTTGAGGTTGGCGCATCGAATCTCAGTTGATCGTCGCTTGGGTTGTAGCCGATGGCTCCCCAAAGTTGGGTGTCCCGGCTGAGGATCAGGGTCCAGTGGCTTTTTTGCGGAATGGCATAGAGTGCGTAGGTGCCCGCGGGTACTTTCTGGCCTGCGATGGACACTTCGGTGGAGAAGTTGATTTGGGTGGCGGAATTGGCCCCTGTCCTCCAGATTTGTCCGTAGGGAACCAGTTCTCCAAAGATTTTTCGGCCCTTGACACTGGGTCGGCTGTAGTCCACGGTGACGGTGGACAATCCAAACTGCTGGGTGATCTTGGAGCTGGGGCTTGCCTGGGGCATTTGGATTTGCTGTGAAAAACCGACAACACTTGCCAAAAGCAGGGTCATGAGGGCAAAACAGAATTTTCTGATCATGTTTTAATGGGTTTGGTTTGGGGTAGAATCCGAAACGGACGGGGATCGTTCAGGATGCAGGCGCAATTTCAGGTTTTTCTTTTTTCGCTTTGACAATTTATCTGTCCTTTTTTGACCGATGGGCGTGAAAGGGCCTTCGAACTTGCTATTTTTACTATTTGACCCAAAAATACTGAAGATGAGCTTAGCGATCATAAGCCCCGGCCGCAATCCCAAGGTCTGGATTGATGCCCTGACTTTTCATGACCCGGAGATAGACATTCAGGTTTATCCCGAGATAGCAAGGCCCGGGGATGTCGAGATGGCCCTGCTGTGGCAGCATCCTCCCGGCTATTTGGGTTCTTTCCCCAATCTCAAACTGATAAGCTCGCTGGGTGCCGGGGTAGACCATATCCTGAGCGATCCCGCGATTCCGGACTCAGTTCCCATCGTCAGGATAGTGGATGAAAAACTGACCTGGTCGATGACCAACTATGTGTTGATGGGCGTGCTGAACTTCCACCGCCAGATCACCCGGTACCAAGCTGACCAGCAACGCAAAGTCTGGGATATGAGCCAGCCGGAGATCCCCGTGCGAATCGGCGTGATGGGAGTGGGGGCACTGGGAGGCGACGTGCTGGACAAACTGAGCTACATGGGATTTCCGGTATCCGGGTTTGGGTTTTCGGAGAAAAGCGAATTCCCCTTTCCCTATTTCTCCAAAGACCGGCTTCAGGAGTTTCTGGATGGGATCAATGTGTTGGTTTGCCTGCTTCCACTGACACCGGATACCGAAAACATCCTGAATCTGGACCTCTTTCAAAAATGCAAACCGGGCACTTTTCTGATCAACGTCGCCAGGGGAAAGCACTTGGTCGAGGAGGATTTGATACCGGCATTGGACAGTGGGTATATTTCCGGGGCGCTTTTGGACGTTTATAGGACAGAGCCCTTGCCGGAGAGCCACCCATTTTGGGAGGAAAGGAGAATCCAGCTCACGCCGCATATTGCCAGCGTGACCAATCCCCAGGCGGCGGCTCCCCAGATTATTGACAATTTCAAGAGACTGAAGGCCAACCAGCCGCTTTTTAATCCCGTAAACCGCCAAAGAGGCTACTGATTTTACCCGATGGAAAACACTTTTAAGATTCTTTGTCCCACTGACTTTTCAGAATGCTCCCTGAACGCCATTGAGTTCGCCACCCGCTTGGGGGAGAAATTGAACGCCCATTTGGTCCTTTTTCACGTCCTCAACCGGGAGGACTATCTGAAGCTTTCCCCCTTGGACCAAGACGGGAAACACCAGATGGATTTTGTGAGGGAAAAACTCACCAATCTTCAGAAAGCGGTGATCTACGAGGGAATTCCAAATGGGTTGAGTAGCTGTGAGGTGGCACTTCGGGAAGGCAAAATCGTGAACTCGACCTTGGAATATGCCAAGGAAATCAACGCCAGCCTGATCGTGGCGGGCACCGAAGGGATCAATGAGCTGCGCTCGCACATCATCGGCAGCCGGGCAAGCAGGATGGTGGAGCAGTCGGACCGCGATATCCTGATTGTGCCGAGGAAAGTGTTTTTCAAGTCTCCGAGAAAATTTGTCTACGCCTCGGACTACATCGAGGAAGACAAGCTCGCGATCCAAAAAGTTGTGGAAATGGCCGTGTTGTTTGACTCTGAGATCGACATCGTCCACGTCTCTTCGAGCCAAAAGGCAATCGACAAGTCACTCCACATCGCAATGGTGGATGAGATCAGGCCATTTGTCCGCTATGAGAAGATCAACTATGTGCTCAAGTCTTACCGCGACGATTTGGCTTTGGGTTTGGAGAATTATCTCCAGGTAGCCAAAGGGGATGTGCTGGTGACGCTGAGCAAGAAAAAATCGTTTTTTGACCAGATATTTTCGAAAAACCTGTCCAAGAAGATGTCCTATTTTCTGAACAAACCGCTCTGGGTCATCAAGGGTTTTTAGGCTTTTTCCCGGAGAAGAACCCCTTCAAAAACTTCCAGAATTCGTGCCGGGTTTTTGGGTCGCCGATCAGGGCTTTGAGCGTAGTCCAAAAGTCAGCGGGACTGATTTTTTTGGGTCTATTCTCAGGCACGGAAGTTTGGGCAGACTGGGAGGGGGTGTTTTCACCGATCGGCGGCAGGTTTTCGCCGGATTTTTGGGGATTGTAGCCGATGAGACCATCCGACTTTTCGAAACTTTTCCTTGAGCGTTCGGCAAATCCCAGTTTCTCCTCGACCAGGCCCTTGTTGTTGTAGGAAACTGCATCCTCGGGATCCAGTTCGATGGCTTTTTCGTAGTCCTCGATTGCGCCGTGAAGGTCACCGATCCGATCCTTGAAAAATGCCCGGCTGCTATAGCGGTAGGGGTTTTTGGGGTCGAGGTTTGCTGCCCGGTCCAGCTCGCTGAGCGCCTCTTCGTTCTTCCCCAGCAGGTGTAGGACGACCCCACGGTCGCTGATGTAATCGGTGTTGTAGGGTTCGAGTCGGATGAGCAGATCAAAGTCCTCCAAGGCCGCGTCGCCTTTCCCCAGGCGTGTCAATATCCTGCCCCTGTAAAGATGGAGCTCGGCCCGGCCGGAGTTGGCCAGGATCAATTTGTCGAAGATTTCCAAAGCTTCTTCAAACTTCCCTTCCCGATACAGTGCCATCCCTTTTTCGAAACTCATTTTTTTCTTTTTAAATGATAATCAATCGTCAAATATTCCCATCGGGAGCCGCTGACGGACGACTGTGGTCTGTCGGCATAAGAGCATACAAAGTTAAGTCCAGATTGGTTTGCCAAAGAATATTTTCCCGGATTTTGCTGCCTTTTCCTTTCGCCTGTTATCTTTAAACCGTCTAGTTTTCCAATCCATGGCCCATTCTCCCGAAGCTGTCCTTAAAGACCTGAAAGCGAAAAAGTTTGCCCCGATCTATTTTTTGGAAGGAGACGAGCCCTATTTCATCGACCTGATCACAGACTACATCGAGAAGAACGCCATCGCCGAGCACGAGAAGAGTTTCAACCAGCTCGTGGTGTATGGAAAAGACTCCCCAGTCAACGCGATTCTCAGCAATGCCCGGAAGTTTCCCATGATGGCCGATCGCCAGGTCGTGATCGTCAAAGAAGCGCAGAGCATTCCGGATTTGGGAAAAGAGGACGCGCAAAAGCTGCTGCTCAGCTACCTCAACAACCCCCTGCCCAGCACCATCTTGGTTTTTGCGCACAAGCACAAAAAACTCGACGGGAGAAGTTCCCTGAAAAAGGACCTGGAGAAAAAGACGGTTTTTGTCAATTCGGAGAAAGTGAAGGACTGGTTGCTCAACAAATGGGTGGAGACTTATTTTGGGGATCTGGGACACCAGATTGAGCCCAAGGCGGCGCAGCTTTTGGCAGACTCGATCGGAAACAACCTGGAAGTGATCACCAATGAGGTGGGGAAGATGCTGATCAATTTTTCCGAGCCTACCAAGTTTACCGCCGAGCACATCTCCAAGTATATCGGCATCAACAAAGAGTACAACAATTTTGAGCTGACCAAGGCCATCGGCTACCGGGATGTGATGAAGGCCAACCAGATCATCCAGTATTTCATCCAAAATCCAAAGGCCCATCCCGTTATCCCGATTTTTTCGTTGCTGTACAATTATTTCAGCAAAATAGCCCTTGTCCACCGGGCAGGCGCGATGCCGGACAACCAACTGGCGAGCGTGATCGGGGTCAATCCATACGGCGTAAAAGAATACCTGGCCGCCTCCAGAAACTACAAATTGGGCAAGGTAATTGATGTGTTCGCATACATCAAAGAGGCAGATCTTCGTTTCAAAGGAGTTGACTCCGGAAGCATGGAACAAGGTGAGATCCTCCGCGAACTGGTGTACAAGATTTTGCACTGATTACCCAAAAGCCAAACTATGAAATCGAGCATGCTGTATGGGATATGGTGCGGGATATTACGCCCAATGCGAGATTCTCCCGATCCGCCGCGGACGGGACAGGCTATCCCGTTTCCTTCGTCACGGGACAGGTTGTGACCAATAAAAACCGACTATAAACACATGAGACACTACCTGGTGCTGCTTGCAGGTCTGGGAATGGGTGTGGACGCTTTTTCACAATCCACCCTCTATCAGACCAGTCCCCAGCAAGCTCTGGACTATCAATTGGAGCTTTTTGACAAACAGCTCTTTTCTGCCGTCCTCTACGACAACAGCCACCTGCTCAGCCAAAATCTGAATGGGGAACAACAGAAATCCGCCGAACTGCACCGGGCCATGGCAGCACTCCAGATCGAGAGTCCCGATGGCCCCGGACTGATGAAAGCCTATATTTTTGACCATGGAAGCCACCCTTCCGTGGCGACCGCCGGACTCTACATGGGCGATCATTTTTTCTACAAAAAGAACTACAAAGAAGCACTGGAAGGGTATGCCCTTGTGAAAAGCAACAGTCTCGGCGAGGCCACCCAGGCTGAGGTGCTGTTCAAGCAAGGCTATTCCCATTTTCAGTTGAAAAACAATGCGGCCGCCGCTCCGTTTTTTGACCAGGCAAAAGCCCTCAACCAACCGATCAGCGCGGATGCCTATTACTACAGCGGTTTCATTGCCATGGAAAGTGGAAATAATGCCAAAGCAATTGCCGACCTGCAGGCCGCGGGCAAGTCTTCCTTTTACGCCACCAAGGTCCCGTATCTGCTCACTGCGCTCTACTACCAGGAGGGAAAATACGATCAGGTGATCGGCTACGCCGAGCCGCTTTTGGCCTCGGGTCAAAATCTCGACCGAAAGGAAACCATCCACCTCTACCTGGCTGAGGCCTACTACGCCAAGAAGGATTTTACGAATGCCGCAAAGAACTACGATGCATTCATCAATGCCAAGAAAGGGACACTTTCCCGGGAGGAAGTGTACAAGGCGGGGATTTCTTTCTTTGAAATCGGAAACTTCCAGCGGGCCACGGACTATCTGAAAGTCTCGGCTTCCGCCACGGACGAAATCGGCCAGTCTTCGAGTTACTACCTGGGCCATGCCTATCTGAAGTTGGACAACTACCAGTTTGCGACGACCAGTTTTCAGGCCGCTTCCAAGTCCTCATTCAACAAACAGATCCAGGAAGAGTCGCTCTTCAACTATGCAAAAACGAGTCTGCAGAAAGGGACTTTTTCCACAGCCATCACGGCATTGGATGAATACCTGGAGACCTATCCCTCCGGGAAAAACAGAAGCGAAGCCGAGACCCTGCTTTCCGAGGCACTGATCAATTCCAGCGACTATCTCCGGGCGATAGACCAAATGGACAAAATCCGAAACAAGTCCCCGCGCATTCAGTCCGCCTATCAAAAAGTCGCCTTTTACCAGGCGATGGTGTATTATCGGGACCAAAAGTACAAGCAGGCGCTGTCCCTGCTCGACAAGTCCCAGGCTTTTCCTGCGGACAGGGACCTTCTTTTGGAAACCCACTTTTGGAAGGGGGAAATCCTGGCTGCCGATGGCAACCTCCCGCAGGCTATCCGGTCTTATGAAGCCATACGGCCCATGAATCCCGCCACAAGCAATCCGTATGTGGTCAAAACCCATTACGGCTTGGGCTACGCCTACTTCAATTCGCAGAATTATCCCAAGGCCGAGGAGCAGTTTAGGCTTTATACCGAAAAGCTCCGGGGAAGAGAAGACAGGCAAAACTATGATGATGCCCTGCTCCGCCTTGGAGACTGCCAATACGTGCAGAAGAAGTTTGGGGATGCGGCGGCTACATTCCAGCGCGCCATCTCCGAATCCAATTCGCAGCTTGACTATGCGTACTACCGCTTGGCCGTGGTGCAGAATTTCCAGTCCCGCAACAACGAGGCACTGGCCAACCTGGATCGGCTGATTTCCGGTTTTCCTTCCAGTCTCTACTTGGAAGACGCCATGTTCCAAAAAGGACAGATCTATCTGGAAGAGCTGAAATACAACGAGGCGTCAGGCGCGTTTTCGGATCTGATCACCAGCCGAAGGAACTCGCCCTTTGTTCCCTTTGCCTTGGAAGGCCGTGCCGTGGCCAATTTTTCCATGCAGCGTTATGACCAGACGGTCTCGGACTACCAGGATATCCTGAACGGGTATCCGAATGCCGACAATGCCGAAACGGCACTCAAGGGCCTTCAGGAAACCCTGGCCCTTCAGGGAAGATCCGGGGAATTTGGCGACTACGCAGCGAAATACAAATCCTCAAATCCCGGTTCGGGCAATGTCCAGTCCCTCGAATATGAGGCCGCAAAGAGCCTGTATTTTGACAAGAATTATTCCCAGGCCGCCAGGGCGTTGGAAAACTACCTCAAAAGCTATCCGCAAGCCGCACAGCGCAGCGAGGCACTGTATTTTGCAGGCGATGCCTTTTTGCAGGCGGGGGATCAGGAGCGGGGTTTGGGCTATTTCAGACAGTTGGAAAAGGAACCGTCTTCTCCCCAGCGTGTGCGGGCCATGCAGAAGATCGGCGTAATCGAGCTGGAAAGAGGAAACTATTCGGCCGCAATTCCCTATCTGGAGACCGCCGCCCAGAATGCGAGAAGCAAGGCGGAAGAGGCCGAGGCGATCCAGGGCCTGATGACCGCCAATTTTGCTACGGGCAAATTTCATCCGGCAATCACCTATGCCGAGAAGCTGATGACTTTGGATGGGATCATTCCCGAGTCCACCCCGACCGCAATGCTGACCAAGGCAAAGGCCCAACGGGAGACGAACCAGAAGGAGCAGGCCGAAGGAACCCTCCAGACTTTGGTGAAAGACCACAAGACGATCCAGGGAGCCGAAGGCCTCTACTTGCTTGCGCTTTCACTTCAGGAAAAGGGCGACATCCCCAAGTCAAATGCCGCCATCTTCGATTTCTCGGGGCCTTTCGCGGACTTTGGTTACTGGTATGGGAAGATGTTCATCCTCCTGGCGGACAACTACCTGAAAACCGGGGAGGACTTCCAGGCAAAAGCCACACTCGAATCCGTGGTGGAGCGGTCAACCAACGCAGACATCAAAGCTGAGGCAGAAACCAAACTCAACACCCTGAACCAACCATGAAAAAAACAACCGTAATTCTATGCCTTGCCGGTGCATTTTCCCTGGGAAATTCATTGGTTTTGGCCCAAACCCAGCAGCGTGGTGCCGTGCAGGATCAGGAATTTGTGATCCGAAAAGACCGGGTACTCACTGTGCCAACCCAGCCCAGATCCTTTGAGCGGATGCCGGCCTTGCCGCAGCCCAAGGGATTGGGGGATTTTAGCTATTCCGTTACTCCTTTCTTTCTGAATCTGCCCACGCTGAAACTACAGCCCACGGCCTTGCAAAAGGATTACCGCCAGCCCAAAGTGGACCTGTATCCAGGATTTATCCGTGCAGGCTACGGCAACTTCGCCTCTCCGCTCTTGGAGGGGAGATATATGTCAACCCAGGCGGATCCATTGAACTATGCCCTGAAATTCAAACACCAGAGTTTTGGCAAAGGACCCGTGGCTGCGGAGCAAAGTGCCGAGTCGCATACGGTTTTCGGAGCTGATGGAAGCTATTTTAGTGAATTGGTTGAAGTGTTTGGAGGGGTAAACTGGGGGCAGGACAAATATTCCTTCTACGGTGTGGATCCGGTGCTTTTCGAAAATCCCGATGTTCCTTTTGAAACCAACAACAATGTCCTCAACCACGTGCAGGTGCAAGCGGGGATCCGGGATATTGAAAAGACCGGCCCGCTTTCCTACGAAGCCCAGCTCAGTTTCAGGAACTTCAAAGACAGCTATGCGGCCAAGGAAAACGAAGTGGGAATCCAGGCAGGGGGTAAGTTCAGAACGGAATCCGATTGGTCGGGAAAGGTGGATTTGAATTACTTCCATACCAATCCGAATGATGTAAACTACCAGGAAAAGCGGAATTATTTCTCAATCCGACCTCGTGTGTCATATAATTACGAATCATTTCGTTTTACTGCAGGCTTGAATCTGGTTTCTGAAAACGATTCCATTGCGGGCAAATCCGGTGATTTCCATATTTTCCCGGTACTTCAGGCCAGCTACCAGTTTGCGGATGAATTTGGTTTTTATGGGGAATTTTCCGGCGACGTGCAGCGAAACACCTATTTTGGTTTTGTCCGCGAAAACCCCTTCCTAGGCCCAAGCGAGCAACTGTTGAATACCGTCAACAACTACAAGATCGAGGCTGGGATCGAAGGGCAGTTTCAGCAGACGGTTCACTATCGGGCAGGGATCAAGGTCTCCCGGTTTAACCAGATGCATTTTTTCGTGAATTCCCAAGCTGATTCTTCCAGATTCGAAATCGTCTATGACGACAAATCCACCGTAGTCAACGTCAATGCCGAACTGGGATTCAAGTTCTCGGAAACCTATACCCTTGGCAGTCGTCTGGACCTGTATCAGTATGAGCTCAATACCCAAGCGGAAGCTTGGCATCGTCCGGTGTGGGAGTTGAGGGTAAACAACCAATTCACGCCCTTTGAAAAGCTCCTGGTACAGGCCAACCTGAATTTTATGGGCGGACTGAAGGCTAGGGGAATCAAGGGAGATGAGGCAGTTCCATTTGAAGCAGTCAATCTGAAAACCATCGCGGATTTGCAACTGAAAGCAGATTTTAAGATCACAAACCAACTCTCGGTCTTTGCCGAAGGCAACAATATTCTCAACGGCAAAAACACCCGCTGGCTGAATTATCCCGTCCGCGGAATCCAGTTGATCGGAGGCGCGAGCTTCAAATTCTGATATAGTTTGTGGTTAGGGGTTGGGCTTTCGCCGCATTTCGGTTAGTTTCGTAGCCTTTCCCAATAGCACATGTCAGCAAGCGACCCAGATAAAAAACAGTGGCCAGATCCCAAGGATTATGGGCTGCCTTTTGTGGAGATTGTTCCGCTCAGGCGCGAAACAGCGGATGGCGACTTGCCCGCATCGGCAGCCAAAGCCGAAAAACCTACGGAGGCCATTCTTCCGGCTGCTTCCATCGGGGAAGGGGAGGTATCAATGCCCGTGAGAGAAACCCCGTCAGTTGCCAGTCAACAGGCGGCAACTTCAGTTTCAAATAAACAGGTGGAAGGGTCAAAGTCCTCTTCCTGGGTTTGGGTGGTGGCCTTGGTCGGCTTGGGCATAGTGGCGGTGATCGTCTGGCAAATTCTGGCAAACAAGAACACGGAGGGCCAAAAGCCTGTTTTCGAGGTCGTCGATGAACCTGTAACTCAGGCTCCGGCGGCGACAACCGATTCTCCTGCCGAAACTACGCCAACTGACCAAAACCAACCCGCCCTGAATCAGGATCCTATATCCTCCGAAAATATTTCAAATCCCAATATTTCCAAACCCGCCGAAACTGGTACAACTATTGCCAATACAGCTTCTGGGAATTTGATCCGAGTAGAGTCCAAGGCAGAGCGTCCGCAGTATTTCATCATTGTCGGGAGCTTGCCAAATGAGCGATTGGCGATGGAGGAGGCAAGGCAGTATTTCGGCAGATCCGCCGAGATTTACCTGATTGCCCCTTACGAGGGAGGCAAAAACTACCGCCTCGCACTGTCGAAATTTGGAAGCTTCAAGGCCGCTGCGGAGAAACTCGAGGAAATCAAATCCCAATACACCGAAGAATTGTGGATTTTGAAATATTGATATGACCCTCCTCCAAACCCTCTCAACAGAGACCTTAACATCCATGGACAGCCTGGCAATGGGCTCAGACGCCAAGAGCATCGGCTTGCTCGACCTCCTAGCCAAAGGGGGCTACATGATGATACCGCTGTACCTGCTGTTTGTATTGGCGATCTTCGTTTTCTTCCAAAAACTGATCACGCTCAACCAAGCCTCCAAGACCCCCGGCCACCTGTTGGACCAGGTGAAGGTGCTGGTGCAGAGCGGACAGATCGAAAAGGCCAAGATGCTCTGTGCCGGAGAGAATACCCCCGTAGCCAATATGATCGCAAAGGGCGTGGACCGGATCGGCTCTCCGCTGAAAAACATCGAAGTATCCATCGAAAACGTCGGGAAGGTCGAGATCTATAAGTTGGAAAAAAACCTCGGGCTGTTGGCCACCGTGTCGGGTGCCGCTCCGATGATCGGATTTCTCGGGACGGTGACCGGTATGATCCAGGCATTTATTGCCATCGCCCAGGAGGAAGGGATGATCTCTCCCAAATTGCTTTCTTCCGGCATCTATGAGGCTATGATCACGACCGCCGCCGGTTTGGTGGTGGGGATCATCGCCTATTTGGGATACAATTATCTGGTGACCCAGGTTTCCAAACTGGTCCACAATATGGAATACACTTCAATCGAGTTCATAGACCTTCTTCAGGACAAATAGGATGGGACTCCAGGCAAAAAACAAGATTGACGCATCATTCAGCATGTCCTCGATGACGGACATCATCTTTCTGTTGCTCATTTTCTTTATGCTTACTTCCTCGTTTATCACGCCGTCGGGCCTTCCGGTCAACCTGCCCTCCAGCGAGACTTCAGACATCGTGATGCAGGAAGTGACCGTGACTGTGACCAAAGACCTCAGATATTCCGTTAATGACAGAGTGGTGGGACGTGATCAGATCAAATCCGAGCTGACTTCCCTTTTGCAGGGAAAAAAAGGCCAGGTAGTTTTGCACATTGACAAGGAAGTTCCCGTTGAATATCTGGTGGAGATCGGAGGCATCGCTGCCGGACTGGAAGCAAACGTCTCCATCGCCACAAAACCCTATTGAATCATGCAGACCTGGGACGCAGATCAAGTAGAAAAAGACAGCAAGCGGAAATCCGCCATCATTACCCTGGTGGTGAATGTCCTTTTATTGCTTGCCTTCTATTTTATCGTGGTCTGGAAGCAGCAAATTCCCCCGCTTCCCACCTACGGTTTGGAACTGAACCTGGGCTTTACGGATACAGGCTCGGGAAACCGAGACAGTCCCAATGCACCCTCGGAGACTCCTTCCCAAAGTGTGGAACAGGCCGCTCCGGGAGAAGTCGCAAAGGCTGTAACCCAACCCGCTACCCCGGCACCGAGCCCAAAAACCGAAACCGCCAAGCCAAAAACGGCTTCAAAACCTGCTGTAAACCAAGCGGTGACTACCAAGCCTTCACCGATTAAGGGGGAAGAAAAGGCAACAGAAACCAAAAAGCCCGAACCTGTCAAGACTGAGCCCGCCAAAACAGTCACCACTCCGGCCAAATCCGAAGCGGAAGAAACCGTCCAAAAAGCACCGGAACAGCCCAAAATCGACCAGCGGGCGATATTCGGGGCAGGAGGGACGGCTGGAAAAAGCACCACACCGGCATCCGGTGGAGCTCAGGGCTCTTCCAATGCCAAAGGGGATGAAGGCCGGCCCACCGGTACCGTGGATGGCCGTGCGATCATGGGTGAAGGAAGTGGAAAAGGAACCGCTTCCGGGGCTGGTTACAGCCTGGACCTGGCGGGCTGGGACTTCGCTTCCCGTCCGAACATCAACGACCAGATTTCCACCCGAAACGGACGGATCGTCTTCAAGATCACCATCGACGACGGTGGACGCGTGGTGCAGGCGGTTCCTTTGGAATACAACGTGTCCAACGACGTCCTGGCCTATTACCGCCAAGTGGTCAACCAGATCAATTTCAAAAAACAAGGCGGCACCCCCGCTGATTTTTCGACCGGAAAAATCACCTTTGTGATCAAGGTTGATTAAAAATGAATTACCGAGAAACGCTGGATTACCTCTTTCATGCGCTTCCCATGTTTCAGCGGGTAGGCGCGTCGGCATTCAGAAAAGACCTCAACAATACCCTGGCACTTTGCGCCCATCTGGGAAATCCGGAGCGAAGATTCAAATCCGTCCACGTCGCCGGAACAAACGGAAAGGGCAGTACCTCACATGCCCTTGCCGCCGTCCTGCAATCCGCAGGATACAAGACCGGACTCTATACCTCCCCACACCTCAAGTCTTTTACCGAGCGGATCCGCATCAACGGCCAGGAGATCGGCGAGGAGGCTGTGGTGCAGTTTGTGGCCGAAAACAAGGAGATCCTCGACCAGCTCCAACCAAGTTTCTTCGAGATGACCGTGGGGATGGCCTTTTGGCTTTTTGCAAAAGAGAAAGTCGATATCGCTGTTGTGGAAGTGGGAATGGGTGGAAAGTATGACAGCACCAATGTCTTGCTACCCGAGCTCGGTGTGATCACCAATATCGGCTGGGACCATGTCCAGTTTTTGGGGGAAACTTTGCCGGAGATAGCCGGGGAAAAAGCTGGGATTATCAAGGCCGGAATTCCGGTGGTCATCAGCCAGACCCAGGAAGAAACTGTCGATGTTTTTCTTCAGAAGGCAAAAGAAATGGATGCCCCCGTTCTTTTTGCAGACCAAAAGATCCGGGTGGAAAAAACAGCTTCGATTGGCAACCGATCCATTTTTTCGGTGGAAAAAGAAGGGAAGAAGGCAGAGATCAAGTTCGGGTTGCAGGGAGACTACCAGCGGTTCAACCTGCCCGGAATCCTGGAATCCCTGGATCAGTTGAAAAGGCAGGGCTGGGAGATTCCCGCTGATGCGGTCGAAAAAGGCTTGGCAGAAGTCATCGAATTGACCGGATTGAAGGGGCGATGGCAGGTGTTGGGCGAAAATCCGACGGTCATCGCCGACACCGGTCACAACGAACCTGGAATCCGGGAGATTCTTGCCCAGTTGAACACGTATTCCTATCAGAGGCTTTGGATGGTCGTCGGAATGGTGCAGGACAAGGATGTTTCAAAGATCCTGGAGCTTTTGCCCAGAGAAGCGGAATATGTCTTTTGTCAGGCGAACCTGCCGAGGGCTTTGTCTGCTTCCGAGCTTGCGGAAAAAGCGGCTGGGTTTGGACTGAGGGGGGAGACCGTCCCGAATGTGAACGAAGCCTTGAACTTTGCCCGAAAAAATGCCGGGCGGGATGACCTGATATTTGTGGGAGGCAGTACTTTTGTGGTCGCAGAAATCGACGACCTTTAAATGAGCAGAAAAAAGCTGGTTCGCTTTGCCGAAAACGAATTAAACCCCAATGTAATCCAAGCCGGAAAGCCGATTTTCGAAGAAATCAAAGGCCACTGGAACGAAAAACAATTCCAAAATCCCAATCCCATCGTCGTCGAATTGGCCTGTGGCCGCGGAGAATTCACCGTGGGTTTGGGCAGGGAATACCCGGAACAGAATTTTATCGGTGTGGACATCAAAGGCAGCCGAATCTGGAAAGGTAGCTCCACGGCAACTGCCGAGGGAATCATAAACGTGGCTTTTTTGCGAACCCAGATCCAGCAACTGGAGGATTTTTTTGCCGAAGGAGAGATTTCCGAGCTTTGGATTACGTTTCCGGACCCATTTCCGCGGGACGGAGACGAAAAGCGAAGACTGACTTCCCCGAAGTTTTTGGAGATGTACAAGCCGATGATCAAGGCCGGTGGAATCGTCCATTTCAAGACAGACAATACCGGACTGTTTGACTATACCCTGGAATTGGTCAGGGGACGGGAAGACATCGAAGTGCTGGCTTTTACGGCTGATTTTTACCAAAGTGACATGAAGGATGACCATCACGGCATCAAAACCCGGTACGAGAAGCTGTTTTCTGAAAAAGGGGAGAAGATCAAGTACCTGAAATTCAGGTTTATTTGATAAAATCAGCATCCCTAAACCTTGGATTGGGATACGTGTAAAAGCCTTCTCCGGTCTTTTCTCCGAGCTTATTTTCTTTTATATAAGACTCGAGCAATGCTGCAAAATCCCGGGAGGATCTGCCCGGTTGCCTGCTGACCACATGCCAGGCCGTATCCAGTCCTATCGAGTCGATGATGCCAAATGGACCCACCGGCATGTGGAAATTGACCATCCAAGAGCGGTCGATGTCTTCGATCGACGCCACTTCATTAGTCAAAATCTTTCCTGCAGCTCCCAGCACAGTGATCAGCATGGCATTGAAGATGTAGCCGGGATTTTCTTTTTTGACCAAAACCGGAACCTGGTTGAGTCTTTTCCCCAACGCTTGCAACAGGGGAACCATCTCGGGCAAGGTACCCGGATGGGGCATGATATCCACGACACGGGAATAGAACACATCGTGAAAGTGAAATGCGCAGAACCTCTCCGGCCTGCCGGAGGCCTCGGCCAGCGAGGAGGGCAGCAGAAAAGAAGTGTTGGTCGTAAACCAGGTTTTTTCAGGAGCTAATTGTCCAAATTGAACCCAGACCTCTTTTTTAATCTCGAGTTCTTCGGTCACACTTTCACAGACCAAATCCGCATTCCCAATTGCCTCCGCAGGATCAAGGGTAAATTGGATTCGGCCGATAATCTCATCAAACTGAGCTTCATTCAGTTGTCCAAGTTTGGCCTGCTGCTTCAACAGTCTTCCCATCAATGAAAGTGAAGAATCCAACGCTTGGGCCTTGATGTCAAAAACTTTTACATCAAAACCAGAGATGGCTGCCTGGAGGGCTACCCGGGTTCCCAGTGTGCCGGCTCCCAGGATGCAGAGGATTTGTAGGGGCATCGCTAAATCGTTTCGGTGAGAATTGCCTTTTCGGCTTTGATTCCATTGGCCTCCACCACTTGGATAAAAGCCGCAAATCTCGGGTTTTTCGCATGTCCTTGGGCAAACCTCCGGTAGATCTGCTGGGCAATCACGCCGACTTTGTAAAGCCCAAAGACATAATAAAACAGGATATCGCGGAGGTCAAAGGGAGTTCGGATGTCGTAGTACTCGATCACTTCTTTTCGGGTCAGGTTTCCCGGCAGGTGGCTCAGGTTGAATTGCTTCAGGATATCCGGATCGTCGGCCTGCATCCAGTAGGCCAGTGAAGTCCCCAGATCCATCAGGGGTTCTCCGATCGTTGCCATTTCCCAATCCAGTACAGTTTTGATTTCCGAGAGATTTTCCGGGTTCAAAACCAGGTTGTTGTACTTGAAGTCGTTGTGGATGAAAGCGGTATTTTCCGTCGGGGGAATGTTTGCCTGCAGCCAGGCTCCTGTTTTTTCCATCTCCGGAAGCTCATTGGTTCGGGCTCTGTGGTATCGGTCTATCCAGCCATCGACCTGTCGTCTGACATATCCGTTGGGGTTGCCGAGATGGATCAACCCCGAATGGTTCAGCTCCAGTAAATGAAGTTCGACCAGACTGTCCAGCGTATTTTTGGAAAGTGCCCGAAAGCCATCCGCGTCCAGACTGATTCCCTCGGGGATTTTGTCCTGCAGCACGAGCCCTTCTACAAAATCCATGATGAAAAACGGCACGCCGAGCAGGTGGTCGTCCTCGTAAAGGAAGACAGGCTTGGGGGATTTGCGATAGCCTGCCGAATAGAGCCCTTCCAAAACGCGGCATTCCCGGACCATGTCGTGCGCTTTTGCGATTTTGTCGCCAAAGGGAGGCCTTCGCAATGCAAACTTTCCTTTTGGTGTTTGGAGCAGAAAAGTCAGGTTGGAATAGCCTCCCGAAAGGGGCGTGAGCTCAATGGAATCCTGTTTCCAGAAGAGTTTTTCTTCGAGATGTGCCTTGAGTCCCGAAAAATCCATCTTGTCAATCATGGCGCTTGTAATTTTTTAGGATGCTTTTGGCCAATGCCGCCTTGTGGACCTCGTCCGGTCCGTCGTAGATCCGAGCCCCCCGCTCGTGGCGGTACCAAAAAGAAAGCAGCGTGTCGTCTGTAATTCCCAGGGCACCATGAACCTGGATGGCCCGGTCGATCACCTTCATCAGGACGTCCGCCACAAAGAATTTGATGGTGGAGATATCCTCCCGGACGGCTTTTGCGCCGTGGAGCTGCATTTTTTCCGCAGTGTCCAAAACCATCAGCCGGCTGGCCTTGATTTCTGCCCGGCTTTCGGCGATCCAGTTTTGTACGGTTTGTTTTTCGGCCAGAGGCTTGCCGTGGTCCAGTTGTCTGGAGACCGCCCTTTGGCACATCAGGTCAAACACCCGCTCGCAGATTCCGATCCAGCGCATGCAGTGGTGGATTCGTCCGGGGCCGAGACGCTCCTGTGCCAAGGCAAATCCCCGGCCTTCCTCCCCGATGAGATGCGCTGCGGGCACCAGGCAATCTTCAAATTTCACTTCGGCATGGGAAAGATAGTCTTCCCCGGCCTCGCCCATGACGGGAATGTTTCGGATGAGTTTGAACCCGGGCGTGTCCGTGGGCACAATGATCATGCTGGCCCGCTGGTAGGGAGAGTCAGCATCTGGATTGGTGACGGCCATCACGATGGCAAAAGCGGCTCCGTCTGCCGCAGTGGTAAACCATTTGTGGCCGTTGATCCGATAAAACCCGCCTTCCCGAATGGCGGATGTACCCAGATGAACCGGATTGCTTCCTGCGTATTCGGGTTCCGTCATGGCAAAACAGCTTCTGATTTGGCCTTTCTGGAGCGGCTTGAGCCATCTTTCTCTTTGATCCGCCGAACCAAAAAGATGCAGCAACTCCATGTTTCCGATATCCGGGGCCTGGCAGTTGAAGACATAGTGGCCAATCGGACTTTGTCCCAGGATCTCGGATACCTGCGCAAACTGAACCAGGTTCAGTCCGAGCCCACCGTCATTTTTCGAAAGATGCGGGGCAAAAAGTCCGAGCTGTATTGCTTTTTGGCGAAGCGAGCCGAGCTGGGGGAGGTAGCTCCGAAAAGGCCCCCGAACCACACCAAGATCTATCGGAAACAGTTCCGTTTCAACGAATTTCCGGTACTTTTCAAGAAGGGAAAAAAACTCTTCCGCAAAAATCCGAGAGGAGGCCATACCACTCTTAAATCGTAAATCCACCGTCGGCAGTGAAAACCGCACCCGTCGTGTAGGAGGAAGCCGAAGCCGCAAGGTAAAGTGCCATCAGCCCGATTTCGGTAGGGGTCCCGGTCCGTTTGATCGAAAGCTGTTGGAGCAACTTGTTCATGATTTTTTCATTGGACCAGAGCGGTTCGGAAAATTTGGTCTCGATCAGTCCGGGACAGATGGCATTGACGCGGATCTGGGCCTCGCCCCATTCTTTGGCAAAAACCTTCGTTAGGGAAATCAATGCGGCTTTGGACACCGAATAGATTCCAAGGCCAGTTTCGGGACTCAGGCCACCAATGGAGGAAATATTGATCACCGAGGCGGCGGAGGATTTTCTCAAGTGGGGAAAGCAAAGGCGGCAAAGCTCGAATGGAGCTTTCACATTGACGGCCATGATCTTGTCAAAAGCTTCCAGGCTGGTCTCGTGGACTGGTCCAAAAACCGGATTCACGGCCGCATTGTTGACCAGGATGTCTATCGTGCCGTATTTTTCGACGGTCTTTTGGACCAGCAGCGAAAGTTCGTCCATGTTGCTGACATTGCAGGCAATCCCGCAGGCTTCATATCCCCGGGTTTTGAGTTGGTGGGCCTTTTCGTCCAGCAGGTCCTGTTTGCGGCTGCTGATGACGACTTTGGCTCCGGCGGCAGCGAAGATTTCCGCAATGCCAAAACCGATGCCTTTACTGGCCCCCGTGACAAGGGCGACTTTTCCGTCTAAAGAAAAAACTGAGGATAAATCCATGGCTCAAGGGCTGTTTTGCGTCTTAAGATAAGAAAATTTGAATGAGGCAGTCATTATTTTCGTTTTCAGTCCACATGATTTTTGCCATGTTTTGATCGGTTTTTTCCCGGCTGGCGGACTAAAACCGGAACAAAAAAACCGGGCGTTTTTGCCTGGCCTTTCACTTTAACAACAAATCAAAATTAAATTTTTAATATGTGTGTCCGCTACTTTCGGTTTTCACTTCTTCGCCTGCCCGACGTGGCGGGGTCTCCCGTGCCGAGCGGAGTCGAAGCATCTGTATCCGGCTTCTTGTGTTGAGCGGTACCGAAGCATCCTTCCCGTAGTTAGAACGGACTTTTGCTACTGGCAGAAAAGCGTATAATCGTATTTTTACCTGTACCAAGGTCCAAGCTTATTCCCTAATTTAATCCACTATTCCTATATATTCGATAGGATAAATAATTTTTTTGGCTACTTTTGATATGCCCTGTCAAGCCCTTGAAGCCCTATGGAGTAAGCAGTAATTCCATTTTGTTGGGGATTGGAATTCCCCCCGCGACAGCCTCGGCTTGGGTGTATATTGCACAGGTATTTACCAGTTTGGCTTCTGGGATTTCCCACTGGAAAATGTGGATGGTGACCTGCTCAAACCTGTCATTGCACTTTACCTGTTTGTGATGAGAATCGTGATTCTGAGAAAAGTAAGAAAGAAGCATGCCGCAAAATTCAACCGGGAAAGCAGAACTATGCCCATCCTGGCGACCAAAGGAGGATTTGCAGATGCCATCGGTACAGGCAATTTTGTGGGTTTTTCTGTGTCACTGACCGGTACACCCACTTTTTTTTGTTTTTCTCAAAGAGCTGAGTCTTGCTCCGGTTTTGGGTGGAATCATTGCAGCACCATTCGCAGCCTATATCAGCAAACTGGCAAAGCCAAAATATTTGATGATCGCAGTAGGGGTTTTGATCATTTTTCTGCGTATCCGGACGTTTTACCTGGCTATTAGCCAGACACTAAATCCAGTTTCCTACGGTCAATGTACTCCAAAAAAACAGTGAATCCCTGCTGGAAAACAATCAAAAGAAAAGAGATTGTCACATCAGTGATATTTTTTGTGTCTTTGGGGGTTGGTTTTTCCCAGGAAAATGAACCGGCTCAAAACCTGCTAAAGTTGGACTTGGAGATTCGTCCGCGTGCCGAGTTTCGCAGAAATTTCAGGCTCAGCCAGGCAGACTCGCTGGATCCCGAGTTGTTTGTAAGTCAAAGACATAGGCTGACACTGGATTTTAGCTCGAAACACCTGGATGTCCTGGCTTCTTTTCAGGAAATCCATCTTTTTGGAAAAGGCGGAACACCCTCTACTGTGGCCAATGTGGGCTTTTACGAGCTGTTTCTGCAGCTCAAGTACCGAAAATTCTCAGCCAGAATCGGAAGGCAACGCCTTCTGTTGGACAATGGACGGATATTTTCGGATGCGCCCTGGGCACAGCAAAGCAGGGCGCACGAGGGAATCAGGATTTTTTATACGGGTACAAAAACGCAAACCGATTTTTCCTGGATGTTTGGCAGAACTTATTCCGACAGGTTTGATCCAATGTATTCGCCGGTGGCATCCCATAGGTACAAATACATGCTCCTGCACCATTTGAAATCCAAAATAGGTGAGCGGTTTACCCTGACCACCATCCTGGCTTTGGACTCATTTGAAGATGAGGATAGAAACCAGCATGAGCGGATGACAACAGGCGGAAGACTTGAGTACTTGACAGGCAGGAATTATTTCACTGTAAATGCATTTCTTCAGAACGGAAAGACACTTTTTGGCCAAACTATCCACGCCTATTATTTGCAACCCGAATTCAGGCATCAAATCCGGAATACCACCGTTCGGCTGGGGACTGAAATTCTGAGTGGGGATGACCTTTCCAATCCTTCTGAATATTTCAAATCATTTGTGCCGCTCTATGGGGTTGCGTGGAAATTTATGGGCAATATGAATTTTTTCACAAGGTTCCCTACCGATGTCCATTCAAGCGGTTTGGTCAATCCTTATCTGTTTATCCTTCAGCGAATCAGCTCAAGGTTGGGGGCGAGAGCAGATTCTCATTTGTTTTTCTCCCAATTTCCGTTGGTTGACAGTTCAAAAAACCAAGCTGATCAATACTTGGGCTCAGAAATTGACCTTTCGTTGACTTTCAAACCTTCCCCAAACTGGGATCTGAATTTTGGCTTAAGTTTTTTGTTTCCTACCGGTTCGATGGTTTTTTTGAATAAAATCAAAAGCGCTACAGACATGCCGGTCTGGAGCTATCTGATGGTTTCATTCCACCCTGAACTGTTGAAAAAAACGGATTTGGGAAACAAAAAATAAGCCCCGGTGAATCCGGGAGCTAGTTTCCGTTTTTCGCGGATTTCCATTGAAAACGGCACATACACCTAATTGAAGGTTGTGAAAAAAAAACCGGGCATTTTTGCCCGGCCTTTCACTTTAACAACAAACCCAAATTAAATTTTCAAAACCCATATCTCAAGGTGACGCCATAGGTGGCTGGATCGCCCAATACCGCGGCATAGTGCCCGGCGTTTCCGGCCGCAGGCAGCAATTGCTCGTAGTAATCCTGGTTCAGCAGATTCCTGGACCAGATGCTTGCCGAAAAGCCCTGGCTGACCCGGTAGCCGATTCTGGCATTGACCAGGGCATAGCCGTCGATGTTCAGAAACTGGGAAGGCGAGGGGCTGGAAGAAAACTCAGAACGGAAAAAGACATCGGATCCGAGGTAGAAGCTTCCCGATTTGCCGAAAAACTTGGCAGGCTTGGAGTATTCCGCGCCGAAAGTCCCGGCCCATTTGGAGACGCCCGGCAGCCTGCCGCCAGAAATGTCCTTGAAGGCCGACTCACCGCCGGTCTCCTCCAAGGGTACGGGGGCATTTGGAAAGGACACGTAGATCGCGTCAGTATAGGCCAAGGAGCCGTTCAAGGTCAATCCCGAGCTGATCCGGAAAGTCCCGTCGAGCTCCAATCCAAGTACCCTTACCTCGTCTGCATTGGCGAGGTAGCCGCGGTTTACCCCGACCTCTGCGGTCTGTACCACGGTTTGATAGTCCTCGATATTGGTGTTGTGGAATACCAGGTTCAGGGTAGATCCTTTGGTAGGGGATGTTTTGATCCCAATCTCATAATGCTTGACATATTCGGGCTTGACTTCGGCCAACTCCAGGAGTGGTTGTCCCGCCACGGCTGGAAGACCGCCCAGGTTGATCCCAACCGGCTTGTAGCTGGTCGAGAAGGTGGTGAATGCATTGATCTTGTCATTGAACTGATAGGCCAGGGTAGCCTGTCCGGACCAGTTCTGGTCTTCCACATTTGCCACGAAACTTTGTGGGGAATAGACCGTGCGCTTGATGGCCAACAATGCCGGGTCGTCTGTTTCGAGCCCACCATAGGTTATCCGATCGTAATTGACGTCCTTTTTGTCATAGTTGAAGCGGACTCCGGGGAGGAAATGGAGTTTCTCCGTAATGGCCCAATCCAACTGCCCAAAAAGGGCGGCTCCGGTGGATTCCAAAGTCGAAGTGGTTCTGATCCCATATCCTTCCAGCAGACCCGGTGTAGCCCAGAGCGGACTGGTGGTGCTTTGTGAAAATCTCCATTGCGCTGCCCCGGATTCTTCGGTGTGGTAAGGAGTGGTTTTCAGATTTTGGCTGAGGTAAAACACCCCAAATACCCCGCTCAGTTTTTTGGAAAAATCCCCGGCGTATCTGATTTCCTGGGAAAATTGCTCATGCTTGGAGGGGGCTTGGGAGAGTGAGAGCACAGGCAGTCCGGTGAAATCACGGTCGTTGGATGGCCCCCAGTTCCAGTATCTCCACGCAGTAGTCGAGGTCAAAGTGCCTGCTCCAAGCTGAATATCCGCATTTAATGAAATCCCGCCCAGGTCATTGTTTGACCTCCAGGGAGTATCGTGGTCCACAATCCTTTCGTAGGCATTTCTGGTGGGCAGGTCGTAGTTCAGGTCGGCGATGATTTGCTCAAATTGGCGATACGGCGCACGCTGGGTTTCCACGACTCCGGCCACGACCTGGGCATAGCCATCAGGTCGTTGGGAGCTTGCATCTCCGGACAGGATGATTTCTACTTTGCTCGACGGATTGTAGAGCAATTGGCCCCGGAATCCCAGGTTGTTCATGTCGTTGATGTATTTTCCGCTGACAATGTTTTCAACGGTTCCGTTTCGCTGGGTGCCGGAGAAAGACACCCGTGCTGCCAGACTTTTCGACAGGGGTCCGGTGACGGAGGCTTTTGCCTGGACGAAGCCGTAGTTTCCATAGCTCAGTTCCACGGTGCCTCCGGGTGTGAAGCTTGGCAGTCGGGTAGAAATGTTAAACGCTCCCGCAGTGGTGTTTTTTCCAAAGAGCGTCCCCTGCGGACCTCTCAGGACTTCAATTTGTTCGATGTCGATGAAATCCAAGGTGGTCGCGGCCGGCCTTGCGAAATAGACCCCATCCACATAAAAGCCCACACCGGGGTCAATCCCGTCATTGGTCAGGCCGAAGGTGGATCCAAGTCCCCTGATATTCAGCGTGGTATTTCTTGGATTGGAAGAGTAAAGCTGGACCGTGGGAACGAGCTCCTTGATCCGGTTGACATTGAAAGACCCCGATTCTTCGATCTTGGGCCCACCCACGACAGAGATGGGAATGGGCACTTTCTGTACCTCCTCGGTTCTTCGGCGGGCTGTGATCAGGACTTCTGCAAGTTCCAGATCCTCAGCCAACTTGATCACAAGGGGAGCGGATGGAGTGGAAGCAACATCAACCAGGGTTTCCTTGAAACCGACAAAGTTAACCTGAAGAGTCACGGGCTTTTCATCGGGAGAGACCAGGGAGAAATCGCCTTTTTCATCTGTTAGGGAAAAAGTGTTGGTTCCTTTGATGACCACGGTGGCACCGAATAGCGGCTGGCCCGCGGAGTCATTCACTTTTCCCTTGATTTCAGCTTGCCCGAAAGCCAAATTCAGCAGTGCGAAGCTTGCAAAGAGAAGGAGTAGATTTTTTTTCATGAGGATAAGGATAGGCTTGGTTTGAATACTCTATTAATACCATTAGTACTATAAACCCTATCAAACAGATAGGAAATATGGGCAAATATAGATTTACTTTTCCAAATCCAAACAGGGGCAGAAAAAAAAATTCATTTTCGAAGATATCCGTGGAAAGCACTCCGTGTCCCAAAACAGGCGATTTCAATCGAAAATTTGATGGAAACGTCATCAGGATCTGAATTTGGGGTTTTGTCGGATGTTGGGGATCTGATACGCGATGTCTGCCGCGCCCCGTGTCTCGGGAGATTTTCGGAAAAACCGGCAGGGGATTTTGTTTTCAAAAAAGATCCCTGCGAGGGAAGGAGGGTTTTTCGGTGGCCTTGGCCCTTCTGATTCAAAGAAAGTCAAAGGGGAAATCGAATCATTACTATAACCAATCATATTCGTTGTAGTAAATTATATTTATTTGCATATAAAAATATTTTGAATCAATTTATTATATCATTTTGCATATAAAAATTAAAATAAGTACATTTGTATATGTATTTACGTATAATTTTGAAACGACTTCCAAAATGAGAGCACTTGCTGAGTTTGTAAAGGAAAGGAGAAAATTGACCGGTCTGACCCAAGAAGAGTTTGCTGATCGGTCAGGAGTCGCTTTGACGGTGCTGAGGAAAGTGGAACAGGGAAAAACGAATCTTAACCTGGATAAGGTAAATCTGATTCTTGGCATGTTTGGCCATGAGCTGGCCCCCGTGAAATCAACAGATATAAAGGAATGAGAAAGGGAGAAGTTTATTACAAGGACAATTTTGCCGGTTTGATCCAGGAGACGGTCGAGGGGGAATATGTCTTTGAATATGACGGGGATTACGCCAGAGACCATGCCGGTGATTTTCTGGTTTTTTCCATGCCGGTAAGAATACAGCCCTACAGGTCATCCAGGCTGTTTCCTTTTTTTGACGGGTTGATACCAGAAGGATGGTTGTTGGACATCGCTGCTGAAAGTTGGAAGATCAATCCCAATGACCGGATGGGATTGCTCCTGGCCTGTTGTCAAAATTGTATCGGAGCCGTAAGCGTAAAACCTGTTGAACCCAAAGAAAAGGCTGATGGATAAATGCCTGTACTGCTACGGACCAATGGGAGAGGGTACGGATTTTCATCCTGTCTGCGCAAAGGAATTTTTCGGGCGCTCGGTGGCTCCCAGTCTGCCTTATTCCCTGGACGAGATGGCTGAATTGGCCAGAGAGGTGGTCCAGCGAAGTGTGGCCGTCCCGGGCGTTCAACCCAAGCTTTCTCTTTCAATCATTGAGAAACAGAAGAATAATTCTGATGGAAGGCTCACAGTTGTCGGTGCTTTGGGAGGAAGGTTTATTCTAAAACCCCCGACAACCAATTATCCCCAGATGCCGGAAAACGAACATCTGACCATGAGAATTGCAGAAAGTTTTGGGTTAAATGTTGTGCCGTCAAGCCTAATCCGGCTCCAGTCGGGAGAATTGGCCTACCTCACCAAAAGAATTGACCGAACTGATGCTGGTGAAAAGATCCATATGCTGGATATGTTCCAGATTTTGGATGCCTTTGACAAGTACAGGGGATCGATGGAAAAGATCGGAAAAGCAATCCTGAGCTTTACCGATTCGCCCTTGCTGGATGCGCTTTATTTCTTCGAGCTGACTTTGTTCTCTTTCCTGACAGGAAACAATGACATGCACCTCAAGAATTTTTCTTTGATTCAAAATAAATTGGGCTGGACCTTGGCACCTGCTTATGATCTTTTAAATGTGACCATTTTACTGCCTGAGGATCCCGAAGAATTGGCTTTGAGCCTGCAGGGAAAGAAACGGAAATTCAACAAGCAGGATTTTGAATCATTGGGGGAAACACTTGGACTTACAAAAAGACAGATCGAACGGGCATTCTCCAGATTTAGGGATAAAATCGGAGTCGCTGGGGAATGGATCAACAAGTCCTTTCTTTCTGAAGAAAATAGGGAAAAATATGAGGCGGTACTGAATGAAAGGCTTTCCCGGCTTGAGTTGGATCGCTGAACTTCCTAATCCTGAATTGAAACGGCTGTCAAAATTCAACATGCTTCGGATCTTCATTTGGAATTTCCCGCAAATAAAAACGATGTTCAAACCAATTGATGGAATCGCCAAGCCTTGGAAATTGGTTCCTTCAAAACAAAGAAACGTTAAATGAAGATATGGTTTGGGAGTTTTAACTAAATGAATGGCAAAGTTTTAAATGGTTTCATATTTCTTTCAACAAGAAATTAAAACCACAGCAATTACCCCAAGGCAGGAATTTTTGAATAGGGGTAGTGGCTTGTTCAGTTGTCCTACCCAGGATGATTGACCATGAAATTCAAAGCCCATTTAAACTAGTACTGCCTAATGAATAATTTTTCCAAAATCCGCAGGATCATTCAAGTGTTTCACCAATACGGCATCCGTCTTTCCGGGGAAAGGAAATTCGATAACCTATATCATGATCTCAAGATGGAACAGGTTTTTGTGATGGGACTTATCTTCGAACTGGAACTGGTATCCCAAGTATATCTTGATGATGAAGACGTGTATTCGTTTCAGGCTCCCATTCAGATCATTGATAAATTATTGTGAATCTTGCAGGGCTGATGGGAAACATAGTCCATTCCCGGATTTGTTTACAGCAATCAAAATGTCCCCTGTCAGCATGGCAAAGTGACCCCGAAGTCAAGTGTTTTTGCGGAAGGCTAATCTCAGCCTCATGAAAAATCAATAGGAATAGAAAGCGGAGCTTTCCTATGCTTTTATCCAGTATCCTCCAAAGAAAGTCAAAGGGGGAATCGAACCCCCGTTCATGGTTTTGCTGACCATTGCCTAACCTCTCGACCATTTGACTGCACCAAAATAATAAATCATACTAAAACGGTATAATAAATATGAAATAAATTATTTTTGCTTCATGATCAGCTACACCTACCTCTTGATTCCGCTCATTTTGTTCTTCATCGGAATAGAGTACCTTTTTGCACTGGGATCCGGGCGGAAAGGGGTTTTCAAGTTTGAAAGCAGTGTTGCCAACCTCAGTGTGGGGATTTGGGAACGGTTCTGCTATTTGTTTTCGTCCGCGGTATTCTACGGGCTTTTTGTGTGGATCCACGAAAACCTGTCCCTGTTTTCGATCCCTTCCCACTGGATCAGTTGGATAGTCCTGCTGGCGGCTACGGATTTTGTCTGGTACTGGTACCACCGACTGGGGCATGAGGTGAATCTGTTTTGGGCTGCCCATGTGGTCCATCATCAGAGCGAGGAGTTTAACCTGACCGTTGCCGCCAGGATCACCTTGCTGCAGTCCCTGTTCCGAACTGTTTTTTGGTGTGCCTTGCCGATTTTTGGCTTTGGCCCAGACATGGTGGTTTCCATCTTGCTGATCCATGGGGGGTATTCGTTTTTCACCCACACGCAACTGATCGGCAAACTGGGATGGATCGAAAAAGTCCTGATCACCCCATCCCATCACCGGGTACACCATGCCTCCAATCCCGAATACCTGGACAAAAACTATGGGGATATCTTTGTCTTTTGGGACAAGATGTTCGGCACATTCCAGGAGGAGACGATACCTGTTAAATACGGATTGGTCAAACCTTTGGACAGCTATTCCTTTCTCTGGGGGCATTTCCATTTTTCGGTTGAACTTTGGTCAGCGATAAAAGCCGAGCCTTCGCTGATAAAAAAGGCAAGGATGCTTTTCTCCAGGCCGGATTCCCTGGATCCGGAGTGTGCGTCGGATGGCAGGGATACATTCGCGATCCAGCAGGCTCCCGGAGAACAGACCCTCGCTGGAAAGGCGTACGTCGTCATCCAAATGGGCGTGCTGCTGGGGTGTCTCGTATGGATCACCAAGATTTATCCCGGTTTGACTTTGGAGTTCAAATGGCTTGCCGGCTTGCTGGTCTTTTTTTCACTGATAAATGTGTGTGCCATCCTGGAGCAGAAAAGGTGGGTCTATTATTTGGAATTCTTTCGGGTTTTCCTTTTTGTCCTGCTGGCAGTCGAACTGGAATACCTGGACCGGAATGGCGCTTTGGCCTGTTTGATGGGAATTCTGCTCGTTTTCACCCTTCCCGCAAAGCAGGTTTACCGGGAGTTGATCCTTGGAAAAAAATAATTCCTATAAAACCGATAGGAATAATTGTTTTTCTGTTTTTGATTCATTAACCTTGTCCCATAATTAACCTTTCGAGACTATGCCAACACAAGATTATCGATTCGAAACCCTCCAGCTACACGCTGGACAAGAGCCGGACAAAGCCACCAATTCCAGGGCCGTACCGATCTATCAGACGACCAGCTATGTTTTCAACAATGCGGAGCATGGTGCCAATCTGTTTGCCTTGAAGGAGTTTGGAAACATCTACACGAGGATCATGAATCCGACCACGGATGTTTTTGAAAAGCGGATTGCTGCCTTGGAAGGTGGAGTGGCGGCAGTGGCGGTGGCTTCCGGGCAGGCGGCGCAGTTTCTCGCTCTGAACAATATCCTGGAGGCAGGGGACAATTTTGTTTCCACGTCTTTTCTCTACGGAGGCACTTACAACCAATTCAAAGTGGCATTTAAGCGACTGGGAATTGAGGCCAGGTTTGCCGACGGGGACAGCCCGGCTTCCATCTCATCTTTGATTGATGCTCAGACCAAAGCGATCTATTTGGAAACGATCGGAAACCCGGGTTTTAATATTCCGGATTTTGAAGAAATCGCCACCATTGCCAAATTCCATGACATCCCTTTGATCGTGGACAACACGTTTGGAGCCGGTGGATACCTCTTCAGACCCATAGACCACGGAGCCAATGTGGTGGTGGAGTCTGCGACCAAATGGATAGGCGGTCATGGCACTTCTATAGGAGGCGTGATCGTGGATGCCGGGAACTTCAATTGGGGCAACGGGAAATTCAAACAGTTTACCGAGCCGTCTGAGGGTTATCATGGTTTGGTCTTTTGGGATGTGTTTGGGGAAGGAAATCCGCTGGGTTTGCCCAACATTGCTTTTTCGATCAGAGCGAGGGTAGAAGGACTGAGAGACTTTGGACCCGCCTTGAGTCCTTTTAATTCATTTCTGTTGCTTCAGGGGCTGGAGACGCTTTCGCTTCGGGTGCAACGGATTTCGGACAATGCGATCATCTTGGCCAGGTGGCTTGAAAATCACCCCTTGGTAGAATCCGTAAACTATCCCGGACTGAAGAGCAGTCCCTATTATGAGCTGGGGAAAAAATACCTGAGAAACGGCTCGGGAGGCGTTTTGAGTTTTCAGATCATCGGCGGTGCCGAAGCGGGAAACAAACTCATCGACAGCCTGAACCTGGTCAGCCATTTGGCAAATGTCGGCGATTCAAAAACGCTGGTCATCCAACCGGCCGCGACCACCCACCAGCAGCTTTCCGAAGTGGAGCAAACCGCCGCAGGGGTTCGGCCTGGCTTAGTCAGGGTGTCGGTGGGAATAGAGCACATTGATGATATCCGGGCTGATTTCCAACAGGCATTCAATCAGGTAGAAGAGCAGATAGCTCTTTATATCAACTAGTGTATCTAAACCTCTTTACCCAAAGAGGTAATTTTTAAGAATAATATCATACTAAAAAGGTATAAATAATATGATAAATAATTTTGAGAATATACGACCCAAATCAGAATCAAGTAAGTATTACCGTTTTCGAATCCTTGGAAATGGCCCCAAGCTCCTGATTTTGGGCGGTGCCACGGATGACTGGGAAAATACGCTTGAGCTGTTGTCCTCCAATTTTACGTTGATCATTCCCTCGTTTTCCAGGTCGGTTCTGGAGCGGCAGGCGGGAAGTCCTGATCCGATCTGCTACCTGGAAAATTTGCTGGAGGAACTTTCCATTGACCGCTACGCCGTCCTGGCGCATTCGGTCAGTTCCTGGATAGGATTGAGGCTGGCAGCCATCCATCCCCAGCGGGTCACCAAACTGATCCTGGCCAATTTGCCTTCTGCGATCCAGGACAAGTCTTCCTTTGACCAATTGCACCAAGTGTTGGCCGGAAAAAGAAAGCGGGGTTCAACAGAACATTCCACATTTTGGTTTGATCAGGTTTTTTGCCAGTTGAGTTTCCTCAATGAGGCAAAAGAAGTGCTCAAGCGAACGCCTTTCTTGATGATTACCGGAGAGTCTGACCGCTTTTTTTCAAAAGAAAAGTTTGTCGATTGGTCGAGTCTCGGCGACTCCAACCTCAATCTTGAAGTCATCCGGTTTTCCGGCCATTTCAGCATGAAGGACAATCCCTGGTATTTCAGTGCCATTGTCAGGGAGTTTCTTCAATCTCATTCTTACAAGTCACTAAGATCCAAGACAGCATGAGACATTCCGTCCGAAAATACGGCAAGAAGAGGGCTGCGCCAAGGACCGGTCGCCAGCAGGCGGAGGAAGAAGGGTTCTTCATCAAGAGCACAGACTATCAGGAGGAGCTGGCCTTGGAACTGATGATGCAGGGCAACTCCTTTCCCAAATTTTATTTTAAAAACCTGTTTTTCTGACACTCCATGAGCACACCTTTTAGATCCAATCTGCTGGTTTCCAATCCTTACCGAGCTTTTCGACAGGCGAAAAGACTGCTCAGATCGCATGGACATGCGGCGATTTTTGGAATCCTGGCCTTGCTTGGCGCTTGTTCCTCTTCCGATACCCGGCTTTCTGAGGGAATCTGGCGGGGAGTTTTTTCGGAAAACGGAAAGGAAATCCCCTTTAACTTCTCGATCCGCTATGACGGATCCACACCCATCCTGAGCTATCGGAATGCCGGGGACCTGTTTGTGTCCGATTCGGTGATCCTCTCGGGGGACACGCTGATTTTTCCGGTGGAAGTGTACGATTCCAAACTGGTAGCGTACAAGTCCAACCACAAACTCAGGGGATTTTGGTACAGAAACTCCGATCCCAACCGGAAATTGGGCTT